>JADFNB010000019.1:454-62940 GCA_022563595.1 Gemmatimonadota bacterium
AAGGAATTCATTGTGTTCGTTCGCTCTTTGGTTCCTTGCAACGTTCGGCTGCCTGGGCGAACCTTTGGGAGTCGCCTGCAGGTGATGGGCAGATCCGTTAGAACGCGCAACGGTCACCCCAGTGTGATTGAAGGCTGACCTGGGCACCAACTGGAGGGAATGCCATGCGACTCCGAGCTGAACACATCATCCTATTCGGTATTCTGACGGGCTGCGCAGCTGGCGAGCCCGATGAGGCGGTCGTCTCCGACGCAAGTCCCCGGCAGGTCCAGATAGACGCTGACGTTGTCTACGGGCACAAGTTCGGCATGGCGCTCACGTTCGACGTTTACCACCCGGCCGAGCCCAACGGGGCCGGTGTCATCATCGTGAACGGTGGGTTGCCACCTTTCATAACGGAAGAGGACGGCCAGTACCGCCTCTTAGATAACAGTGAACGATCTCGTCCGTTTCAATTCTCTGCCCAGCTCTTGGTCGAGAATGGCTTCACCGTCTTCAATCTGCGCCACGGGAGCTCACCCAAGTTCGTTCTCCCGGAGATCGTGGCTGACGTCAGACGGGCAGTACGAGTTATCCGTGATGTGGCACCAGATTATGGGGTGAATCCCGAGCGGCTGGGGCTCTGGGGCGGCAGCGCGGGCGGGCATTTGTCGCTGTTGCTTGGTGCTTCGCCGGAGATTGGTCCTCAAGACGCCGTGGATGGCAACGCGCCCATCGAGGCACGCGTGGCGGCCGTGGTCGCTTACTATCCCCCGAGCGATCTGGAGGCATGGCGTGTCGAGGTTGCTCGCTTCTTCCCGGCGATGGACTATCCCCCCGAGCGGGACCGAGAACTCTCCCCGGTCCACTATGCGACGGCCGACGATCCCCCGACGCTCATCATCCACGGCGATCAAGACCGACTTGTGTTACTTAGCCAGGGTCAGCTCATGTACGACGCGTTGCTCGAAGCCGGTGCGACCTCCGAGCTGATCGTCGTTGAAGGAGCAGGCCATGGGTTCGAGGGCGAGGATATTGATTTGGCCTTGGCCCAATCGTTGGCGTGGTTCCAACGATACCTTCAGTAGCGTCGAACCTAGAGGGCAGCGCGTTCTAACAAGCGATTGCTGCTGTCGCGGTAAGCATCAGGGTCGCGCGCTTCGCCCGCGGTCACCACATTAGCCGCGCAGCAGAATCGCGAGACGTTAGGCAGCGACTGCGGATACGCGACCGAACGTATGCGTAACGGCGCAGGCCCTGTTCCTTGCCCTATTCGGCAGCACACACGGCAATCTGAACAGCGGAGCGTGGCATGGAGAGAGTCAAAGGAGCGTGGTGGCCCTTGAGGCACCCGGGAATCTCAAGCATCATCGTTGGCGCCGGGCTGGTGATGTGTGCCGCAGGTAGCGCGCTCTCCGTTGCCGCCGTGGCAACGCTGGCGCAGAACCACGAGGAAGCGGCGGTCACGGGTATAGGAGGAGTGTTTTTTAAGGTGCAGGACCCGCAGCGCTTTTCAGCTTGGTACAAGGAACACCTAGGCATCGAGACTGGGCCGGCAGGGGCCACCTTCCTCTGGAGGGAGCACGAGAACTCCGACGTGGTGGGGAGGACGGTCTGGACGCCGTTTCCTCGCAACACCGAGTACTTCGGGCCGGGTTCGCAGGACTTCATGATCAACTTCCGGGTCAAGCACCTAAACCGACTCTTGACTCGTCTCAAAGCAGCAGGAGTCCAGCAGGCAGATACGGTGGAGGAGTATCCATACGGTCGGTTTGCGTGGATTCTGGACGTGGAAGGAAACCGTGTAGAACTATGGGAGCCTCCGACCCGAGAACCCTAGGACCAACGGATCCCTGGCAGGCGGTACGTGGGTCGCTGCCTAACCAGCAAATGGACTTGTCGAGCGCATCCGTTCTGAAAGGAAGCCGGTTGATTTGTGCGCCTCGCATTGATACGCGTACGTTCGCGGAGGGCCGTGGCTCGCGAGCCAGGGCGCTCGCAAGTCATTTGCCGATCCGTTAGACGGCGAGTCATGAACGAGGAGACGACCAAGTGTTAAGTGAGAGTGATCGGCAGGGAATCGAGCACGTCCGAACGGCATTGAGGGAGGCCATCCTTGGTGGCGACGCTGAGGCTTATGCCGCTTGCTACACGGCTGACGGCTTCGTGATGCATCAAGACACACCGTATGTGCAGGGGACCGCGGCGATCAAAGAGCATACGCAAGAGATTTTCGACGTGCTGAGAGTGACGAAGCTCGATCTCACCCCAGTCGTCGTGAACGGCGACGGCTGGCCAGACATCTTGCTTACCCCGTTCCAACCAGACGGAGCGCTGCTGCTCAACTCCGGGGGCGATGCGTTCCTTTCGGTCAACCTCCCATCGCGGGCTGGAGGCTCATTGGTGGACGCTGACGGAGACGGGAAGCTGGACTACCTATACCCTGGACATGCTCCCGGCGGCGGTGATCCCGGCGTTCCGCCAAGACTCTGGTACCAACGATAGATAAAGAACGACTCCTCCAGATCCCCTGGCTTCGCGTCTTTGTGGCAGGCGTAGTGATCGTCGGTGGTAGCGCGGTGGGAGCAACTTGGGCCGGGGGCCATCTAACAAGCGATTGCTGCAGTCGCGGTAGACATCCGGCTCGCGCGCTTCGCTTGCGGTCACCACATTAGGCGCGCAGCAGAATCGCAGATCCGTTAGGCCGCAGGGACTGCACGAGGGGAATTTTATGTCCGACCACCACATCTGGTTCGATTCGACTAGGATCTGAGATGATCAAACGTGCCCTGAGGCTCGCCGCCGTGCCGGTGTTGATTTCCCTATTCGTCACGCCAGTTCGCTTTTTCCTTGAGCTGGCAGGGATACCTGAGGTCTACATTTTCCCTGTTGGATTACTCTGGTTGACGTTGGCGTTGTCCGTCTTCTGGGGAATCAGATTGTCCGCCGAGGAACATCCGTACCGGCTCCTGTTGTTGAGTCTCGTCTTCTTTTCGCCTCCTTCCAGGTTGCCTGTCTTCGTGCTCTGGTGGATTACAAAGACGTGGGGGCTGGGTACTCACTACGACATCTTCGATAGCTGGGACCAAGCGCTCGTCGGGCAGCTCGTGTATGGGTCCCTCGTTCAAATCATTCCCGGTAGCGTACTGGGCTCACTGACGCTCGCTATCAAGCGACACAGAGCGCGCCCTGGTGATGGGATACCGAGTAGCGGCACTGGATGATCCCGAATCAGGGATCTGCATCGACGGTGCACCGGGAGATCGCGAGCATGACCATCAGGCACGAGGCAGTACCACTGGATTGCGCCGTCAACCACGAAGTTCTTACGCCGTTGCGAGATCATCCTCCGGTCGTCAGGATTTCGCGAATGGTGGCAGCACAGAGAGGACTGCGTGTCCGTCGCATTCAGGGACTTCCGCAATGCCAACGTGCTTAGTGCGGACGGGACACAAGCGTATCGTCCGGTGGGCACTAGACGGGTAGGCCGCAGCCTAACAAGCGATTGCTACTGACGCCGAAGAAGGGGTAGGAAGCGCTACGCGCTTGTGCACGGGCTGGGGGCGCAGCAGAATCGCGAGACGTTAGGCGGACAGCTCCGAACCCATGAGCAAGATCTTCTTCTACGGCCTGTTTATGGATCGGTCTCTTCTCACTGAGAAGGGTCTTCACCCAGAGATTATCGGGCCCGCAGTGCTACCCGACTACCGCATCCACATCGGCGAGCGAGCAACATTGCTGCGATCCGCTTCGAGTCGCGCCTATGGAATCGTGATGGAGCTCGCCGACCAGGAAGCTCGCGCGCTCTACTCGGAACCGAGTGTTCGCGAGTACATACGAGAACGCGTACAGGTGGAGCTGTTGGACACAAGCGAAGCTGTCGAGGCGTACTGCTACAACCTGCCGCGCGAGTTGGGCCTAGCCGGGGCGAATCCCGCGTACGCGACCGAGCTATCACAGTTGGTTGAGGCGCTGCAGTTCGATTCGGCATACGTCGAAGAAATCGCTGCGTTCGGCGAGGTGTCGTAGTTTCGTATCCGCGGGTCCCCAGTCCAATCGAGATGACGCCGCCGCCTAACAAGCTGTTGGAGGCGGACGCGGCGACAGCCGGGCGTTAGCGGCCTGCTAGCCTCCTGGCATCAACAATCGCTGTTGTTGCGGTGCCCAGCAGCGGGCCGCGCCGCTCAACAGCAAAGCCGTTAGACCGCGCTAGACACACTTCTGTATCTTGAAGGGGTCCAATGCCGCGGGCGGCCGATAGAGGCCAACAGGCTGCCACCGATTGGCAGGCAGCGATTGCGCCGCAGCCTTGCCGCTTCGCGCCTGCGGGCGTACGTTCAGCCGCGTCGTCATCGGGAGGTCCCAATGAACCTGAAGATGCTGCTTTCCATCTACGCTGTATTCATGGCGGTCGTAGGCGCCGGGTTCCTGATCGTTCCGTCGGCGGTCATGAGCCTGTACCTCGTGCCGCCGCTGGACGTCCTGGAGACCAGCCTGGCGCGGAGCATCGGCGCCATGGCGATCGGTCTCGGGGTCATGTGCTGGACCGCGCGCACGGCGGAGGCCTCGAAAGCGCGGGATGCGCTGATACTGGGACTGACGGTCGTCAATGGCCTTTCGGCGGCGGTGGCCGTGCTAACCGCGGTGGCCGCCGGGGGGAACTGGTCAATCTGGGCGGACGCCGCGCTCCTTGCGCTGTTCATGGTCCTATTCATCGTCACGGGGCGACGCGCGATGTCTGCCCCGACCGCGGGCGGGGGCACCTCTATCCCAATGTAATGACAGCCGCGAAGCTGCCATGACAGATACGCTTCCTGGCCAGCGCGGTCTAACAAGCAAATGCTGCAGCCGGGCGCTCACGCTCTGAAGGAACTCGTTGGTTTGTGCGCTTGCGGAGGTCGCGGTACGTTCACCTTCACCATAGCTGGGGCGAGTCGCCCGCAGCAGATTTGCGAGCCGTTAGATGGCCCTTGTCACGTGACGGGCCACTACCCCAATGCAAATGGAGACCAAGCCATGCGGAAAGTTCTGTTGGCGCTGACCCTGGGGATCCTGATTCAGGCATGCATCGCTGAGTCTCCTCCGAACGAGGTGTCGTTCTCGTACTTCGACAACGCCGGTCGCGACGATGTCCTCAGCGGCGGGGTGAAGCTGATCCCGATCGAGACCCCCAGCGGGACGTTCCGCGTGTGGACAAAACGGGTGGGCAACAACCCGACGATGAAGGTGCTTCTGCTCCACGGCGGCCCGGGCGCTTCACACGAGTACCTCGAAGCGTTCGATTCCTACTTCCCAGGCGCTGGCATCGAGTACTACTACTACGACCAACTCGGGTCAGCCTACTCGGACCAGCCGGATGCACCGGAATTGTGGGATGTGCCACGTTTTGTGGATGAGGTCGAGCAGGTGCGCGTGGCCCTCGGGCTCGATGCCAGCAACTTCTATCTCTATGGACATTCGTGGGGCGGGATTCTGGCGATCGAGTACGCGCTCGCGCATCAGGAAAATCTCAAAGGACTCATCATCTCGAACATGATGGCGAGCATTCCCGCGTACAACAAATACGCTGAGGATGTCCTGATGGCGTCGATGGATCCCGCCGTGCTCAACGAGATCAAGGCTTTGGAGGCAGCCGAGGACTACGGAAACCCGAGGTACCTGGAGCTCCTGATCGAGCACCACTACGTCGATCACATCCTTCGTATGCCCCCCGATGAGTGGCCGGATCCGGTCAACCGCGCCTTCGCCAACATCAACAACGATATCTACATCCCCATGCAGGGGCCGAGCGAGTTGGGCGCAAGTGGCAAGCTCGTGGATTGGGATCGGACCGCCGAGCTGGCTCAGATTGCAGTGCCAACGCTCGTAATCGGCGCACGGTACGACACCATGGACCCCGACCACATGGAATGGATGGCGAACGCCCTTCCGAACGGCCAATACCTGTACTGCTCCAACGGCAGCCACTTCGCCATGTACGATGATCAGGAGACCTACTTTGAGGGCCTGATTCAATTCTTGCGGGAGGTGGATGCATCGCGCCCGCGTTGATCGATGCATGGCATGACGAGCTGAGTCCTGACTTACGATCTGCGGCCTCGGGGCGGGCCATCAAGCGATTACTGCTGGCGCGGTAGGCAGCCGCGCACCGTGGCTACGGAACTTTTCTTTTCCCTACTTTGTATGAGGTGAAACCAGCCTAAGGATGAGTTCTGTGCGATTCGCGATTTTGTTGACAGGCGCCTTTCTCGCTATCTTCCAGCAGATCCTCCTTGCGCAAGCTGACGATTGGAGCGCCCGTCACCCCATCCCTGCCCCAAGCGGATCCTTCGGCGTCGGCACCTTTTCACTTCGAATCACGGACTCGAGTCGCTCGACCTCGCGTCACATTCCGACTCGCCCACGCACGCCCAGGAACACCCTTGCGCCGAGGAGGAGGTGTACCTTCCGGTAGTGAACTCGCCCCGTATGGGTGTGTGTGGCTACGTGGGTTGAGGGTGTGCCCCCCAACGAGCCAATGAAGCTGGCGGGCCGGGAGCGGACGTTGAGTTGCCGCGCTGGCCGGTCGGGCCCGCAGTTTATTGGCAAATCCGTTGGGCGGCGTAGCGCTACCAGCGCGTTGGAGGTGATGGATGGGTGAACTCAGCGAGTTCTCGTTCTCGGTCCGTGCGTTTCTGAGAGCGTATCGCTGGTGGCGTATCGACCCTGTGCCGTGGGCACCGTTGGAGAAGCCGCTGGCGGAGTGCCGACTCGCGCTTGTGTCCAGCGCCGGCTTCGTGCTGCGTGATCAACAGCCCTTCGACGAGTCGGTTCGCGGCGGCGACGTCAGCTTCAGGAGAATTCCGAAGGATGTTGATGTGTCCGACCTGGTCGATACCCACCCAAGCGGGGCCTTCGACCACACGGGACTGTCCCGTGATCCGAACGTAGCCTTTCCGCTGGATCGAGTTCGGGAACTAGCCGAATCGGGCCGCGTCGGTTCCCTCGCTCGCACACACCTATCTTTCATGGGCTCGATCACAGCACCGGGGCGGCTCGTCCGTGACACGGCCCCCGAGGTGGCGAGTTCGCTCGTGCACGACTCCGTAGATGTCGCACTTCTCGTTCCTGTCTGACCGATGTGTAGCCAGGCCGTGGGTCTGGTAGCCGGTGAGCTGGAGCGCAAGGGAATCTCGACGGTGGCGATCCAGCTACTTCGAGAGGTTGCGCAGCGCGTTCAACCGCCGCGGGCACTCTTTGTCCCGTTTCCTCATGGCTACCCTCTCGACGCACCGGGCGAGCAAGCCCGCCAACACGCAGTTCTCGAGGCTGCCTTGCGCCTCCTCGAGGCGCGAGCTTCGACTCCGCCTGTGCTTGTGGACTTCGAGCCGGCCGGCGATTGAGTCTACGAGGGTGATCGTCACGCCGCTTGATATCAACTTTGAAGTCAACACTGAGCGGCATCGACCAGTAGGGAGAGTCGGCGAATGAGAGCGGTTCATTAGGTTCCTCCGGTGCGTACTCCCGTGGACCTGAGCTTTTTGGTGGCCCTTTGTGCTCGGCAGGTCTGGCGTCATCTCGGTGCGGTTCCCCACTTTGTTCATGTCTCTCGGCGGAGTGGGTTTGCTACTGGTCATGGGCGGGTTTGCCCACCGGGAAGGGGGGTGGTTCGCGGGCCGCAGCTGATACCGACGCCGTTAGGCAACCCGATCGTGCCCATGCTCAGATCAGCCATTGCGCTCCTCACCTTGCTCGCAGTCGTTGTCCCTCGCGCCAACGGACAGGCCCTCGAAGTGGATCACATGTTCATCATGGTTCCTGCGCGTGCGCCGGTCATGGAGGCTCTGGCGGCAGCGGGTTTCAGGGTGCGCCCGGATTCGGGAGTGCATGAAGGGATTGGTACGGCGTCGTTCGGCATCGCATTCGCGAACGCATACCTCGAGCTGGTCTGGATCGTGGACAGTGCGGATTTCGCTGGGAGTCCGTTCGGTCTGGCGCAGCGACTCGCGGCAACTCCTCGGGGCTCGCCGTTTGGCATAGGATTGCGGCAGGCCAGCGGCCATCTCGACGCACTACCGTTCGAGACAAGTTCGTACCAAGCCGAGTGGATGCTGCCTGGTGCGGCCAGCGAGATCGCAGCGTGGACGGGCGACGTTCGGGAGCCGGCAGTTTTGGTGGTTGCTCCCCCGATGACATGGCTCGCCACCCTGGAGGAGTTCCCCGCCATTCTTGAGCGCCTCCCGCACCCGAACGGCATCAGGGAGCTAACGCGGGTGCTGGTAGCAGGACCCGGGCTGCCAGTCGAGTCAGCGGTCAGCCGCGCCCTGGTGAGGAAAGGCCTCGTGGAGTTTGTGCGGGGTCCGGATCACCACCTTGAGCTCTTCTTTGATCACGGCGCGGGGCGCAACTGGGATTTCCGACCCACGCTGCCACTCGTCATCTGGTACCGTTGAGGGATCGGTCTGACGGGCTGCGTGACACGCGTTAGGAGCTGTCGGGCGCGAGAGTTTTCTTGAGGAGCCGTTGTGTTGCGCGCCGGGCAAGTTGCGTAGGTACCTTGAAGGCGCGTGCCGCGAAGACACCCATAGGTATTGCGGGGCGCTCGGCTGGCGGCGGGTCGCCCGCAACTGAAGCGCAGAGACGTTAGCTGGGCAGAACAAGATCGATGAACGACTCACCTTCAAGCAGCAGATTCCGAGTCGACCAGATTGATCACGTCGAGTTATTCGTTCCGGACCGACGTCAAGCGGCCGACTGGTACCAACGGATCTTGGGACTAGAAGCGGTTCCCGAGTGCGAACACTGGGCGGAAGACCCTAGCGGGCCTCTGATGATTTCAAGTGACAGCGGAAGTACCAAACTTGCACTGTTTCAAGGCGCGCCGCAGGACCCAAGAGAAACGGCTGGGTTCCACCTAGTTGCGTTTCGGGTCGGAGCAGCAACCTTCGTGGAGTTTCTGAGGAGGCTCCCGGATCTCGGCCTGACCGATCATCGTGGACGTCATGTAACCGCGGACCTAGTGGTCGACCACGAGAGGGCATACTCCATCTACTTCTCCGATCCGTTTGGGCACCGACTGGAGCTCACGACCTACGCCTACGATGAGACTAGAGCGGAGTTGGAGCGTCTATCCGACTGGGAATCGGCCAGCTAACAAGCCGATCATGATCAGCCAAATGTGGTGGCAGACATCTTCAACTTCTCGTACTGGTGGACCGACATCGCGGGTTCATTCGACAAGCGCCCTATCGCAGAGACGGGGATCGACTCTCATTTCGTTGTGTGGACTCTCGTCTTCGTGGTATCCCTCACGCTGTTCTTCTGGGCCGCTCGCAAGACTCGAGTTGCTCGCGAACAATCGTAGGTCGAGTGGGCACCACGATCGCAATACTTAGTATCAACTTTGAAGTGCAACACTGAGCGTCGTCGAGCGGTAGGGAGAGTCGGCGAATGAGAGCGGTTCATTGGTTCCTCATGTACGCACTCGCGTGGACCTGGGCGAACCGTTATGTGGCCCCCGAGGTACTCGGTGATGCGTCGGATTCCGGTCCTGTCAGCGGTCTTACTCTTCGGGTTGGTGGGCTGCGACGGATCCTCAGCGCCGACGGTCATGGTTACCGATAGCGCAGGGATAAGGCTGACCCTGAGTCCCGACGTTTCGACCACCTTCGCCGAGGTCGATCCCGAACCAACTCTGACGCTGGGCGGCGCGGATGCTCGCGGACCGACCCAGTTCTTCCGGATCCAGCATGTCTACGTCGATCCCCAGAGCCGCCTGTGGGTCGCCGATGGACAGTCCGGTGAGCTACGGATCTTCCAACCGGACGGCACTCATTGGAAGACCAGGGGAGGCCGGGGCGAGGGCCCGGGCGAGTTCCTCCGCATTCGCCTGCTCGGGCCGTTCAACGGTGACAGTGTCGCAGTGTGGGACGATGCGAGCGGCCGGCTTACGGTGTTCGATCCTGAGGGGGAGTTCGTCCGAACGCGGAGGATCCTATCGACTGACGACCCGATACCTCGTGCCTTCGATGCGTTTCGAGACGGGTCCGTTCTAGGCCAGGTGCCACGAATCCTCGCTGCGGGGTCACTCGAGGCTGGCCAGATCCTGGGCGATTCCGTGGAGCTGGTTCGGGTCGATCTCGAGGCCTCAACCAAGTATCCGTACGGCGCGGCACTCGGTCCCCTGTGGATCTGGACTGGGCGCAGTCAGATCCCGGTTCCCTTCACTGCCAACGCTAGCTTCGATATCTACGGGGAAACGGTTCATCTCGTAGGCGGACCAGCATTTCGCATCCGCGTCTTTGAGCGCGGGCGCCTCTCAGAGATCTACGGCATGGAGCGTGATGCGCGTGAGGTGTCCGACGCCGACGTCGCCGCGTACCGGAGGTTCACCGAGGAGTACATCCCCGAGTCGATGTGGAGCGACTATCTCTCCGCGCTGGACCATCCGGCACGCCCGAAAGTGCTGCCGGCCTACTCTAAGATAATCGTGGCCGCAGACGGCCATGTGTGGGCTCGGATGTATTCCCCCGACTTTTCAGCTCCTGCCGTCTGGGATGTGTTCAACGGCGATCGTGAGTGGGTGGGTAAGGTGCAGACGCCGGGGGGCTTCATGGCGATGAGCATCACCGCAGAGATGCTGATCGGTGTTTGGCGCGACGACCTGGGGGTCGAACACGTCCGGAGGTATCGCCTTGAAACGCGATGAGGGGTCCGCCTAGCATTAACTTTGAAGCGCAGCACTGAGATTCATGGCGCATAGGATTCCTGCGGGGTACGGTAGCCGAGCCGTCCTGTGCAACGGGATGTAGCAGGAAGTGGGTAGTGGGTTGCAAAGACGCCTAGACGCCCAGACGCGTAGTGGTTGGTAGGGGGTGGCGGGCAGGACAATTCGGTGCGGGCTGCCCGGTTCCGGTACGGAGACTGCGCGGTCCGTTTCGTATTCTGGTGCCATGCCTCCATATCGGAACCTGAGAGCGTGGGAACACGCGCAACGCCTTGCGGTCGAGTGCTCGAAGGCGGCGCGGCGTTTCCCGGATTAGGAGCAAGGGGTGCTCGCGGACCAGATGGGCGTGCGTGCTACTCGGTCCCGCTCAACATCGCAGAGGGAAGCGCCCGGAAGGGAAGCAAGGAGTACCGGCGCTTTCTTGATACGGCCAAGGGGTCGCTTGCGGAGCTCGAAACGATCATCGACCTCTCCCACGACCTTGGCTACATGGACGACGTGACCCATTCCCGTCTCACTGATGTAGCAACGGAAACCGGTAAGACACTCTACGGCTTGCTCCGTAAGATTTCGGAGGCGGCTCGGAGATCGTCCTAGGGGGGTCGGAGGTCTCCTCCCAACTGCCACCTCCCCACCGCTATGCGTCTCGTGCGCCTGGGCGTCTTTGCGGCGCGTCTAGGCGTCTACCCCCCATGCATCCTATCTTTCAAGTCCATGTCCTACGACGTGATTGTCATCGGAGCGGGCCACGCGGGGTCTGAGGCTGCTACGGCTGCGGCTCGGCTAGGCGGTAGAGTACTCCTACTCACTTCGAACCTCGAGACGATCGGCCAAATGTCCTGCAACCCCGCCATCGGCGGGATCGCCAAGGGCACGGTCGCGCGTGAGGTCGATGCCTTCGGTGGTGTGATGGGCCGCGCTACCGACCGGGCGACCATCCAGTTCCGCATGCTCAATCGCTCGAAGGGCCCCGCCGTCTGGGCCCCGCGGGCGCAGTGTGACCGGGCGCTCTACCGTCGCGCGGTGCGCCGCGAGCTGGAGCGGCATCCGTCGGTGGAGTTCTTCCAGGGAACCGCCGCCGCGCTGTTGCTGCAGGGAGAGAGAGTGGTCGGTGTGCGGACGACGCACGGGGCGGAGTTCCACAGCGGCGCGGTCGTGCTGACCGCCGGGACCTTCCTGCGCGGGCGGATCCACGTGGGGACGACGACGCGAGTCTCGGGCGGCCGCGCAGGCGATCCGGCCGCGCACGACATCGCCGAGCAACTCGAAGCGCTGGGGCTCACCGTCGAGCGCTTCAAGACGGGCACGCCGCCCCGCGTCGACGGTCGGTCGGTCGATTTCTCGCGCCTGGAACGACAGGACGGCGAGTCGGCGGACTACCGGTTCTCCCACTTCGAGCGTGTTCCCCGACCGGAGCAGCGTCCCTGCTGGATTACGTGGGCGGGCGCCGAGGTCAAGGAGATCGTTCGTCGCAACCTGCACGAGTCGGCGCTGTACGGTGGGGAGATCGCCGGCCGTGGGCCGCGGTATTGCCCGTCGGTCGAGGACAAGATCGTGAAGTTCCCCGACGCGGAGCGGCACCAGGTGTTCCTCGAGCCCGAGGGGCTCGACACCGCCGAGCTGTACGTGAACGGGCTCTCGACATCGTTGCCTGCGGAAGTGCAGCTCGAGTTCCTGCACGCGGTGCCGGGCCTGGAGGGCGCGCGCATGACACGCGCCGGATACGCCATCGAGTATGACTACTATCCGCCGCAACAGCTCACGCCGTGGCTCGAGGTGAAGGCGCTCGAGTTTCTCTTCTTTGCCGGTCAGATCAACGGCACCACCGGGTACGAAGAAGCTGCCGGACAGGGTGTCGTGGCGGGGATCAACGCCGTGCGCCGCGTGCGGGGTGACGAACCGTTGGTGCTCGGCCGCGATGCGGGGTACATCGGTGTCTTGATCGACGATCTCGTAACGAAGGGCGTAGACGAACCGTACCGATTGTTCACGTCGCGCTCGGAGTTTCGTCTGATGCTGCGACAGGACAACGCGCTGAAACGGTTGGGCCCGCTCGCGAGCGAGCTGGGCATGCTACTGCCGGATGAGGAACGGGAACTGGAACGGCGTCTCGCCGCGGAACGCGATCTGGTGGAGCTGGCCCGGCGCACTGTGGTGAGCGTCGCGCAGGTCAACGGTTATCTCGAGTCGATCGGCGAGCGGGCAATCCCCGAACCGCAACGGGTGGCCGAGCTGGCCCGCCGTCCCAAGGTATCGCTCCGCACGTTGCTCACCGCCGCAGAGTGCGTGCCGCCCGAGCTATGCGACGACGTGTGGCGCTCGGCGGAAATCGAGATCAAGTATGCCGGATACCTGGAGCGCGAGCGCGAGGCCGCCAGGAGGCTGGCCGAGCTGGCCGGGTTCGAGCTGCCGGCAGATCTTCCCTATGGAACGCTCAGGAGCCTCTCCACCGAGGCGCGCCAGAAGCTCGAGCGGGTGCGCCCGGAGTCGCTGGCGCAGGCGGCCCGTATCCCCGGTGTGAGTCAGAGCGACCTCCAGAACCTGGTGCTCGAGGTGGTGAAGCTACGCCGTGCTGTAGCGTAACAGACTGTTCAACAATGACTTATGCAGTGCTAATAACGGCGGCTGAGAGGCGTAATCGACTCGTTCCGATCTTCCGGGGCGGGGTGTGGCTGCTGGCCGCGCTTTCCGCGTGCGCCGAGCCGAACGACGTGCTGTTCACGCCCCTGCCGGTAGAGCCGATCGCGGAAGACGGGCGGTTCCGCCTCACCGGGAACCAAGGTCCCGATCTCGTGCGTGGATTCACGTCCGACGGCGCTCGTATCGTTTATGTGAGCCGTGGGTTGGCGGGGTTTGGCGAGGAGTGGCGCATTCTCAGCATACCGGCCCAAGGTGGCGCCGTGCGGGAGGAGGCAGCGATCTACCGTGCGGCGATCGAGGGTGACAGCCTGGCACAACTCGTCTTCGATCCCGGTGGGCGAGTGCTGGTCTCGTGGAAGCCGGCTGTGGAGGGAATCCACGGCTGTGGGCCACCGGCACCCGCCGGACCCAACGCAATCGGACTGACGTTGCGGCGGTTGGACCCCGAGGACGGCCGTGCTCTGTCTTCAATCCCGACGCGGTTCATCGCGACGAACACGGTCTTTGTGGAGGATACGATCACCCTCGGGATCTCGCTCCAACGGATCCGCATCCTGCCGGTGGAGGGGGAGATCAAGACGTTCGGCGCCGAGCCGTTCGGCCCGGCGGTCAGCCACGACGGTTCAGGGATCGGCTTCATCTCCGATGGCGAGGTGGTGTGGCGGGTCAACCTGAACGACCCCACGGCACCCGCCGAATCCATCGGCCCGGGAGCGTTCCCGGAGCTCTCACCCGACGACAGGCTCCTCGCCGTCGCCGTCCCCACCGGTGTCGACAGCGTGATCACCACCGTGATCGTTCCGGCGGGGCTGGGAGCGTGCGTTCAGGTGACCATAGCCATCATGGCCGCGGGGTGGGAGATCGTGCTATACGACCTCTCCGACGGCTCCACACAGCTGCTTGCGCCGGGGACCGAGCCACGGTTCCACCCTGCGACAGATCGGCTGCTCGTACGCCGGGTGGATGGGCTCTACTGGGTGGACCTCGGCACGGCGCAGGCGACGCTCATCCCCGGCACGGTGGGCGGGCACTCGCCGGCGCTCTCGCCGGACGGCTCGCTGCTTGCCTTCTCGGCGGCTAGCACGAGCGGCAGCCAGGATGTCTTCTTCGTCCCCTTGAACTGATTCGACGCGATCACCTTCCTCACCCCAACCATCGCCTGCGTTTCACGTGAAACGCTTGCCAAGGACGGCAGCGTGAGGTCGTTTCACGTGAAACAGTTGGGCTTATGCTTTACCCGCGGCGCACCTGCCCGTATATTGTGCGCTCGTTCCGCCCGATGCCGTCAGGCTATGTTATAAGAGTGTATAACTAATTGAAATATAACATGTTGTACATATGAGCAGGGTCATCGCAATCGCAAACCAGAAGGGTGGTGTCGGCAAGACCACGACGGCGGTGAACCTCGCCGCGTCCCTGGCGGCCGCGGAATGCCGGACGCTGCTGGTCGACGGTGACCCTCAGGCCAACGCCACCAGTGGCATCGGCATCGAGAGCGGTTCGGTGCACGATTCGCTCTACGACGCGCTGATGGGGGATGCCAAGGTCCACGACGTGCTGCGGCGTGAGGTCAACTTCCCCCTGCTCGACGTGCTCCCCTCCACCCAAGACCTCGTCGGTGCCGAGCTGGAACTGGTCAATCGCCGGGGGCGCGAGTCGATGATGCGGCGCGTGCTGCAACCGATTCGCGATCAGTACGACTACGTGCTGATCGACTGTCCGCCGTCGCTCGGATTGATCACGCTGAACATGCTCGCCGCCGCCGACGCGGTGTTGATCCCGATTCAGTGCGAGTACTACGCACTCGAGGGACTCTCGCAACTGCTCAATACCATCAATCTGGTTCAGCAGAACTTCAATCCGTCGCTCGGTATCGACGGCGTATTGCTCACTATGTTCGACATCCGGCTCAACCTGTCGCGCCAGGTGGCTTCCGAAGCGAAGGAGTATTTTGGGGCCACGGTGTTCAACACGATCATTCCCCGGAACGTGCGCCTCGCGGAGGCGCCGAGTTTCGGGAAGCCGATTCTACTCTATGACGTGCAGTCGGTGGGTGCGAAATGCTACCTCGCGCTCGCGCAGGAAATCGTGCGTCGCATAGCCGCCCGGCCCAACGACGTGCCGAGCGAGTCGGCAACGGGGATACCGGCGTGACGGGCCGCTCCGCCCGCCGTCTTGGCCGGGGATTGGAAGCGTTGCTCGGTCCGACGGCCACGACCGCCCAAGCGCAGGCGACCGGGGCGCTCACGCACCTGCCGCTCGAGGCCATCCGTCCCAACAGGTATCAGCCACGTCACGCTTTCGACGAGGTGGCCCTCGCCGAGCTGGCCACGTCGATGGACGCGTCCGGCCTGCTCCAGCCGATCGTCGTCCGCCCGGTGGAATCGGGCGCGTTCGAGCTGATCGCAGGTGAGCGGCGGTTGCGGGCGGCGGAGCGATTGGAGTGGACGGAGATAGGTGCGGTCATTCGGGAGGTGGACGATCGGACGCTGCTGACGCTCGCGCTAGTCGAGAACCTACAGCGCGACGCACTGTCCCCGATCGACGAGGCGCGCGGCTACCAACGCCTGATCGACGAGTTCGGGACATCCCAGACCGATGTTGCGGAGCTGGTGGGCCGCAGCCGGCCGGCGGTTGCCAATGCGCTCCGCCTCCTGCGCCTTCCCAGCGTGGTACAGGAGGCGGTGCATCGAGGGGCGCTCTCGAGCGGCCATGGGCGCGCTCTCCTACAGCTCGGCGACCTCACGGCCGTGACCGCGCTCGCCGAACTCGCAATACGCGACGGGCTGTCGGTTCGGGAGGTGGAAGCGCGCGCGCGTGGGGAGCGGGCGCCGGAACGGCGTCCCCGCGCAAGAAAGGGTCGGGGCGGGCGCAAGCCCGATCCCGAGGTGCGCAGGGTCGAGGACGTGCTCCGACGCCACTTCAAGACCGACGTCTTCGTGAGGCGCCGTGGCAAGGGCGGTCGTATCACCGTGAACTTCTACTCCAACGACGATCTCGCCCGGCTCCTGGAGCTGGTGTTGGGGCGGCCGTACGACGGATGAGCAAGCGACGTATGGTGACCCTCATGATCCACCGGGATGGCGACGTCGAGTCTCGGACCTATCGAGGGCCTCTCTGGCTGGTACGCACCGGATTGATTACTGGCTCGGTGGTAGCGGTGCTGGTGGTCCTGGGCGCGGTGCTGTACACGCCGATCGCCCGCACCGCAGCGTCGGTCCCTGGTCTCAAGAGGGAGCTTGCCAGGCTTCGTGCCGAGAACCGGCAGGTGACGGAGCTGGCGCGGACCCTGGCAGAAGTGGAGTCACGCTACGAGCAGGTGCGCTCGATGCTCGGCGCGGATGTGGTGCCTGCGCGCCGACACCTCGGACTCGAACGATTGGCGGTGGCAAACGCGCTGTTCGCGCGCGCGCCGTCCGGGCCGCCGCGCTACGAGATCGGGCCGTCGGTGCCGCACCACTGGCCGCTCGATGTACGGGGCGTGATCACTCGCGGACAGGTCAGTCCCGGGGCTGCTGACGAAACGCATCCGGGAATGGATGTGGCGGTGCCGCGTGGCACGCCCATCCGGGCGTCGGGTGGAGGGGTCGTGATCGAGATCGGCGAGGACGCAGAGTACGGGATCTTCGCGATAATCAACCACCCGGACGGGTATGAAAGCCTATACGGCCATGCGTCCCGGCTCCTGGTCCGCCGGGGAGACTCGGTCGGGGCCGGACAAGTGATCGCTCTGTCGGGGTCGACCGGGCGGTCGACAGGCCCGCACCTGCACTTCGAGATCCGCCGTAGCGGACGGTCGATCGATCCCAGCTCGGTCGTGAGGGAGGAATCATAACCATGGCTATTTTCGCGTCGGAAAAGAAAGACGGCAAAGAGAACCCGCAACGTCCCCAGACGCGTGGCGAAGCGGCGCTCACGATCATCGCGGCCGGGACACGGGTGGTGGGCGAGGTCATCTCCAACGGTGTCGTCAAGGTCGAGGGCGAGGTGGCGGGTACGGTTCGCGCCGAGCTACAGGTCCTGGTATCGCGCGGGGGGTTGATCGAAGGGCACATCGTGACCCGCGAAGCGGTGCTGGGCGGAGCGATCAGCGGCGGGGTGGTTGCCGAGGAGCGCGTCGAGGTGCAGGCAGGGGCGGTGGTGAACGGCGACATCGCGACCGAGCGTCTCGTCGTCCAGGAAGGCGGCGAGGTGAACGGCCTCGTGAGGATGGGAAGCCCCAAGGAACTGGCCGAGCAAGTCGAGGCGCCACCGCGTCCCGAGCCGACTTCCCGAGCTTTGACTAGTTGAGCCACCATGAAGTCACTGTTTCAACAGCGTCTTCCACGCTTCATGTAACTTCTTGAGTCATAGTCTATAACTGCCTATATGATAGCACTATACGATGTACGCCGATGTGAAAGGTTGGTATTGTACTGTCGTGATTATGATTTGATAATGTCATTATACTGTATCTAGTCTTCACCAGCTCATGTCCTGCGATAGCGCCGAGTTGATTGGGTATCTCGACACGTATCTACGCGTCGGTGAGGGTCCCGACTACCCCAACGCCCTGAACGGTCTTCAGGTCGCGAATTCGGGGAAGCTCAGCAAGATCACGGTGGCGGTGGACGCCTGTCAGGCGACGATCGACGCGGCGGCCGGGATGGGCGCCGATTTGCTGATCGTGCATCATGGGCTCTTCTGGTCCGGCTTGGAGCCGCTCACCGGCCGGCATGGGCGCAGGGTTCGCGCGCTGTACCTGAACGACATCGCGCTCTACAGCGCACACCTGCCGCTCGATTGTCATCCCGAGGTCGGGAACAACGCCGTGCTGGCGCGCGACCTGGGTCTGGCTGAGGTCGAGGGATTCGGGGAGTACAACGGCGTCACGATCGGTGTCATGGGGTCGTACGGCGGCGGGCTCGCAGACCTGGTGGAGCGGCTGCGCGGGCGGCTCGGGGGTGATGCGCGGGTGATCGCGTGCGGGCCGGCCGTGTGCCGGAAGGTGGCGATCGTCTCAGGGGCAGCAAGTGATCTTCTCCGAGCGGCGAGAGACGCCGGCGTGGACACCTTCGTCACGGGTGAAGGCCCCCACCACACCTACCTCGATGCCGAGGAGTGGGGCATGAACCTCATCTACGCGGGGCATTACGCCACCGAGACGGTCGGCGTCATAGCGCTGGCCGGCCATCTCGAGCAGCGGTTCGGGATGCCCTGGGAGTTCGTGGACCACCCGACGGGGCTGTAGGGTCCCTCACTCTTCGGCCAACGGCACGACGAACCTCACCGTCAGGGTCTCGGCCGTCTGCGGTGTCACACTGCAATGACACCGCTGTCCGATCAGCCGTTTGACGCCCAATACCTGTGCCTCGTCGATCCGGGGGACGTCCCGGTAGACGATCTCGAATGTCCGGCCCGATATCACCTGGTACGATACGGGCCGGCCGCGCAGGTGATGATGGGGATCGACCTGCTCCAGGCCCGCCGAGAGCCGTTTCTGGAGCTGCGTGACCCGCTCCCGCAGGATGGGGTCGGTCACGGTGCCCGCCATGCTGCCTCCTTTGTGGCGTTCCTGGTAGCGATCCGCGCGTTGCGTCGCATGCCCTCGACGCCCGGACGTTCCAGTGGAGTCCATCCGTATCGTGAATTGAAGTCAGCTTCGTCGATTCGCAAGAGCTCCTCGAGGTCGAGCGCTCCCAGCCGCGAGTCGAGTGCCAACACGGGGTCTTCGGCCGCCTGAGCGAACTTGTTGTTCCAGGGACAGACATCCTGGCAGATATCACATCCGAAGACCCAATCGTCCATGAGAGCCGCGAGTGCCGGATCGATCTCATCCCGGTGCTCGATCGTCAGGTAGGATATGCACCGCCGCGCGTCCAGAACCCGCGGTTCCGGGAACGCATCGGTCGGGCAGGCATCGAGACACCGGGTACAGTGACCGCAACGGTCGGCCTCGAACGGCACATCGGTGGCCAGGTCGAGGTCAGTGAGTACTGTTGCAATGAACGAGAACGAGCCGCGACGCGGGTCGATGAACATCGTGTTCTTACCGATCCAGCCCAGGCCCGCGCGCTGAGCGAGTTCACGCTCCGGCACCGGTCCGGCATCGACATAGGCCTTTGCCACCGTATGCGGGGACCCCAGGGCGCGGACGGATTCGCACAGCTGCTCGAGCGGCTCTCGGAGCGCGGTGTGGTAGTCGCGACCGCGCGCGTACTTGGCCACGCGTCCCGCCGGACGCGCCGGCTCCGGATCGGGGTTATAGTAATTCCGCGTCACGACGATGGCCCGCGCGGCATTAGGCAGGATGGTAGCCGGCCTCGCCCGGCGCGGCGCCTGGCGGTGCATGTACGTCATCGTCCCGGCCATCCCCGAGGCGAGCCAGCGCTCGAGCGCGGCACCGTGGGGGACGGGCCGTAGGTCGGTGATCCCTACGGCGTCGAACCCGAGGGCCAATGCCCGCTGCTTGACGTGCGCGGCACGCTCGGTCGGGGTCATAGCGCCAGCAGCTTGCGCCGCCATCGGGCAAAACGGATGACGTCCTCGACCGGTGGGACAGCGTTTTCGTCACCGTAGGCGGTATACATCCGCCACCGCAGATAATCGCGTGGCGGAAGCGGGAGAAACGGTGGGGTGAGATACCAGCGGCGCGCGCGGAACGCCCACACCACCGCCAGCAGATCGATGGCGAGGCGCGGCCGTGCAATGGCCCGTGCGGTGAGTGCGAGCGCGAGACGGAACCAACCACCTCCAGCACCGGATGGATGCTGATGAACCTCGCTACGCAAGTGGTCTCCGTGGTCGGCGCGGTCCTGATCCTCGGGGCCTTTGTCGCCCTGCAACGCGGTTGGTGGAGAAGTCACAGTCCTCCTTACCTCTGGTTCAACTTCGTTGGCGCTACCTTCCTGGCACTGGTTGCCACGCGGGACCGCCAGGTCGGCTTCATCCTGCTCGAGGGTGCCTGGGCGGCGCTCGCGTTGTTGTCGCTGCTCGGCCGTTTCCCGACCCCCGCGCCCGACCGTCGGGTGGGTCCCCACTGAGTGTATATTGGGGCGCTATGACCGTGGCAAGCTCTTCAGCCCCGCACGCCCTCGCGCAGTACCGTGCCGAGTTCCCGATCTTCGATCACAGGATCTACCTGAACTCCTGTTCTCTGGGTGCGCTTTCACGACGGTCGCGCGTGTGGGTGACCCGGTTTCTGGATGAATGGGAGCGCCGCGGCGCAGCCGCATGGTACGACGTGTGGTGGGAACGGCTGGACGAGCTGCGTCGCGGCTATGCCGCAGTGATCGGAGCGGGCGCGCACGAGATTGCGTTGCACGCCTCGGTATCGACCGCGACCGGTGTGTTGGGAAGCTGCATCGACTATTCCCGGCGCCCCAAGGTGGTTACCACCGAGTTGGATTTTCCGACCGTCGCATATCAGTGGTTGGCCAAGCGACCGAGCGGCATCGAGCTTGTGGTGGTGGAGAGCCCCGATGGGGTCACCGTGCCGCCGGACCTGATCCGCCGTGCCGTCGACGAGCGTACGGCCCTCGTCGCCACGTCGCACGTCTTCTTCACCACCGGCGCCATCCAGGACATCCGGGCGGTGGCCGAGGCGGCGCACGCCGTCGGCGCCTACTGCTTCATCGATGCCTACCAGAGCGTGGGACAGCTTCCGGTAGACGTGCGCGAGAGCGGAGTCGATTTCCTATGTGCCGGCGGCTTGAAATGGCTGCTCGGGGGTCCCGGGATCACGTTCCTCTATGTGCGTGATGAGCTGATCCCTTCACTCCGGCCGCAGGTGACGGGGTGGTTCGCCAACGAGGGGCAATTCGGGTTTGACATTCGGGATCTCCGGTTTCACGCGGACGCACGCCGGTTCGAGCAGGGTACCCCTTCGCTCGCGGCGGTGCACGCCCAACTGGGAGGGCTCGAGCTGGTAGCGGAGATCGGCATCCCGCGGATTCGGGACGTCGTCTCGGCTCTTACCGAGGATCTCGTGGCCCGGGCGATGGAGGCGGGGTTCCGCCCGCGCGTTGCCCCGACGTCCCAGACACGCTCGGCTATAGTGATGCTGCCGGACGAGCGGCCCGAAGCGCAGGTCGCGCGATTGGCCGAACGGGACATCGTGGCGGACAGCCGACCGGGCCACGTCCGCCTTTCGCCCTACTTCTACAACACGGTGGAGGATCATGCCGCGGCGCTCGAGATCCTCAGTACCTAGCAAGAAAATGAAGCAGACGGCCGACCGACTGCTGTTCACGGCGCCCTCACCACCGCCGGTCACCGAACGGCGCGAGTTCACCAGCACCGATCCGTGGCGTGTCCTGCGCATCACCGGAGAGTTCGTCGAGGGTTTCGACGCACTCGCCGACGTGCATCGTGCGGTGGCGATCTTCGGTTCCGCTCGCGTTACCGAGGAGGACGAGTGGTATCAGGCCGCGGTTACCACGGGACGGTTGCTGGGTGAGGCGAACTTTGCCGTGATCACCGGTGGCGGTCCCGGAATCATGGAAGCGGGCAACCGTGGTGCCCGGGAAGCGGGCGTGCTCTCGATCGGGCTCAACATCGAGCTGCCGCACGAGGAATACGGCAACGCGTACGTCGATCGGCAGATCGGCTTCAGATATTTTTTCGTGCGCAAGACGATGTTCGTGAAGTACTCCAGCGCGTTCGTGGTCTTTCCGGGCGGGTTCGGCACGCTCGACGAGCTGTTCGAGGCGCTGACGCTCATGCAGACCGAGAAGATCCCCAACTTCGTGGTCGTGCTCATGTCGTCGGCATACTGGAGCGGACTGCTCGATTGGCTGCGAACACGCGCCGTCGCCGAGGGCAAGATCGATCTGCACGACTTGGACCTGCTGTTCGTAACCGACGATCCGGAAGAAGCCGTCCGGCGTATCGTCGAGGTCGATGGGCAGCGGGGACTCGCCAAGAGCCGGAGGAAGCGAGATGGGTGAGAAGAAGAGCCTGTTACTGAGTGGATCGCGTATCGATCCCAAGCCGATCACCGGGACCGAGACGGCGGCCGAACTGATCGACAACACCTTCCTAGCCTACAACGCTGGTCGGTTACGGGAAGGCTGCCGATTGTTCACGGAGAGCATGCTCGCCGGGGACGGGACGGTCGGGATGAGTCTCACCGGCGCGTTGACGCCGGCCGGGCTCGGTATGTCGACCATCATCCCGCTCATCGAAGCCGGTTTCGTCGACTGGATCGTCTCTACAGGCGCGAACCTCTACCACGACGCCCACTTCGCGCTGGGCTACTCCCTGCATCGTGGCCGTCACGATACCGATGACGTGATGCTACGGGACGAAGGTATCGTACGGATCTATGACGTGTTCGTCGACTACGGCGCCCTGCTCCGGACCGACGATTTCATTCGGGAAGTGTCGAAACAGCCCGAGTTCCAGCGCTCGATGTCCACCGCGGAATACCACTACCTGCTGGGCGGCTACCTGCGGGAGCGCGAGAACGCGCTCGGGATCGGCCAGAAATCGGTGCTCAGCGCCGCCCACGAGCACGCTGTGCCCGTTTACACGTCGTCCCCGGGCGACTCGTCCATCGGGATGAACGTCGCCGAGATCGCACTCGACGGATACAAGCTGGCGTTCGATGTCTCCGCGGACGTCAACGAGACCGCCGCGATCGTGCTCGACGCGAAGCGTGATGGCGGCACGAGTTCCGTGCTCATCATCGGCGGTGGCAGCCCCAAGAACTTCGTGCTTCAGACCGAGCCGCAGATTCAGGAAGTGCTCGGGATCGAAGAGGTCGGGCACGACTACTACCTGCAGATCACCGATGCCCGGCCCGATACCGGTGGGCTGTCGGGCGCGACGCCTGCCGAAGCGGTGAGCTGGGGCAAGGTGAATCCCGACAAGCTCCCCGACGCGGTGGTGGCGTACATGGATGCCACGCTCGGCCTGCCGCTGCTCACTGCTTATGCCTTCTCCAAGGTGAAGCCACGAGTGCAGAAACGGCTCTTCGAGCGGCGCGACGAGATGATGGACCGGCTGCGCGATGCCTATCGTGCGGCGCGCACGTTCCGGGACGAACGCGCGCACGCGTCGGCTCTTCCCGGCATCTAACATCGCGGCGCAGTCCGGGACCGGGCGTATCTCGAAGGCGTACGCCGGTGGGGGTGTGGCGTTCGTGGTGACCCTGACGGTAGGCAGGGACATGAACCGCGTGGGGGGCGCCACCGCGGGCTAAGGCGTGTCGTGCGGAGTCAGCTCATCCCGGAACCGGTTGTTCAGCTCGATCTCCTCGAGGTAGGCGGCCAGCTCGCTAGCCTTGCGCGCGGCATCCCAGCCAAGCTCTTCGGCGGCGAGGTCGACCAGCTCGGGCGCCTGCTGCATGCCGTGGCCGGAGATCTCGTGGAAGACGTGGGTGCGCCGGATCAACAGGTCGCGGAGCGTCATGGCCATCTCGCGCCGGATCGCATGAATCAGTTCGGCCCGGATGGCCACGTGGCCGGGCACGATCGGTTCCGCCAGACGCCGGTCGGACTGGGCGAGCCGGACGACCGCAGGTGTCTCACTCCCGTAGGCGCGTACCAGGTGCCGGGCGAGCGCTTCCGTGACGCCCTCCCGTACGGCATCGGCGACCAGAATCTCCAGGTCTCGCACCTCCCCGCCAGGCAGCGGTGTCTCCGCGGTGGCCGCACGCGGTGGGACCCGACGGCCGTCCAGATCGTGCAGCGCGGCGCTGACGCGGTCGACCACTTCCGCGGCCATCGCCCGGTAGGTGGTTAGCTTGCCCCCGACGATCGAGAGCAACCCGCCGTGCTCCACGATCGTGTGCTCACGCGGGACCGCGGACGGATCGGTGTCGGCGGGCGGCCGAACCAGGGGCCGCAGGCCGGCCCAGGTGGAGATCACATCGCCCGGCTGGAGGCGCGCGTCGGGAAAGACAGCATTGGCCGAGCGTAGCAGGTAGATCACATCGTCCCCGCTGGCACGAACCTGCTCGGGTATCTCCTCGCAGTCGGTATCCGTGGTGCCGATGTAGGTCAGGTCACCCCAGGGCAGGATGAACATCACCCGGCCATCGAGCGGCGAGATCAGCGTGACGGCTTCGTTGTTTCCAACCCGCTTGCGGGGTACTACGACGTGCACGCCTTTGGTCGGACGCAGCATGCGGCGCCCGTCGTTGCGGATCCGGTCGGACCACGGGCCGGTGGCGTTCACGACGACGTGCGCGTGTACGGTCAGGCTCGCGCCGGTCAGCCGGTCGGTGACGCGCGCTCCACGCACGCGGCCGTCGGCGTATTCGAGTTGCGTGACGTCGGTGTAATTGGCTACCAGCGCGCCGTGGCGGTGGGCGTCCCGCATCGTGGCCAGTGTCAGACGGGCGTCGTCGCACTGCGCGTCGTAGTACCGGGCTCCGCCCTTCAGGCCACGCTCGCGCAGGCCGGGCTCGGCCCGCAACAGCGTCCGCTTGCTGAGCCAACGGTGTCGGCCCACATTGCGGAAGGCCGCCAACAGGTCGTACAACGCCAGTCCGGCGGCCAGCTTCACTCGGGAAAGTCGCCCGCCGGCGAACACAGGGAAGAGAAAGGAACAAGGCCAGACGAGGTGCGGGGCAGTTCGCAGGAGGATGCGTCGCTCACGGCTCGCCTCGAAAACGAGGCGCAGGTTTCCATGTTCCAGGTAGCGAAGGCCACCGTGCACGAGCCGCGAAGACCGACTGCTGGTGCCCGCGGCGAAATCATCGCGCTCGACCAGGGCGACGCGGAGACCACGCATCGCGGCGTCCCGCGCTATGCCCGCGCCGGTGATGCCGCCGCCGATAATCAGAACATCCATGGACGTCTCGGCCATCGCGGCCACATGGGCGCTTCGGGCAACGAACGAGAAGGGGGCGTCCACGCGGCTATTCAATAGGAGGCACGAACGATCGGCCCCGCCGAGCGCGTGGTTCACCTGGCACGCCCGGATCTTTGGGCCGGGAAAACGCGTGCTCGATCTGGCGTGTGGGCCGGGACGTCACGCGCTCCTCGCCGCGGAATACGGCTCGGAGGTGGTCGCCGTCGATGGCGATGGCGAGACGATCAGCGCCCTCGAGCGCGAAGTGCAACGGCGCGATCTGCACGTCAAGTGCCTTCACCTCGACCTCCGCACCAGCAAGATCGACGCCGAGTCGTTCGACATCGTGATGATGTTCAACTATCTGGACCGGAATCGCATGCCGGATTTCTTGGCGGCGGTCCGCCCCGGGGGGTACCTGCTCGCCGAGACGTTCCTGGAAAGCCAGCGCCAGCAGGGATGGGGGCCGCAGTCGGATGAGCATCTCCTCAAACCGGGGGAACTAATGCGGCTCGTCGAGCCGTTCGAGGCGTTCCTGTTCCGCGAAGTCGTCGACATGGTCGACGGTCGGCCCGCCGCGCTCGCGAGTATCCTTGCCCAACGACCGGCGGAATGATGGCGGTTTTCTCGCCCACGCGCTACCACGGAGATTGGTGATCGGGTAGCTTTCCTCGCATGAACACTCTTCGGAATGGCCGGCGGGTGGCGGTGATCGGAGGGTGTCGCACACCGTTCTGCAGGTCAGGCACGGTCCTGAAAGACATATCAGCCGTCGATCTCGCACGCCACGCCACGATCGAACTCATCCACAAGTACGAACTCGACGGCAACGATGTCGATGAGATGTTTTTTGGCGAAGTGGTACCGAGTCCCCTGACGCCGAATCTGGCGCGGGAGGTCAGTCTGCTCCCCCAGTTCCCGCGGACCGTTCCCGCTGCATCGGTCAATCGCGCATGCGCTTCCGCCAATACGGCGATAGCGCACGGACACGACCAGATCGTCGCGGGACGCGCGGATGTCGTGATCGCGGGGGGCGCCGAGAGTCTCTCGGACATACCTATTCTGCACTCGCGCCGGTTCTCAGACCTGCTCGTCGGGCTCAGCAAGGCCAAGACATTGGGCCAGCGGATGGGATTGCTGGCTACCTTCCGTCCCCGACACCTGATCCCGGTCACACCGGCGATCGCAGAGCCGTCGACCGGCGAATCGATGGGCCAGTCAGCCGAGAAGATGGCCAAGGAGAACGGGATCACGCGCGAGGCCCAGGATCAATGGGCGCAGGTGAGTCATCATAGGGCGCATGCCGGGACGGAAGACGGGCGGCTCAGGGCCGAGATCGCGGCGTTTTTCCTGCCCGACGGGCGGGTGGTGGATCGCGACAACGGTATCCGTCCCGACACTACGCTCGAGCAGATGGCGAAGCTGCGACCGGTGTTCGACCGGAAGCACGGCTCGGTCACGGCCGCCAACTCGTCACCGCTCACCGACGGGGCGTCGGCTGTGCTGCTCATGGGGGAGCGGCAGGCCAGGGCGCTCGGGTACGCGCCGCTCGCGTTCATCAGGTCGTACGCCGTCGCCGCGGTCGATCCCGGGTGGCAGCTTCTGATGGGACCGGCCTTTGCCGTGCCGCTCGCGTTGGAGCACGCCGGGATCACGTTGGCGGACGTGGGACTCATCGAGATGCACGAAGCGTTCGCCTCGCAGGTGCTCTCCAACATCCAGGCGTTCGAATCCAAACGGTGGGCGGAGGAGCACCTGGGCCGGTCGCAGCCGATCGGTGAGGTGAACCGTGACATCCTCAACGTCATGGGCGGGTCCATCGCCATCGGCCATCCGTTTGGCGCCACAGGCGGGCGGCTGACCATTACGCTCGCCAACGAGATGCGACGCCGCGATGTCCAGTTCGGGCTCATCTCGGTCTGTGCCCAGGGCGGAATGGGCTTTGCCATGGTGCTGGAGCGGACATGAGTTCGGCCTTTACGGTAGAGACGCAGGACGGAATCGCGCGCATCACCTTGGACCTGCCGGGTGAACCGGTCAACAAGATCACGCGCGGCGTTCGCGAAGAGTTGGCGCGGATTCTCGACGATGTCGGTCGGGATGACCAGGTTCGCGCGGTCGTGTTGTTGTCAGGCAAGCCGGACACGTTCATCGCCGGGGCCGATATCGAGGAATTCACCGCGCTGAAGTCGCGTGGCGAGGCGCGCCGCCTGGTGCAGAACGGGCAGGCACTCCTCAACCGCATCGAGGACTTGGGCAAACCGGTGGTTGCGGCGATCCACGGCGCCTGCTTGGGCGGCGGTCTCGAGACCGCGCTGGCATGTACCTACCGTGTGGCCAGCGACGACGAGAAAACCAAGCTCGGACTGCCCGAGGTGCAGCTCGGCATCATCCCGGCGGCCGGTGGATGCCAGCGGCTCCCCCGTCTGATCGGCATCGAGGCGGCGCTGGACATTATCCTTGCCGGCAAGACGATTGCCGCCAAGCGCGCGTTCCGGCGCGGCCTGGTCGACGACCTGGTGCATCCCGCGATACTCGAGCGCGTGGCACTCGAAGCGGCCGACCGGTTGGCGGGCGGATGGCGTCCCAAACGTCGCGGTCGCGGCCTCAAAGGGCTGTTCCTGGAGCGCAATCCCGCCGGCCGGCGGCTCGTATTTTCCATGGCGCGGAAACAGGTCTTGAAGCGTACCGGCGGCCACTACCCCGCCCCGCTCGCGGCGCTACAGACGGTGCAGCACGGGCTGCGCCACGGCGTCGAAGCAGGGCTGGACATGGAGTCGGCGGAATTCGCGGATCTGGCTGTCGGTGAGGTATCTCGTCAGCTGGTAGGGATCTTCTTCGCCACGACTGCGCTCAAGAAGGACGCCGGCGTGCCCGATCCGCCCGAGTCGCTTCCCATCCGTCGGCTCAGTATCGTGGGCGCCGGATTCATGGGCAGCGGCATCGGAGGAACCGCCGTGGCGGTGGCCGGGGTCGACGTCCGGTTCCGCGATGCGGAGTTGCGTTTCGTGGCCAAGGGGCTGAAATCCGCGCGTAAGATCCTGGACGACCGGAAGCAACGTCGGCGGATCACCCGCTACGAGCATCGTCGGTTGGTGGCGCTGCTGTCCGGTGGCACGGATTGGAGCGGGTTCGGCCGCGCGGACCTGGTGATCGAAGCGGTTCCGGAGGATCTGAACATCAAGCACGAGGTGTTCAAGCTGATCGAGAGCCGGGTGCGCGACGACTGCGTCCTTGCCTCGAACACCAGCACGATCCCGATCACCCAGATCGCGCGTGTCGCCAAACATCCCGAGCGGGTACTCGGCATGCACTTCTTCTCACCGGTCGAGAAGATGCCGCTGCTCGAGGTGATCGTCACCAATGAGACGGCGGCGTGGGCGACGGTCACCGCCGTCGCGTTCGGGCGCAAGATGGGCAAGACGGTAGTCGTGGTGCGCGATTGTCCGGGATTCTGGGTCAATAGGATACTGTCGCCGTACCTGAACGAAGCCGGACGGCTCATGAAGGAAGGTGTCCGTATCGAGCAGATCGACCGGGTCATGAAACGGTACGGATTCCCGGTCGGGCCGGTGAGACTGCTCGACGAGATCGGACTGGACGTGGGGCTCAAGGCGTCGAGCGTGCTCCACGATGCCTACGGCGATCGCATGGCGCCGCTCGATGGTATCGCACGGCTGGTGAAGGAAGGCCGGTTGGGACGTAAGAGCGGGCGCGGGTTCTACACCTACTCGGGCAGGAAGCGCGCGGTCGACAAGTCGATCTACGAGTTCCTGGGCGCTGCCCCGGATCCGCGCATGTCGGATACGGAGGTCGAGAACCGACTCGCGTTCGCGATGCTGAACGAGGCGGCGCGCGCCCTCGATGACGCGGTTGTGCGCTGCGCGCGCGACGGCGATATGGCGGCTATCTTTGGCATCGGGTTCCCACCGTTCCGCGGCGGACCGCTGCGCACGCTCGACCGCATGGGAGCCGAACAGGCGGTGCAAAGGTTGGAGGGGCTGCAGCTGTCCTACGGCGACCGATTTACACCCGCTCCGGTGCTGGTGCGCATGGCGACCGACAGCGGAAGATTCTATCCCGAGACCTGATCCAGCGCGCGATGCTACGCGGCACATTCCTATGGCTCAGCGAACATCAGGGCATCTTCAGTTTCGTGAGGCGTAATGGGTTCGCACCAAAATTCGCGCGGCGCTTCGTGGCTGGCGAGACCTCCAACTAGCAGTTGCGCAAGGACGGGTATGGGGTGCGCGTTTACGTCCCGTTCGGGGCGGAATGGTATCCCTATCTCATGCGTCGTCTCGCGGAACGGCCGGCCAACGTGACATTCATCATAGGCAACGTGCTCAAGGAGACGTTTTCTCGCACGTGATCGACGACGCGATCCTCGGAGGCTACCTGGAGCGCCACGGCCGCCCGCCCGCGTTCGAGGGGAGCGACGGCAAGTCGTACAGCGTCGCCGTCTATGTGGAGGATACGCCGAATCCCGACGGGCAATACGGTGCTGCGCTCCTGTTCGTGCGGTGGTCCGACGGCGGGGATGTACCGGCGGGACATCTGGAGACCGGATATCTGGCGCATGGTGATTCCCGGAAGACGGCTGAGGAGGCTATCCGTCGTCTCTCACTCTACGACGTTAAGGCGCATCTCGATCGCCTCATCGCCGTGAAAAAGGAGTGTCCCGACTGGTAGCGCACTCTGAGGGCGTGGTTCTGTCTCGTGCCGGTGGTATCTATCGCGTACACACCGCCGGTCAGGTCGTCGAGGCGACGCTCCGCGGCCGCATGAAGCACGGGACCCAGAAACACGTCCTGGTCGGCGATCACGTGACGCTGGCGATGCGGGCGGACGGCGGTGCCACGATCGAGGCGGTACACGAGCGCAGCTCTATCCTCAAGCGGCGCAGTCCCGGCAGGTCGCGCGGTGTGCGTGCCGTGGCGGCGAACGTGGACCAGGTCGTGGTCGTGGGCTCGGCGCGGGACCCCGAGTGGGATCCGTCGTTGGTCGATCGGTTCACGGCGGTGGCGCAGGCGAACGACCTGCCGACGGTCGTAGTGATCAACAAGGTTGACCTCGATCCTGCCGCCGAGCGCCATGCGGAGCCGTATCGGCAGGCGGGATACAGCGTGCTGCTCACCAGCGCCACGCGGGAGTACGGCATCGAGGAGCTACGCCGGCAGCTCGCAGGGCGTGTCTCGCTCTTCAGCGGACCGACCGGTGTGGGGAAATCGAGCCTGCTCAACGCGCTCGAGCCGGGGTTGCGACTCCGAACGGCAGCAGTGAGCCGGCGCACACGTGCGGGTCGGCATACGACGGTCTCCGCCGAGATGCACCCGCTGGGCGAGGACGGGTTCGTGGTGGACACGCCGGGTCTGCGAGACGTGGGACTATGGGGGTTGGAGCCGCGGGAGGTGGCGGCCGTGTTCCCCGAGTTCGGCGAGTATGCGGCAGGCTGCCGGTTCGACGACTGCCGTCATCTGGAAGAACCGGGTTGCGCGGTGGCGGACGCCGTGGGGTGTGGCGCTCTGGCCGCCAGCCGATACGAGTCGTATCGCCTGCTGCTGGAAGAGGCGGAACGCGCGGCCCGGCCCTGGCTCGGATAGATTGTGAGATGACCATCATGACGTCGTCCCGCTTACCCCCTCTGGTAGAGCCGTTCCGTGCCGAGCGGTTTACGGCGACGGGCAAGCTGAGCGCGCTGATCGCCCCGCCCTACGACGTGATCGTCCCGGAACGCCGCGCCGCGTTGGCCGAACGCGACACGCACAATATCGTGCACCTGATCCTGCCGCAGGGAACGGGAGCCGCCAGATACAGTCATGCGGCGGCGCTGCTGGAGCGGTGGCGCGCCGACGGCTCGCTGGCGCGCGACGCCGCGCCGAGTGTCTATGTAGTGCGACAGGAATTCGAGACACCCGACGGGCACAAACATGTGCGTACTGGCGTCGTGGCGGCGCTGCATGTCGAGCCGTACGACACCGGACGCGTGAAGCCGCACGAGCGAACGCACCGGGGGCCAAAGGAAGACCGCCTCGCCTTGTCGCGCGCCACATGCGCGGTGCTGGAGTCGATCTTCGTGTTGGCACGCGATACCCGCGGCCATCTCCAACGCCGGCTGGAGGGGGTCACACGACACGAACCGACCGCGCTCGCCACGCTGGACGGCGTCAGGATCGGACTGTGGAAGGTCGGCGGAGTCCAGGCAGCCGAGATCGCGCGTGCCGCCGGTGAGGGCGCCCTGTACATGGCGGACGGCCACCATCGATTCGAGACGGCCAACGCGTATCGCGCCGAGAACCCGGCCGCCACGAGGATTCCGGCGCTGGTCGTGCCAATCGCCGATCCGGGGCTGGTGGTGCTACCGAGCCATCGCATGATCTCGGGCGCGACGCTCGATCCGGCGCCGCTGCTCGAGAGCTGGCGCGCCGACTTCCAGGTCGACCCGCTCGCGGCCGGAGTTGATCCAGACGCCGCGCTGCAAACCGACCACCGGGGTCCCGCGTGCGTCGTAGCGTTTTCCGGTCAACCCATGCAGGTGCTGTCTTCACGTAGCGCGGCCGACGGCCGACTCGAGATCGAGGTGATCGAGGATACCGTGGTTCGCCCGTTGATGGAGGCCGCCGGTGACGCGGCGCGCGTCTCGTACTCCGCCGACGCGGCGCAGGTGATCGCGGCCGTCGAGGCGGGAGAGATCGCCAGCGGCGTGCTGGTCGGGCCGACGCCGGTGGAACAGGTGCTCGCGGTCTCCGACGCGCAAGCGATCATGCCGCCCAAGTCCACCTACTTCGCGCCGAAAGTGCCGAGCGGACTCGTGTTGATGCCGTACGACACGTGAGCGCGAATACTCAGTCTCTCCCGACACGGAGCGCGAGCCGATGACTCCTCCCCGTCCCCGAGCGCGGATCCTCGAGAACCTGGAAGCGATCTACCAGGAGGCGTACCAGCGCGCGAAGGTGGCCAGTCACGACGACCGCATGCTCGAGCTGGACGCCTCGTTTCAGCGCGAGCAGCTCCTCATGGAGATCTTGCTGGATATTCGTGACGGGCTCTACGCGATAGCGGACGCCGAGACGGAATCCTCGGCGCTCGCCAAGCTCAAAGTCCTGCGAAGGCTCACCAAGCTGCGCTGACGGACGCCGGGGCGTCGCTGGCCTCGCCGCCAAACCAGGGTATTTTCCTTCCATGCCGACCAAGACCAATTCGAAGGTCACCTCACGCCGCAGTCCGGCGAGCCGGCTCGACAAGACCGAGCTGCTAGAGATCTACCGGCTCATGCTCCTGTCCCGCCGGCTGGACGACAAGGAGATCCAGCTCAAGCGGCAGAACAAGATCTTCTTCCAGATCTCTGGTGCGGGCCACGAGGCGGTGCTGGTAGCGGCGGGCAAGGTGCTGAAACCCGGATACGACTGGTTCTATCCGTACTATCGCGATCGCGCGCTCTGCCTCACGCTCGGCATGACGCCGACCGAGATGTTGCTGTCGGCCGTTGCCGCGGCCGACGATCCCAACTCCGGCGGCCGGCAGATGCCGTCGCATTGGGGCCACAAAGAGCTGAATATCACCAGCTCCTCCAGCCCGACCGGCACGCAGTTCCTCAACGCCGTGGGATGCGCCGAGGCATGGTACCGCTGCAACCTGATCGAGGAGATCCCGAACCGAGAACAGATGGTCGGGCGCGACGAGGTGACCTTGTGCACCGCCGGCGATGGGGCGACCAGTGAGGGAGAGTTCTGGGAGGCGCTGAATACTGCGTGTAACCTGAGGCTCCCGGTAGTCTTCCTGATAGAGGACAACAAGTACGCCATCTCGACCCCGGTCGAAGTCCAGACGCCGGGTGGTTCGATCTCGAAGCTGGTGGCCGGTTTCCCCAACCTGTACGTCGAAGAGGTGGATGGGTGCGATCCGCTCGAGTCGTTCGACGCGCTTGCCCGCGCCGTCGCCTACTGCCGGTCGCGCAAAGGTCCCGCACTGGTGCACGCCCACGTCATCCGGCCCTACTCGCACTCGCTCTCGGATGACGAGGTAATGTACAAGCCGCCGCACGAGCGTGACCAGGAGGCACAGCACGACCCGCTCATCACGTTCCCTGCGCGGTTGATCGAGGACGGCATCGCTACCGAGACGCAGATTCACGAGATCGTCGAGCAGGTCGAGGAGGACATCGAGGTCGCGGTGGAGATCGCGCTCGCCTCGCCACAGCCGGCGTCCGATACGCTCTATGATTTCGTCTATTCACCCGACATCGACCCCACGGCCGAGCAGTTCGATACCGAGGACGACCCCCAGTTCGAGGGGAACCCCACCACGATGGTGGACCTGTTGAACAAGTGTCTCGCCGATGAGATGCGGCGCGATCCGCGCATCGTCATGTTCGGCCAGGACATCGCGGATGTATCCCGCGACGAGCACATCGATGAGGTTAAGGGGAAAGGCGGCGTGTTCAAGGTGACGTGGGGACTACAGAAGCAGTTCGGTGGTGACCGCGTGTACAACTCGCCGCTTGCCGAAGCGAACATAGTGGGCCGCGCCATCGGCCTGGCGACACGCGGGCTCAAGCCAGTGGTCGAGATCCAGTTCTTCGACTACATTTGGCCGGCATACCATCAGATCCGCAACGAGTTGGCCGTGTTGCGCTGGCGGAGCAACGGGGCGTTCAGCGCGCCGGTCGTGGTAAGGGTCACGTACGGTGGATACCTGAAAGGCGGCTCGATCTATCACTCGCAGACGGGCGCCGCGATCTACACGGCGATCCCGGGACTCAGAGTGATCTGCCCGTCCACCGCGCTCGATGCCAGCGGCCTGTTACGGACGGCGATTCGGTGCGACGATCCGGTGATCTTCCTCGAGCACAAGCACCTCTATCGCCAGACGTACAACAAGGCGCCGTATCCCGGCCCTAACTTCATGATCCCGTTCGGCAAGGCCAAGGTGGTACGAGAGGGAACGGACGTCACGGTGATCACCTATGGGGCGGTGGTGCAGCGCACGGTCAACGCCGCGCGTGACGTGGCCGAAACCGACGGGATCAGCGTCGAGGTTATCGATCTTCGCTCGCTCAATCCGGTGGACTGGGAGACGATCACGGAGTCGGTACGGAAGACGAGCAAGGTCATCGTGGCCTACGAGGACGGGCTGTCGTGGGGTTACGGATCGGAGATAGCGGCCCGGATCGCCAACGATCACTTCGCCTGGCTCGACGCGCCGGTCAGACGGATCGCGGCCACCGATACCTTCGTGGCATACTCGCCCGAGCTGGAAGACGTGATCCTCCCGCAGGTGAGCGACTTGGCGGCGGGGATCAGAGAGATCTGTCGCTTCTAACAGGTTGCTGAGAAGCGGGCGCCTGTCCATCTGTCCGCCCGCCCGCCCGTCACGGTCGCAGCTCCTCCCGGATCTCTGCCGCTGCGGCGATCGCCGCTTCGACGTCGAGCGACAAGGCACGGGCCGCCTGCGTAGCGCTCGTGAGATCATCGAGCACGGCACTCACGCCGGCGGAGCGGAGGCGCAGCAGATCGAACCGTACGTTCTGGACGGCCAAGACGCAGGACTCGAATTGCGCTTCGATGTTGCGGCGACGGCCGACCAGCTCCTTGAGCCCTGCCTGCTGGCGCTCGAGCAGACCGAGCCGGCGATCGTCCTCACTATCGGTCTCCCTGATCTGCGCGATACGCTCTTCGAGCCGAACCAACGCGTCGTCATCGACCTGGCCCTCCATCTGACGTAGCGTGCGCGCCAGGTCTACGGCCCGCTCGGCGAGCCCCGCAACCGTCTGCACCACGTCCGGCAGCATGTTCCGCTCGGATGGAGACAGCCTGTCGACGATCGACTTGATCGCCTTGCGGTCGCGGTTCATCTGTGTGATCTGTTCGGTTAGCGGCCCGAAGTCTTCGTCGCCTCCGGTATCGACAGGCGGTGCGGCTTGCTTCCCGCGCAGCCGTTTGGGCTCCCGTACCGCGCGCGCCTCGATCGCGTCCGCCGCGGGCGGCCGGTTGAGCACGTCGCGCCAGCTATAGCCCGCGAGCCAGAGCCTGCGGAACTTCGAGCCGATGCTGAATCCCCAGATAGCCGTGGGGAACAGGAACCACGGCGACGTGATTCCGGTGGCCACGTTGAGCAACATCAGCCCGCCGCAAACGGAAACCCATGATGCGAAATCACTGCGAAACGAGCGGACGATGGACGATTCCTGGGATTTGGCAGGGCCGGGCGCGTCGCGCTGTGCAGGGTCACGCCCGCGCGGGCGTTCCGCATGCCGGACGAGCGGGCGGTCGCCGCGCTCCCGGGCGCGATCGAGCGCGCCCCCTTGTGAGCCCGGACGGGGGCGCGGGCGCGAGCGCAACGCGCCCGGCCGATACGGTACCGACTTGCGGCTCTCGAGGGCGCGGCGCAACGAATCCGATGTGGGCCAGCGCGCCTCGGGATCTTTCTCCAGGCATCGCATGATCGTCGCAGCCAGCTCGTCGGGCAGCTCCGGGCGCAGCAGCTTGATGTCGGGCGGCGGCTCGGTGATTTGCTTCATTAGGATGCCCGGCACCGTCGGGGCGCGGAACGGCAGCTCTCCGGTCGCCATCTCGTAGGCCACGATGCCCAGCGAGTACAGGTCGCTGCGGTGATCGATCTTTGCCTCACCCGCCGCCTGCTCCGGGCTCATGTATTGCGGCGTGCCTATGGCGACACCGGTCCCAGTGAGCGTGCCTCCGCCAGCTTCCGAAAGCGCCTTCGCGATCCCGAAATCCGTCACCATCACACGCCGCCGCGTGCCCTCGAGCAGAATGTTGTCCGGCTTGATGTCGCGGTGGATCACGCCCATCGCATGCGCAATCCCGAGCGCGTCAGCCGTTTCCTTCATGATGCGACGCACTTCCTCTACCGGAAGCGCTTTGCGGCGCTTCAAGCGTGCGCCGAGCGACTCGCCGTCCACGAATCCCATGACGAAGTAGACGAGTCCGCCCTCGTTGCTGACGGCGTGGATCGGGACGATATGGGGATGCGAGAGCCGGGCGGCGGTCTGCGCCTCGCGGGTGAATCGGGTCCGGATCTCCTTCCGGAATGCCAGCTCGGGAGGGAGCACCTTGATGGCTACGCGGCGTTTCAGCGCCAGATCGCGCGCCGCGAAAACAACGCCCATTCCCCCACGACCGATCTCCCCCTCCAGCTCGAACGCGCCCTCTACGATATGGGCCAACTGCTCAGCAAGAGGGTTCGCTTGGAGTTCTGGGTCGTCCATGTGGCCAGGGCTCTCTTTCGGTCGTACATTAGTGCGGCTCCAGGTCTCTGGCAACCTGGACGGATGCGGAACCCAAGAGGGCACAATGCGTTGGATTACCGACGATGCCGGACGCCGTTGGTCGGCCGAACGAGTCGGACGCACCTCCGGCATTGTCTCTACGAAGGGCAAAGCCGCTAGTTTCCCTGAGCCCGCGGACATCGTCAGGTTCGCCTGCGCGTCCGATCCCGGGGAACCCCCACGTGAGGTGACCACGCGGGCGGGGCTCCTCGAGCAATTCACCGAATCCGAGCTGAAAGCCCTCCTGAACGTCGCGCCGCGGGCCTAGAGCGGTCCCCTCCGTGCCTTGGACCGGTCTGTCAGTATGACAGAAATAGGGCTCTGTACCGTACGATCGGCTGGAACGGCAGGAGATAGTTGGTGTGTTACCCATTTGAGGCAGGGTTCGTTGGCATGGGAGGTGCCCTCGAAGTAGGCGGGTTCTAACCTCCAGACCATAGCGGGAATCACATGTCCAGTCCCGAGCAGACACAGACCAGTTCGCAGCGCACTGAGCGGCTCAAGCTGCCGGTGCTCCCCCTCAGAGAGGTCGTCCTGTTCCCCGGAGTCACGGCGCCCATAGGAGCCGGCCGCCCGGGCACACTGCGGGCCATCGAGGCCGCGCTTAAGAGCAAGGATCGATTGATCTTCGCCGTGTGCCAGCGGGAGAACGCGGACAGCGTCGAACCCAGCGGTCTGTACACGACCGGCACGGTGGCCAAGATCGGTCAGGTACAACGCGGGCTGGGAGGTGTGCAGCTGCTGCTGCACGGGGAGCATCGCGCCACCGTGCTACAGTACTCCGAGGTGGATGGGCACATCGAATCGGTCGTGTGCCATGCTCCCGATCTCCCGCCCATCGATGAGGCAGGCGCGGCGTTCGTGGCCCTGCATCGGGAGGTGCGCGAGAGGGCTGGGGAGCTGGGTCAGAAGGCCGGGCTCGCCGAGGATGTCGTCGAGCAGGTTCTGGCCGGTGTGACGGATCCGGGACGGTTCGCCGATCTCGTTGCCGGGTACCTGGACATCATGCCGAAAGAGCGGCAGGCGTTGCTGGAGACGCTCGGGGTCGAGGAACGGTTGCGCCGTGTGCTGGTGCATGTCCAGCGGCAGATCGAGCTGCTCGACGTGCAGGAAGACATCAAGTCGAAGGTGCAGGAGGAGTTGGGGGAGCGACAGCGCGAGATCTTCCTACGCGAGCAATTGAAGGCGATCCGCAAAGAGCTGGGTGACGAAGAAGACGGCGAGGGGGTCGACGAGCTGCGCGAGAAGCTGCTCCAGCTGGAGCTGCCGGAAGAGGCGCGCAAGGAAGTCAATCGTGAGCTGTCGCGGCTGGCCCGGGCCTCGCGGGAGTCGATGGAAGCTCAGGTCATGCGGACCTATCTCGAGACGATCGCCGAGCTGCCGTGGAACGAGCGAAGTGAAGATCACCTCGACCTGAAGCGGGCGCAGGAGATTCTCGACGCGGACCACTTCGGCTTGGAAGACGTCAAGGACCGGGTGCTCGAGTTCCTGGCCGTGCGGCAACTGCGCGAGAAGCTCGAGGCGGCCGGGGAGGCGGAGTCGGCACCGGGGAACGAGGACGATCGCTGGGCGATAGGGACGATTCTCCTGTTCGTCGGTCCGCCGGGAGTCGGCAAGACATCGATCGCGAAGTCCATCGCGCGGGCGATGGGGAGGGAATACGTGCGGATCTCGTTGGGCGGCGCGCGTGACGAGGCCGATATCCGCGGGCACCGGCGCACCTACGTGGGCGCGTTGCCCGGACGGATCATTCAGGGCATGAAAAAAGCGGGGACCAAGAACCCCGTGTTCTTGCTCGATGAGGTCGACAAGCTCGGGGTGTCGTTCCAGGGCGATCCGGCCGCCGCCCTGCTCGAGGTGCTCGATCCGGAGCAGAACGACTCGTTCACCGATCACTACCTCGCAGTGCCGTTCGATCTCTCCGAGGTGATGTTCATCGCGACCGGGAACTTCCTTCAGAACATCCCGGCGCCGCTGCTCGACCGGATGGAGCTGGTGGAATTCAGCGGCTACACGGCATATGAGAAGCTCAACATCGCGCGCCAGTATCTCATACCGCGCCAGTTGCGGAACGCCGGTCTCACGGCCGACGACCTCGTTCTGTCCGACGACGTCGCGCGGACCGTGATCTCACGGTACACGCGGGAGGCGGGCGTACGGCAGCTTGAGCGTGAACTGGGCAAGATAGCCCGCAAGAGGGCGCGCAGAGTCGCTGCGGGCGAGGAGACGCGTGTTGAGGTCACCGGGGAAGATGTCGACGCGATGCTGGGACGGCCGACCGTGCATCCAGAGCGGGCGGCCCGGGAATCAGCGACCGGCATCGCTACGGGCATGTACTACACGCCGGTCGGCGGCGACATCATGTTCGTCGAAGCGTCGGTCATGCGCGGCAGGGGCGAGCTGGTCCTCACCGGACAACTCGGTGACGTGATGAAGGAGTCGGCCCGGGCGGGACTCACCTACGCCATGACACACTGCGACGAGTTGGGCATCCCACCGGAGCGGTTGAAGGACAAGGACATCCACATCCACGTGCCGGCGGGTGCCATCCCGAAAGAGGGCTCGTCGGCCGGCATCACGATGGCGACCGCGCTGATCAGCGCCCTGGCGCGGGTTCCTGTGCGACACGATGTGGCAATGACCGGCGAGGTCACCCTCTCCGGGCGGGTGTTACCCATCGGCGGCGTCAAAGAAAAGGTGCTCGGCGCTATCCGAGCGGGGATCACGACGATCGTTCTCCCCAAGGAGAATCTCCCGGACCTCGAGGATATCCGTGAGGAACAGCGGGAAAAACTCGAGGTGCATGGGGTCGAACGGCTTTCCGAGGTGCTCGAGATCGCGATGATACGGCCTAGCGAGGACGAAACCGAGGAGTCGCGCACCTCGGGCGGCTTCGCGCTATCGGCCAACTGAGTGAGCGGTCTCTAGCTACCAGGCCAGTCCTCGCGCCAGCAGCTCTGCCACGGCGGTCGGCCATCGCTCGTGCATCGCCGGGTTCGTGGGGTCTTGGGTTCGTTCTCTGTCCAAGCCCAGATACCCGGCACAGAGTACGACGACCTGTTGCGCGGCCAGCTCCGGATCGGCGTCATCGCGGAAATAACCGAGCCCTTGTCCGCGGGAGACCACCTCCTCGAGGTCCCGGGCAAGCTGGGTCATGATCCGCCGCGCCGAGCGGGACGCAGAGGGTCCGCGCCCGCTGTCGTACAGGAGAGACACGAGTTCGGGGCGCTCGCTGAGAGACGTGTACAGTCGTGCGACGGCGGCCTTGAGCTGTTCGGTGGCCGGTCCGGCGGTCGCCGCCGGCGGGGTGTAGGTGTCTACCGCGTCGACGATCGAGGCGCAGACGGCCTCGTACAATCCGGCCTTGGAGCCGAAGTAATAGAAGATGAGCTGTTTGTTGACGCCCGCTTCCCCGGCGATCCGCGCGACCCGGGCGCCGGCGAAACCGCAGCGGGTGAACTCCTCCCGGGCAGCGTCGGCTATCCGCTTACGAGAACTTGGCTTACGATCCGTCACCGCTGTTTCAACCGATCGGTTGATCGAGACTATCAGATAGCGGTGTCTGGCAGCCCTGTCAAGCGGTGGTGAGGCCGGTGATTGCCGCGCGCACCGTCGCGACGAGGGCCGGGTCGGACGACCAGTATCCGGTCGGGTTGGCCCCCAGCCGGGCTAACAGCGCCGAGTCGTCCACCGCTAGGAGAGCGAGCGGGTCGTTGGGCACGTCGGTGGTCACCTGGCGTGAAGTCACACCGGATACCGCGATACCGCGGGGTTCGCGATCCGTGCTCCACACCGCCGTCTCGCCACCCCCGTCCCCGCCCCCCCCGGCCGCCCGGGCCCGCCACGCCGGTGCCAGCCCCTCCAAGAACTCCGCTGGCGCCACGCAGATCACCGAGCGGCCGGCGCGGACGATGCTGCGGGTCGCAATCTCACGCAGGGCCCGCGTACCCTCGATTCGCACGACCGGCGTGTCACCCTCCGGCGCCACCTCCGACACCTGACGCTCGAGCCGATCGAGCTTGCCGGATTCCTGCCCGACGATCCGAGCGAGCACGTCCTTCGGGCGCACCGCCCGGTAGCGACGCGGGTCGTGCCCAGTCACCACCGCCGCCCCTTTGGCCACCAGAGCGTCGAGGGCCTGATACCCGTTCGCCCGCGCGATGCTCAGCACCTTGGCCACGGCATATCCGCTGGACGGTCCCAGCTCTAGCAGGGCGCCGTAGACGAGATTCTCGGTTGCGGTGAACCCGAAAGGAACGAGGTCCATGGGCACAGTAGTTGTATAAGCTACTACTGCCAGCCGGTCAACCTTTTCGTGGGCTAGGTATACTCTAGCCGCCAGCCGGCCAGCTTGGCGATCAGCGCCAGCCGAAACGTCACGTCGGCCTGCCGGCGCTGCATCGTCTTGCCATCCAGCTCGAGCGGGAAGGCGAACGCCGCCACCTTGGACGGTCCTTTTGGCATCGCACGGAGATTGTGTGATGCCCAGACACCCTTGCTATTGAGTTCGCCGAGCAGCCGCGCCAACACCTTTTGTGCCGTCTCGTTCGTGTGCAGCATGCCGAGGCGCACGAGCAACTCGATCCAGTGGAGGGCCAGCGGCACGTCCTTCGCGTTGCCGTAGCGGTCGGCTTCCACCGGGTTGCCCAGCAGGTGATAGGACGGCTGAATCACCTTCCGTCCCACCAGAATCGTGTATTTCCGTTTCGGCTGCGGCTTCGCGAGAAATGCGCACAAACGCTCCATGAACCCCGCACGCTCGCGCTGCACGTTGGGCATGTGGGCGAACGCGGCCACCGAGAGCAGGGTCGGCGGGTAGGCTTCCGGATCCAGCATGTTTCGCGAGCGCTTCCGCACGATCGGCTTCTCCGCCAGCTCGCTCCGCAGGAACTGTGAAATGTCGGAGGCGATGCGATGCGCGGCACCTCGTACACGGGGGTCATCGGCCCGTCCCGAGTGCGCCAGCGCGACGGTTGCTCCCTCCCGGTGATAGGTGCGGGCCCAGATCGCCAACCGCGGGTTCTGTTTTGCGGCGCTCTTGTACTCGAACCGCAGTTCCGGCGCGTCGTCGCGGGAGAGTAGCCGGAAGAGAACCCGGTCAGCCAGCCGGATGGCGCGGTGATCGCGGGGGATGCCCATCTCCAGGAGTCGGCGGTACTGGTAGATCGTGCCGATGTCCTTGATTCCTGCCGGCTTGTTGGGAGCGAGTCCCAGGATATTGTCCCCCCACACGCCGGCTTTGCGCTGCTTCCGCAGGATCTGGGTGATGCCCTTGTAATTCAGCAGCTCGTCCTTCAGCGCCGCATAGTCCGCTGCGGTTGCCGAGCCGGGTGGAAGGATGTCGTTCAGCGTCCGCCACTTGATGGATGGGGAAGCGTGGGCGCGGATCCAGCTGACCGGAACGCGGTGTGATGTAGGGAGGTCCAGAAGTGCTCCTGGAAAAGAGTGATCCACCCGAAAATCGGGCCGGAACATAGTGCTTTCTTACGGCGTCAGCCAGTGCCAATTTCCCGATTCGGGCGGTTTCGCGTAACTCTCTGGCAAACGTACGGTTACTGAGCTCTAGCGGGAGCCGCGCAGCGTCCGCAGCCGTTCGGCCGCCGGCCGGAACTCCGAGTCGGGATTCCAGGTCGGGAATTCGGTGCCTTGGGCCAGTGCCCAGGCCGTGCGGATCATGACCTTCGCCTGCTGGACGGCGCCCGCCAGATCGAATGCCGGAGAGAACTCGTCGCTCGGTTGGTGATACCGTTCGCGAGTATAGCGTTCGGCCTCCGCGGCACCCCATCCCGGCGGCTTCCCGACGAACTGTCTGCCGATCCGGATGGATAGCACGGGGACGCCGGCCCGGGCAAAGGGAAAGTGGTCGGAGCGGAAAAAGCTGCCGGCGGCCGGGTTGGGGTCGGGTGACACGGTGAGGTTCTCCGCCGCCGCCGCGGCCACGAACACCGCGCCTACCGTCGAGCGCTCGGTTCCCAGGGCGGGAACGTCGTTCGTTCTCCCGCGCAGGTTGGCGCCGTCGATGTTGATGGCGGCGAGCGTGCGCTCCAGCGGAATGCTGGGATTCCCGACGTAGCTCTCCGCTCCCAGGAGTCCCGACTCCTCGGCCGTGGTTGCTAGGAAGATCACCGAGCGGCGCGGCGCGAGGTGAGCGCTACCCAGAGCCGACGCAGCCGCCAGCAGGACGGCCACGCCGGAGGCGTTGTCCTGAGCGCCGTTGTAGATGGAATCGCCGCCGAGGGATGATCCGATGCCCTTGTGGTCGTGATGAGCCACCAGCACCACGCCCTCATCGGCAACCGCGGAATCCCGACCTCGGATCAGTCCGACGACGTTCGATGCCTGGAACCGGCGTACGCTGCTGCGGATGTCGATCGCCAGGTTGACCCCGGTCCGCATAGGACGAAAGTTGGCCCGCTGCGCGCGCTGCACCATCAGGTCCAGATCCCGGCCGGCGGCCGCCATTACGCGCCGCCCCGCGTCCAATGTCATCCAGCCGGCGAACCGGAGGCCGGGGCCGCTGCGCCGCGCCAGCATGATCTGCTCACCCGACCACGAGTTGCGCACGACGCTCCACGGGTAAGTCGCGCTCTCCGTGGTGTGGATCAACAGCGCACCCGTGGCTCCCATGCGTGCTGCCTGCTCGAGCTTGTACGTCCAGCGCCCGTAGTAGGTGAGCTGGCGCCCGTTGAAGCGCGTGGAATCGGATAGCCCCGGATCGTTCACCAGGATCAGCGCGATCCGGCCGGCGAGCGGCTCACCGACGTAGTCGTCCCAGCCCCATTCCGGCGCGGTCACCCCATACCCCACGAACACCAGCTCCCCGTCGGCCGTGACGGTCGGTTCGGGCATCTCAGGCCAAGCGACGAATTCCGTGAGATACTCGAGGGCAAGGGTCCGGCGGTTGGTCCCGACGATAAGCGACGGTTGCGGCGTGATCCCCACGAGCGAGACCGGCTGGAAATACGAGCCGTTCTCGCCGGCCGGCTCCAGGCCGAACGCCTCGAACTGCGCGGCGATATACATCTCGCTAAGTAGTCCGCCGCGGGTGCCGGGGGCGCGGCCCTCGAGCGCATCGCCCGCAAGGAACCGGAGGTGGGCCCGAATAGCGGGTTCGCTGACCGCGGCAAGCGCCCGCTCGAGCGGTCCCGTACGGGTTCCCCCTTGCGCGAAGAGCGAGGCGCCGTGTAGGAAAAGCGCCAGCAGCGGGCCGGCAATGATGTGCAGCCGCATGGGTCGTTATCCGATCAGCAGCGGAGTTTGTGGATCACGCCATCGGCGCCGGGCGTCTTCTCGCTCGTCACCACCACGAACTCCTCGTCGAGGAAATCCACGGCCTCGTATTGTCGCAACGGGAATCCCAACCAACAACCGGCCCCGTCGAGCCGCCAGCCGGAGGCGGAACGCTCGAAGAAGTACAGTTCCGTGTGCGTGCCGATCACGGCACGCTCGCCGCTGGGGGAGACGGCCGCGCCGGTGACCCAGCGCCCTCTCAGGGGCTGCGGGTCGATCGGCATGGTGTCGACGGGCACGAGCACCAGCGAATCGCCGAGCAGCTCGGATGGCGAGATCTCGTAGCGCAGGACCGGACCACTGCGTCCCTTGGTGATGATCATGACCACGCCGTCGGGCCGCACCGCGATCGCCTCGGCGTCGCGCGGGCCGTCATGGTAACGGACCCGCAGCGCGTGCGCCGGCTGCGTCTCCCGCAGGGCCGCGCCATCTGTGGTGGGGTCCGGCTCCGGGACGACATAGATGATCACACGGGTACGCCGCTCCTGATTGTCACCCGTATCGGCGATGAAGAGGCAGGACGGTCCCATCCCCGGGTCTGGGCACGGGCCCAAGGAGATGTCTTCCCAGTCAACAGCCCGCGCGCCCACCACGCGGTATCTCGCCAGCAGATGGCCGGTCAGACTCAAGGCGTAGAGGACCGGGTCGTCGCCCGAGTCGTTATGGGTCCAGAGGACGCCCGCGTAGCGCCGGCTCACCGCTATCCCGGAACTCTCCGCGATGCCGGCCTCGGTCAACTCGCCCAACGCGGTGCGCTCGACCGGAACCCGGCGTTGTGCGCTGACTGAGGAGGTGAGCGTGAGGCCCGCGCCCAGGATCAGAGCGCAGGAAGAATGAAAGCGCATGACCATATTCTAGCAGGCCGCTTGCCCGGCTGGGAGCTGCCGGCCACATTTCTAACCCCATGATCGAAAGCTTGCAGCGTAAACCCGTCGTGAAACGTCCCGACCAGGTGCGCTTTTCCGGTCGCGTGCTCTTCCTTGCCGACGACGCCGATCTCCTGCGCCGCCAGCTCCGGGGTGAGGACCCGGTGTGGCCGTCCGACATTCCGCTGCGCGACGATATCTCGACCGACGAGATCACGCCGGCCTACATCTGCTACTACTACGACGAGACGCTCGGCGACTTCCCCTATCTCGGGCTCCAGGCCGGCGGCGAATTCCCGGTCGCGCGCGGCAGCGTGGGCGAGGGCGGTTTCGTCGTGTCCGTGAGCGGAAAACGGCGCGGCAAGGGTTCTTCGCGCGAGCAGTCGCCGTACGCCGAGATGTGCGCCGGCATTCGGCTGGTGATCGCCGAGAGTATCGAGCGTATCTACCAGGAGAACTGCCAGAACCTCGGCATCCTCACGAGCACCGATTTCGGGCTGATCGAGCGGGTGCGGCGCGGCGAGGCGATCCCGCTGAGCGAGTTCACGCAGGCCGAAGGGGAGATCACGCGCGGGATCATCGAGTACGGCGGGCTGTTCCACTACAACGTCGCGCGTCTCCGGGGAAAGGTGACCGTTCCGGCGGTCGCGGCGCACGAGCGGCCGATGACGCTCGCCGAGAAGATCCTGGCGCGGCATTGGGTGGTCGATCTGGAGAATGACGAGGTCGGGGTGCCCTACGTGAAGCCCGGCGACGAAGGGTTCGTGCGCACCGATATCCGGTTCAGTCATGAATACGTGACGCCCATGGCGGCGATCTTCTGGCGGGACTACGTGGGCGAAGACGAGAAAGTGGTGGACCCGTCGTCGGTGTTCTTGTTCCGCGACCATCTCACCTTCCTCGAGCTGGCCATGACCGACGAGCGCAAGGCGGACGGGTTGCTCGACGTGGCGATCGAGCTGAAGGAGAAACAGGAGGAGTTCGCGCAAGCACAAGGGATCAAGCTCTACGGCGAACTGGGACGGGAGCTTCAGGGACGGATGGGGATTCCCGCCGGTTCCGAGGCGATCTGCCACTCGAAGATCCTGGAATGCCATGCCATGCCCGGTCACCTAATCATTGGCAGCGACTCACACACGCCGCACGCGGGCGCCGTCGGGTCGATCGCGTTCGGTGTCGGGACGACGGCGATCTTCAACTCGTGGCTCACGAAAGACGTGCGCATCAAGGTGCCGCCGTCGGTGCTCATCCGCGTGAACGGCACCAAGCCGCCCGGTCTCACGGCAAAGGATTTCATGTTGCAGATCCTGCGCCACCCCTACGTCAAGGACGGGCACGCGATTGGCAAGATCGTGGAGTACGCGGGCGATGCCGTGGTGGCGCTCTCGATCGACGAGCGCGCCACGATGACCAACATGGCGGCCGAGGTCGGCGCCTTCACGGGCATCATCCAACCGGACGAGAAAGCGGTGGAGTTCCTGGTACGCGAGCGCGACGTGAATGGCGACGAGGTCCGCGAGCTGCTGGACGGCCTGTGCTCCGATGCAGACGCCGAGTACGAGAAGGTGATCGATATCGACGCCGCTGAGTTGAAGCCGATGGTGGCGCTGCCGGGCGATCCGGGGAACGGACTGTTCATCGACGAACTGGGTGAAACGGTGAAGATCGACATCGCCTACGCCGGTTCGTGTACCGCCGGGAAGAAATCCGACATGGACATGTACGCGGCGGTTTTCCGGGAAGCGCTCGAGCGCGGCGAGCGCGTACACCCGGACGTGAAGTGCTATATCCAGTGTGGCTCGCAGGAAGTGAAGCGTTACGCGGACGAGCGCGGTTATCTGGAGATCTTCGAGCGGGTGGGCGCGGTGTTCATCGAGCCGTCCTGCGGCGCGTGCATCAACGCCGGGCCCGGCGTCTCGTACGATCGTGACACGGTGACGATCAGCGCGATCAACCGCAACTTCCCGGGCCGGTCGGGACCGGGGCGGCTCTACCTGGCGAGCCCGTACACCACGGCGGCGAGCGCCCTCGCCGGACGTATCACGGCCTGGGAACCGACCGGGGCGGCGGTCGGCACGTAGAGCGCGTCGTCTCGGGCTTCACCGCGTGCCGTATGTCCTTGGAAGACGCCCTGTCGCTCACGACGGGCTGACGAAGCTGTCCTCCTCTTCTTTTTCCAGCTCCCGAAGTAGCGTGTTCGCCGTCTGCTCGACGAGCGACTCGACGTCCACGCTTTCCCGGCGTGCTTCCTCTTCGTACTGGTGATAGAACGCGTCGCTCAGCTGCACGGTGATCCGCAGTTTCCGCATGCTACCCTCCCACCGGCACGGCCTTATGGCCGTAGCACAGGATGCCGCCGTGATCCTCTTTGCGAATCAGCCGGAACACGAGGTCGACCTCCATGCCCGGTCCCACCGTGTCGGGATCGCAGTCGACGACCTGTGTCATGAGGCGCGCACCTTCGGGCGTCTCGATCACGGCCATCGCGTAGGGCGCCTCCATCATGAACTCGTCCGGCGCGACACGTACCACCGTCGACGTGACGACCTTGCCGTGACGTGACAATCTCACGGACTCGAGTTCACGTCCGCGGCACTTCGGGCAGATGGTCCGAGCCGGGAAGGCTACCGTGCCGCAACCCGTGCAGCGCGCGGCCTCGAGCCGAAAGCGGTTCGGGATCTCTCTCCAGTATCTCGGACTCGGCATGATCAGACCCCCTCGAAGATGTGCACGACCGAGCTGGCGCCCGAGCCGCCCATGTTCTGCGTGAGCCCGAGGCGCGCGCCCTCGACCTGACGGTCCCCGGCTTCGCCGCGAAGCTGCTCGAAGATCTCGATCGTCTGCGCGATTCCCGTGGCACCCACAGGGTGTCCCTTCGCCTTGAGACCGCCGCTCGTGTTGACGGGGATGCGGCCGCCCAGCGCGGTGCAGCCCGTGACGGCTCCCTTCACCGCCGCCTCACGCTCGAGCAGGCCCAACGCCTCGATGCAACAGATCTCGGCGATCGAGAAGCAGTCGTGCACTTCGGCCACCTGGATGTCGCCGGGCGTCACGTGGGCCATCCCGTACGCCCGCTCGGCCGATCGCGCGACGGCGTCGAGCCGGGCGGGGTCCGGGCGGTGCGCGAGTGCCATCGGGGCTGTTGCGAGACCGCTGCCCACGATTCTCACGGGCCGATCGGTATATTTCCGCGCCTGCTCCAGCGGACAGAGCAGCACGGCGGCGGCGCCGTCGCTCACCGGCGAGCAGTGCAGCAACCGCAGCGGATCCGAGACCATGGTCGAGTTCATGACCTGCTCCAGCGTCACCTCGTGCTGGAACTGCGCCTTCGGGTTCATCGCGCCGTGCTTGTGGTTCTTCACCGCGACCCACGATATGTCCTCTTCGGTCAGATCGTTCTCGGTCATGTAGGCGCGCGCTATCATCGCGTAGAGACCGGGGAATGTGATCCCGTGATAGACCTCGTTCTCCTGGTCGGCCGCGGAGGCGAGCACGTTGGTCACGTCCGCGCCGTCGGTCATCTTCTCGACGCCTGTCGCGAGCACCAGGTCGCTCATGCCGCTCGCGACCTCGATGAACCCGAGCCGCAGGGCGACGCCTCCCGACGCGCACGCCGATTCCACACGCGTCGCCGCGACGCCGGCCATCCCCAGGTGGTCGGCCATGAGCGGACCGAGATGTTCCTGTCCCACGAACTGCCCGCCCGACATGTTGCCCACGAATATCGAGTCGACGTGATCGGCGCCGGCCGCCCGTAACGCCTCGTCGGCCGCCTCGACAAAGAGATCACGCAGGCTCGACTGCCACAGCTCGCCGAACCGCGTCATCCCAGCTCCGACGATCGCCACCTCACGCATAGCCTTCCTCCCTCACTCAGGTATTCAGAATGATTTTTTCGCGGTACTTGGCGTACTCGCCGTACGTCAGGTATCGTCTGGGACCGTCCAGCATTTCCTTTACCGTCGGCGCGCGTTTCACGCGCTCAGGCAGCAGCGAAGTGGCCCGCAGGACGAACGAATCGCTCCCCGCGCCGGAACCGAACGACGTGATCAGGATCAGGTCGTCGGGTTCCGCGATGTCGAGGATCGCGGCGAGTCCGGTCGGTGACGAACCGGAGTAGGTGTTCCCCATCGTCGGGACGATCCAGCCAACCTCGAGTTGCTCTTTGGTGAATCCCAGTTGTTTGCCGGCGGATTGGGGGAACTTCCCGTTCGGCATATGGAAGACCACGTGGCGGAAGTCTTTCGGCGCCATGCCCGACTTCTCGAGGATGCCGCTGGTCGCCGCTATGACGTGCTTGAAATACGCCGGCTCGCCGGTGAAGCGACCGCCATGGCGCGGATAGAACTCGCCTTCCCGGCGCCAGAAATCCGGTGTGTCGGTGGTATAGCTATAGGTCTCCAGCACGTCGACCAGCGGATCGGTCTTCCCGAAGACGAATGCCGCTCCGCCTGCGGACGCCGAGTACTCGAGCGCGTCGTTGGGCGCGCCTTGGGACGTGTCGGCGCCGACGGCGAGGGCGTACTCGACCCGATCGCCGTCCACCAGTCCGAGGGCGACGAACATAGCCTCGGTTCCCGCCTTGCAGGCGAACTCGAAGTCGGCCACGTGGACATCGGGTGCTATGCCCAACGCTTCGACCACGACGGTGCCGCTCGGTTTCACGGCGTACGGGTGGGATTCCGAGCCGATGTAGACGGCCCCGATCCGGGCGGGGTCGATACCGGCGCGATCGATCGCCGCCTGTCCGGCCGCTACGGAGATCGTGATGGTGTCCTCGTCCAGCCCGGGCACCGATTTCTCGGTGAGGAGGAGCCCGCGACTCATGGTCGCGGGATCCTTACCCCACTGGCGCGCGATCTCCTCTGTCTTGATGCGGTTGCGCGGAATGTACGCTCCGTACCCGACGATACCGGCCATATGTGTCTCCTCAGTACGGTGGGGAGTCGATGTGCGGACCCCGGGGAACGACGGCCCGCGCGTGGGTGGTGATCCGCTGTGCGTATCTTCGCCCGGGAAGTGTGAAAGTCAAGGTGAACCGCGGTTGAGAAAAGCCGGATAGTACTGTCAGCCGAGGCCTCGGGGCGGCTCGGATCTCAGCCGCGGACGCGACCCCCATCGTCGCCGGGAGCTTGGCGAACGCCTTGCCGAGCGCGGTGGTGAGTTGGCCAGTGATGTCGGGCATGGAGCAGGGCTCCCGATCTCGAGGACGACGAACGGACACTTAGTATGGACTCTTACGTTGGTCACCACCAGTGCCCATGCCCGCGCTTCCTTCAACCCGCGCTTCCTTCAACCCGCGACCTCCTCAACGCCATTTCGTCTACGCGGATCGTCTGGAACCTGGTCGTGGAGGGACCCGACCACATGTATCGCGCTACGCCGTTCGCTGACATCGCGGGCGACACCTTGGTGACGAACTGACACTCACACAAGCGGCCGTCTTCGGTTACAGTCTCCCTCGTCGCTTCAGTTCCAAGTAGCGATCGACGACTGCGCGGCTCGCGGCGCCGGGCGGCGTGTCCAGGACGACGGCTCCTCGGCGACGCATCTGGAACAGGGCCTCCTCGCGCTCGGCGAGCAACTCCTCGGCCGCGGCTTTGCGATATGCGTCCGTCACCGACCTGGGGCGCAGCGCGGCAACGGCGCTCAAAGCCGGATCCCGTAACGTGACGATCAAGGGAAGATGTCTGGGCCGCAGTGACGCGACATTCGTCACCAGCGCTTCGGAGGCGAGCGGGTCGATCACGTCCGTAAAAAGGACCGTGAGCGCGCGTTTGCGGTTGCGCACGGCCAAGTACCGAAATGCCGCGGGATAATCGGATTCTACGAGCGTCGGTGTCACCACCGCGAGGACGTCGAGTATCTGCTGGAGACCACGACGACCCCGCTGCGGCGCGACGTACTGGTGCACCTCATCCGAGAACACCATGATCCCGACGTTGTCGTCGTGGTGGTTCGCCGCGAACGCCAGCCACAAGGCCGCACGCACCATATGCTCCATCCGTGGCTCACCGTCGATGTCGGCCGTGAGCAGCCGCCCGGCATCTAGCACCAACAACACTTGCTGCCGCCGCTCCTCCTCGAACTGCCGCACGATGAGCTTCCGTCGTCGCGCCGTGGCCTTCCAATCGACGTGACGGGGATCGTCACCCGGAACGTATGCTCGCAGGCTCTCGAAGTGCCGTCCCTCACCCAGTTGCCGCACGGCGCGCGAGCCGGCCTGCCGTAGCCGGACGGCTTCCGCGATCGAGGCCTTGAGACGGGAGGCGGGGAGGCTCGGATAGACCGTCACGTCCCAGGGGAGATCGATCCGCCACTGCCGCATTCCCAGCCCGAGCGGCCCTGTGGATCGAACGGCAAACACGCCGACGTGTTCGCGTCCACGACGCCGCGGCACGACCGGTGACCGCTCGCGTATCAATCCGTGTGGCGGAACCCGCACGGTCCTGGCGGGGAGAGGACCGCCCAGAATGCCCGGACGCATCTCGCGCACGGTGAGACGCGCCGGGCGCCGCACGCGATTCCGCCAGCGGTACGCAATCGACGTGCGGCGCCCCACGGAAAAAGTGCCCGCGGCTTCTCGGGTGAGCTGGATTGCATGACGGGAAGGGGCGAGACGGATGTCGGCGGCGATCAGCAGCACGAGCGCCGCGTCCACGCCGATGAGGAGATCGAGGGCCCCGCTCCACACATATCCCAGCAGCGCGAGCGGCGTGGCCGCGGCCAGGATGAGCAGCGCGCGACGGGTGGGCAGCATTACGACGACGGCACCTCGACCTGCTCGAGGATCGATTTGAGCGCGGCGTCCGGCGACACACCTTCCAACTCGAGCTCCGGCGCCACCGCCACCCGATGGCGCAGCGCGGCGGGCGCCAACAGCTTGACATCATCCGGAATCACATAGTCCCGGTCCTCCAGAAGCGCGAGCGCCCGAGACGTCTTGAGGAGAGCTATTCCAGCACGCGGGCTGGCGCCCAACGTGAGCGATGCCGCCTCCCGCGTTGCCCGAACGACCGCCGTGATGTAGGCGGTGATGCCCTGCTCCACTCGGACCGCACGTGCAGCGGCCCGGAGGCCCTCGAGAGAGCGCGCATCGGCAACCGCGTTCACGCCGAACGTCTCGGGCTGATCGGCTTCGAATCCTTCGAGATATCTCCCGAGGATCCCCTGCTCGGCCTCCTCGGTGGGATAATCGATCATCACTTTGAGCATGAACCGATCGAGCTCCGCCTCGGGCAAGGGATAGGTCCCCTCGAACTCGATCGGATTCTGTGTCGCGAACACAGTAAACGTGGACGACAGCGAGTGGCTGACGCCGTCCGCCGTCACCGTGCGCTCCTGCATCGCCTCGAGGAGCGCCGCCTGGGTCTTGGCCGGCGCGCGGTTGATCTCGTCCGCGAGAACCAGATCGTGAAAGATCGGTCCTTCACGGAACACGAATGCTCCCGTCCCGGAGAGTACGGACACGCCCGTGATGTCGCTCGGCATGAGATCGGGAGTGAATTGGATTCGACCGAACGACACGCTCAAGGCACGCGCGAGCGTGCGCACGAGCAACGTCTTGGCCGTGCCGGGAACGCCTTCGAGCAACACGTGCCCTCCCGCCACGAGCGCCAACAGGCAATCACGGGTCACCGTGTCCTGACCGAGCACGACGCGCCGTAGCGCGCCTAGGATGTCTTGGAGCTGATCTCCGGTCGCAGCGCTTCCCACACGTCCTCCACGGCATGTGCGGCGGTCAGCACCCTGTCCTGATCGCCACGGTTGGAAAACGACTCCGCCAGCCTACCCACCGCCGCCTTCGCACGAGGCGTCCGTGCGGAGAGGGCGAGCGCGTCAAGCCACTCGCGCGTGCCGACGTTCGCGCGCCGGCGCACGCCCAGGCGGCCGAGTCGACGCTGGAGACCCCCTGCAATGAGCTCGACCGCCGTCTCCGAGGCCGTGGCGCGCTCGAGGCCCACGGCCAAGGCGTCGAGGTGCTCGAGCGATGACCGTCGGCGCCGCTCGATGACGCTCAGCGCCGGCCCGAAGCGGATCCCGATCACGACGAGCCCAACGAGACCCGCTAGGCTGAGATGCAGCATTGCCCATCCGGCCGGCGTGCGCCACACCCAGGCCCACGTCGCGCCGAACAGCGATGGGTGGGTCCCGAAGCCATGATCGTATTCGTCGACCACGAGGCGCGTGGGGCGCTCGGCCAGCAGCAATGGGAGCAGCACTTCCCCCGCCTGCGTTTCCCTGAGCGTCTCATTCGTCAGATAGCTCGCATCGGCGATCACCAACACCCGACCACCGCCCTCGAGCGACCCGAGTGCCACGACCGGCGCGCCGCTGTCGTTCTGGAGGATGGTGTCTGCCTTCCCCATTCTCAGCTCGTCGCATCGCCGATCCACCGCGGTGCGCTTCTCGCGGTCTTCGGTGCGCCTGGCTTTGCGAGTGTTCCACTCGATACGTGCCCTGCTCTTCGGCAGTCGTGCGTCGCGCATCGTGACCAGCCTCCCAGTGCTCACCACACGCCATCCGAGGCAACTCGCCACCCGCGACCGACCCGCGATCACGATTGCGGCGCCCCGTTCCAGCCAGTCCAACGCCGCCATCACATCGCCCTCTCGCAGCGCGTCGCCCCCGCCCCCGCCCCCGCCCCCGCCCCCGCCCAGCCCCAGCAACGCGAGCCAGTCGCCGGCCGCGACACCCTCGAGGGACATGCGGGAAATCGGGCGCGTCCACTCGACGACGGGAATACCGAACCGTTGCAGCGCGTCCGCTAACCCTGCCGCGCCATGCGGCCCGGACAGGTGCACCGAGAGCCGCGGATCGCGCAGCTCGCGGGGCGAAAGCCGCTGACTGACCAGGCTCACTGCGAACAGGACCAGCGTGAACGCGCCCAGCAGCACCCAGGTTCGCTTAACCTGGTCCATGAGCCATCACTTCCCGCGCACGACGATCGAACTCCGCGAGCGCGCGTGGGTCTAGCCGGCGCCCGCCGAAGAGGTGATCGTAGAGCCAGCGCACGGTTCCGACGAAGACTTCCTTACCACCGGGACCGAGCCGGGCTTCGTTGACGTACTCCGCGGGCGTTTTGGACGGGTGGGCCCGTATCAGGTGTTTCCGGTCCAGCCAGCTGACGAGTGCCGCAAAGCGACACGCCAACGAGTCGCTGTACTGGCCGGCCTCTTCGAGCCGCTTGGCTTCCCGCAGATACCACGCCGCGTCCCGCACGTGCCGGGCGCGCGCGGCTGGTTCCGTTCCATCTTCACTTCGACGGCGGAAAGCGAGCACGGTGAGATAGACGAGATGTGTGAGGATCGCGATGAGGAGAACGACCAGCGCGGCGACGAGGGCGTAGTACGCACCCGGATGCGTCGTTTCCAACCGGACGAACCACTCCATCATGTCCCACCACATGTCGAGAATCCACGCCCAGAGGCTCGGGCGCACGTCCCATTGGTACTGCTCGCCACGAAACACCTCGTCCAGCACCGCACGCACCGAGTCCTGGTCGAGCGGCGATCCCGGGATGCGAATCACGCGGGGACCTCGTACTCCCCGGTCAGCTCGCGATTCAACAGCTCGAGGTCAAACGCCTCCTTCCGCACGCGTAGGTCGTAGTAATAGAGCGTGAATGTGCAGACGACGATCGGGTACACGAGCAGCCCGATGAGCTGGCCGCCCACGCCGAACACGATCGCGAGCGATGGGACCGCGGCGGTGAGGAAACCGGCCGCCATGACGGGGAGGTAGAAGAGGAACAACACGACGACGCCCAGGACGAGCGCTTTGCCCCGGTACCCTTTGGTGAGGTCCCACGCGCGCCCCACCGAACCGGCACCTCCCTTGTCCTCGAGCACGACGACCTGAGAGACCACCGACAGCGCGCACGCGACGACGATCCCCGGGATGATGAACAAGACGGTACCGACGGTGATAAGGAAGTATTTGACGAGCCCGGCGACGAACAGGGCCCACGCCTTTCCCAGGGCATACGTGAGGGAATCCCACAGTGCTGCCTCGCGCCCCAGGTACGCTTCCGAAACCACCCAGACGGAGGCCGCCGCCGCCAACAACCCTCCCACCAGGCTGAGGAAGAGCGTGAACAGCACCAGGCCGGGGCTGCCCACTATCCCGCCTTGCAGCACCGAGGAGATGTTGAGGAGAGAGGGCACGCCCTGGGTCACGATCGCGATGGCGACGAGCACCGGAAACCTGGAGCGGTAGATCGCGACGGCGCCGTCGATCACCTCTCCCACCGACATGGGCCGAAGTTCGTAGTGCGTCATGGGGCCTCCCCGGTGTGCGATGGCCAACAGAGCGGTGGGACGATAAGATGGAGTGCTGATGCCGGTCACGCGAGTGCAGAGCCAACCGACCTTTACGCGGCGTATCTCAATCGAGACCCCCGAGCACGTGGTGCTCGAGTTGGAGCTGGCGGGGTTCGGCTCGCGCGTCGCGGCCGCAATGCTCGACACGCTGCTCCAGGTCGGGCTCCTCCTGCTCATCGTACTCGTCCTGGTGCTCGGCGGTGTCGGCGCGGGCGTGGGCGACGTGGTCGGCGGGTGGGTCAGCGCTATCATCATCGTGCTATGGTTCGCCGCCCTGTGGGGGTATTTCACGCTGTTCGAGGGCTTGGGCGGAGGCCGGACCCCGGGGAAACGGCGCTTGGGCATCCGAGTCGTCATGGATACCGGTCATCCGGTCACCTTCGGGGCCGCCGCAATTCGCAATCTGCTCCGCATCGCCGACGCCCAGCCATTCAATCTCTATCTCGTCGGCCTGCCGTTTCTGTTTTTTCAGCGCCACCACCGGCGGCTGGGGGATCTCGTCGCGGGAACCATCGTCGTCTACGACCGTCCCGCGGAGACGATACTCGCCTCGGCGGGCTCCATCGAGACGGAAGACACGATCGTCCACGAGCCCCCGCTCCTCAGCGACGACGAATTCCGACTGCTGGACCGCGTCGTTCCACGACTCGCCGAGCTCGACGCGGCGACGCGGCGGCGACTGGTACCGCAGGTCACCGCGCGTATGGCGCAGCGCGTGGAGTGGGACGGACGCCGTCCCGAAGGGTTTCTTACCGAGCTGCATCAGGCGGAACTGGCCAGGCGCCGTGCCCGCACGGCGACAAGAGGGGGCCGCGAAGGTGCCAAGGCGTCGGGTTCTGCGGAGCGCTTCGTGGCACTGCGACAGGCGACGTGGGAGAAATTCCGCATCGACGCAATGCAGCTCGAACGGCACGGGCTCGCCAAGCTGCCGGGTGGGGAGATTACGGCGTTCGCGCGGAGCTACCGGGCGATCACGGCCGATCTGGCGCGTGCCAGGACGTACGGGGTCGATCCGCGAACGATTGCGTATCTCGAGCGCGTGGCAGGCGTGGGTCACAACGCGGTGTACGGGCTGCGAGGCGTGCGGCGGTTGCCGCTGCGCCGCTTGCTCTTGACCGATCTTCCCGGGGCCGCGTACCGTCACCGGCGCCTCGTGGTGTTGGCCGCCGCCATCTTCGTTCTTCCGGGCCTCGCGGGCTACGCCATGCTGCGCGAGCAACCCACGATCGCCGAGCAGATCCTTCCACCGGTGATGATCGAGCGCGCCGAGTCCGGCGAGTACGCGATTGCATCGGGCCGGGGCTACGCCGAGGTGCCGTCTCCCTATCTGCCGACGGTGGCGTCGCAGATCATCGCGAACAACGTGCAGGTCGCGTTCGCGGCCTTCGCGCTCGGGATCACCGCAGGGATTGGCACGGTCCTCGTCCTCGCATTCAACGGCCTCTTCTTCGGGGCGGTGATGGGGCTGTTCGCCAACTATGGAATCCTGGGATGGCTGCTGACCTTCGTGGCGGGTCACGGGGTGCTCGAGCTCACGGCCATCTTCATCGCGGGAGCCGCGGGGCTGCTCGTCGGGACGGCGATTCTCGCACCTGGCGATCTGACACGCCGCGACGCGTTGGTGGTGCACGGCCGGGAAGCGATCCGTCTCGTCGGGGCCGCCGCGTCGCTGCTACTCTTAGCGGGCATCATCGAGGGGTTCTTGTCCGCGAGTGCCGCGCCCCCGACGCTCAAGGTGAGTGTGAGTGCGGTGAGCGTACTCCTCGTGGGCTTGTATTTCTACGCCGGACGCGGCGCGGATAGGCCCGCTGACCCCGGGGAGTCCCTCTCAACCCCAAGGTGACGAGCGAGGTGCCGACGTCGTATGGGCGGACCTTCACTGGCGTTGCGGAACTCGCGCTGGCCGGGTGGTGTTTCGGTTCGTCCACTTCCCGCGCGACATGGACCGGATCAAGGCCTTGCTGCGAAAGTCAAGGTTTTCCCTATCGATTATCAGAGATCCGCTATCAGAGATCCGCGGCCACCACCGTCCTCCGCATCCCCCGTATCACCGACGGCCCCACGCGACAACATCCTCCCACCAGTGACGCACCCGCCTCGACCCAGGACGCGGCGGCCGTCACCATGTCTTCGTCGGACGCCTTGGCCCCCCACCTCTTGCGCTCGGCGTCGTACCGCTCGCCGGAGTTCGGGTACACGATGGCGGGTTTGTCCGTCCGGCTTCGAACCTCCTGGATAAGTGACGGAATGAACTCTGGTGCGGTACAGTTGACGCCGATGGCAGCCACGTTCGGCACAGCGTCACACGCAGTCACTAGCTCGGCGATGGGCGTACCATCGGAGATGTGTTTGCCATCGCGGCAACTGAAGCTCAACCAGGCCCACGTGTCAGGGGTCTCCTCGAGGAGTCGAAGCAGCGCCCGACCTTCCGCTTCAGATGGTATCGTCTCACACTCGATCAGATCCGCAGGCGAGCCCGCGAAGATGTGCCATCGCCGCTCGTGAAAGGCAAACAACTCGTCCTCATCCAGTTCGTAGTCGCCTGTGTACTCGGCGCCGTTTGCGAGGAACGCGCCGTACGGACCCACGCTCGCCCCGACGAGCGGTCGTAGGCGGTTGGCCTCCGGAGAGACCGACTCCCAAAATTGGTCACGCGCATCGCACGCCAGGTCCACCGACGACAAGAGCGTCTCCGCGGCCTGATCTTCCGACAGTCCACGTCTGAGCAACCCGGGGAAACTCGCCTGGTAGCTCGCCGTCGCAATGCAGTCAGCACCGGCTTCGAGAAACTCGAGGTGCACCTGCCTGACGGTATCGGGATCTTCGAGCAGGACCCGCGCGGACCACAACTCGTCGTTGAGATCGCACCCGCGGGCTTCGAGCGTGGTCGCCAACCCTCCATCGAGCACCACTACACCCTGATGCTCGAGAAAGGGCAGGATAGGATTGTCCTCGATAGGCATCATAGGGGTATGGTGTCCGCGACCGATGGCGGTCCCGTCCGACTGACGATCAGCCCGACAGGAGTATAGCGTTCTCCGCTGGGAGATGACACTCTGTCATCTGCACGGTCCCGAAAGACCGTCATCTCCGCCTCGAGTAAGGCCCCGATCACACGGAGCTCGGTGATGAACGCTACAATGCGCATCTGTTGTCCACAGAGTGGGTATGCAAGCGGGCAGACCGCGCCCCCCTTGATGAGTAACAGTAGCGCGGACGCCGGGACGTCAGCTCGGGGTGCTGAAAAGCGGATCGGGACAGAAGACTAGTGCCACAGCCAGCCAAAGGCGCCGGCGGTCACGAGCGCGTAGATCAATCCGTCCACTGTGGACTTGAAGGTCGCCATCCACGAACGCTTCCACCAGATGGACGACTGCCACAACGCCACGGCGTAGCAGCAGAACGCCGTCGTACCGGTCATGCGGAAGACCTGCAGGTACTCGGCGTCATGTGCCAGCCCCGCGCGGGTTGCCACGTAGGCCGCAAACACGCCCACGATGATGGAATAGATGAACCACTGGATCAGGCTGGCTCCCATCTTGGGCTGCCCGTTGGGCCACACGGTCACCATCGCGACGGGGCCCTGGTTCTGCTTCTCGACGAAGGCGGGATCCCGCATCTGCTTGGGCGTGTCCGGCTTCGGCATCATGTACTCGCCGGGCGGGATGTTCAGGGGCCGGAGCGCCGCCATCACCTGGTCCTCGCCGGGGAGCTTAGCGAAGTCGCTGTGGTGCCAGTTGAGCACGACGTGAATCAGCGAGCTCACGATGAACACCAGTACCGCGCCGAGGAGGATGGGGAGCCACAGCGAGACGATGGATACCATGTGCGCCTCCTGAGGAATAGATCGGGATGCGGGCCCGGTGGGCGAGCCAGCCGAACGCGCTAAACTGTGGCGCGCTCAGGACGCTCGCAAGTTCTCCCGCCGTCTTCCTCGCCAAATCGGTCTACGTAGAGGATGCACCGCGCGGCACGTGGCGCCCGCGGGCGGCGATCCGCGGCGCGTATCTTCGTCCGGGAAGTGTGAACTCGGAGTGAACCGCAGTTGAAAAAACCAAATGGTGCCGTCAGCCGAGGCCTTAGGACGGACCGTTTCTGGACTAGGCCTTCATCGCCGCCCGCCAAGCGGCGGAGTCGATGCGGGAGGCCGGCGATGCTTCGTGGCCTGCTCGAAGGCGTACGCCAACCCGATCAGCATGGGTTCGCTCCACGCGTCCCCGAGGATCTGAAGTCCGACCGGTAGTGTCTCCCGCACGTAGCCCATCGGTACATTGATCGCCGGAAAGCCGGTGTGCGGCGAGAGGTCCTGGCTGTTGTCACCATGCGGTGTATTGAGATCGCCTATGAGGCGCGGCGGGTTGCTCCACGTCGGGTAGACGAGCGCGTCGAGTTGGTGGGCTTGGAATTGGCGGCGTACCGCCGTGCGGAGTAGTTCCTGGTTCCTGCGCGCTCGCTCGCAGGCCGCGTTCGTCTCCGGCGGATCTTCGATCTCGCTGAAGAACCGCAGCGCCGACTGTACCAGCGGATGGTACCGTCCGGACTGGATGATCGCTGCGAGGTCCTCTACCGGCGCATCCGAGCCGAGTGACGCCAGGTACGCGTTGATGTCGTGCTTGAAGCGCGGGCACCAGCGCTGTCCCGGTGGGATCGAGTCGTGCTCGGGAATAATCACCGGGTCCACGATGGTGGCGCCGGCGCCTCGCATCGCGGCTAGCGCATCATCGAACCGCTGCAACACCTCCTTGTCCGCGTGCTCGCGGTTGGACCATTGGCGGAGCACGCCGATCCGCGCACCGTCCAGCGCGGTCGGATCGAGGTAGTCCGTGTAGCGCTCCGCGCGGCGGCCTCGGGCGGCTTCGGTCGCCGGATCGTTCGGGTCGTAGCCGGCGATCACGTCGAATACGGCAACCGCGTCGGCGACGGTTCGCGCCATCGGGCCGCCGATATCGCGATCGAGGTAGAGCGGGACGATCCCGTCGCGGCTTGTGAGGCCCATCGTGGAGCGGATCCCGACCAGCGCGGTGTGTGCCGACGGCCCGCGAATCGAGTTGCCGGTGTCGGTCCCGATACCGACCGTGCCGAAACTCGCCGCGACCGCCGCGGCCGTGCCGCCGCTCGAGCCGGCCGGCACGCGGTAGAGGGAATACGGATTGCGCGTGTGACCGGGAAGCGCCGATCCAACGGTGTAGTACGGGGAGAACGCGAACTCTGCCATGTTCGACTTGGCGATCACGATCGCTCCCGCCTCCCGTAGACGCCGCACCTGGAAGGCGTCGTCCGGCGGGATGGACCCCGAGAGCGAGAGAGACCCCGCCGTCGTCGGCATGTCGTGAGTGTCGTAGTTGTCCTTGACGATGACCGGAACCCCGTGGAGCGGTCCGACCATTCCGGACTCTGCGAACGCGCGGTCCAACTGCTCGGCGCGACGTAACGCATCGGGGTTGATCACGATGATGGCATTGATGTGCGGACCCTGTTTGTCGTACGCCTCGATCCGCCGGAGATAGAGCGCGACCAGTTGGCGCGCGGTGAGAGTGCCGGCGCGAAAGGCGCGATGGATGTCGGCGATCGTCGCCTCGACCACGTCGAAGCTCACTGCCGTTGGAACGTCCTGGGCCGTGAGGCCGGCGCGTGGAGATACCATGGACAGGACGAACGGAATCCCGGCTAACAAGGCAAGCCGCATCTCACTCCTCCGGTAGTTGTGCGCGAGCGGACCCAAGGTCGTCGACGCTATGAGGGGTGCCGGTCTCCCGCGTTGTGCAGGAGCACGCCTGCGTACGCCACCACGGAAGAATCGTCGCCGGTCACCCAGCCGCTGTGTCGGTAGTCGACCGTGTCGGCCGTCGTCACGCCCAGGCGGCGCGACGCTTCGAGGACTACCGCGACAGCCGCTCGTCCGCACATGGTGATTCCGTGCTCGCGGCAAGAGCGCAGCAGTGCCTCGCCGTCCAACCGCTCGATGGCGGCGAGCGCGATCCGATCCTTCTTCTCGGCCGATTGCGCCGGCTCGTAATGCGTCATGTCCGACGAAGCGAGGAGCAACACGCTGTCCGACCAAGTGGAAGCGATGCCTGCGAGATCGTTCGCCAGGTCTCTACAGAACGCCCAGTCGTCGGTAGCGAGCAGAATGGGCACGATGCGTGTCTCGGGCGCGAGGATCTGGAGGAACGGTAACTCGACCTCGAGACAGTGCTCCCGAGTGTGTGCCAGCGGGTCGTGGCGCACCAGCCGGGACGAGGCTTGAAGCGTCGCTGCGAGATCCTCCGCGATCGCGACCCGGCCGAGCGGTGTCTCGAAGGCGCCCCGAGCCCAGAGACTAGCGGCGAAGGGCTGGCTCGCCAGACCATAATGGTTCGGCCCGACGAGCACTACCACCGGTGGGATCTCGAGACGTTTGAAGACGTGCGCCGCGCACTCGCCCGAATAGATCAGGCCGGCGTGTGGTACGATCCCGGCGGCGGCGGGCCGCGGGCTGGCATCGACCGCAGCGAGGCAGCGCTCGACGAGCCGCCGCAGCTCTGTCGGATCGCCGGGGTAGAACCGACCGGCGACGGCCGGTCGGCGAAGCTCAGGGTCTCCCATGGCCGCGCGGGAGCGGCTGCTGCTCGCTAGAAACCGATCGAGAAGCCGAGCGACGCGACCGGGTAGTACTTGAACAGATCGATATCATCTTGGAAATCTGGTTCCTATCTCCCTAGACTTGGGTGATTCAATCCCAAGATATGTCGGACGGGCGGGCGCAACCAACCTTCTGCCGATCCGATGTCACCTACAAATGGCATGACCCGACATCCGTCCGCGGCCAGTGACCGGGCACCCCGAAGTCCTGCGCGCAGCGAAGGCTCTCTGCTTCACGAAACTCAGAAGCAAGCCGTTGCAGGTGGTCGTAATACGTTATCAGACAACGTGTTGACTGGAAGCCGCTCAGGATTGACCGCTTCCGGTCCTGAATTGACGTGGAGTTGGGTGGCGCGGTGTACCTTAGGCACGAGATCGAGAGAGAATCGTCAACGTCGGCCGGAGGATAACATGCTTAGGAATAAGGTTCGGGCTCTGGTTCCCATCGTAGCGCTGGTTCTCGCCGCCGCCTGCTCTGACCCGATCGGCCCCACGGCGCCCGACCTGCAGGAGGTCGAGGAGGCCAGTATCGACGATCAAGGTGAGGAAGCAGATGGCTCGCAGACCAAGCGGAACACACCGCTCGACCAGTAGCGGCAGTATCAAGAGTCCAGCCGGCGCAGACACATCCTACCTGCCACGGAGCAAGCCGGCATTCGGGGGTACGGTACGCTACACCGTACCCCCTCCTTCCTTTAGGTCCCCCATGGGCCCGCGGCCCAGCGCGATGGGTCGCGCGCCTGGTCGTAGCGGGATTGGAGTCGGCTGCGTTGTCCCGGCGTGAGGAAGTCCGATAGGATGACCTCGCGCAAGAGTGCGGCCTCCACCATGTAACGCTCGCCGTCCACGTGTTCGTCGCCAGAATCGTGACTTGCGTGGGGCCGGCTATCGAGACCGACACGGTGCCGCCCGGGGCGCGGAGGCGTCAGGCTCCGGGGCACATTGAAAAGGCCTAATTCATGAGAGACGGCGGACGGATCGCACCAAAGAACCCTTCG
>JADFNB010000053.1 GCA_022563595.1 Gemmatimonadota bacterium
CGCGGCCAACTTAGCCGTTTTGGGCGATTTCTGAATCTGCTTTGGGAGCAGGGGGTCGCCGGTTCGAATCCGGCCGCCCCGACTCGCGCTTCTTCTTATCTCGCAGCAACTTAGCCAACAACCGACCCAGGTTGCCCGAACGGCCGGGCGCCTTGGGTGACTCTGGCGTAACCCTCATCCACCAGCTTCTGCAGCTCCCCCTCAAGGAACGCCAGGACATCGCCCTCGATCGCGTTCAGCGTACCACGGGACCCAGATTCGTGCGGCGGCGTCCTCGGGGCGCTACACTCCACGCATGGGATTCCTGGACACGAGCGCCTTCCGTCGCTTCGCCGCGGATAAGATGCAGAAGGTGAACCTGTTCGAGACACAGCAGATGTTCTGCGATGTGTACTGCCTCGAGCCAGGCCAGGCACAGAAGGTGCACGCACACCCCGGGGCCACGAAGTTCTACTACGTGATCGAGGGCGAGGGCACCTTCACCATCGGCGATGCCACGCGCACCCTCGGGCCCGGCGGCGTCGCTTGGTCCGCGCCCGACGAGGCGCACGGGGTGGAGAACCGCGGCAATGTGCAGCTCGTGGTACTCGTCTCGATGGCGCCCAACCCGAACTTGCCCTAGTTCGGACGGGGCGCTCGATCGAGACGAAGCCTGGTACCTCGCCGGTGATGGACTATTTCACTAGGGTGCGTAGGTGGATGAGCAGGATCCCTTTGGGGGTAGGGCTGAACAATTCCTCAGGCGCGCGGTGGCACTCGATTCCAGTTTCTATCACCATACATACACTTGATCGTTAGGCAGCTTCCGCTTTTTGCCGCTTTGCCCGCGTTCGCGCGGCAGGTTCATACGACGGAGAGGCCGTGGGCCAAGCCATCGTTGTTCACGCAGAGGATTTCGAGCCGGCGGCGAGCGTGTGGTGGGCAAGACCCGTGAGCACGACATTCTCACGTGAGGCTGCCGGGGGTCCCACGGCCTTGGCGGCGACCGATGCCTCACAATCGCTTCGCGAGCCCGACTAAGGCCGCCTTTCTTGGGATGTCTAATTCTGTCAACGGCAGGCGCAGGTCGCGCGGGATGTCAGCCGGAGGTGTCGCCGAACCCGTGACGACGGCACCGGTCCATCACTCCTCGTCATTTCCGATATCGAGGGCGACCTTCCAGCTTCCGTCATCCTGCAGTTCCCAGATCGTCACGTAGTTGCCACGCGCCAGCACGGTGTCGCTCCCGCCAGCGCCCCGCTGCACCAACCGCCAGCGGCCGAGCGTGTAGCCGAGATCGCCGGATGCCGCGACAAACGCCGAGTCGGGTTCCCAGCGCAGCATCCGGTTCGGATCGGCAAAAGCCGGCGCCATGGCATCCTCAATCGCCTCCCGGCCGCTGACGATCCCGACGCGCTGGTACATGCGTCCGTCGCTTGCGAAGTAGCTGGCCCACCCTTCGGCGCCGCGCTCCGCGGTCGCGCTGGCGAACTCGCGGTCCAGATCCATCAACTGCCGGGCGGCGTCCACGCCGGCCACATCCGTACACGCGCCCAGCCACAGCACGAGCAGAGTCGCTCCCAGACCTATAGGGTTTCGGGCGCACCTAACTCTCGTCATCATGATCAACTCCGTACGCTGATTGGTGCCGGCTACTCGCCGGTCCGGCTGGTGCGAACCCATCCGGCCACGTGTTCCTTCTCCCCCTACCTTCCTTCGGGTGGTGCCGAGGGCGCTTACCGAGAGGGGCGCTGAGCGCCCCTACTCCCACTGCACGGCATCGCCGACGGCGATCTCACCCTCGTCTAGCACCTCACCGTATACCCCACCGCCCCACTCGGGTGTCAGCGCCTCACGCAATCCCGCCACGGCGTCGTCCATCCGCTCGCACGGCTTCGTCTCCCCGTGGATCCGAATCCGCACCGACCCCACCCGCAGCACCCTGCCGCGCGTCTCGGCGAGGCGCACGCCGCTTACCATCAGGTTGGCGCGCCGCTGCACGGGATCGACCGCGGGGCTCAGGTCGTCGCGCAGCCGGTCGAACACCTCGCGCTCGATGAGCGTCACCTGCCGCTTGCCGCCTTGGTTGGCGTTCGCCTCCAGCCCGCGCTCGGGCACGGCGCGGACCCGCTCGACCGCGTCCATCGGTCCGCGAGCGGCCCGCTTGATCCAGATGGCATCGAGACGTCCGGCGAGCTCGCTCACAACCGCTCCATGGGACAATCACCAACGCAAGATGTCATGACGGGTCCCTCCAGCGGAGAATCCGTGCGACGCGGTCAGCGAGCCGGTCGGCCAGATCGAGGAGCGCGACTGCTACGGCACGGATCGCGTCGGTCAGCGACGTGTCGTCCGTCGGACGGGGCGGGGGACCAGGGGTTGGGGACGACTGCTCGGCCCACACTATCCGCACCTTTCCCCCGGTGACGTAGCGGCGGCCGACGTGCGGAGCCATTCCTACGGTTTTCGTGTACCGCGACGCCCGCTTCCGTGGATCGGTCTTGGAACGCTGGTCACGCTTGCGATTCGCCATATCCCAAACTACGCATGGAGGAGACCATCGGTTACGTCGGGGGCGCATACGTGACCCGGCTCTTTGCTGTGCGGTCATCCGCCCCGGCGGCAATCCGCCGGCGCACGCCGGACAACGTTGGAGGAGGTCGTGGTCGCCCGCGGCGCGGTACCTCAGCGAATGGGGTACTCGAGGGCGAGGAGATCGCCGACGATTCCGTCCGCGCACGCACGGTGTCTGGCGTGACATGGGTGAGACGGCCTTCGTAGAAGAATCTCGAGGTCCGCTGGCACTCGCCGCGGGTGTCGCACCACCTGCTGGCTTGCACGCGAATTCGACGGCCGCTCTCCGTGAGTTTCGCCCGAGACCGTTTCCCCCATCCGAGCCTCCCTTCCTACCCAGCCCAACGATCCGGTCGTAGGGCTGCCGCGCCGTATGAGCGTTCAGCGTGTCAGGCGGTACGCTGAGTTGGCACTCAGCTGCAGGCAGACGAGAACGGGCGATGCGGAAGATCAGCGACGAGACCCGAGAGGCTCTACTTGGACCATTCGAAAGGGATACTTCGCCTGCCGAATCCCGCTGTACCACACCACGGCATCACCTTGCACATTAATGCCGTCAATCGTTCCCTCGTGCTCCTGTTTCAGGACACGTCCCCGAATGGCAAACGTGACTAGGGTACCGCGGACCTGACCCTCGACGCGGAATTCCGCCGCCTGATCGGTGTATACACCGAAGATGCTATCGCCGACAACCGTTGTAATGGCGAGGCCACCCGCAAAAACGGTCGCAGAACCAATGCAGCGCACGGACGCTGGTTCCTTTCCTGGCTGCGTTACCGCGCAAGGATCTGTGACGACATAGGTGTAGTGCCCGAGGAACGCGTCCGCTGAGACATCGAGGGTCTGGTCTGGAGAACTGACGTCGCGATCGCAGGCTCCGGCGGTTGCGGAAAGGAGGACGGCGAGCGACGTGGTGACCAAGCGTGCGGGGAGCGATCTCATGGCTGGCCTTGCCTGAACAGGGATTGCGCCGATTGAGCTACTTCTGGTTATACCCTCGACAGGATCAACGGTTCAGGAGCGGCTCTCATGAAGCGAACGACGAAGTATGTGGCGTTTGACGTTCATCAGGCGACCACGGTCGTTGATCGTCCGTTAATGCTGCGTTGATCCCCTGACGCCGGCCTGCTTTTTTCAGTCGTAGTGAGTTTTCAAACGGCCTCGGCGCCTGTTAGGCGCCCGCTTGGTCGGGACTCAGAAGACCAGCTCCCAACGCCGTGCACCCGAGCCAAGGAGGCCGGCAATCGGAACTGGTACCGGGAAACAGCGCCACGCCAACCTGGCATGTTCGGCACTTGGGATCAGTTCTTTTCGGTCTCTACTCCTTAGCATCCCGGGCGCTGTGCGGGCGAACCAGAACCGCGTCGCCTGCAACCTTCACCTCATAGGTCCGGAGAGGTTCCCAGGCGGGCTCGGCGATCACGCTGCCGTCGCGGACGTCGAACTGCGCCGCATGGAGCGCGCACTCGATCACATAGTCGTCCACGATCTCGCCGTCTTCCATCGGGAAATCGGCGTGCGAGCAGCACTCCTGAATCGCGTACACCTCGCTCCCGAAGCGGATCAGGACGATCTTCTCCCCATTCGCGAGGGACTTGCCGATCGGGTGTTGCTCCGGCAAATCGGTCAGGGTCGCAACCCGCTGGAATCCGTCGTCCGTCACTCGGGCGTCACTTTCCGGTCGGTGTTATCGAGAGCCGTATGCAGCGTGTGCCACAGGAGGTTGGCGCATTTCACGCGGACCGGAGACTCCGGCACGCCGTCGAACGCCAACTAGGTCGTCTCCCTGACAGAAGTTGCCACCGGAACCGGTGATCCGCTAGATCAAAAGCGCGACAGTGAGCTTTCACACGGCCTCAAGGCATGTTAGGCGGCACGCTGAGTCGGCACTCAGCTGCAGGTAGACGAGAACGGGCGATGCGGAAGATCAGCGGCCGGCGGCCGTGGCGCGCTCAGGCACGGCGCTATCTCTCCTGCTGCGGCACTTCATAAGATGGAGTACGTGGACACAAGCGGCCAGCGCAAGCAGGCGCCGCCCCCCGTCTGGTGAACCCGACGTAGAAGAGGTTGGCGTTCAGACCGGGATTCGTCTTGGCCGTAGACGCGTTGGACAGGTGATGGAACTTGTACCCCAGCAGGAGCCCCACCGCGAATCGGGCCATGACGGTGATCCCTGCACCGGCGTCGACGGTGAAGTTGAACTTGCGAGCGTTGGGCACGGGCACGTTCTCCGAGAAGTAGAGGAACCCCGGTGGCTCCGCCGAATAGGCTGACGAAGTCACTGCGCCCGACGTGGACTTGAAGCCCGATCGGTGCAACACCAGCCCCATAGACGTTCCGCCCAAGGGGCGAATCTAAGATGGACTCTGGGTGTTGGTAGATCGCCGGGGCCAACGCCAGAATGTCTTCCTCGGTCGGGTTCTTGGTAATGATCGCGATAGGAATGACGTCGAGAACGTACTCGAGAGCGAAACGCCTGGACTCCGCCAGCATACGTCCGTACCTAATACCGACAATGAAGAACTCACGATTCCGCACCCGCCCAAGGAGTGGGCCTCCAGGAGAATCGAAAGAGACACCACTCCACACACCCAATGACGTCTTTTCTGTGGCAGGCGACAGGCGTTGCGTGAGCACACGATCAGGGATCGAACCGAGACCGAGCACCAGAACCAGCGCGAGCAGCCAGAGCCTTCCTCGGCAGTCGCCGAATGTATTGCGGATGTATGAAACCTGGGCTGGCACCACAATGCTGGCCCGAAGTCCGTCCCCTGAGATCAATCTGGGACCACGGGGCCTCAGGCACTATCGGAGTTGCCCCCAAGACCAAGTAGGTGTCGCGGTCAGCGTAGCGTAGGCCACCGCGCGTCGATCCGGTGTAGATCGCCCCAGGGGGACGTATCTAATGCCCACAAAAGTGACCACAGGAGGTGGTTCGGGGAGTCGCAACGGGCAGCGGATCGCTTGCGCAAGGGTAGGGGACCGTTGAACTTCCCCGACAGGCGCCCGTAGCTCAGCTGGACAGAGCAACGGCCTTCTAAGCCGTGGGTCCCAGGTTCGAGTCCTGGCGGGCGCGCTCCCTAAGTCTAAGCCCTGCCGCCTGTTAGGTCGGCAGAGCTCTGCTCATCTCGAGTGCCGCCTGACCGACGGTGACGTTCCGGGTGACAAGAGGGGTCTCTAGTGAAGCCTTTTCACGCGATCGGGGATCCGAGATCCCGGCTGTCCTACCGGCGAGACCAACAGGTTTGAGGTCGAGACAGGACCCGCACGGATGTTGATTTTCCATGTCGCCGTCGAGGACTACGACCTCGACAACGAAAGCCTTCTTCTTTCCCGCGCCCGCCTTCGGGCGAAACGGCTGGGACTGACCGTCACCCACGGGGCACCCCTCAACCTCAATCCGGGCGGCTCGACACCACCAATACCACGGGACATACTTCGGACAGGGGAAAGCAAATTCCTTTTGAGCAAGGAGGGAACCCATGAAGGCCATCCCGATCCTGGCAGTTGCGTTCGCGACCGCGTTGTTACCCATGCCTGCGCTCCTGGCCCAGCGCGGCGTGTCGGAGATCAATGAGGGAACGGTGCGGCGCACGTACGTCGACCGGCCGCTGATTGGAGCCCGGGGCTACGTGGTCGGGGACTGGGAGCAGGGACAGGTGCGGGTGGAGGTGGTGAACTTCCCCACCTCGGAGACGGGGTACGAGGCGTTCCTGTTCGAGATCGACATCCCGGCGTACATGTCCATGATGTTCGTGGACGGGGATCCTCAACAGGGGATCGTCTCTAACCCGCCGCCGTTCGATGACGTCGCCGGGCTGATCTCGCAGTGGTACAGCCTCGGGGACATCGAGGTGGACGAGCATGGCAACGGGACGCTCGCGTACCGGGAGGGAGAGGACCTCGCCGCACGCGGACTGAACATGATCATGGTGTTCGAGAAGGTCACGGCCGGCCGGCACGAGGGTCCGGAAGATTTCGCGCGGCTGATGGTCGAGTGCAACGGGCCGCTCACCGGGGCGCCTGGCTCCGAGGGCATGGCGCGGGCGATCAAGATCTTTCCATAGTAGGGGCTGGCCATCATGGGGGGCACGGCGCGGTGGAACCGGCGGTCGAGGCTCCGGGAATCGCGGTGACGTTTGCGGTGACAAGCCGGGCTGTTTCCTGCTGACGCAAGAAAAACCGAAACCCTGGGAATCATGCGGGGTTTCGGGCCGGCCGCCGAGCCCGGCTTTCCAACCGGGAACGTGCTATTCCAGCATCGTGTCCACCCGCTCGAGCGGGGCTGGGCGAATGTCGTCGTGCTGCTGGATGAGACGGGCGCACGTGTTCCATCGTAGGATCGCCTCGTCGTTGCCGGGCGGACGGAGCGACTCGGCCTTCTCGTACGACTCCATCGCGCCCCGCAGCCAATCGTAGACGATCGGTCCGCAGCCGGGCGCGCGCTTGTCGAGGATGCTCTTGCCCCGGCGTTCGCTGATGATGCCCGCGTAGTAGTGCCGCTCATACTCGCTTGCGAGCTGGGGCAACAGTTCCCGTGCTGCCGCGACCTCGCCGCCCTGGTGTGCCGCGAAGCCGTCGGTGATCGAGAGGAGGAGGGTCACGATGGCGCGCGGATTGGCGGGATCCACTGCGAGCACGTCCCGGCAGATGCTAGCCGCTTCCCGCGGCTCGTTGAGTAAACGGTAGCGCTGGGCTTTCTCCAGCGCGGACTCGACCGCGTCCGGGGACAGCTTTTTCAGCTCGAACATGAGCCGTTCTCCTGCAAAGAGCGAGTTCGCCCCGGGGGCGCTCAGGGAAACACCACCAAGGCGTATCCTGTCACCATCGTGCCCACGGTAGCGGTGCCGTAGGTGATAATCGCAATCAGCTGGTTGAGGTGATAGAGCTGGAGCCCGTCATACAAAGTGTAGCGGAACCGGTGCGCCCAGTGGAACAAGGCGAGGCTCACCACTGCGAAGAGAACAAGCCGGGTCAGCGGGTGGCCGATCAGCGCTCGGAGGTTAGCATGCGTAGGGAGCTCCACCCACCCGAGCGGCGCGGCAATCCACAACACCGCCACGAGCACCGGGAGCACGAGGGCGGCGAGCATGCCGCCGGCGCTGAACAGCGCCCACAGGCCGGGTTCTTGCGAGCGCCGCATGCTCAGGTTCCCACGAGCACCCAGGCGAGCAGGCCCGAGACGGAAAGCCACGCAGCATAGTGTCCGAGCACGATTGCGGCGTCGGGCAGTCGCCGCCCGCCTAGCCGGATGACCATCGCCTTGGGCGCCAAGTTGAGCCACGTAACCGTGTGGCAGAGTAACGCGATGAATACGACCACATGCAACGCCACTACAAGCGGCGATTGCAGCCACGAGATGAACCGCTCGTACGCCTCCTCGCTGCCTCCGGCGGCGCGCACGTGCACCATGAGCAGGACAGCAGAGTAGGCGACGAACAAGCTGGTCAGCTCTCGGGCGGTGAACTTCAGGTAGGCGCGCTTCCGCACCCACCAGAAGATGGGTATCGGCGTGCGGTGCCACTTGGGATGATACGGCCGATAATCTGGATTCACCGTTTCCCCCAGGGCAGCACTGTGGACTTCACCCAGTCGAGCGTGGCCGACAGTTTGTAGCGTTGGATCGCGGCTGCCGGATCCACGTTCGTCGGGCATACCGCCGAGCATTCGCCCACGAAGGTACACGCCCAGATCCCGTCGTGCTGCGAGAGGACGTCCATGCGCGCTTGTACCCCTTCGTCACGCGAGTCGTGATTGTACCGCTGCGCCAGCGCAATGGCCGCGGGCCCGATGAACTCCGGTTCCAACTCGTAGATAGGGCACGCTGAATAGCACAGCATGCAGTTGATGCACATGCTGTATTGCTTGTACTCGGCGAGCTGGTCCGGAGTTTGCCGGTACTCACCGTCTGCTACGGGCTGTTCCTTCTTGCGGACGAGCCACGGGCTCACGCGCTTGAGCTTGTTCAGGAAGTCGGTGAGGTCGAAGATCAGGTCGCGAATCACTGGGAACCCGCGCAGCGGCTCGACGCGAATCGACCCGTGGGGGAGTTCCTCCAGATAGGTGGCGCACGTGAGAACCGGCTCGCCGTTCACGAGCATCCCGCAGCTCCCGCACACACCCATCCGGCAGGCCCAACGGTACGACAGCGTTCCATCCAGGTGATCTTTGATGTAGTTGAGGGCGTCCAAGACCATCCACTCCGGGCGGAACGGCACTTCATAGCGCTGCCACGCAGGCCCTGTTTCTTCTTCCGGCCGGTAGCGCTGGACTTCCAGTGTAACCGTGTCGGGCATGTCGCTCACCCTCCGTACACGCGCTCGGCCGGCGGCCACCGCGTGATCGTGACGGGGAGATACTCGATTCTCGGTGGCCCGTTCGGCGAGTACCATGCCAACGAGTGGGCCAGGAACCGGTCGTCGTCGCGCGCGGGATAGTCAGTCCGCTCGTGTGCACCCCGGGATTCCTCGCGCGCCCGCGCTGAATGGATTATGGTCTCAGCCACGTCGAGCATGTTGGCGAGTTCGAGGCACGTAACGAGTTCCGTGTTGAACGTCAAGCTGCGATCGTCCAACCTGACGTCGGGAAACCGATCCTTCACCACCTGGATCGTCTCCGCGGCCGCGACCAGCCCGGCCTCATCCCGGTAGATCCCGGCACCCTCCTCCATTGCCTGCTGCATTTCCGTTCGCAGGGTCGCGAGGCGCTCCCGCCCTCCGGATTTGTCGAGGAACCGTTCCCTCAACCGTCGCGCCTCATCAGCCACCTGGGCGATGACGCTGGAGCGGGACGCTGGCCGGCTTGCGGCGGCGTACTCGGCTGCAGCGGTGCCGGCACGCGCGCCGAATACCAGAATCTCGGTTAGGGAGTTGGACCCCAGCCGATTCGCGCCATTGATGCTCACACACGCCGTCTCGCCGGCAGCGAAGAGTCCCTCCATTGGCGTCGCGCCCCGGATATCGGTGTGTACCCCACCCATCAAGTAGTGCACGACCGGCCGCACCGGGATGAGTTCCTTCACCGGGTCGAGGTGTTCGTACTTGAGGCACAGCTCCCGAACGAAAGGCAGCTTCGTCTCGATGACCTTCGCTCCGAGGTGGCGGATATCCAGGTGGACGACGTCGCCGTGCTTCGTGGCAATCGTACGGCCCAACGCGGCTTCTTTGACAAAGGCTTGCGAGAGCCGATCCCGCGGGCCCAGCTCCATGGAGCGGAGCACGGGGTGCGGTTCCGGTGTACCGAGATCGTAGTCCTGGAGGTACCGGTACCCGTCCTTGTTCAGCAGCCAGCCTCCCTCCGAACGCGTGGCCTCGGTGATGAGGATGCCGGTGAAGGGGAGGCCGGTCGGATGATATTGGACGAACTCCATATCCTTGAGCGGGACGCCAGCGCGGTAGGCGAGTGCCATCCCATCACCGGTCTTGATGCTGGCGTTGGTGGTGAATGGAAAAACCTTGCCACATCCGCCGGTGGTGAGGATCACGGCCCTGGCGAGGACGGCCTGAACTTGTCCGGTGGCCAACTCGATCGCCACTGCGCCGACGCAACGGCCATCGTCCACTAGGAGCGCGGTGACGAACCACTCGTCGTAGCGTGTGATCGTCTGGTACTTGAGCGAGGTCTGGAACAGCGTGTGCAGCATGTGGAATCCGGTCTTATCGGCAGCGAACCACGTGCGCTCGGTCTTCATGCCGCCAAACGATCTCACGGCCACCGAGCCGTCCGGTTCGCGGCTCCAGGGGCAGCCCCAGTATTCCAGGCGCAGCATTTCCTGCGGGGCTTCGCGCACGAAGGCCTCGACGGCGTCCTGGTCGCACAGCCAGTCGCCGCCGCTGATCGTGTCGTAGGCGTGGTCGTCCAGGGAGTCGCTGGGTTTGATGACGGCGGCGGCCCCCCCCTCCGCCGCAACCGTATGGCTTCGCATGGGATAAACCTTGGAAACCACTGCCACGCTCAAGGCGGGCGCCGTCTCGGCGGCGGCGATCGCCGCACGCAAACCCGCTCCGCCTCCACCGATCACCAACACGTCGTGCTCGTGCGTCCGATACTCCGGCATCAGCAGAATCTCCAATCGACGCTCTGGTGCCGGCGCGCGCCGCCGCGTGCCGTGCGGGCGGCGTCGGCGTAGGGGGAAGCGGGGCTGTGGGTCATGGCGAGCACCCAGGAGAATGATTGGCCGCAATCTTGTCCCGGCGGCGGGGGCGCGGCAAGGGTCGACTCGAATCGTGGAGGGCCCGCGGGGTCATCTACCGGGCAGAACGCACCCGTCCTATCTTCGTTCCATATCTGCGCCGCAACCGTTGCGGTCACGGCCGCGGACAAGACCAGTACACGTGAAGGGGACCGCATGCCACCGACGCCCGGCGAGACCAAGCGACGGCAGGCCGAAGCCCTGTTCGAGGAAGCCGCATAGACGTTCGCCAAGGTACCCGTCATGCCGGTCGTTCCGGGCGCCTGTTTCCTACTCATGGCAGACGGGTGGTGCGGCGGTGCGTCGAAACCCGATCCGGGGTGACCCATGCGTGACCAACCTCCCTCTCGTCTCCTCACCTGCGGGGCCCTAGGTGGACTTGTCGCCGGCCTCGTCGTCGCCCTCTGGTTCCTGGCGACGGACCTCGCGGCCGGTGCCGCATTCGAGACGCCGGCGCGGCTCGGTAGCCTGTGGCTCGGAGAGGCGTACGCCGGCCCCACGATGCGCCTGGTCGCGATCTATACGTCGCTCCACTTAGCGGCGTTCGGCGTGATCGGGGTGGTCACGGTCGTCTTCCTGCGGACCCTCGGCCTCGAGCCCCGGCTCATGAGCGGCCTCGTCGTGGGCATCGGCGTCCTCAACGCCGTGTACTATGGTGGTCGCCTGGTCCACGGGGTCGACCTGCTGAACGCGCTGCCGTGGGTCCACGTGCTCGGCGCCAATCTCCTTGGGGGGATGGCGATGATGACCTACCTCCACCGTGCCTTGGACAGCGAGAGCCCGCTCGGCATGCGAGTGCTCGAACGCTACCCGGTCCTGCTCAAGGGGCTCGGAACCGGCCTCCTCGGAGCCGGGGCCGTGGCGCTGTGGTTCCTGCTGGTGGACGTCGTGACCGGCGAGCCGTTCTACACGCCGGCCGCATTGGGGTCGGCGGTCTTCCTGGGCGCCACCGACGCGGCGGCCGTCGAAGTGAACCTGGCCATCGTCGGTGCCTACACCATGCTCCACGTACTGGCGTTCTGGGCGGTGGGCGTGGCGTTCGTGTGGGTGGCAGAGGCAGTCCAGGAATCGCCGGGTTGGTGGCTCGCCGCCGTGCTGGCGTTCATCATCCTCGAGGGACTCTTCCTGGGAACCATCGGGCCGGCTAGCGGGTGGGTGCTCGGCACGCTTGGCTGGCCGGCGGTCGGCATCGGTAATCTGCTGGCGGTGGTGGCCATGGGTTGGCGGGTCTGGGCCACCCACCCGATTCTGCGGCAACGGTTGGCCGAACCCGCGTTGGAAACCCGGGTATAGGACGGGGGCGCCGCCGGCAGGCCGCACTGCCGGACCTTGGGTTACAGTCCCTAGTGGCACATATCCTGCTGTGCTTACTCGACGAAGCGCCTGTCTAGGGGTCGTCGCGGAACACTCAGACCACTCCTAATATTCGAGACCGCCGCGGAGCATACCCGGGACACGTCGCTGCGGGAGAGCCGGGAACGTTGCCCGGCTCTCTCTTTTTATGCGTCTCGCCCGCTAATGATGGCGCCTCACCACGATTGGTGTTCTTTTACTCCCCATGTGAACCGCGATGCCGCCATCTACTTCCGCGGCGGTGCGGTGTACACAGCTTCTCCCTTGCGAGGATATCCCATGCGTTGTTCCCGTCTCCTACGCGCGGTCTGCGGCACCGGTCTGCTCGCAGCGGCGCTCACTGCTGTGCCTACCACCGCCCGGGCTCAATCCCGACAGCCGGCGTGCGCGCCAGACAACGCCGGTCTCATCCTGCCGGAAGGCTTCTGCGCGTTGGTGGTGGCTGACGACGTCGGCCCTGCACGGCACATTGCGGTGGCGCCCAACGGTGACGTCTTCGTGGCCCTCGACCGCAGCAGGCGCGGCGGCCCGGGGCAGGCCGATTTTGCCATCCTGCGCGACACCGACGGGGACGGAACTGCCGACATCGTGCGGCGGTTCGGCGCCGCGGGCGGAACGGGCATCAGGCTCCACGGCGGCTACGTCTATTTCGGTGCGAACAACGCGATCCTTCGGTATCCGTGGCCGGAGGGCGCGCTGGACCCGGCGGGGCCACCGGACACCCTGGTCTCCGGCCTCCCGGACTGTTGCGGGCACGCCGCCAAAGGCTTCGCGATCGGCGACGGCTTCGTGTATGTCAACGTCGGCTCGGCGTCCAACGCCTGTCAGGCAGGCCGCGGGCGCCAGCCTGGCATAGAAGGGCTCGACCCCTGCCCGCAGCTCGAGACCCGCGCCGGGGTGTGGCGCTTCCCCCTCGAGCCCACCGGACAGCGGCAACCGGACGGCGTGCACTACACCACCGGGCTCCGGAACACCTTCGCGCTCGACATCCACCCGCGTACGGGCATCCTCTACGGGGTGCAACACGGCCGGGACCAGTTGGCCCAGCTCTGGCCGGACCTGTTCGACGAGCGGCAAAGCGCGGAGAAGCCGGCCGAAGAGATGGTACGCATCACCGAGGGAGCCAACTTCGGCTGGCCGTATTGCTTCTACGAGCCTGAACTCGACCGGAAGGTGCTGGCCCCGGAGTACGGCGGCGACGGAACGATCCAGGGACGGTGCGAAGACATGAACGGTCCGGCGATGACGTTCCCGGCCCACTGGGCGCCGAACGCGCTGCTGTTCTATACGGGAGACCAGTTTCCCGCCGCATACCGGGGCGGCGCTTTCATCGCGTTCCATGGGTCGTGGAATCGCGCTCCCATGCCACAGGCCGGCTACAACGTGGTGTTCGTGCCGTTCGCCGACGCGGAGCCAGCGGGCACCTACCGGGTATTCGCCGACGGGTTCGCCGGCGAGAGCGTCTCACCACGCGGGGCGGCACATCGCCCGGCCGGGTTGGCCCAGGGACCGGACGGCTCGCTCTACGTGAGCGATGACCGCGGGGGACGGATCTATCGCATTCTCTACCAGGGAGACCAAGACTAGGAGAGATGGGAGGCGAAACCGAACTCCCACAGTTGCGAAATGCGGTGCGGGTTCGCAACCTACTTCATGCAGATTGTTTGACGGTATCTATAAGACGTTGCGGCACAGTAACTTACTGATCGTCCTACTAGGCACATGATTTGCTTATTTACACAATCCGGCCGAGTTCCACCGTGGCGAAGCTCTCTGGAGGTGACAGAGAATACTCGTGAAGCGTGAATGCCGAGGCACCGGTGTCTGAGGGATCTTTCGCTGAGCCGCCGCCGCGGCGGCCGCGCGTGAGTCGGCCGACGCCGAGCCACCTGTTCGCGCAGCGTCAGGTCGCCGAGACCGCTCCCGCCAATAGCGGTGAGGTGGGGCCTCGAGCCACGCGGGCGATCCCCGCTCTGGCCGCTACGGACGACTCGGCGCCCGCGGACGCTCCACCGTTGCGGTCGGAGCCACCCCCGACCCATGTGGAGGGGCTCCCCGAGTATCCCCCCGATCTCGTCTTCATCGTAAGCGCCGACGGCACGGTGCTCTACGTCAACCGCCCTGTGGGACCGCGCGGCGAAGAGGATGTCATAGGTTCGGATCTGTATGACTGGATCTTCCCCGACCAGCACGCCGTCGTGCGCAAGTGTCTGGCCCGGGTCTTTGCCAGCGGGTGCGCCGACGGTCATGAACTTCACGGCATCCAGCAACACGATGCGGACGCCTGGTACGAGTGCCGAATCTCCCCCAATCTGCGGGGCGGCAGCGTCGTCTCGGCAACGATCATCGCACGCGACGTCACGCGATACAAGCGCTCGGAGGAAGCACTCCTGGACCGGGAGGCCGAGGCGATGCGGTTGCTGGCCGAACGGTCGGCGGACCTGGAGAAGGCAAAGACCGAGCTGGCAGCCCGCCGCAATGAGAGCAACGAGGGGCAGGCCACGCTGCGTCGCTTCCGCCCGCTCCTCGATGAAGCGGGAGAAGCGATCTTCATCACCGACGGCAGGAGCCGCCGGCTGATTGACGTCAACGAAACGGCGTGCCGTTGGCTACGGCGGCCGCGGGAGGAGCTGATCGGACACGAGGTACGCGGCTTGGGGCTCGAGTTCCAGGTCCTGCCACCCGCGGAACTGGATCGCCAGTTCACCGAGACCCGGGACACACAACGCCCGCTCATCCTAGACGGCGGAATCCATCGGCGGACCGACGGCAGCACTTTCCCGGTCGAGGTGACCGTGGCGCACCACACCGACGGGGAGAACGAGTACGTGCTCGCCGTCGTGCGCGACGTCAAAGGGCGGCGCGCGGCGGAAGAGGCGCTGCGGGAGAGTGAGGCGCGCTACCGCTCGCTGTTCGAGCAGTCTTGGGACGCGGTGTACCTGACCACCCGGGCAGGCGAGATCGTCGAGGCCAACGCCGCGGCACTGGCGCTGTTCGGCTACGGTCCGGACGGCCTCATCGGCATGGACGCGCGCGAGCTGCTCCCCAATGCCAACGACATCCGCACCTTCCAGCAGCAGATGGCCGAGGGTGGCAGCGTGCACGATCTGGAGGTGCAGCTCCGGGCGGCCGATGGGCACAGGTTCCCAGGGCGCGTCTCGGCCTCGTGTCGACGCGACCCCGATGGCACGCTGCGCGGGTACCAGTGGCTGGTGAGGCGTGAACAGACAACGCAACCTGTTACGGATGCCGGCACCGGCACGGCTGGCGCGGCCGGGACGGCAGCGACCCGGGCGCCGCGCGCTACGGTGCTCATCATCGAGCACGAGGACCGCGTGCTGGCCGAGGCGCGCTCGGCGTTGGAGCACGCCGGGATGCGCGTGCTGACCGCCGCGACCCCTGAGCGCGGGCTCGAGGTCTACCAGGCCCACCGCGACGAGGTGGCGGCGATGGTGCTCGAGGCGGCGCTGGGCGAGAGCGCGTCGGGCAAGGTGGTGCGGGAGGTGAGGCGTCTCGACCCTGACGCCCAGATCGTGCTGGTGAGCCCCGACGACCCCTCCGCGGTGGCCGAGCGGTTCAGCCAGTTGGGGATCGGGGCGTACCTGCGCAAGCCCGCCCATCCGCTCACGCTGGTTCAGACGGTTCGCGACCTGCTACACTCCTCGGGCAATGGCGCGTAGCCGCGAGTCCCGAGACCGGTAAACCCCTAGAAAATAGGCCGGTTATGCCCCTTGACTGGGGTCGTTAGCGTGTCTAGACTACAATGCTAGCCGGGAAGTTTTTTTCCCGGGCCCAAGTTTTCGCTCTTTGACAACTGACGGTTTGGGAGGATTGTGGAGTGCGGTCCCGCAAACAACGGCGGTCGATCAGACGGCCGACCGTGAGGGATGTAAGTACTCTGAACGTGATTTGGACGACGAAACTGTCGTTTCGATTGAGCAGTGGAAGACTCTATTGGAGAGTTTGATCCTGGCTCAGGACGAACGCTGGCGGCGTGCCTAACACATGCAAGTCGCACGAACTTCTGAGAGCTTGCTCTTCGAAGTTAGTGGCGGACGGGTGCGTAACACGTGAGCAACCTGCCCTTCGGTGGGGGATAGCCGGCCTAACGGCCGGGTAATACCGCGTATTGTATCGCGATCACCTGGTTGCGATATGAAAGTCTTCGGGCGCCGGAGGAGGGGCTCGCGTCGTATCAGCTTGTTGGTGAGGTAACGGCTCACCAAGGTGACGACGCGTAGCTGGTCTGAGAGGATGATCAGCCACATTGGGACTGAGATACGGCCCAGACTCCTACGGGAGGCAGCAGTGGGGAATATTGCGCAATGGCCGCAAGGCTGACGCAGCGACGCCGCGTGTGGGATGACGGCCTTCGGGTTGTAAACCACTGTCAGGGGGGACGAATACCCGGTTCGACCGGGGGTGACGGTACCTCCAAAGGAAGCACCGGCTAACTCCGTGCCAGCAGCCGCGGTAATACGGAGGGTGCAAGCGTTGTCCGGAATCACTGGGCGTAAAGCGCGCGTAGGCGGCTTGGTAAGTCAGGTGTGAAATCCCGGGGCTCAACTCCGGGGCTGCACCTGAGACTGCTTGGCTAGAGCTCGGTAGGGGCGAGTGGAATTCCCGGTGTAGCGGTGGAATGCGTAGATATCGGGAGGAACACCTGTGGCGAAGGCGGCTCGCTGGGCCGGTGCTGACGCTGAGGCGCGAAAGCGTGGGGAGCAAACAGGATTAGATACCCTGGTAGTCCACGCCGTAAACG
>JADFNB010000091.1 GCA_022563595.1 Gemmatimonadota bacterium
GTTTCGATGGGTTCGCAGGTTGCCAGGGAACGCCGCGCCTTGGAAAGCGCCGTTCGCGTGCTGACGCCAGATGGAATCGAAGAGCCGTTCTACTATGTTCGAACAGAGGCCACGCGCAAGGGTTTCCCCAGGGTCCACATGGGTTCGAGTGGATTTGCAGCGATTTTCATCTCCGCCGATCAGATTCATCGTGTGGGATGGGAAGAATAGCCCCGAAATAGCTATGAATCAGAAAACGCGCCGAAGAAAATCTCCGGCGCGTTTTTTTTATCTATCGATGCAGGTAGACGTCCCAGTCCAGATAGTTCTCGAACGCTTCGCGCACCTCGTCGGCGCAGAGCGCCGGTTGTCCGCCGGCCGGGTTGGCGCTGGCGGCGACGACGGGCACGGTCACACCGGTGAGCAGGTCGCACGCGGGCTGGCTGTCCGGGCACCGCAGTCCGACCGTGCCGTCATGGTAGATCGCGCTCAACTGCCCGGCGTCGATCTCGCGGGCCACGGCGGCGGCGCGATAGTCCGGCACGGGAAAGACGAGCGTAAGCGGGCCGGGCCAGGCCTTGGCCACCAGTCGCCGGCCAATCGGCGACACATCCGCAACAAACCGGTCGACGTCGCTTTGCCGGCCGACATGCACGGTAAACGGCTTGTCGGCGGGCCGTTGCTTGAGCTCGCGGAGTCGCCGGATCGCGTCGGGGTCAGCCGCATTGGCCCCAATGCCGTACACCGTCTCGGTCGGGAAAGCCACCAGCCCGCCCGCCGCCAGCACCTCGGTCGCCCGTTGAATCGACGCCGAGTAAGTGCTGTCATTACAGAGACTTAGGACTTCTATCGCCACGGCCGGGGCACCTCAAGACGCATTATCGGCCCGGCGGGCCGGAGTGTCAAGGCAGGCCTGTGCGTTTGGAGGCGATTGCGCTGTGCGCAATCCGGGGCGTAGACGGGAGTTGGGGATAGGGGGCGAAGAGGCTTACCCGCACGGCGGGGGGCTGGCGCGCCAGCAAGAGAGGGGGAGGCGATTTTTCTCGATTTTTAGACCATTTTCAGGCTTGACGGGGATTGGTTGCGGTGTATAATGGGGCAATGGAAATCCGGGGGCCCCTTCAAATCGGAGATGCACGGATGCGAGTCGCGATGACCAAGCCGTTGTTCGCGTGGGACTGCCTCGAGGACAGCCCGAACCTCAAGACGATCCGCGAGTTCCTGGCCGCGGTGCCGGACGGCAAGCTGCTGGAAGCGTTGCGGAACTGGCGGGGCCACGGCCAGGACAAGTACCCGGTCCACACGCTCTGGGGCACGCTGTTGCTGACGGTGTTGTTGCGGCACCCGTCGATCGAGGCGTGCCTGGCCGACTTGCGGCGCAACGAGGCGTTGCGTTGGTTGATCGGGATCGAGTCGGAGGCCCGGGTTCCGAAGCCGTGGAACATCTCGCGCTTCCAGGTGGTTCTGGGGCAGGAGCCGCACCTCTCGTTGCTGCGGGAGATGTTCGACACGATGGTCCAGACGCTGGGGGAGGTGGTGCCGGACCTCGGGACTCACACGGCCGGCGACGCGACGGGGTTGAACGCGCGGCGGAGCCGGAAGAAGAACACCTCCGATGCGTCCGATGTACCGGATGCGTTGCCGGCGCCGGCGGGCGGACGGAAGGAGTACAAGGACGACGACGGCAAGGTGACCAAGGTGGTGGAGTGGTTCGGCTACAAGCTCCACTTGTTGGTGGACGTGCGGCACGAAGTGATCCTGGCCTATCGGGTCAGTTCGACGAAACGTGGCGACAACGAAGAACTCCCGGCGTTGGTCGAGCAGGCGCAGGCGAACCTGCCGGAAGGTCGATCCCCGCTGGGATCGCGACGCATCGAGACGTTGGCCTACGACAAGGCGGCCGACGACACGAAAGTGCATCAGCGATTGCACGATGCACGCATCAAGCCGGTGATCCAGAACCGCGCCCTGTGGACCGGCGAGCCGGAGCGGATGCTGCCCGGCCATGACGGGAACTCGAACATCGTGCATGACGAGCGCGGCACGGTGTACTGCTACGACAAGGTCAGTGATCCGCCCGTGCGTCACCCGATGGCCTACATCGGCCACGAAGCGGCGCGGGGCACGTTGAAGTACCGCTGCCCGGCCATGCACGAGGGGTGGCCGTGCCCGAGCCAGAACCGCTGCAACGCGGGCAAGACGTACGGGCTGACGGTGCGGGTCAAACAGGAGATCGACCTGCGGCGGTTCCCCTCGATCCCGCGGGCGACCAAGCAATTCGAGCGGCGGTACAAGGGCCGTACGGCCGTGGAACGCGTCAACGCGCGGGTGAAGATCTTCTGGGGCGCCGACGACGGCAACGTCATCGGTGCGGCTCGGTTCCACGCACAGGTCGGGACGGTGATGGTGTCGAACCCAGCCGGGTTCGCGGTGCATATCGGGCTGGCCACCCTCCTGGCCAGTGCCCCGCGGCGGGAGGGCACGCTGGGCAAAATGCGCCTGAGCCCCATCGCCAAGGCTCTGCACGAGAAGCGGGCCGGCTGACCGCCGGCCTCGCACCCCATCGCTGCCCCCTTCCTTCCCCGCCATGCCCAAGTTCTGCGCCGACACCGACAAACGGCCCTTCGCTCACCGCGAATCCAGCGGGATTCGACTTGGCGACACCCATCGAACGCATCGCACAGTCGCTCCGCTGTCCCCAACCGGCTTCCTGTACGCGCTATATCTAGTCCCTATTACCGTTACACGGCACCACCGGCGTAACACCGCAACCGGCTCCTTGCTGAGGGCGGTCGTGGCGCGGAGAATCCGTGTCATCGTGTGTCAGGCCGATCGATCCGACAGACCGATGCTGCTGTACGACGGGGACTGTACGTTCTGCTGCCGGTGGGTGGCGCGGTGGCAAGTGCAGACGGGAGACCGGATTCAGTACGTCCCCTACCAGGACGCGGGCGCGGTGAGGGTGTCGATTCCGACCGAGCGGCTCGAGCGGGCGGTTCACCTCGTCGAGCCGGACGGCACCGTTTCCAGTGGCGCGCATGCCGTGTTCCGAGCACTGGCCTGCGGTGCCGATCGACGCTGGTTGTTGTGGTCATACAACCACATCCCGCTGGTCGCGCCCGTCAGCGAGCGAGCATATCGCTTCGTCGCCGACCACCGCCGGGGTGCCTCCCGCGTGGCGGACTGGGTGTGGGGATCCGACCTACGGCCCCGAGGAACCGTGCTGACGCGGTGGCTCTTCCTGCGCTTGCTCGGTTGCATCTACTGTATCGCGTTCGCGTCGCTCGGCGTGCAGGTGATCGGGCTGATTGGGAGCAACGGCATCCTCCCTGCGGCCGACTACCTCGACGCGGCCCGGCAACACTACGGGAGCGAGGCCTACACCAAAGTGCCGACGCTACTTTGGCTCGACCCGAGTGACCGCTTCCTGCTCGTCCTTTGCTGGGGCGGCGCGGCCCTCTCTCTGCTCGTCGTTCTGGGCATCGCTCCGGCGCTGGTGCTCCTTACACTCTGGCTGTTCTATCTATCCCTGTTTCACGCAGGCCAGACGTTTCTTAGCTTCCAGTGGGATCTGCTGCTGCTGGAGAC
>JADFNB010000054.1:0-2141 GCA_022563595.1 Gemmatimonadota bacterium
CTTCGAGGTTCGGATTCTCGTCCCGTGCTTTCTTAAACTCGGTCTCCAAGCCGGTAAGTCCGAGTAGTTGTTCCAGATTGTGCACGTGCGATTTTCTGGCAAGATCCTTGTCAGGGAAGTCGTGCCGCCGGGTTTGCTTAGCGATGCATGCCTTCAGCGCACACTCCACCGAATAGCCTGCGAGGTACTGGGCTCCACAATGGTGACCGGCCCCAAGCAGGGTTTTGGCTTCGCGCTCCCTCAAGCGCGACAGAATCTGCAACTCAGCTCGGTTCACGCTCGGTCTCTGCTGCTAGGCTCGAGGTCATCGTGTACCCCCGCTCTTCACGATAAGGTAGCCCGGGTCGCAACCCAGGGCGGCAGCGAGCTTCTCGAGCGTCTCAAAGCCGGCACTCTTTGCCTTTCCGCTCTCCAGGTGGGACACGGTGGCGGCCCGAACGCCTGCACGGCGCGCGAGTTCTCGCTGAGACCAGCCGCGGGCCTCCCTGAGTTCCCGGACCCGCAGATTGACGGGTGTCATGCTTCGGATGATACGGAATGCCGTCACAGCCGTCAACCGCTAGACCGGGTAGATACTTGACAGGCTGTAACGCAGGACCGTATCATAGGGCGATCAGAGAAACAGGCCACCTACAACCCCAGGAGGTGTCCCTGATGATCTACGACACGGAAGGAACCCCCGAATTCAATCACACGGTGCGAGAGTGGTTCCGTCGCCGACTTCTCCAGAGCTTCGAACACTGGGCAAAGCCTACGGAGACCCGCAATTCGACCTTTTGGGAAGCTTTCAGAGACCCGAAGGCCCGCGAGTACATGATCGAGGAATGCGAGCGCCGGATCCACGAGTTCGTACACTGGCAAGAGGGTGACGAATACGAGCCCGACGTGGAGCGTGATTTCGGGAAGTGGCAGTACGACCACGGGGCGGTTTCCAATGTAGTCGTGGCCATCGCCCTCGACGCCCTTGAGTTCGCGGCCCATGCGCGTGACGCGGAGAGTTACACCACGCTGGACGACTGGCTGCAAGCGGATCGCGACGGCGAGCTCGAGGGCGCCGCGCCAGACGAGCCGAGCGCGGACAAGCTTCGCGGGACGGGGTGCAAGATGGAATCAGCCGCGGACTGTCGTCGAGCGCGGTGGCCACGATCGTGTAAGACGTGCGGGGCGGAGTTCCAAGGTGAGGGCAAGGAATGCGAGCCATGCCAGGTCCGCCGGTTGCAGGCGAGGAAGTCCTGGCACAAGCCAACGCCGTGCCGCGGGTGCGGCGAGGAGTTCATGCCCAACACGTGGAACGCGGCCTACTGCTCACACGAGTGCCACCAGAACTACCTCGAGAGGAAGCGCCAGGGCGCGCAGTGAGCGTGGGGACCTGTACCAATTGGTCGGGTCGGGCCGGATGGCGAGCTGGTCGTCTACGCGATCGACAGCACCAACCGCCTGGGGATTTCCCCCGTCGCGATTCCGCACGGGGTTGACCATGTCGTCCTTGCCGACCAGCTCTGGCAGGAACTGGACCGGCGGGACCCCGTTACCGCCTCACCCACTCTTACGCCGCCGCGAAGCCTTTTTCTTCCCCAAGCTCGCCTTCGGGCGAAACGGCTTGGACTAACCGTGATCGACGGCGCCGGCGAACCCTCAGAGGTCACCCCATGAACACCGCGCCCGTTTCGCATCGTGGGGTGTGGATCGCGCCGTGGATGGACACCGGCCGGACCGTGTTGTACGTCATGGACAGCCATTCCATGCTCGTAATCGGACCCATCATGGTACCGTTCACCGCCGATGCCGGGGTGATCGCGGACGGGCTGTGGGATCTGCTGGACGTGGCGGATCCTCAAGGGTCACCCCCTCCGCCTGTGTCGCCGGTCTTCCGCCGCGCCAAGAAGGGCAAGGGCCGCACGCCGCTCAGCCTCGTAGAGTAAGCACGGCCCCCGGCTCTAGCCCCGTAGCCGTCACCCACGGGGCACACCCCTCATCCTCGATCCACTGGCTGGACGCCTCCAGTACCAAGGGCGATACTTGGGAGGGAGCGATTCAAATTCCTACTGGGTTCAACCATCCGGGAGAGGGTCGTTTTCATTATATGTGACTGATTCAGCTACATGCGTACCCTGCTGTCATTTACTGAGAAGATGCCCACA
>JADFNB010000054.1:2151-16671 GCA_022563595.1 Gemmatimonadota bacterium
CGCCAAGAACGGCAAGGGCCGCACGCCGCTCAACCTCGTAGAGTAGGCCTTACGGCTCTGGCTCCGTAGCCGTCACCCACGGGGCGCACCCCCTCAACCTAGTGGGGTTGCCCCCAAGGGATCGTAAGAACAGTCTCGCCCGTGCCCGGCTGCGGGCCGGCTACCGCCTACGGGTTTATCTGTCCGCGTTGCTTGGTCAGGAGTCGTTCGGCAAAGTCGACCCGCTCTTCGAGTAGCGCGATCTGGTCGGCCTGCGTCCTTGCCAACTCTGCCATCTGCTCGGGGTGCCGTTGCTCCATGCTGGCGACGCGTTCCTCGAGACGCGCGGCGCTACCCTTCCCGAGTTGCCCCAACCGCGCGCGGAACCAAACTGGGATTGAGGACACTGCAACGAGGATTCCCCCTATCGTCGCAGCTAATGGGACGCCTGAGGATGTCTCCATAGCTCCCCCCACCCCGATGAGCATAGCGCCGACGAACAACCTTGCGCCTATCTGAACGGCGAGCATGGCTCGGTCACGCATCTTGCGTGGTGCAACAGCGCGGACCGGCTCGGACGGCGTCCCCGTCGCAACGGGGTAAGCGCACGCCGGACAGGCAAGCGCACTGCTGGAAACTTCACGGCCACATTCCGGACATTCGATCAAAGCCATCGCTTCACAGCCTCCTCATGCCGAGCCCCGAGTAGCACTCTCCCGTACGGCCATTTGGACAGTCCGGTTTCGGACATGACTCCCGATTGCCAATCGCCAATCCTAATGCCCAGGGTGGGATCCGACGCGAGGCCGCAGCACCTTGAGCGCCACCTTGCGGTCGTGCTTGAGATCTTTCGCCAGGTAGACCGTGGCCATGCCGCCCGCGCCGATCTCGCGCTCGACGCGGTAGCGGTCGGCTAAAGCAGTGCTGAGGCGGTCAATCACATCCGACACGTGGGGCTCCGGGCTCGCAGCGTGCTTAAGATGGCGCGCTTCTCCGCCTCGGGTAAGCCTACGGTCCCACCGTGGGCAGCCACCTCGGCGCGCCAAGAGGGCGAGGCGCAGCAGATGGTGATGGTGCTGAACTGGTTCGACGAGCTGCGCCAGCGGACGGAGAAGTGATCGCGGTCAGTCGCGGGTGGTGAGTAGTGAGTGGTGAGCGGCAGACCGTCAATCGTCTCAGGTCAACCGCTCGTTTTACCGCCTGCTGACGCTGAGCCTGTAGGCCCCTGTAGCCTCCCCGTCGTAGCCGCCCGCAGCCACATAGTACGTTCCGCCCTGGGTGAGCGTGGCGCTGATCTGCGAATTGGTACCGTCCCCGCCGTCGTCGTCAGTGATCGGCTCGGCGATGCCGGGCCCGATGAGGTAGAGATACGTGTCGAACTCGCCCGACGACATCGAGATCTGCACCCGGGTTCCGGACGCGGCGCGCAACTCGAACACGCGGACGTGCCGGCCCTCGTACGTCGGGTCGGTCTCCCGCAGCGTTCCGCTGACGCTGGTGCCGGGTGTGAGCGTCCGTCCATCCTTCGGGAGCTGTGCGAGACTCGGTAGCGCCGTCGCCCGAAGTGTGAAGGGGCCCGTCTGATCGTTTCCGTACGCCGCCGCCATGACGGTGTAGGTACCGCCCTCCGACAACAGCGCCGTGATCCGCGAGTTCGTACCCTCACCGCCGTCGTCATCGCCGATTGGATCATCGAGACCCGGACCCGCGACGTAGAGGTAGGCATCGAACGCGGCCGACTCCAGGTCGATCTTCACCCGCGTGCCGGGAGCCACCCGGAGGGACCAGGCCTGCACCCGCCGGTTCGCAAACGGCTCTTCGTTGCCCGTGAGCGTCCCGGTCACGGTTTGGCCGAGCGTGAGCGTGCGGCGGTTGGTCGAAAGCTGCACGGCGCCGGGCTGCGTGACGGAGAGCGTGTAGGTCCCGGCACTGCCCGACGAGTACTGGCTCGCGATCACGAGATAGGTCCCTCCTCGCGCGAGCGTGGTTCGGATGCGTGCGTTGTTGCCATCCGCGCCGTCGTCGTCGGTCAGCGGTTGTGACAGGCCCGGGCCCACGAGGTAGAGGAACGGATCGAACTCGTTGGACCGCATCGTGATGTCCACGCGTGTACCCGGCGAGGCGCGCAGCGCCCAGGCCTGCACGTGACGTCCCTCGTAGGTCGGTGAGGTCGCTGACAGCACGCTGCCACCGGTCTCACCCATGGCCAGCCGTCGGTTTCCGGGAGCCATCCCGCCGAGCCTCTGGACCACGGTGGCCACACGCTCGCCCGTCGGCGCCCCTGCCGGCCGCGTAGGCGGAGTCGGCGTCCGCGTCCGCGTTCGTGCCTCCTGGAGCCGACGCGACGCGTAGATCACGGTCATGCGCTCGCCCGCAACGACGGTGACCGACACCGTCTTCGGCTCGTACCCTGGTGCACGGAGCTCGATGTCGTGCGGCCCCGCGGGGAGCGCGAACGGCGACTCGACTTGCTGTCCCAGTACGATGATCGTTCCGCCTTCAGGGAGACCACTGATGGACACGGCGCCCGTGGGAGTCGCGTCGGGCTTGGCCTCGTCGTCGTCCCCCTTCACCGAGTCGTCGGCGGCGGCGACCACGACCGCCACTGAGTTGTCGCCGGCGGTCGAATCGGTGCTCGTCACCCGCCACACGACGGCTAGTGCTCCGACCACGACGACGGCGCCCACGAGTGCTGCGACCTTCGGGGCCTTCGACTTCGCGCCAACCGGGGACGGACTCGGCTGGGGGGTCTCCGGCGTCCTCGCCCGTGGGCGAGCCGAGGCGGCCGGCGCGACGGACCCGGGCCGCTCCCTGGGCTGGGGTGTCTCCAGCTGCTGCGTTTCGGCGACGCTCGACACGCCCTCGATGACCGTGTCGGGTTCGCCACCAACCGCCCCGAGAATCGCCTTTCCGAAGTCGCTGGCGGTCGCGAAGCGATTCTCCCGGCGCTGTTCGAGCGCCTGGTCGAGCACGTCCTGCAATTCGCGCGAGAACTCCGATGCGGGGAGCGCCTCCTTCAGGCTCATGGGCTTGGCGCCGAGCCGCGCCATCAGGGCCTCCTGCGGGGTCGTCGACGGGAACGGGAGCGTACCGGTCACCATCCGGAAGAACACCACGGCAAGCGAATAGATGTCGCTGCGCCCGTCCAGGATCTGGCCCGAGACCTGGTCCGGGCTCATGTAGTCAGGCGTTCCGACGATGAACCCGGTCTGCGTGACCGTTTGGCCGGGCCCACCGGTCACCGCCTTGGCGATCCCGAAATCCACAACCTTGACCACGTCCGACCCGTCGCGGGCCTTCGCGATCATGATGTTTTCGGGCTTCATGTCGCGGTGGACGATGTCCAGATCGTGCGCAGCCTGCAGCGCATCGCAGCACTGCATGAGGAGGTCCGCCGCCCGATGGGGCGAGAGCCGCCCTTCCCGCTGCAGCAGGTCGGCCAGCGATTCCCCGTCGATGAACTCCATGGCCATGTAGATCAGGCCGTCGGGCGTCTCACCGAAGTCATAGATCGTGCAGACGTTGGGATGCTTGATACGGGCGGCGTTGCGCGCTTCCCGGGTGAACCGCGCGATGGCGGCCGGATCGCTCGCCAGGTCCCGCGTGATGACCTTGATGGCGGCCTGCTGGCCCATCTTGATGTGCTCGCCGAGGTACACGGTTCCCATGCCGCCCGCGCCGAGCTTTCTCGAGATGTGGTAGCGGTCGGCGATGATGGAGTCGACGAGATCGGTCCCGGACGAGCTGGTGCGCAGGCTCGAGCCGTCCGACGGGCACAGCCGGAACTCGTCCGGCCACTGCTTGTCACAGGTTGGACAGGTCTTCATTGCAGATATGGATCAGGTACACGCCGCACGACGATACGTGTCGCAAGATGTGCGTCTTGGCCGATTCTGGCTAGCCCCTGCGCCGGCCCCCGGTGGGCCACTCGCTAAACGCCCCCAATCTCAATACAATACCCATAGCACACAGCGGCTCAGTTCAACAGATCATAGCCGGAATGCTCAGGCCCCGACGGGTACCATGCTTGCGTCGCCCTCGTCCATGCACCGAACACTCAACGCCCGCCGCGTGAGCACTGCGGATACAACCCTTTTCGTTAAGTGGCCCGCAATTTCACGAACCGGCATGAATGACACCGATGCTATTGATGGCCGTCGGCAAGAATGGGTTGCCGTCGTTAACGCTCGCGATCCCGCGGGCTATGCTGCCCTATTCACGCCTGACGGTGTTTGGGTACCGCCGGGGCAGCCAGCTGTGCGGGGACGCGAAGCAATTCGCGCGTGGGTGCGGGAAACGTGCTACTTGACCGGGTTTTGCTGCAATTCAGGTACTACACGAGAGAACGGAGGCTAGATCAATGGGTAGATCAATGGTCCGCTCATCAGCTTTCCAAATCCCAATCTCGCTGACCGCAGTGGTGGTCTTCGCCGCTGGCTGCGCGCCAAGAGAAGTAGTACAAAGCGATCGGTACGAAGACCTCCTCACGCTGTTCGAGGAGTGGCGCGCTTTCGAGCAACCAAATTTCATAGACGGTGTCCCCGACTACTCTGCCTCCGCGATGTCAGAACAGCACCGCGAGTTGGCCCACTATCAGAATCGGCTGGCTGCGATCGATCCCAGCGGGTGGCCCGTGCCACAACAGGTTGACCACCAGATAGTCAAGGCGGAGATGAAGGGTTTGGACTTCGACCACCGAGTGCGGCGGCCGTGGGCCAATAACCCTGCGTTTTACACGATGATCTTTTCCGCCCAGAGCGACGTGCCGGCCCACGAAGGACCCGTCATACACGGTTGGATCGATCTCTGGACTTACGACTACCCACTGTCGGCGGCAGACGCTGCCGAACTCAGCGGTCGAATCGGTGCCATACCACCGCTCCTAGAACAAGCCAGAGAGAATCTGGTTGGCGACGGCGGCGATCTCTGGATGATGAGCGTCCGAAGCATGGACGGACAGATTAGGGATCTGGACGCGTTTGCCGAGAGAGTGTCGGGAACCAGTAGCGAACTGGACGCCGCCATTGCGGCTGCGCGCGAGGCCACCGAAGAGTTTCGCACGTGGCTCGAAGACAAGGCGCCATCCAAGACGGGGCCCTCAGGGGTAGGGAAGGACAACTACACGTGGTACCTCCACAACGTGCACCTGGTGCCCTTCAGCTGGGAGGAACAGGTAACCATCATGCGCCGCGAGCTGGCTCGCTCCCATGCGGCGCTCAGACTCGAGGAACATCGCAATCGCAACCTTCCCCGCCTGACGCGAGTGGGGAGCGCCCGCGAGTACGACCGCGTCTTCAACGCAGCAGTCACCGAGTACATGAGTTTCCTCGAGGACGAGGAGATCGTCACGGTCCGCGACTACATGGATGCAGCATTGCGCGCCACGATCGGCCGGTTCTCTCCGTCGGACGGACTCCGCGGCTTCTTCTCCGAGGTGAGTTACCGCGACGCGGTCACCATGCGCACCCACGGCCACCACTGGATCGAGCTGGCGACGATGGAATTCGAGCCACACGAAAGTCCCATCCGACGCGTGCCGTCGCTGTACAACATCTTCGACGCTCGTTCCGAAGGACTGGCCACGGGGATGGAAGAGATGATGATGCATGCCGGGTTGTTCGGCGACCGGCCCCGCGCCCGGGAACTCATCTGGATTTTGCTTGCGCAGCGTGCTGCTCGTGCGTTGGGCGGATTGATGATGCACGCCAACGAATGGACCATGCAGGAGGCGGTGGAGTTCGCCTCTGAGTGGACGCCGCGGGGATGGTTGCCGGAGGACGGCAACACCGTGTGGGGCGAGCAACATCTCTACCTGCAGCAACCCGGGTACGGCACGAGCTACATCACGGGCAAGGTCCAGATCGAGAAGTTGATGGCGGAGAGGGCCCTGCAACTCGGCGGCGAGTTTACACTCAGAGGCTTCATGGATGAGTTCAGCGGGGCGGGGGTGATTCCGGTATCACTCGTTCGCTGGGAACTGACAGGTCGGGACGAAGAGGTCAGGCGCATGGTGGCGGATCGCTGATTCCAGGAAGCCCGCCGCCGCTGGGCGGAGTTGCTGCGGCGTATCTTCGAGGTGGACCTGATCTCCCTCGTCGCGCCCCGGCCGTCTATGTGGCGAGTGCGGTGGAGGACCAGTGGGCGATCCGCGGGGCGAGTTCCTGTCGGCGCTGAACGTGAGTCCGGTCTACGAGCTACTCGACGTGGAGGGCTGCCCAGCAACGAGATGCCGGTGGTCGAACAGGCGGTGATGGGGACGATCGGGTATCACATCCGCTCCGGCGTGCACGACGTCACGACCTACGACTGGGACAGGTTCATGGACTTCGCAGATCGGCACCTGTGCAGATGAGCGTCGACGAATCTAGCCCCGCCCTTGTTCGCGTGCGGCAGGTATGGGACTGCGGTATGTTGGCCAGATGAACGGCCCCTGGGAATACCAGCTACGTCCGAAGCGGGTGGCCGCGGTCCTGGCTTGCATCGCGGCGGTGCTGCTCGCGCTCCACCTGGTCGCCATGCAGGCCAACTTCAATGACAGCCTGGGTCTCAAGGAACGCTTCGGCTTCCACTACTGGCAGTTGGCCATGTTCGACCTGGACGAAGAAGAGTCGTTCGGGACCTGGTTCAGTTCGGGCCTACTTCTGGCCGCCGGAATCCTGCTCATACACATCGCGAGGGCCACTCGTGGCGAGCCGGGTAACTGGGACCGCTGGTGGCTGGCTCTGGGTTTGGGATTCTGCATTCTCTCGATCGACGAAGTCGCCGGCGTACACGAACTCGTGAACGCCATGATGGACGAGACCTCGTGGACTGTGTTGGCGTTCCCGCTCCTCGGCGCCGTACTGATCGCGTACGTTCCCTTCCTCTGGCACTATCGTGGGCCCATGGCCGTGGCGTTCTTGATCGCCGGGGCCATCTACACAGGGGGAGCCGTCGGCGTAGAGCACTTCACGGACGCGCAGGTGAACTCCCTGCACTACAACATGTGGACCGCACTGGAAGAGGGCATGGAGATGGGCGGCGTGATCTGGTTCATCTACGCCCTGCTGGACTTCATGCGCGGCGCCTCGGGTCGAGCGGTCCAGCTCCTGGTGGGCACCGCCGCGGATCCTTCGGCCGCCGGGTCCGAACCCCGGACCTGAAGCCGGGAGCACCCGTTTCGGGCGATTGACCTGACCTGGGTCGAGGCGGACGGAGGTTGGCGGTTTTACAGTGATGCAGCGCTTCACAGTGCTGCCGTATTAGCGAGGATCGCACCATGTCCCCCAGCAGAAGAGACTTTCTCCACACATCGATCGCCACTGGCGGGGCGCTCGGCCTCGGCATGTTCATTCGGCCCTCGACCTACTTTGGGAAAATCCCGCGGGCGCAGAAGCCACTCCGCATCCTGATCCTGGGCGGCACGGGGTTCATCGGCCCGCACCAGGTGCGTTATGCCGTCTCCCGCGGTCACACAGTTACGCTGTTCAACCGGGGCCGAACCAACCCGCACCTGTTCCCCGACCTCGAGAAACTGCGCGGCGACCGCGACGGTGACCTCGAGGCCCTGAAGGACCGGGAGTGGGACGCGGTCATCGACAACTCCGGCTATGTCCCACGCATCGTGCGCCAGTCTGCGCAGCTCCTGAAGGACGCGGTCAACCAGTACCTCTTCGTCTCGTCGATCTCGGCCTACGCGAGCTTCGGTGAGGTCGACATGGATGAGACGGCACCCCTGGCCACAATGGACGATCCGACGCTCGAGAACATCCGCAGATACTACGGTCCCCTCAAAGCACTGTGTGAACAGCAGGTGCGTGAGGCGTTTCCCGACCGGGCGACGATCGTGCGTCCGGGCTTGATCGCCGGCCCAGGGGACCGCACCGATCGATTCACCTATTGGCCCGCGCGCATCGACCGCGGCGGCGAGGTGCTGGCGCCGGGCGACCCGACTGATCCCGTGCAACTCATCGACGTGCGCGACGTCACCGGATGGATGGTCCGCCTGCTCGAACAAAGCGATGCCGGCGTGTACAACGCCGTCGGGCCCGAGGCACGGCTCTCCATCGCCGAGATGCTCTACGGCATCCGGGCGGTCACCAACGCCAACGTCTCATTCACCTGGGTGGACGCCGACTTCCTTGCCGAGCAGGGATTGCGACCCACGGTGTGGACGCCGCCGCGCGGTCGGACCGCGGGCCTCGGCCTGGTCAGTCGCGACCGCGCGATGGCCAAGGGTCTCACATATCTCTCCCTGGCCGTAACCGCCAAGGACACGCTCGACTGGCACAAGTCCCGGACCGAGGAAGAGCAGTCCCGACTCAACGCCCGGCTATCGTCTGATCGAGAAACGGAAGTGCTGGCGGCCTGGCACGCCCGAGCGGGCGCGTAGGATCGTGCTGTGGTCTGAATCGCCGCAAGTCACTGGTGGAGCGAGTCAGGAGTTACGCTAGTGGCGCAGCGCGCCGGTGAGTCCCGGAGCGCGCGTTGGTGAGCGGTGTGGCTACTCTATTCCGCACAACGTTTGTTCTCGGCAACGCGTATGAGTGATCGAAGCTCCCAGTTCTGACATATCTACCCTGCGGCTTGACGGAGCAGTAACCATGAAGCTCTCACGGCGTGAAGTGGTGAAACTGGGCCTTGGCACCGGTGCGTCGCTCGTGCTCGGTTGGCGACCGGCGTTCGGGCAGGCACCATCGCTCATTCTGCGTGCTATACCGTCCTCGGGCGAAACCGTTCCGGCGGTGGGGATTGGCACCAGAGACTACCGTGTCGGCCCGTCCTCCTCGGAGCGGGCGCCGTTCAAAGCCACACTCAAGGCGTTTGCCGAGCTGGGTGGCACGGTGCTGGATACCGCCCCGTCGTATGGGAATGCCGAGAGCGTGGTGGGGGATCTGATAGCGGAATTGGGCATCCGGGATGCTCTGTTCCTCGCCACTAAGGTTGACAGGGAGGGCCGGCAGCAAGGCCTCGATCGGATGCAGTCATCCATGCGGCTGCTGCGCACTGACAAGATTGATTTGATCCAGGTCCACAATCTCAGGGACAGCGACACTCAACTGGCCACGTTGAGGGAGTGGAAACAGCAGGGTCGTATTCGCTACCTCGGCGTCACGACATCGTCCGGCCGGCAGTATGAGCGACTCGACGGGATCATGGAGAGGGAGACGCTCGACTTCGTCCAGATCAACTACTCGCTCGCGTCGCGTCGGGCGGCAGACCGTCTGCTGCCCCTGGCGGCGGATAGGGGGATCGCCGTGCTGGTCAATCTGCCGTACGGGCGGGGACGCCTGTTCCGCAGAGTGGGTGAGCGACCGCTGCCGGATTGGGCGGCGGAGATCGACTGTACGAGCTGGGGACAGGTCTTCTTGAAGTACGTCATTTCGCACCCAGCCGTAACGTGCGCGATTCCGGGGACGACAAAGGATTATCACGCGGTGGACAACATGGGAGCTGCCCGCGGCCGCCTGCCCGACGAAGGCCTGCGCAGGCGCATGGAGCAGTTGTACGATTCGCTGCCTGAGTAGGTCGAAGCGCTGCTGAACCACGTGCAGGCCTTACCGCTGCCATGATAGCCAATACGCTGAAGAAGGTCGTGCCCGTACGGGACGGAGAGATCGGAGCGATGCTGTTGGCGACAGCCTACGGCTTCTGCATTCTCCTCAGCTACTATATTCTCCGTCCCGTCCGCGACGAGATCAGCGTCGAGGACAGGGGCAATCTCCAGTACCTTTGGACCGCGGTGTTCTTGGTGATGGTCTTCGTGGCGGTGCCGCTCTACTCCGCTGTGGTATCACGCTTCTCGAGAGGCGTGTTCGTCCCGCTGGCAAACCGTTTCTTCGCAGCCAACTTGTTGATTTTTGTGGCGCTGCTCTATCTCCTCCCTGAAAGCGCGCGGCCGTGGATCGACCGGGTCTTTTATGTTTGGACCAGTGTCTTTGCCCTGTTCGTGGTCACGGTCTTCTGGGGTTTCATCGTTGACCTGTTCCACAACGAGCAAGGAAAGAGGATTTTCGGTTTCATTGCCATGGGCGCATCGGTGGGGGCCATCGCGGGATCATCCCTCACCGCGGAGCTTGTCACAATCGTTCCTGTGTTCACCCTGCTTCTCATCGCCGTCGTGCCGCTCGAGGCCGCGGCCTGGTGCGCGCACATTCTTCATCGCAGGTCAGGCCTTGCGAACGTCGCAATGCGCAAAGAGGAGAGCGAGCCAATTCGTGGGACCGCGTTTACGGGGATGCGGGTCGTGTTCGCATCCCCCTATCTGCGCCACATCGCCCTCTTCATCGCGTTGATGACGTTTGCGTCCACCATGCTCTACTACCAACAGGCGGATCTCATTCGCGATGCTTTTCCAGACGATCGCGCGGCGCGCCAGGCGTTACTTGCCAATATCGACCGGGCAGTGAACGTGATCACGGTCTTTACTCAGGCGTTCCTCACCGCGCACGTCATCAAACGCGTCGGCATCGGACTCAGCCTGGCGTTCATTCCTGGATTGGCGTTTCTGGGTTTCCTCAGCCTCGGCATCTATCCCCTGTTGGCAGTGCTTGTCGTGGCTCAGGTGGCTTACCGCGCCGGCCGCTACGCCGTCGCGAAGCCGGCGCGTGAAGTCCTCTTCACGGTGGTGGGCCGCGAGGAGAGGTACAAGTCGAAGTCGTTCCTCGACGCCGCCGTCTATCGAGGCGGCGATCTGGCGAGCGGGTGGATCTACACTGGGTTGGCCGCGATCGGTCTATCGCTCGGCGCCATAGCCCTGGTAGCCATCCCGTTCGCAGCTATCTGGGCGGGCACCGGCCTGGCTCTGGGCCGCCGCCAGGAGAACATCGTGCGGCAGGACCCGCGGTCAGATTCGAAGGCTCCAGGAGTGCATCAAACCGCGACGCAGTAGAGCCGGTAGACGTGGATGTCCCGGGCCAGATAGCTCCCCGTGATGCCGGCCAAGAAGATCTGCCAGGCCCTGAGGGTCTGCTCGCCGAGTGCCTCGGTCATCACGTCCCGATGCGCCATCATCCGCTCGTACCAGGCCGTCGTGGTCTTGGCGTAGTGACGCGTCAGGTTGATAGCGCTTTCGATCTGAAAGCCGTTCTTCTCCAGCGCCCGCACGTGCTCGCCGACGGTGAACCAGTGAAAGCCGGGCCAGACGTACTTCTTGTTGAACGCGATACCGGCGTTGAGGTCGAGCGGTAACTTCTCGTACGCCGTCATCAGTGCGTGGTGAAGGTACCGCCCGCCGCTCTTGATACGGCGCCTCACTTGCCGGACGTACGGGACCAGCCCCCGGGGGCCGACGTGGCTGATCATGCCCGTGGACGTAATGTGGTCGTAGACGCGGTCGTCGTTTCGGTAATCACCCTCGTTCAGCTCCCACCGCTCGCGGTCGAAGCGGGCCAGCATCTCGGATCCATCGGTCACCTGATTGCGCGAGTGCGTCCAGCCGACCACCTTGCCGAACGGATGGTTCTCCAGCGCGACGATCAGCTGACCGCCATACCCGCAGCCGACGTCCAGCAGCGTTTCCCCTGCGGCCGGCGCGATGTAGTCGGCAGCGTCCTTGAACTTCCGCCACATCGACTTCTCGAGTGAGTCGAAGTCGTCTTCCCGGCCACGCCCAACCCGTTTGAGCTCCTCGATGTCGAGGCGGTCAGGGTCCTCGAACATCCCGCACGAGTAGCTCATGTAGGTGCGGTCCAAGTAGACGTTCAAGGCTTCCTGGGGGATGTCGTAGTGGCTCTTGACGTTGACGCTGGCTCGCGCGGTGCTCTGGAAGGCGACGTGCTTGAGAACGCGTCCGATGAGGTGCCGCAGCTTGAGCCGCAGCGCGGAGTACTTCCTGATGTCGGCAAGGATGTAGAGGTTGCCGTCGAGGTCGACGTCGCCCTCCAGGAACCGCTCGAGGAAGCGCAGCCCGTCGAGTCGAAGCAGGTCCCTGCCGGCTGCCTCGGTCTTGATGCGAACCCGGAGATCTTGCCCCGACCAGTGCGCTTCATGGCCACCGGTCACGTACGTGCGCCCAGTCCAGTCGCTGATCACCACCCGCCACGGAAGGTCGTGCAGGGCGTTCTCCAGGAAGTCCTGCAGAGCGGCTGACCGCTTGGGTCGAGCGGCGAGTCGGCTCGTGGCGAGTCCAGCGGAGTCGAGGTGTGTCATTATGCTAAAGGTCGCAGCACGTACCTACTCTGTACAGCCCGGCCACCATCGGCGAGCGCGATCTCTCAGCTGGAGTATCAGCCGGGTGATGGGACGGTAGGCGGGATCACCGGCGTGTGCCTTCGTTGCGGCTCCTTCGCCGCTTGCCGCTACGTGTCCCGGCGGCGTACTTTGGCTCGACTTCATGGCCCGGTCGAAAACCCAAGGTTGGTGTCCGCGACGACCATTGAGTCGACGCCGCCGTTGGAGAAGAAGACCGACATAGCAACGCGCATCCGGGAGAACTACCATGACGACATCAGCACTGCCGAGACGAATTCTCCGGTTCGCCGCAGTGGCCGGGCTCCTCGTCGCCTGTCAGCAGGAGCCGGACGAGGACCAGGCCGAACCGCCCCGGCAGGGGGACGGAGGCGCCCAACAGGTCACTGGGCGACAACGGTTCGCGGAGATCAATGCGGCCCTGGACACAGCGATCACCCTCGCGGAGCAGATCAAGGAAGACGTGCGGAACGGCCGTGGAGTGGACACCGCCAAGACCAATCGGATCAAAGACCTGATCGCCATCGCGCGGGACCGGAAGTATCGGGCAATGGCAACGTTCCCCAATATCTGGGGGATGCGCTTCGGCGTGGTCTACGTGCTCCTCTCAGATCTCGACGACGTGCTCAACGCCATCTACGACGACGCGTTCCGGTACCGTTTGAACCCCGATTCGACCCGCAAAGCGGCACTGCTTCGCCGTGTGCGGGTGGCCAAGGCCCAGAAGGAAGAGCTCGAACGGAGGCTGAGGGCGGCCGACCAGAATCACCCAGGGCTGCCGGCACTCGGCATCCTCAATACCAGCCTCAACATCCTCATCCGCCGAATCGAAACGGACAGAATCGACCACGGTGACTTTAATGACGTCCTGTGGGACATGCACATGGCCAAGAGGGGAGCGGTCCGCCGCGGCGCCAGTGTGTACGGGCTCAGCATTGAAACGTGGTACGTTTTCCTGAGGGAGATGGACCGCCTCTTTGAGAACGGTGTGGCGTTTGCCGACATGGCGGCGTCGGGTCTCTACGACGCCCAGGAGATGCTCGACCACCTGCTCGCGGTCTTGCGGAACGCCAAGGAAACCAAAGAGCTGCTGGAACCGCGGCTGCCGCAATGAGTGACCACCCCCCGAAGACCCACGGCCGCGTGCGCGGTGCAGTTTGATCTTCGGGAGGTACGATGACAATGGTACCTTCAGTGGAGGTGCGTAGAAGGGTCGAGAACTGGTTGAAGCACGAGTTCCCGCACGCCGATGTTGCGTCACAGTGGAACTTCGAGCGCGAGGTAACGCTCTTCCGAGCGCGGGACGAACGTCCGGGAAGGACCCCAAGACACTGCTGACGTGTTACCAACAGCCTGACAAAGACGCGATGCGCGTGGCGTTAGAAGCACGACGACCCTTCGGGCAATCTGTGGTGTCCGTTCAGGCCCTTTCGATGGACACCATTGCAAAACACGTCACCTTGACACGAATCCCTAGGCTGGTGTAATTCAGCCACTTACATAGCTGGGACAGGTGCTCGAGCGGCTGAAGAGGCGCGCCTGGAGAGCGGGCGAATGTGACACCCAATGACGACATCTTGTCCGTGAAACCCCAGAAAATGTACGAATTTCCGCACAACGTGTTCTTTGCTGCAGTAGTTGAAATCGTTTCTTGACCGGATCAACCGACACCTCAACCGACACCTCCAGCCGTCCGTGCGCGTCACAACTCCTGAGGACGGGAAATGCCTGAGACAGCTCCTGCCAAGCTCTATTGGTACAGGTCGCTTGCCGACGACCGCAAGGAATGGGCTCAAGAGACGATTGTTGATTCGAAGATCTACCTGGCGGCACCGCAGGCTTACAACGATCCGTTCGAATTTCGCTTTCGGTTGTCGTTCGACGCCCCTCGAAAGCAAAAGATCGAGTATTTCAAGTCCAAGTTGATCAGAAACAAGGGTCTCGATGAAAGTGAGGCAGAGCGCGAAGCACAGCGTGCGGTGGACCCCGGTTTGCTTACAGATCGCGAGTTTGAAGCGCACAAGGAAAAAACACTCGGGATCACGTTCGTTGAGCACTTCAGAACCTCGACCGGGGTGCTGTCGCTCACCGAAACGGACAGTCACCCGTTGATGTGGGCGCACTACGCGGACGCCCATCGCGGTATCTGCCTGGAGTTTGATACAACTGTTGAACCTGGACGGAATCCGCTCGCCGCCGCACTCCGGGCAGCGGTCGCCGGTCAGCGTCCGGAGGTTGTAGCCGCATTTCTGGCAGAACAGATCAAAGCCGATCCCGGCGGGCGTCTGCGGACCGGGTGATGCCGTCTCGTCTTCCATCGGTTCGAGTGTACCCGCCGGCCTGGGTGCGAGAAAGGATTCTCGCACCAGCGAT
>JADFNB010000092.1 GCA_022563595.1 Gemmatimonadota bacterium
GAAGGGCTGCTACAAGCGGCGGGACCTGGGCTGGGCTGGCGTCTAGAGCGATGCGGCCCGGGGGAGATCCAGGCTGAAGTGGAAGCGCGTGCCCCAATCCGGGCGCGTTTCCACGTCGAGCTGGGATCCCATGGCCTCGACCAGCTTGCGGCATATCGCGAGTCCGAGCCCGGTTCCCGAGAAGCAGTATCCGCGGCGGGCGGCAGTGCGGCGAAACGGCTGGTAGAGACTCTCCAGGGCCTCCGGCGAGATGCCCCGCCCGGTGTCTCGCACCGAGAATTCCATCCGATGCCTGGCCTTGGAGACGACCTTGACCTCGACCCACCCGGAATCGGTGAACTTCAGGGCGTTGGTCGTGAGGTTGAGCAACACGCGGCTCAATGCCAGAGGGTGACCGCGCCGGTGGTCGGTCTCCGGGGGCCGGATCCGAACCTCGAGCCCCTTCTCTTCCGCGATGGGGCGAACGATATCGCGTACCGATTCCAGGATCTCGGTCACGGAGAACGGGGCGAGATCCTCCTCGACCAGTCGATCGCCGCCGCGGGCCAGCTCGATTACGTCGCTCGTGGCCCCGCTCAAGGCCAAGGCCGCGCCGTAGATCAGGCCGAGCTGGCGGTGTTGCACCTCGTTCACGGGCCCGCTCTGCCCTCGCTGTAGTGTCTCCGCGAGAAACAGGATGGACGTGAGCGGAGAGCGCAGGTCGTGCGCCACCTCGACGACGAGGTCGAGCGCGCCGGGGCCGGAGAGGTGCGACGCAAAGTGCTCGGACCAGGCCGGATCGATCTCGCAGCGGACCACCTCGAACGCACGCAGGTAGCTCAATAAGGCCGGGACGTCGACGTCGCCCCCACCCTCACCCTCTGACCAGCGCCGGACGGCGTCGGTGCGGACGAGGTCGAGGAGATGCTGTGCCAACGGGGTGCGCATGCTTTTGTCGATCGGCTCGCTCAGGGGGCGGGTGCCTGCGAGATCGGCGATGCGGCTGGCCAGCGCCACCGTCACGTCCACCAGCTCTGTGCGGTCGATCGCGTCGCCGTGGTCGTTGCGGAAGGTGTCGCACACGCGGCGCGCGGCCGCGCGAAGCACCGGACACCGGATGGCCGAATACTCGTCCACCACCGGTGTCGGGCTGTCCCGAGCTGGTTCCGAGGGTCGTGAAACCTGGGCGCTCAACGTCGTGCGCGTCACTCAGCCTCGACCATGATGGTCTCGCGCTGGAGGCTGTGCTTCTCCATGATCCGATAGAGGGTTGTACGGTCTACCCCTGCCAGCCGCGCCGCCTTCGACATGTTCCCGCCTGCCCGTTGCACGAGCTGCGTCAGGTAGCGTAGCTCGAATTCCGCCAGGATGCGCTCGCGCGCGTGGTGATAGGTCTCGTCAGGCCCCGCGTCGCCAACCAGTGTGATCCCTTTGCTCTGTGCTCGCTTGACGCCCGCCGAGTCCCCGTCGATGAACGGAATGTCGGCCGCTCCGATCGGCGTCCCCGGCTCCAGCAATACAACGGCGTGCTCCAGCACGTTCTGCAACTCGCGCACATTCCCGCGCCACGGGTACGCCCGCAGCGCCCGCAAGGCGGTCTCGGAGAACTTCGGCATCGCTTCGCTGCGGTCGCGGTGGCGCGCCCAATACTGCCTGAGGAAATGATTGGCCAGGAGCGGGATATCCTCCGGCCGCTCCCGCAGCGGCGGAACTCGAATCGGGACCACACGGAGCCGATAATACAGATCCTCTCGCAAGGCTCCCGACGACGTGGCCTCGTCGGCGTCACGGTTGGTGGCGGCGATGAAGCGCACATTGACGACCGCGTCGGTGGTCTCGCTCCCGACCCGCCGTACCACACCGTCCTGGATCACGCGTAACAGCTTGGCCTGGATGGGCTTGGACATATCCGCCAGCTCGTCCAGGAACATCGTGCCGCCGTTGGCGATCTCCAGCAGACCGGGTTTGTCCCGCACCGCTCCGGTGAAGGCACCCTTGCGATGTCCGAACATCTCGGACTCGAGCAGCGCTTCAGGCAGGGCGGCGCAATTGATTACCACCATCTGCCGGCTGCTGCGGCGACTGTTCTGATGAATGAACTGGGCGAACAGCTCCTTCCCGGTTCCGCTCTCGCCGGTGAGGAAGACCGATGCATCGGTCCGCGCCACCTTGCGGGCCAGGTCGATGGCCGCCTGGAACACCGGGGCCTTGCCCAAGACGGTGATCTTGTCGCTGTGGCCGTGTGCCCGGCGCGCCGCCGCCTCCAGCTCGCGGGATTCCCGGGCCACTGCCACCGTATGGGCGGCCCGCCCGATGAGGATCTGGAGGTGGGTGGCCGAGAACGGTTTCGGCAGGTAGTCCCACGCTCCGGCGCGCAGCGCCGCGATACTGGACTGTACACTGGCGTTCCCGGTCATGATGATTGCCAGGGTGTCGGGACGCTTCTTGAGACAGGCCTCCAGCAGGTCCATCCCGTTGATCCCGGACATGTGTAGATCGATCAGAACGATGTCGTACTCGCGCCGCCTGACGAGATCGAGGGCCTCCTCGCCCCGGCCGGCCGTCTCGACCCGATATCCCTCGCTCTCGAGGAACATCTTGCAGCTCTCTCGCAGGGTGCGCTCATCATCGACCGTGAGAATGCGCAGGCTGGCCTTGGTCGCGGGGTCCAGCGCGAGCGCTTCGGACGAGCCGGGCGGCTCCCCAAACCCGGGGAGGCCCCCGGCGGGCGCCGTAGAGGTGCCACTGTCGGGAACTGCCATGCGCTCGATCCTTCGTCCGAGGTGTCCGGCGTGCCGCCGACTGTCACGTCTGTGGCGTTGGGTCGACGTACGAATCTTTGCCTCCAGACGCAGAGATCAGGCCGCGGCCCGGATGCCGGCCCGGGACCGAGCGAAGCGCCTTCAAATACAAGCCCTTGGAGCACTTGTCAAGGGTGAGTGTGGCAGCGGTGCAACAGCCGGAGGCTTGCCGAATGCAGGCATGTTGGCTTCCTGCAACACCTTGGATTGGATGGCGCCGCCGGTCCCTGAGCTTGAAACCACACGGACAGGCCGGGATATTGCATTGGGACCGGTGCGGCCGAAGCACGACCCCACGGCGGGCGTTCCCAATGGGCGCTCCAAGTGGAGGTTGACAACGGTAACACGGTAGCGGAGGACCATGACGGATAAGCTTCCAGTGGCTGGCACCCCTACCCCAGGTGGGGACGGTGTTCCCAGCGTTCCAGAGGCGGGGACGCCTTACGGCCCGCTGGTGCCGTACGGTGACGTACCGCACGGGGGAGGGGAGGATCAGGGGGGCATCGACTACCGCCGCTACATCGCGGCCGTGCTGCGCTACAAGTGGGCGGTCATCGCCGTGACAGTGCTGGGGACGGCTGCCGGGGTCGGCGCAACACGGGCGATCAAGCCCGAGTACGTCGCTCAGGCCACCCTCTGGGTCGAGACCACCGGGAGGCGAGACGGA
>JADFNB010000055.1 GCA_022563595.1 Gemmatimonadota bacterium
TCCGCGATCTCCGAGAGACCGAGGCCGGCGGCGCCCGTCAGGCGCTCCTCGCCGCTGGTCAGCGCGCCGAGCGCAGCCGCGACGGCCGGCGGGACGTCGAGGGAGCCCAGGCGCTCCGCGTCGGCGAGGTCACGGGCTCTCGCCTGCATCCCCTGTGCGGCTGCGTCGACCTCATCGGGATCCATCTGGACGGTCGGCACGGTTCCCCCCGGGTTCGTCGCGTGTCGGGACGCCGACCGGTGCGCGACTCGCGCGTCGGTCCGACGACGGCGACGGGAGGCTAGGGCGGACGGCGACGGGGCGCTGCACGGTCGCGACGAGCCTGTGGATGACCACGCCGCACCCGTCGAGGCCCTCCGGCGCCGACGCGCAGGGCCCGCGGGGCGCGGCTACCGTGCCCGACCCGGACACTCCCGTCCGGACGCCCGACGGTCCCGTCGTGGCCGCCCAGCACCGGAGCTCCCCCGATGCTCGACGGCATCTTCCCGCTGGAGGACCCCGGCGCCGTCTTCGCGGTGCTGTTCCTGTTGGTCCTCGTGGGTCCGCTGCTGGCCGAACGCCTCCGACTGCCGAGCCTCATCGGCCTGGTCGTGGCCGGGATCGGCAGGCGCTTGCTCTGGGCGACACCGGACGGAGCCGTCGTCGCGGAGTCCGACTCGACCATCCGCGCGACGTACAGCCGAGTATCGGCGGACCGTGACGGGGCGGTGTACCTCCCCCATATCGTGTCGCACGCCTTCGAGCCGGATGGGCGGTACCGCTGGAGTCAGGCGGCGCCGAGCATTTACGACCTGTTGCTGGACGGCGAGGCGCGGGCGTTCGGGTCCTACGACGGACAAGTCTCGGCCGTGGCCACTGCGGACGGCGCGCTCCTCTGGCAGCGAACCGTGGCGGACGGCGGACTCGGCCAGGCGGCGCTGACGGCGGACGGTGGGATCGTGGTGGCGTTCGGCACATACGTCGGCGCGCTGGACCGGGCGACCGGCAGTATCCGCTGGGAGCTCGACCTGGCGGTCCCGATCGAGACGAGCCTGGCCGTGGCGCCCGACGGGACGATCCTGGCCGCCGACCGCTCGGGCCGGCTGCTCGCCCTCCGTGGCGACGCCGGTCTGGACCCCGCGGCGCCATGGCCCACCGACCGGGCGGACAACCGGCGCACCGCGAGTGTGCAGCCGTGATGCCCGACCCGCGCCCGGTCGCGCTCCTGGCGTTGTTGCTCGCCGCGGCCTGCGAAGACCTCACCGACCCCGATGCAGTCCCACCCATCGTGACCATCCGCGGTGTGGTGACCGCCGCTCCGGACGACAGCGTGTTCCTCACGGGGGTCGCTGTCGATCCGTTCGAGGGTACGCTGCCCGACAGCGCGCTGCACTGGTCCGTGAACGAGGAGCCCGCCGGGACCGGCGCGACAGTGGGCATCCGCATGCCCGTGACCGGGGTGGTGACCGTAGAGCTACGGGCACGCGGGCACCGAGGGGAGGCCGTCGCCGCGCACGAGATCAGTGTGGCGGAACCCGGCCGCCTGCTCTGGTCGGCGACCTTGCCCCCGAGGTCATGGTGGAACCTGGCGGCTGCGGGCGGCGACGTGCTCGTGCTCTCGGACAGTGTGGTGCGGATCGGACGCGGACTGACGCTGGTCGGGACGTACGCCGGGAGGCTGGTCGGCGCCGTGCCGGGCTCGCGCGACGTCTACCTGCTGAGCGCCGGGGTGCTCAGTCGCGTGTCCGCGGCCGGCGATCCGGTTTGGTCGCTTGACAGCGCGAGCGGTCCCGCGGCGGTGATGCCGGACGGCGGCGTGGTGATCGGGCGCAGCGAGATGGAGCGGCGCGCCCCCGATGGGACGCTCATCTGGAGGCGAGCGTGGCTGGGCGGCACGGTCCCCACGACCGTGAACGCCGATCGTGACGGTCGTCTCCTCGTGTCCTTCAGGGGTTGGGCATCCGTCGTGTCGGCCGCTGGCGACTCGCTCGCGACGTTCGCGCCGTCCAGCCTTCCCCAGTGCGGGCTTGTACGGGGTCTATTCCCCGGACCGAATGGGGAGGTGTTGTCGTTCGCCGCGCCACCGCCCCGCTCGGCGGGGGGCTGTATCGTGTGGCGCGACGCGGCCACCGGCATGGTGCGCCGGACCTACGTCGCGGGCGAGCTTCGGCTGGAGTTCGACGCCGGCGAGCACGTCGCCATCGGTGCGGACGGAACCGTCTACGTGGGGTTGGACAACGGCGCCGTCGTGGCGATCGGCGGGGACGGTGAGGAGCGGTGGTGGGCCGGCCCGCGTGAGGCGGTGTGCCGGTACCGCCGGGCCGACGAGCCGCCCCGTAGCGCGCGCGCGCCGGCCCTGGGGGCGGACGGCACCATCTTTCATCACGCTGCGGGTCGCCTGACCGCCGTCGCGCCGGACGGCAGCATTATGTGGACGGCGACGACGAGCGACGACGAAGTGGCCGATGGATGTTACCTGGAAACGTCGGCACCGCTCCTCACGCAGGACGGGCGCGTGCTGGTGGTTGCCGATAGCCGACTGCTGGCGTTCGCCGCCGGCACCGTCGCCGACAGCACCGCGCTCTGGGGGCAGGCAGACGGCGGCCCGAGCCGGGGGCGTGGGCCGCGCTGACGCCTATGCACTCCGCCGGTCAAGGATCTCCGAGACGCGCACCGTGCCCGTGAGTCCCTTCAGCAGTGGCGAGTGGCGAGCCGATAATGGTGTCTGGGCGCCAGCGCGCGTGACGGTCGACCGATACGACAGCCAATCGCCGCTTCGCTCGCGACCCGGCAGGAAAACGCCTGAGGCCCATGCAACAAGCGGCGCGCACGCGCGCCGCCATCGGACCGTTAGGTTTCCTTGACAGGGCTTCTTAATGGTGCTAGGTAGCGCGCGTTAGCATTCGGTCCAGGACGGATCGCGACAAACCAACTCGAACACGACGGGCTCAGTCCGGCGCACGATCTGCGTATGTCTATCCAGGAGGTGCCCAACGACCTGATAGGTACCAGCGGGCCACCGCACCGCCCCCCTGACTCCGTCCCAGCGCGGGGTCGGGACTAGGTTGTACTCCATGACGACCGCCTCGCTGGGGGCGATGTCACGGAGGACAAGAATGCTGCTGCACCCAAAACGTGGGCCGACGTCGACGTTGTTAGGCGCCACGACGGCGAAGCTGACTACGCAGCCACCGGTCGTCTCCAAGTGCACGGGCCGCGTGGTGCGGTTGGTTGCTTCCACCCGGACGAGCACCCCGGAGTCGGGCCGCATGCGGTCAGCGCTCAGACTAACGGACAGGTCGAGCCGCTCAACCGGCTCCGAGGGCAGCAGACACGAGGTTGCTGCAACAGTCAGCGTGAGAGATAGTGGTACCCGCATCATGGTCTCCCTGCGTTACCCGAACACAGCAGTCGGCCTTCAGCCGGACGATCCGCTAATTGCTACCCTCAAGAGGACGGACGGTTCTCGCACTCTGGATCGGCAGTCCAGCGCCGAATCGTAAACACGCCGCCTAACGCCTTGCCAGTCAGCGGAGAGCGCGCCAAAGACTGATACGGAAGTGAACTCTCACGCGGGAGGAAACTCACATGGATCGTGTGACCGGCATTGGTGGGATATTCTTCAAGGCCAGGGACCCTAGGAGGCTGCTCTCGTGGTACCAGCGACACCTCGGGCTCGTGCCTGAGCGCGATCACGACTCGGTGTCGTTCCCCTGGCGCTCGGTGGACGATACGAACAGCGGGTACACGGTGTGGGCGCCGTTTCCAGAAGACACCTCGTACTTCGACCCGAGTACCAAGCCGTTCATGGTGAACTTCCGGGTGGCCGACCTGAGTGCCATGCTTGTGCTCCTCCGCGAGGAGGGAATCGAGGTGGACGATCGCGTCGAGGAGTACGAGTTCGGGCGATTCGGGTGGATAATGGACCCGGAGGGCAATAGGATCGAGCTGTGGGAGCCGCGTTCTCCACCACATGAGGACTGACCTCGGAACCCTGTCGTCCGCCGCAACGCTACTGAACGAGACGAGAAATAACGGGCTGGCGGACCGACTCCCTGAGGGAGCTAGCGGACGACCTCCACTGCCACGTCGTCTCCCAGCTTGCGCCCGAGATCCTGGAGATACGTCGTGGCGGTTTTATGGTGGCCGATGATGAAGCGGCTCACGAACCGGAAGATCGGGTTGTAGACCTCGCCTTCCTCAGTGATCGTGAGTGCCGTGCCCCCGCCCCCCGCGGTTGCCTCCAGGGCGTAGATCCAGCGCCCACCGAACGGCATCCCCTCGGACAGAATCGTCGTGACCATCGACTGAGGCGGATTACTCTCGGTCAGCTCCATAGGAAGTGGTCCGGTGCTCCCGATCTCCTGCCAGGCAGGCTTCCCGTCCCGCGGAGCCAGTTCCTCGATCCGTTCAACCGACGGCCGCCAATCGGGGTGCCGCCGATAGTCTGAGATCAGCGCGAAGATGTCCTCGGCGCTGGCCGAGTACGTTGCCCTGACAGACGCCACGTGGGCGACGGACAGCTGGCTTCCTATGACGAACACGACGCCGAAGAGCGCTACTCCAGAGATCAGCACTCCCAGAACGATCCGTTTCATTTTTTCCACTCCTATCCGGCCCTATTGGCTGGCTGCTTCGCGCGCTCCGCCATCAGCCGCTCGGCGCCCTCGGCCAGAATCCTAAGCCCGTCGATCGCGGCTCGTCTCTCGTCGGGTGCCAGGCCCTCGAGGAGCGCCTCGACCAACCCGGGATCGAGCACGCTGTTCGCTTCCTTGACCCGCACCCCCGCCTCGGTCAGCCGCACGAGAACCCGTCGCCCGTCGTCCGGATCACCTATCCGTACCACGTAGCCTTTCCGCTCGAGCCGGTCGATGTTGATCGACATCGTGCCCGGCGTGACGCCCATGTGGCTCGCCAACTCTCCCACGCGGGTCCCGTCCGTCTCGTCAAGGTGATCGAGGGTGCTCCCCTGGCAGGCGCTCAGCTCTTCTCCGGTGTTCGGAACACGCCGGCGCCGAAGGTGACAGGCGAAGAAAATCCGGGGATAGAACCGCATGAGGTTCCGAGCCATGGTCCTGGTCGTCATGACGATAACTAGGCCTATTATTTTGATTTGTCAAGTCAAAGTAATGTGCTCGGCGTCATTTGGCGGCGCGGCCCCGTCCTGCTTGCACCACCAGCGAACCCGGGGTTATGAAGAGGACGCGGCCTTCGATCCGGCCCCGGTCTTTTTTCGGGCATAAACTCAGCCAGCCAAGGAGGGAGCGCCATGAGCGAGAAGCCGACCATCGTTCCGAGCGAGAACGGACCATACCTGGTCACGAACTGCAGGGCGCTCAAAGGCATGATGGATGGGAAGGAATACCCGACCGATGGCACGGTCGCGCTGTGCCGCTGCGGCGGATCGAAGAACAAGCCGTTCTGCGACGGCACCCACAAGCGCAACGGTTTCTCGAGTGACAAGGACCCCGGGCGCGTGCCCGATAAGCGCGACGAGTACGTCGGCGCCGGGATCACCGTGCACGACAACCGTGGGATCTGCGCCCACTCCGCACGGTGCACCGACAGTTTGAGCGCGGTCTTTCGCCTCAAGGAAGAGCCGTTCGTCGCTCCCGACGGCGACCGAGCGGAACAGGTCGCGGCCACGATCCAAGGCTGCCCGTCGGGCGCGCTGAGCTATTCGATTGATGGGGTGGAGCACCGAGACCGTGAGAGCGATCCCATGATCCTCATCGTGCCCAACGGTCCTTACGTGATTCGCGGCGGGGCCGATCTCCAAGGGGTTGAATGGGGAGACGGCGCGTCACACGAGCACTTCACACTGTGCCGATGCGGCCAAAGTCAGAACAAGCCGTTCTGTAGTGGGGCGCATTGGCACCATCACTTCGACGAGCACGCGCCGCCCCGGTAGTCCTCCTCCACGCAGGATGCCTCCCTTGGTCGGCTGGCGATGGTGGCTGCGCTCAGCGCGCCACGAGTGTACGGCCTGAATCGATCCGTCGTCACGCTTGAGCGGAAGCTGTTGTAATGAATGCTATCGCATATGCGGATCTGATCGAGCAGGCCGGGACTGGCGTCGACATACCGGGCGGCCGCGTCAAACGCCTTGTTGACCTCCTCGACAAACTGGAATTGGTCAGTGGTGGGATTAGGCAATGCTATACCCTCCGTCGACCAAGAGGGCTTGGCCGGTGATGTAGGAGTTGAGATCGCTCGCGAGGAACAGGATGGCCCGTGAGATATCTTCCGCGGTCGCGAGTCGGCCGACTGGGATCCGAGAGGCGACCTCCTCCAGTTGCTGCTCGGAGTCGTTCTTCCGGACCATGTTGGTCAAGGTGAACCCCGGGGACACGACGTTGACGAGTACATTGAACCGGGCCAACTCGAGCGCATAGCTGATCGACAGCCCGCGCAACCCGTGCTTAGTGGCGGTGTAGATCGACCGTTCGGCCATAGTCACGTGACCCCAGATCGAGCTGACGTTCACGATCCGGCCGTACCCGTCCCGCTTCATGATCTCGGCCGCCGCCTGGCTGACGAAGAAGGGCGCCTTCAGGTTGACGTCGTTGGTGGCGTCCCATGCCTCTTCGGTCACGTCCTCGAGCGGTCCGTGCCGGGTCAGTCCGGCGTTGTTGACGCGACATGCAGTGCTGGAAGCGACTTCAGTTTCTCGAGAAAGCGACCCGTGCTCTCCGGATCGGCGAAGTCGACGGCGAGGTGGTGGGTGTCCGTGCCGAACTCCTTGCACAGCCGGTCTCCGTCCGCGGAGCGGGTGGATGTGACGACCAGACATCGCCCCACGCATCCCGCGGAGGAACTCGCCGTGTTAGGCGGCCCGCTCAGTCACCGCCTGCGGAGAAGGTGTAGCACCAAGCCGTGCCTTCGAGCAAGGCCGAGGAACTAGATCGCCGGGCGGCGCTTCACGATGCAGATCCCACTCGTGGCCGACCCTGGCCCGGTGTGCTGGCCGAGATAAGGCGACCGCGCGGCTGATGAAGCCGCGCTTGTTTATTGAACCTGAAGCGCAGTCTGATACTGCCGTTCTTTGCCGGTAGAAACGCACCCCCAAACGCACCCCGGTTCCGCGGCGAAGGTCAACACCTCTAGCGCGTCATGATATCTCCCCATGACCCGATGGATCTTAGCGCGATGCCGACAAGCCCAGACGGTTCGCCACGGCCCCGAGCCGTTTGTCCAGCGTCCACAGGTCGGCGCGGTCGACCGCTGCCGCAGCAAGCAGATGGACGTCGACCCAGCCGATCCCAGCACCCATCACCCGTCGCGCCTCGACGAACGCCAGCGCCTCCTCATGCTCTACAACTGCGACGGCGGGCAACTCCACGAGGTAGGCCAGGATGGCCGGCCGATTGGCAAGACGGCCGCAGGCCAGCTCGCCCACAACGAAGGGATGTGTGACGACGAGGTCGTCGTGGAGCAGCGCCCTCAGCGTGAGGTTATCGCGGCGGAAATGATCGACCCAGACCGACGTATCGACGAGGATCAAGACGCTGTCCGGCGCGTTGCGGGTCGCCGACGCGGGATCGGACGAAGCCGTTTCTCCGAACCGCCCAAGGCTGCCAGCCGCCGGGCACTCTCCCGGGCAATCAGTGCCTCGAGGCCGGCGTGCACCACCGCGGTCTTTTCGGTGAGCCCGCTCAGTCGCCGTGCCCTCTCCAGCAAGGCGTCGTCAATGTTGATCGTCGTGCGCATATGCATTAATATGGCCAATCCATGCATATGCGGGCAAGGGCCCCGGCCTTTCGCGTCTTGCCCATGACACATTCTGCCCCACAACACCGTCCGGGCTTATCTGTGCGTCCACTTTTTCGGGGCAAGTTCAGTTTCGTCCTGCGAGGGGTCAGGTGGGAGGACCTTTATTGCGACGTCGCGTTTGAGTCGCAGGTCAGTTGCGCGGTAGAGACACCCATCCCTCCCCGGCCGATCTCACGCTCGAGAGAGTAGCGCCCGGCTACGGCCTCCTGAAGGTTGAGGTTTCGCGACTCGCCGCCTCGGACACGAGCTAGAGATTGCGAGTCGACTGCATGTCACGCGAGTGCGTGAATGCAGCTCACCGCCTCCGGTCGAAATAGGGATGGGTCAGGACCGGTGGCTTCCCTTCAGGCTCCGTCTGTCGCAATTCAATCTCCTCGACCAGCACGGGCGGAGCCACGATGCTCGCCGGAAGCTGACACCAGCGGAAAGCGCCCGGCCCGCCTGGTCCGAAACTGAAGCAGGGCCGCGCGAACGGCTGGTCCCCAGCAAAGACGAAGTTGTAGACGCGCATTGCGTCACCAGCGGCAACTATGTCACGCAGGGCTCGAACAGTCACATCCACGAACTCCATTCCCTGGATCGGCTCCTCATGCCCATTGGGAAACAACTTATAGGCGGCGACCGGTGGCGGGAGCACCGATTCCTGCTGAGGCCCGCCCATGCGGAACATAGACAGCCGATCTTGGCCGCTCTGAACGAAAGCCGGATCGGCCAGACCACGGACCACGATGCCGTACTCGAGGCCCACGTCGTCCACCAAGCTCAGGAATTCCGCCTGGAGCTCGCTCTCATCGAGGACGTCGTCGGCCTCGATGATGAGGTTACTGATCGTCGCGCGCGGCTCGGCACCCAGTGACCCGCTTCTCCCATGACCGGTGGTATGCTGCGAGCCTTCGCTCGGTGTCCTGGACATGAGGAAGGCGTTGAGCGTGCCTCCCTCCACCGCAACGACCCGTTGCGGCGCCATCCCCTCGTCGTCGACTGTGTAGTGACCCACCAGCGATGCCCCGTCGTGCGCGCTGCGGGTCGGATCGTCGACGACGGTAAACCCACGGGGCATGATGCGCCGGCCGATCAACCGCTCGAACCGCTTCTCGGCAGGAGCCGAGCGGGCGAACCGCGCAGGAACAACCGGGTTGGGCGTCCCGCTCAGGTTTTGGCCGAGCAGTGAGTAGAAGAACTGGGCTGCGGCGCGGCCGTCGAAGAGGACCGGCCCCACATAGCTGTCGATCGGCTCGACTTCGGCTTCGGCCGTGAGTTCCGCAGCGAGATCCCGCGCGACACTAAGTATGTGGTCGCTGCCTGGAAGCCCGTTGGGCGTCCGCGCCACGAAGAGACGGTAGTCGCGCACCGGACGACCGGATGCGCCTCGTGCCGTTGCGGTGAGGAGCACGGCGTAGACCGTCTGCGGAACTCGGCTTCGGCTCCCCTCGCTCGAGGTGAAGTAGCGATTCTGCAGCCGCACCAGTACGCGCGCCCTCGCGTCCTCTATCGTCGGGTAGCCTCGGAAAACGGCCGAGGCCCCTTCGGCAAGCTCGACCCAGGCCGCCTCGTCAACGCTCAGCTGCACCGGATCCTCAACGGCCACGTACGGCGATTCTTGAGAAAAGTCCGGGACCTCCACGTCCTCGACGTTACCTTCCAACTCCGCTGTCTTCCCCGCCAGCGCCTTCGCGGCCTGCTTGTAGCGTTCATCGCTGACGCGCCAGATCTGATGGCGGATGGCCGCGTAGCGGTCGTCGATGGGGAGGGAAACGAAGGGCAAACCCAAACGAGAGCCCGGGTCGAAGTAGTTTGAGTTGTCCGCCTCTGGGCTGCCGACACGGACGTCCGCCTCCAGCATGCGGCTGCGGCTAAGGTGGCGAGTCACGATGGATCCGAACGCGGCTTCGATCGTGAGAGTCATACCGTCGTGGACGCGGTACGCCATGTAGTACGGGTCGGCCAAACCTTCGAGATGCAGGCCTTCCATCGAGCGGGCCAGCTCGTCGTTCATGGCCTCGAGGAGAACGTCGCCCGCCGCCACACGCTCTAGCTCACCTTCGCTGGGCGGCGGCGTGAGTACGGGTGTCCGCTCCATCGATTTACCCGTCTTCTCGATCTCGATCTCGGATATGAGAAGCGCGGGCGAGACGGCAGACACCGGCACGAAACCGGATTCGGCGCGGCACATGCCGTTGAAGACTTCCGGTCGATCATCTGTGGCCAGTATCTTACCGAAGATGGTCAACGGAGTCCCCACGATGTCGACCCCGCGAACCAGCTCATCCGGCCGCCCGTCGGCATAGATTCGGTAGACCTTGACAGGGATGACCTTGAACGATTGCGGCAGGGTGCGGCCGGTGAAAGTGAAGCCGCCACGGATGTCTTGGAAATAGAGACCGTAAGGCTTCCCCTGGCGCAGGATCTCTTCCCTCAATTGGCCCCTCAGGTCGGCGGCCGGAACGGTGCGCTGAGACTCGACGATGAGGTTGCCCTGGCGCGCGACCACATCGTACCCGGGCTGGCGGCGGCCGTGACCGTTTGACTGCGGTTCGGCCTGGATCGGTGACCGGCCCATGAGGAAGCCGGTGAGAGCGCCGTCCTCGACCACGGAGACGCGGCGTGCCGGGACTCCTTCGTCATCGACTCGGTAGTGCCCCGCTAGCTGAGTACCCTCGTATTCGGTGCGAGTCGGATCATCGAACACATCCAGATAAGAGGGTAGAACCTCCTCGCCGACTTTCTTTGTGAAGGTCTGCGCGAAAGCTTCGTCCTTTTGACGATGTCCTTCGATACGGTGCCCGAAGATCTCGTGGAAGAAGACCGCGCTGGCCCGGCCACTCAAGATCGCGGGACCAGTGAACGGCTCCACCACTGGCGCTGTGCGCAGAGCCTCGAGCTCGTAGATCAACGTGTCGATCGCCGCAGCGAGCGCGTCCTCGGAGGGCAAACCGGCCAGGGTAAACGCAGTGAACCTCCGCTGCAAGGACAGATCCATCCCATCGTCGGCACGCGTCGTCGCCTGGACAGACACGCCCGCACGTGTGTCACCGGTGCGAACGCGGGTGCCTTCGCTGTTCACGATGTAGCGGACCTCGCGGGACGTACTCACGAAGACAGTAGAATTGTAGATCGTCGGGTGGCCGTCGAATCGCGCCGAGAGCCGGCGCACTCGATCGGGCCAAGTGGAGCGATCGAGCTCCTGATGCGTGGGCACATCCTCAATCACCACATATGGCGACTCGCGTGAGAAGTCATACGACGTATCCTCCGGTGCGGCGGTGGCGGCGCGGTTTGCCTCCACCTGAATGAGGCGCTCGAGCGCTTGCCGGTACTCGTTTTCCGTCCTCAACCAGATGACGGCGCGCAGTGCATCCTCGTCGTCTCCAAGTGGAAGCGGCTCGGCCTGACGGAAGAAGCTGCCACGGAAGAACGCTCGCCCCTGAAAGCGGTGAGTGTTGTCGAACTGGTGGTCCCCGATTCGTACGTCAGCGTCGAGGAGGCGCTGACGCCGCCTTTGGTCAGTAACGATCGCCCCGTTGCTGGCGCCCATCCACTGTTGCCATTGGTCCCAGACCTCGTAGGCGAGGAAGTAGGGGGGCTGCTCTGTCCGCTCGGCGAAACCCGTCATCGCCCGCTCGAGCTCTGTCTCCAGGGCAGTGATGACCGGGTCGTCCGGCGGACTGGGCGCTGAAGTAAGAGTGAAGGCGGCTGCGAAAAGAACGCTAAGCCCTGACAAGTACACGGAGCGCGGTCTCATTATGAACTCCACCCTGGCGCCGCGAGGGGCGGCGCGGGATACGGTGAAAATGCTGGCATCGAATGCTCCGGGTCAGCACGTGTTGGCTACATATGCAGTGGGAGGCAGGTGGCGTCAAGTATGTAGCCAACACGTGCTGACTCCGATACTGCACCGGCTCGATCGAGCGATAAGGTTAAGGACAATAGCCGAAGCTCGCTGAGTTCCTGAAGCAGCAGGGTTTGGGGGTGGCATGGAGATCACCCTGGAAAACGGCCGGATCGTAGACCTGTTGGCGCGGAAGGACGGGTTCACTGCTGGCATAGAGATCGAAACCGAAAAGTCGGATGCCGTTGACAACATCAAGTCCCTTATCGCGGGGGCGCTCGACAAGATTATATCGGTGCCGCTTAGCAAGCCTGAAGCCGAGTGCCTAACCGGCTTTGGTGCATGGCTCCGGACTTCGCCACATGATGGTGGTGATACGTCCACGAAGCGGAGTCACCACCCATGAAATACCCGAGGCGGAGACAGTCCAAGTACGCGAAGTCCCCATACCGGATTCGCAATTGGGCTGAGTACGAGGCGGGCCTACAAAGACGAGGCGACCTTACCGTCTGGCTTTCCAATGACGCCCTCGACGCCTGGCGGGCTCTGCCCAGTGGCAAACCACGTGGCCAGCGCACCTACGCGGACATCGCCATCGAGGCAGCTCTGACGATTCGCATTGCCCGACAACTACCGACTGGAGTGACCCCTATGCCGGGGGAGTAGGGGGACCCTGACCTCAACCTCGAGCCATGCACTAACGCCGCCCGATGAAGAGACTCTGCAGGAGATCCTGGACGGCGGGCGTCCAGGGCTGAAGGCGGTGAGATGATGGGCGCGGAACTTACCCACTTACTTACCAACCCTGCGCGCAAGTTCAGTTGCCCGCCCAGGATTCGAACCTGGATTCCCGGATCCAAAGGCGGGTTCGAGAGGGCCCTCAAAACAGGGAATCCTTGTGTCGAGCACGGGTTAACACCCGAGTCCCCGGTGCGCATCCGGGCGCCATACAGGGCCTTCCTGGGTCCAAACTTACCCAAAAACTTACCCAGTCAGGCTGACGGCCTCGCCGTTGGTCGCGCCGCTCCCCGAGCGAGCGCAAAAAACGGGTTACCGGATCAGGAGCCCGGTTGCTCGCCTCGTAAGCCACACGAGTGGTGTGTGTTGCCGAGCACTGGGGACGTTGCTGGGCAATTCGCAAAGGAAATCACGTGCGCATGATGAGCGCAGAGGACCGCTCGCTCGTCATCGAGCATGCGCGGTCGCCAGCAAGCGGCCCCTCGGGGGCGAAGGCTCACGAGGACGGTCGAGAGCGCACGAACGGGGGGCGGGGAGGGGAAGGGCGTTCGCCTTGGACGGAAGCCGGCAGACAACGCCGGAGAAGGTTTTGCAAACGGGGGTTCTGACACCGTTACCCCGAGCCGGGCGGTACCCGACCTGGCCGATCACTCAACGGGATGACTGGAGCGCCGGGTTTTCGTGGCGGGGTTTCCCGAGGTAGAAAAACCCCGGTGGGAGCTAGCCGGCCCACCATTCACGGTGGTGACCGCGTGACGCGGTTGCAAAGGGAGGGGAGGGCGCTGCATGGCCACGGAGAGCGTGGCCCGGGGCGAACACGCGGCCCCGAGAGCGAGAGCCCCCGAGAAGCGCAGCCGGGGCGGGCTGCCTGACGGGGACTCTCAGAAACGTGTGACTATCGGGACAAGAAAATTTTTTGTGTGCCTTCAGTCACTATTTCTAGCAGACTGCTGTCAGATAAACAGGCAGAATCTAGTAAATACCACCAGAAGGCAAGGCTACCGCCCCACCCAGTGTGCGTAAAACTCGCCTTCGCAGACGGCGGAATAGGCCGGGAGGGAGCCAAGAGGTGAGTGACCATAGGTCCGCGCTTACGTCTGACCGGGCCCGCGAGCTCGCGGCCATGAGTGCGGCGGTGCGTCGGGCGAAAGCACAGCAGAGGCTCACTCTACGGCGCGTCGAGGCCGAGCTCGGGTCCCTGGAGACGATTGAGGACGCTATGCGGCGGGTGGATCGGCTCGGCCTCTGGATTGCCGCCGGGATGCTGTCGGGGTCGTCGGGCGGCGCGGCGGTGCGGTCGGTGGAGGTGTGGCTGCGGGGCCATGAGTCGACGCTGACCCGCAAGGTGGTCGACGAACTCACCGGCGAGGTCGAGCGCCTGAAGGCCGATCTGCGGCGGCCGAAACGGGTCTAGATGGCCCTGCGCAACGTCGACCGCCTGGCCCGGACCCTCCGGCAGCAGGTGGCGCTGCTCGAGGTCCCTGAGGAGATCGAGGAGCAGTTCGGCCAGTATCGGGACGAGCCGGTGGCGTTCTGCCGCGACGTGCTCGGAGTCGAGAGCGCCACACGCCGGAGCACGGGTGAGTCGTACCAGTTCGCGATTCTCGCCGACCTGGCGGTCCATCCCCGCGTCTGCGTCCGCTCCGGTCACGGTGTGGGGAAGTCGGCGCTCAACGCCTGGGCCGCCTTGTGGTGGCTCGTCACGCGGCCCCTCTCGCGGGTCGTCATCGTGGCGCCCGAGTTCTCCCGACAGGTCCGCTCGGTGCTGTTCAGCGAGATGCGCAAGTGGGCACGCCGGGCGACGGTCAGGTTGCCCCTGCAGGTGCTGGCGTCCCGCGCCATTATTGAGGGACACGGTGAGGAGTGGGCGGCGATTGGTATGCCAGCCACAGAGCCTGACCGAATCGAAGGGATGCATTCAGAAGCGGGCGTGCTGCTGGTCCTCGACGAGACGAAGGGTATTCCGCAAGACGTGTACGACGCCTTGCAGGGCGCGCTCACGGGTGAGGACAACCGCCTGCTCGTGACGAGCACCCCTGGTGGACCATCGGGACCGTTTTGGCGCATCTGGCAGCGTGGCGGTGACGCGTGGCGACTCCACCACATACCGAGCACTGATAGCAGTCAGGTGTCGCAGCAATGGGTGGCCGAACGTGCGCGAGAGTGGGGCACGAACGCGCCCGTGTATCAGGCGCGGGTCCTAGGTGAATTCCCTGACAGCGGTGAAGGCGTGCTGTTTCCGCTCAGTTTGCTGGAGCCGGGTGTCCGACCGCCCATCGACGTGCCCGAGAACCCAAAGGTCGTGCTCGGCGTGGACGTGGCGCGCAGCATAGCGGGAGACCTCAACTGCATTGCCGTGGCGCGGGGGCCGAGGCTCGAAGCGACCGTCACGTGGCGCAGCGCGGACACCATGCAGGTCGTCAGCCGAGTGTTGCACGAGGCAGCTCGGTGCGGGCCGCACCACATCCGTGTGGACGTGGCCGGTGTTGGCGCGGGTGTTGTCGATAGGCTGAAGCAGCTCGGCCACCGCGTGGACGGCTCGCTCTACTACACGATGAAACTGGTGCGGGGGAGCAGCCTACAGGACGCGATCAAGGACGCGCAGTCCCTGGAGGGCCGTTTACCCCTGTTGACGCATTTCCTGGATCTCTGCCACGCCATCGCATACGCCCACAGCCGGGGGGTCATTCATCGCGACATTAAGCCGGCCAACGTCATGGTGGGGGAATTTGGCGAAACGGTGGTGATTGACTGGGGGCTGGCCAAGGCGAAGGGTCGCAAGGATCTCCATGTCGACGGTATGAAGAAGACCCTCTACGCCATGAACGTCGCAGAGAACGCGTCGGACAGCAAGACGGCCTACGGCGAGGTCCTGGGGACGCCAGCCTACATGTCTCCCGAACAGGCCCGTGGTGAAGGTCATCGAGTGGATGGTCGGTCAGACATCTTCAGTCTGGGCGTGGTGCTCTACGAATTGCTCGTCGGTCGCAGGCCGTTTCAGGGCGACACGCAGGCCGACCTTTTGGAGCAGGTGACGAGCTACGAGCCTCGTCCCCCACGCCAATATGATGACAACATTCCCAAGGAACTTGAACGCATCTGCCACAAGGCCATTGCCAAGCGTGCCACGGAGCGTTACTCCACAGCGAAAGATATGGCCGAAGACCTGCGGCATTTCTTGGCCGAGCAGACGGTGATCCAAAGTGGCACGACTCCGGGCGGAGTGGTTTCCACAGGTTCAGAGACACCCGCATCAACGCCAACCCCAGTGGGTTCGGTAGCCGATTCGTCCGCTTCGATAGGTTCGGGTTCATCGTCCGACAGCCAACCCATCAAGATCGTGCCGAAGGGCTTGCGGTCGTTCGACGCTCACGATGCCGACTTCTTTCTGGAACTGCTGCCCGGCCCAAGAGATCGTGAAGGACTGCCCGACATCCTGCGGTTTTGGAAGACTCGCATCGAAGAAACCGACGCTGACAATACCTTCTCGGTCGGCGTGATCTATGGGCCATCAGGCTGTGGGAAGTCGTCGCTGGTCAAAGCAGGGCTGTTGCCTCGTCTTTCCGAGGG
>JADFNB010000056.1 GCA_022563595.1 Gemmatimonadota bacterium
GGCGAAGCGTGACAGTGGCTATGGAGTTGGGGGCCTACTGGACAGCACCTGTTGGACATACCTTGGCCCTGTAACACTAGGACGATTACAGGAAACGCAGACCCATGCCGACCCACAAGAGGAGGCCAAATAATGCCGCTGTTGACAGCGCTGTTGACAGCCCCGCCCACCGCAAGAATTCTGGACCGCTCACTGGTTGACCGTTGACGGTGTACGTACCGAAATCAAGCGAAGCAGCGATCGCTCCCACCACCGCGAGGCCGACGAGGATAAGCGACACGTACATGCCAAGGGTAAGGACGCCTGGTCGCGGCGCCTGCTGCAGAAGCAATGCCGCCGCGTGGGTGGTTCGCAACTTCGTCGGATACGGAGCACCGCACGTCGGACACGCATCAAGCGGCAAATCGCGATGCAATTGTAACTTGCCGCAGTGCGGGCAATCAATGTTAACAGTCATTTTCTGCTTGATTGAGCCGTCGCTTCACCTGCCGCCTAACGTCCCAGTGCTTCAACTGCTGGCGACCCGCTGGCTAGCTGGCCGCCGCAGGCGGACTTCAATGGCTGAACGTGCACAATCCTCTCCGGCGCGAAATCCAATGGCTTCCCTACGACACGACAGCGCCCGTCAACTGCAAGCGGCGCCTGTGTGAAAACTCTCAGCGTTCGCCACCACGGCCAGTTCCGACGCGCTCAATTCGCGCAGGAGCGACAATCTTGACCTCCCGATACGTCACACGACCCCTCTTTTGTCCACACCGCGGAGTTTTCACACGACTTCAACTTGTATTAGGCGCCGCCGCGTTAGTCACCGGTGGGCAGGTCGATCCACACGCCAAAGTGCCCACGGTCGTCAGCCCCGCGATCCCAACCCCCGCGAATGCGGGCGCGGCAGCGAGCACGGAGCCGCGGGTGACCAGCCTCAACGAGCCGTCGCCGGTACTCGCACGCGTTCTCGCGGCTGAGATGGCCCACCGTTCGGCCATCGATATCGACACGAACTGCCTCCGGGTCGTAAGGGTTTGAGTCCTCAAGAACAAGGAGCGCCTCAGTAAGGAGATCTTCCCCTTCTTCCGTACGGCCCCCGCAGATGGCCTCAAGCTCATCTTGGTAGTGGGACTCCCCAACAATCGGGAGCTGGAAGGTACCAGGACCCTTGAGGAACCCCGAGGGCTCGGGACTAGGAGCGCTACTCGGCGAGCCGAATAGGCGTGCGAAGAAGCCCATGGTCACCCCGATTCGCGGCGTGCGCCTATGTCAATGTACTGACCAGTATAACCCCAATATGCAGCGAACGTTCGCTGTGTAACGACAAGAGACAGATCCATTCCAGTAGCGCAACGTGCTCAGACTGCACAACCTGCCCGCGGGCGAGTCGCCACCTACGCGTAACGATGTGGATTAGCTGCGCTCATATCAATGCCTTCCCTTGAAAAGCCCGTGTTTATCAGCTCCTAACGCGTGTTAGAGCGCATGCGGGTAGTGTCCCTAATTTTGTGTAAATAGTCGTCCCTGTTCGAGGGGAGAAGTGCACCCTGAACATGGGAGAAGAAACAGAGGAAGCTCCTCGGGAATGCAGTTCAACCCGAGGTGTCGATCGCTGTAGATGCAGTGATCGAGCAAAGGAACTTCTTCTATGCAGCACGCTGGCGAAATGGTTCCGGTGGCGCAAGAGGCGGTGCGCCAGGATTTGCAGGCGAAGCATCGGAGTAAAGGAGTAAGGGTGAGTCAGGGGAGCTGGCCGCGACCGACCACGGCATGCTCGAGCGCCGCAAACTCGGCCCGGTCACCGTACCGCTCGAAGGCCGGGTCGGATGCGAGCGCGGGCAAGTCTCCCCACCCACATTGTACGGCCCGTTCCAGAAACTTCGCGGCATCGCCTACGCGGCCCGCTGCAGCATGATAGCTCGCGAAATTATAGTACGCTTGAGCATCACATGCTTCCCACATCCAGTGAAAGTCGTATGGCCCTCTCCGTTCGATGAGCCGCGCCGCCTGGTCCGCCTGCGCAGCCTCGTCGCGCAGCATATGCAACGCGTGAAACGCTCTGGCCAACCCAAGTTGAGCGCTGATCAACAAGTATCCTATCCCGAGCTTTTCCGGATTCTGTTCAACGGTCTCCGCAGCCCGTGTGAAATGCTCGATCGCCACGTCGAAAGCGCCGGTGCGGTACGCACACTCCCCTAGACCGTACAGCGTAAGAGCCGTGAACGCAGCCGCGTACACGTGCTGCGAACTCGCTAGCCGCTCGAGCGCATGCTCGTACAGCACGCGCGCCTCCTCGAGTCGATTCTCGCGCAGATCGAGCACAGCGCGCAGCGTGGGTGCGCCGACGAACTTGATCACTGTTCCCCCACCAGCCTCCTCGATCTCGACCGCGCGATCCAAGAGAGGCCGGGCCGCAGGGTACTGTCCGTTCAGCATGTACATCCACCCGAGAACCATATGTGCCGGCTGGTGATCGGCATCGAGCTCGATCGCTCGCTTCAATGCAGCAACGGCGTCCACCAGCCTTGTCCACCGGTACCGGACCAGGGCGTCCACCAGGCGGGCAACTGCCAAGAAGTAGTGTGCCGTCGACGAGTCGGGCTCGAGCTCGGTAGCGCGCTCACCCATACGTTCCGCCTCCGGGTAGCGGTCCTGGCGTATGTAGGCGTACGTGAGCCAGGTGTAAGCCTCGCCCAGGTGCTGATCCAGCCCAATGGCCTGCTGAAGGTGTGCTACCCCTGCCTCGAGATCTTCCGTGCGCGTGGTCACGATGTAGCCGAAGATGAGGATGCTGCCTAGTCCCGAATACGCCAGGGCGTATTCGGGATCTATCTCGATCGCCTTCTCGAAGTACTGCCGTGCCCGCGCAAACTCCTTCGGCCCGAAGAGCGTGAACAGCTGGCGGCCCTTGGCGTAATGCTCGTAAGCCTTCAGCTGCCCGGTCTCCGGCCGTTCGATTCTCTCGATCTCAGACGTAGTGAGCTCGACCTCGAGCACACCCATCAGGCTGGTGACGATCTGATCCTGGAGCGCGAAAAGTTCGTCCATTGTGCCGTCGATCTTCGCCACGCTCACGACCTCGTTCGTGTGAGTGTCGACGAACCGGGGCGTGATTCGGATCGTGCCACCGAACGCCTGGAACCCGCCCGAAACAATCCATCGCACCCCAAGGGCGCGTCCCAGCTCCGTCTCCTCAACCTCCCCCGGACCGTCACGAAAGGTGGCCAGCGTTGTTGCCACACGCTCGCGACCGATCACCTTGACCCGAGCCGTCTTCTTGAGATCAACAGTCACCGTTTCGGCAATGCCGCCGGTCAGCCAATCCATCGCCGGATCGCCCGAGATATTGGTGAAGTCGAGCACCGCGATCGTGTACTCTCCAGGGCTCACCGTGAGGCCTGCGGTCTCCGCACCGCTCAGCGCTTCGGCGAACTGCGCGGCAGTCGCAAACCGGTCGGCCGGCACCAGCGCCAGCGCCCTGACAACGGCACGTTCAACCATGAGAGGAACGGTATCCCGCACGGTACGCAGCGGGGCGAGCGGATCGGTGAGCCGACGGGCGAGCATCGCCTCGGCCGTGGGAGCATTGAACGGCACCTCACCCGCCAACATCTCGTACAGCACGCATCCCAGGCTGTAGATGTCGCTCCGACCGTCGATCGGAGAGCTGCCTGTCGACTGCTCCGGACTCATGTACGCCGGCGTGCCGACCACGAGACCGGTCTCCGTCAGCTTTTCACCTGCTGCAATATCGATCGCCCGCGCGATGCCGAAATCGGCGACGAAGGCGCGGCCTTCCTCGAGTAGGATATTCCCGGGCTTGATGTCGCGGTGCACGACGTTGTTGTTGTGGGCGTGGTCCAAGGCATCAGCGACATCGCGCGTCACCTGAAACGCGATGTCTAACGGAAGTTGCCTCTCGCGATCCAGTAGGTGCCGGAGCGACTCGCCCTCCACGTAGCGCATGACGTAGTAGAGCAACCCATCAGCCTCGCCGGAGTCGTACACGGGGAGGATCTGGGGATGGCTCAGCCGGGTCGCGAGCTTGATCTCCCGCAGGAACCGCTGCGGTCCCAGCGCGTGCGCCAGTTCCGGACTCATCACCTTGACGGCCACGAGGCGTTCGTGCTTCACGTCGAACGCCAGGTACACGGTTGCCATGGCGCCGCGACCCAGCTCGGACTGGATGCTGAACCGGTCGGCCAGAACGTGCTTGACGCGTTCGAAAAGTTCCGCCGTCACGATCGCGCGTTTTGGGACCCAGTAGGAATTTGAATTGCTCCCTCCCAACTATCGCCAAGTATCGCCCTTGGTATTGGAGGTGTCCAGCGACTCGGATGGGGCTCGCCGGGCAGTCCTTGGAACTGCTCGAGCGCCGGGCGCAGAGGCGATTCCTACTACTCGTCGGCTGTTGCCCCATCCCTGTGTCGTGCTCTGGCACACCTGGGCAGTCCACGCAGCCCCGATCCCGGCGGTGCGGGGACCGAGAGGTCGACGCTGTAGGCTCTACGCTGCAGGGTCTGTGGCGCGAACCCTCCTGGTGCGCCGAGGTGGGGCACGCGTGCCCCACCTCGCAGCTGCGGTGCGGCATAGCGACACAGGTGGTGGCCAGGTCCCGGTTCGCAGGTCGGACTGGCTACTTCTATCCACTAGCCGAGAGGTCGGCGCTCACACGCGATTCTGGGGCTCCTACGACGCGTCGTTAGCTTCCCGCCCTCTTGAGGGTCAAGCACTTCGCCGCCCGCGCGGCAGTTTGAAGGTCCGCCGCACGGTCAGCTTGGTCTTTCTGGCGTATGACAGGCCCGCCGGCAACGAGTTAGCGCCGCGCCCTGGATTCGCTATCCGCTGAGCTGCTCGTCGATCAACGCGTCGAGTTCACGCTTACCCTGTCGCAAAAGCCGCACTAGCTCGATGGTGGCAAAGATCGTACTGAATGAGGCTCACCTGTTCTGTGCGGACTCATTATGGCGTTCGTGGCTACTACAACGAGGATCGGACGCAGCTCACACTTGAGAAGGATGCGCCGACCGCGAGGCCAACGATGCCAAGACCGCACGAGAGTGCGGGGCTGGTCTCATTGCCACGAGTCGGCGCGCTACACCTGCTTCTGTTCCGGGAGTCAATCAGTTCGCCGACAGCAGCCGGTAGAACGCGGCGACGTCGAAGGCGACTGGGTCGACCTCGTAGTACCGCCCCCGGGCAAAGTGCCCCGTCGTGGGGAAGTACGGCGGCGGGTTGGTGAACGCGCACTGGTCGTAGGAGTACCGCTTAGTGTAACCGCGCCCGCTCAAGAGACCGACCGCGCCACGCGTATCCTGGATGATCCCGCCGGTCAGGTAGAGGCAGCCGCGTCCCTGCGGAGTTCCCTGGCACGGTTCGGCGTTGGAGGAACCGCTGTTGTAGTTCTCCACCGTGAACGAGCCGAGTGCGAGCACCACGCCCTGGATGAACTCTCCGAGTGTGTCGTCGTACGGGCGATAGCTCCAGGAGGGCCACGGCCGAGAGGGTGCGTTGATGGTGTTGTCGGCCACGACCACGGCGTTACCGGAGAAGATGCCCAGGATGTCGGCGCACGTTCCGGCCCCGGGGTCGGTGGCATAGATGATGTCGTCCAGGATCACGATGTCGTCCATGGCCGCGATCGTGACCCGGCCGCGCAGCTTGCCGCTGATCCCCACCTTGCCATCGACGAAGATGACGCCCTTGAACGACGGGTTCAGCTGCCGGCTGATCGGGAACAGGTACGCCGCGTCGGCGCGCGCGGCGAGCAACGGGCTCACGGCACCCGGCCACTGCAGCCAGCGGCCGCCCTTGGCGTCCGGACCAGCGACGAAGCCCATCGAGAGGGTGTCAGACCCGCCCAGGTAGCAGCGCCGCGTGGCGCTCGTGAGCTTGTTCCGGCGCGTCGAGTTGCCGTACCCACTGTCCTGGTACATCTCCGCACCGGTCACGAAGTTGCCCTGCACGTTCCAGTAGCCGCAGTGCTCGGAACGGGTGAGACCGTAGCTGCTGTAGCGGTTCCAGCCCGCGTTGGGCCGGTCGCCGCTGACCCAGTAGGCGTCCGCGAGCTGCTGGTAGACGCGGATGAACCCCTCGTTTGCATCGGTCGAGTCGCCGTCACCGTTCAGGTCCAGCGCCATGAACTCTATGCGCGTCGTGGTCTCGCCGAATCCCCCGCTGATGTTGCCGACGAAGTAGGTATTCCCTGCCTGGGCCTGCGTGCGGAGCTTCACGAGGTCGGCCGTCTGCGGCATCGGGATGTACGGGCCATACTCGGTGTACCCCTCGTGGAACGTCCCGTAGTGGGGCTGATACATGTACCGCGCCGTCTCGACGGTGCTCCAGAAGGTCACGCCCGTCGGGTGGATCTGGATCCGGTCGTTGGAGTGGACCGGGCCGAACAGCTGGTCACCACCACCGAACCAGATGTTGCCGCCCTCGTTGTCCGTGAAGTAGGCGTACTTTGCGAAGCTCTCCTGCACGATCTCGCCGCGCCGGATCAGCCGGTTGCCAAAATCGTCCTCGGCAACCACGACCAGGCTCCCGAAGACACCGTACTGTCCGGACGTGATACCGGTCGGTCCCACGTACAGGGAGCGTCGCACGTGGGGAATCGTGGCCCCGGACGCGTCCTGGACCGAGACACCGCTCTCGAGGATCGTGTACGAGTTGTCGGGATAGAGAGCGGCGTCGCCGTTGACGCGCGAGCGGCCTTCTGCGATACCCGCGTCGGCCACCGCCTCCAACACGGACATGCGGTCGGTATACCGGTTGATCAGCGACGCGTTGGTCGAGATCAACGCGGCGCCCACGGAGATGACTCCCACCACGAGTGTCACGAGCAGCACCGTGATGAGCGCGATTCCACGTTCGTTCGGTATCAGACTCCTGCTCATGCTGCCTCCTCCAAGCATCGGTCAGGGGATCGCGACCGTCGCCGACGTCGCGAGCGGCGACAACGAGGGCGTGCAATCCTGAGCCGCGAGCGCATACTCGTACGTCGAGCCCGAGACGACCTGTTGATCCTGATAGGTGTAGTTGGTCTGCCCGGCCGGCACGCTGAGATGGGGCGCGCCCCAATCCGTGGTGCCGCCAGGGCGACGCCACAGCACGTACCGCACCACGTCCCCTTCACCACCGCCCTCGTCGACCGCCCGGTTCCAGCTCAGGTTGACCACGGGCACCCCGTCTGGGAGCGTGCCGGCCGCCGCACCGAGTGCGGTCCCGAGAATCGGCTCGCCACCGCACGTCTTCTTCGACGCCATGCCCATGTTGGGCAGGCGTACCAGACGGCTGACCTCACGCGTGCGCTCCCGGTTGTCCGAGAACCCGTTCGTGGCCGTGAAGTTCACCCGCACACCGCGAATGCTGTCGATGCGGGCCGACATCGCCGTGTCGTCCACCGCGCCCTGCTCGGCCGCCGCGTGCCACCACGGCAGGGCCGCCGACGGGATCTGTTGGATCCGCGTCGGCTGGCCCGTCGGCTGCACGATGCGGAAGTATTCGAAGAACGGGCGCCCGCTCGTCTGCAGCAGGTTGCGCGCGATCAATTCCGGGCTGCCGGCGTTGACCTTGCGGAACAGCGCCCAGTCGTCGGTGCGCGGCGTCGAGCTGTCCGGCGTGAAGAAGAAGGTCAGGAGCTCCGCCGGGCTATTCTGCGGCCCGGCCATGTAGCTCGTCAGCGGATACACGAACGAGGTTCGCTCGATCGCCCTCGCCTGCGACTGGCGCATGGCGGTGACCTGGGCCGCCGTGGCATCCGGGTCGTAATACACCGCAAACGGGTCGTTCGCGATGTTGGTCGCGTAGTCCGCGTTGAACGCCAGCACCTCTTTGCCCGCATACACCAACACGGGCTGTTGGTCCGGGACGTTGGCGCCGATCGTTCGTAAATCGGATTCGATCATGTTGATCGCGAATCGCATGTTCTGCAACACGTTCATGCGATCGGTGCCGATCCGGAACCCCCGGCCCTGGCTTTGCATCACGCTCAACGCGGCGGTGATGACCACGCCGAAGACGACCATCGCAACCAACATCTCGATGATGGTCATACCGCGCGTGGCGCGCGAGCCTCGGAATGGCGTCATGGTGCCGCCACGCTAATGGTCCGACTGATCGGCCGATCCAGGCCGGGCCCGGTGACCGTGACGGTTACCATCTTGTGGTCCGTGGCCTGTCCGGTCCCCCCCACCCGCCGGATGATCGTTTCGCGCGTGAATCCGGCCAGGCCGGGAAAGCCGCTCTCCGTCCCGACATACAACGTGTCCAGCCCGGCGTAGTCCGGATCCATCTGGATGAACTCGATGCGGTCCTTGGCCAACTGGATCGCACTCGTCGTGCGATCGTTCCGCACCACCGACCGGATAAACGTCCCGCTGGTATTGGCCATCATGAGGATGACGAACGACAGGATCACCAGCGCGATGATCACCTCGAGCAGCGTGAACCCCCGGCGATCCTTCGTCAGAACCCCCTCGACCACGACGGTGGGATGTAGTGGAACCAGGACGCGCGGCCGGTGGCCCGCTCGATCTCGACCGCCCGCTGGTCTTTCGGGCGGTTGGCACCGAGCTGGGACCGCCGCGATGTGATATAGAACCCGCCGTACTCGCTGGCGCTCCCGTTGCGATGGAACGTCACCGCCGGCAGCCCGCCCGACATCTGCGTGAACGTTATCGCCGTGGCGCCGAACGGCCGCGCCGGCGCGCCCAACAACGCGAAGACCACGTTGTCGCCGAGCGGGTAGTTGCGTACCCGCTCGCCGGTGTCCTGGTTCCCGTTGTTGTCGGTGTCTTCGTGGACCCGCACCAGCGAGTTCGCCTGGTCGAACATCACGATCACGTCGTGCTGGCGCGTCACGGCGCGGCGTTGCGCCGCAAGCAGCGTCGAGCCCACGGAGTGCATCGCCGTATTGAGACGGTATCGCGTCAGGTCGATCTGCGGCATGGCGAAGCTGATGAGGATGCCCAGGATCACGACGACTACGAGCATCTCGATGAGGGTCATGCCCCGCGAGCCGATTCCGCTGTCCGCTCTCAATCCGTTCACTGTTCAGCCTCTGGCAGCCCGGCTGTCTCGGCGGGACATTCCGGCGAGACCCGTGGCTTTGTGCCCTGCGATCCGCAGGTTGCCCTTATCTAGCATGACAGCTGGACGGCTGCAACGGTCAACCGCCCTGCCCGATGTAGGCTAGGAATGGCAAGCTCTGCACCAACCGTCGAACGCATGAGGGCCGGACGCGTAACTCGTTTGTGGTTCACGACTTCCGGCCGAGCATCCCCCACGACCGCGGTGCGTGCGCCACCAGCCACTCCCCCGAATTCTGCACGGGTCGCTTGCGATCCGCGGACGCCCAACCCGGGTTTGTAGCCTATTTAGTCGTTTGGCGGAACGAGCGCCGTGACGGGTGTCACTCGGGTTTGTGGATCTAGAGCGGGTTACCACAGCGGGCGGGGCGGCCGATTGCCATGTGGGGGAGGGACGGGACGAGCGGCGAAACTTATTCGCTGGGTGTTCCGTCTGGAAACATAGACGGGAGGGAGCATGATCGAACTGCTAGCGGCGTTTGGAACCGGAGCCGTAACTCTCTGGGGTTACTTGAAATCTCGCAACTTCGTTCGCAATCGACTGCGATTCGTCGACGCGGCCCACACCCCGGTCGCGCCGGTAGTTGCCGGCGCGGTCGCGGCCTTGGTGGCGGGACCCGTCGTCTGGCTCCTGCCGCCGGTCGGCATCTTTGCGGCGCTGATCTTCGGCCTGGGCGTGGGCGCCGGCGTCTATCACGGATCGCGCGACGTGCGCAAGCAGCTTCCACCCGGTTGACACGCACGGTCGCCCAGACGCTGGGCCGGCGGAACTGGATCAGCTCTCACTGGTGATCGCCGTCCGAGCTTGGCGAGCTGCTCGATGTGCTCGGCCGAACGGCGCAGGCGACGGCGCAGTATGGCTGCTTGGCGAGAACGGAGACGTGCCCCAACGCGCGGACGCGGTCGTCGATCCGGATGACTACCTCAGAGTGCGGTGACGACGACTGCGTCGCTCACGCCGGAAGGAAGCCGCTCACTTGAGATCTGCGAGTGAGACTTGCGGCTCGGTTGCGCTGTCGCTGAGAGCGACGGGTGGGCCACGTGAGCGGCCGAGGGCCAGGCCGTGACAACCGCGCCGGGACCGGGCCTTCCCGAAGCCGACGGCGCGCGCTACGCTTCGCCCAGTGCTGACACTCCTCCTCGCCCTCCAGGCCCAGAATCCGCTCGCTCACACCGTCGACCCGATCCGTACCCATCAGAACATTCTGCACTACGAGTTTGCCATTTCGATTCCGGACACGGGGACGGCGATCTCCGTCGCTGCGACGATCCATTACCGACCCGAGACCCTCGACGGCGCCCTCGTGCTCGACCTCTCCGACAGCCTGCGGGTATTCCGCGTGTGGGCGGGAAGGGAAGAGACCGCCTTTCGACACGAGGGAGACTCCCTCGTGATCCAGCACTGGGGAGCTGTTGGAGATTCGCTGGTGGTAACCGTGACCTACGGTGGCCGGCCGCCCGACGGACTGTTCATCCAGGAGAACGTGCACGGCCATCGTACGGCGTTCGCCGACAACTGGCCCAATCGGGCGCATTTCTGGATCCCGGTAGAGGATCACCCGAGCGACAAGGCGAGCGTGAGCTGGGACATCGAGGTCCCCGCCGGTTGGAAGGTGATAGCCAACGGTAGGCTGGTCGATACCACACGGTCGGGAGCCGGCCGGATGATCTGGCGGTACCGCGAAGGGCACCGCATTCCGGCCTACACGTTCGTGCTCGGCGCCGGCGAGCTGACGGTGACGTCGCTCGTGACCGAGCGAGGAGTCCGGCAGGGGCTATGGACTTATCCCGAAGACTCCGCCTACGCGGTGGAGCAGCCGTTCTCACGTGTGAACGCGATCGTGGACGCGTTCGCCGAGTACGTCGGCGCCTTCCCGTACGACAAGCTCGCACACGTCCAATCCAGCACACGCTTTGGCGGGATGGAGAACTCGGGCGCCATCTTCTACGCCGAACGTGGCTACGCGAACCGCTCGATGGGTGAAGGACTGGTAGCCCACGAGACCGCCCACCAGTGGTTTGGTGATGCCGTCACGGAGTACGACTGGCACCACCTGTGGCTGTCGGAGGGCTTCGCAACCTACTTTGCGGCGTTGTTCTACCAACTGATCGGCGACGAGGACGAGTTCCGCCGGCGCATGGAAGCAGCCAAGCAGGGATACCTGCGGTCCGGCGTCGTAGACCGGCCCATCCTCGACTTCGCGGAAACGAACTACATGCAGCTCCTCAATGCCAACAACTATCACAAGGGTGCATGGGTGTTGCATATGTTGCGCGGTGAGGTCGGCGATCGCGTGTTCCGGGAAGGCATTCGGGAATACTACCGCCTCTTCCGTGACTCGACGGCCCTGTCCCAGGACCTTCGTGAGGTCATGGAACGCGTGTCGGGGCGGGACCTCGGACGGTTCTTCATGCAGTGGCTGACCCAGCCGGGGTATCCGCAGCTGCGGGTGACGGTGAAGCGAACAGAGGGACAGCGGAACAGAGGGACGGTTGAAATCGTGCAGACGCAGCCGGATGCCTGGGGGTCTTTCACGATCCCGGTACGTGTCGCTGTCTCGAACTCAATCACGGGCGAACGGGCGAGCGTCACGGTGCGCATGACGGGTCGGATCGGTCGCGGGTCGCTCGCGATCCCGGAGGGTGCCGATAGGATCGAGGTGGATCCCGATGGTGACGTCCTGCTGAGCGCTGAAGTCGAGTGGGGAGATCGGTAGCAGGGTGTGCTAACACGCGACCGCAGCCACAGTCACCACGCCACGAGCGCTCCCGACACGGGGCCCGGCGACGTGATCGTCGCCTCGGAGGTAGAGAATCGATTGCCTCGTCCATGGGATCGCGTACGTGTGGTTTCGCCTCGCGGTGTCAACCGCGCGGAGCGGAGTCGGAACTCCGGCGCTTGGAGCGTCGGGCGAGGGCGCGTGCGACGCCGACCAACGGGTGGAGGGTGAGCGCGTAGAGGGGGAGCAGGGGACCGAGGCCAGGCGCCGTGCGCCGCGCGGACCGCATCAGGTGCCGGCGTGCGACGCGCGCGATTGCACGGATTCCCGTGGTCGCGTTCGACTCCAGCAACTCGGCGAGTAACGCATCCCACAGCCACGCCGGGGCGAGCCCGGTATCCGCGGGCGATCGGCAGATCAGGTCCTGAGCGGTGCGGTCCAGGATCCTATGGGCGTTCCCGAGCCTCCCCATGATGGAGCTGAGACCGTCGAGAACCTCGGTTGGACAGGCCGCAGCGACGAGCGTCCGTGCCCAGTGGAGCGGGTAGAACACGTACCGCGCCGCGCCCGCCGCACCCGCGCGCTCGACCAGCGCGTCCCAGTCGAGGAACTCGCCGAGTCGGGCGGTGACTATGGCGATGTCGCACAGGGTGCGGAGTTGGCCCACGAAGCTGGAGGAGAGGGTCTGGTGCACCGCGAGGTGGAGCAGCGTGTCCGTGGGGCAGAGGGTGCGCGCGTCGGTTCCGCCGATGCGCGTCGCCTGCACCCGTTCCCACAGCTCGTCGATGGAGAACCGCGCGGACGCGTGAACGGGGATGATGTGCCGGTGAAGCTCGATGGTGACCGCCTTGTCGGGCGCCACGAGGGGTGCCAGGTGGTGAAAGCCGACCTCCTCGTACCAGCTATCCGGCCGCCAGCCTTCGTATGGGGTGTAGCCGCGCTTTCGCATGATCCGATTCGCCGCGGGCGCGTCCGCTTCGCGAACGAGCAGATCGAGATCCACCATGCGCCGGAGGGCGAGGTCGCCGTATACCGGCTCGGCAAGGGCCGCACCCTTCAACACGACGGCGTCGATTCCGGCCGCGGCCAAGACCGCGAGCGTTTCCTCGAGCCGGTCGTGCGCGCGCGCGTTCTGGCTGGCCTGGGTGAGATAGGCGCTCGCAAGTGCCCTCGAGGAGGCTTCCGGTACGCGTTCGGCGCTCGACAGACCCCGCAGCTGCGCGTGGAGGATGGGGCCCACACCGAGGGCGATCGCCCGTCGCGTCAGGCTCTGCCAGTCGATGGCGCGCTCGAGCAGGCCCGCCAGCAGGTGCTGATCGGGGTCCGCCTGGCAGCACGCGAGCAGCAGCTCCCTTCCGGGGTCCTGGTGAGTCACGTTCGGTCGATCGTCAGATGGCGCAATCTTCCCGGCCGCTGCAGCTCCTCGTTCTGAATACGTGATCTGTCGCCCGCAAGTCACCGCTCGCGCAGGGTCTCGGCAACGAGGGCGGCGGCCGCAGCACCGTCACTGAACGTAACGTCGTAGGCAGGTATGCGGTCCGCCAGCTCGGCAACCCGTTCCACGGCCCGCTCGCGATGACGGGGGAAGTCCCAGCAGCCCTCGAGGAGTGCCAGGGCCGCGGTGGCGGGGCTGCGCGGTTCGATCGTCGCACTGGCGCCCGGCTGGTAGGCCGGAAACACGAACGCGCCGATCCGCTGGGGCCGGTCGCACACCTGCCGCGGGTCGAGCCGCACCACACGTTTCCGGGCGGTCAGCAACCACTCCTCGGGCTTTTCCTCGCCCGGGTGCTCGCGAAACGCCGGCGTTTGCGGGAAGGGCTCGACGGTGAGGTCGGAGTACGCAACGGGGAGCACGTCATCCGACACGTATTCCCAGCCGCGGGCACACAGGGCGTCCACCAGCGTGCTCTTTCCCCTCCCTCGAGGGCCGGGCAGCAGGACCGCCCTGCCGCTTGACGCAGCCGCGCCGCCGTGGAACCAGACAAGGTCATCGCGGGCATCCATGAAGTGCTGGATCATGGAGTAGCGTAGGGCATGGAGCGTCTCGACTTGCGAGCCGTGGCCTGCGTCAACGGCCGTTTCCTCTTCGATCGCGTACCCCTCCCCGACGGCGCGGACGGTGAAGCGACCGGCCAGGTCGCACGGCTCGTGCGAGATCATGAATGAGAAAGCGTCCCGGATTCCTTCGAGGATCTGGGACGCTTCGGAGGTGATGGCGACGCTATGGCTTCCGAACCGGATCCGGACGGCGGTTCGGGGATCGTTCAAGTCGGCAGGATCAGTCCGAGCTTCTGGAATTCGACAAGCCCGTGGTGCACGTCGTCGATCAGGTCAGGACCCTCGCGGTCGACCCACTCGCCCAGCTCTTCGCTGATCTCCTGAACGGAGCGGGAGCCGTCGCAAAGATACCAGATGGCCATGGCCGGCGCATTGATCGCGTGGGCCGTATCGGTATCCGGGTCGTACAGGAGGGTCTCTTCCCCAAGCGAGTACGACCGGACGGCCGGCCGCCGTTGCGGCCGGGTCGAAGCGTTACGCACGCTGGTCTTCGCACTGCCGTCGGCGGCCAGATTCACTCGTCGTAGCCTACCATGAGGGGTGGCCTAAGACGCAGCGCCGCCGCCATCAAGGTCCGAGTTCTGGGCGAAAAGCGACGTGGGCAGGCTCGTCGATGCCAGGACGACAGGCAGCGCCCATCCTGCCTTCATCAGCGTGCGGCGTGTGACACCCTGTGGTGTCTTGTCGGGGCCCTCGGGTTGGTTTTCCAGTTGCTCGTTCATGTGGCTCCCCCCACGGAGTTCGCGGACACGAAAAGACAAATGAATCAGCTGCAAGATTCGCACCGGCATGGGCCACCGGGGAGCGGAAAGGTGCGTAATCGTTTCGCTCCCTTGGATTTGTGATCGCACTCACACACTGGCCACGCAAGCTGCCGGTCCGCCACAGGTCGTCGGCTCAGTCCAACACCTGACTCTGCGGGCGATGCATAGATCCTACAGCCCGAAAAACGCGGCCCGGAATCCCCGGAGCCCAGTCCGGCTGCCGGCCCTCGGCTGGCCGCCTGAGCATGGTCTCTATTTGCCGTTCCAGCGGTGCCCCTTCTTGTTGCGAACCGGCGTCGTCTCACCGTGATAAGGTCTTCATAGAGGAAGCTCCTCGGGTGCAGGTAAACCCGAGCGCCGACTGCTGTTGGAGCAGCGATCAGGAAAGCTTCCTCTCACCCACCCGCCTCCGTATCTGATCCGGTGACCGTTACGGCCGAATGGGGTGCCGTAGCCGTGACGTGGTTCGAGAGACGATCCAACAGGCCCGACAGGATCCGGACCCGCCGTCTGATGAAACCGCGGAACGAAGCTCGGGCGCCGACGAACAACGCGCCCCAGGTGGCGCCGTATATCGCAGCGGTCAGCAAGAACGGAGCACCGTCGTTCATCGCGGCCAGGAAGATGCCCACGCCCAGCGCCCCACCGCCTATCACCGTCCCAAGGAACAACAACGGATGCACCCCGGCGCTCTCGGTGATCCGGATGCGGGTCTTGCCGTCCTTCGGTTTGACCATCACGTGGATGAGACGCCCCGTTCCCTCGAGCGAGTTCTGGAAGCTAAGAGAATTCCACGAGAGGGATCTCCCCAGCGTTTCGTTGATACGCCCCACCTCACCCATCATCGCCCGTACGTCTTCCAGCAGGGCCTCGAACTCCTCGGCCGGCAATTCCGCGTCCACCGTGCGCTCCATGTCGATCTTCGATGGAGCACCGAAGATTCCTCGCCGCGCCGGCGGCACCGGTGGCCTGGCGAGCGCCTGCACGGCGTCCCGCACCCGATCCGGCGAGAGTCCGACCTCGGCGCCGACGCGCTGGATCGCCGCCAGCGACAGCGCCTCCTCCTCCGTCGGATGCTCTAGCTGCCGCTC
>JADFNB010000020.1 GCA_022563595.1 Gemmatimonadota bacterium
GGTCCCCGGGCGGGAAGGCCAGCGCCGGCCACTCCTGCGATCCGAGAAAGGCGATCGCCAGGTCGCGTCCGTCTTGCAGGACCAGGATGCGGCGGTTGAGCGAGGAATTGAATCCTCGCGCGTTCACGTTGAAGTCGTTGATCCCGCTTTGCACGATGTCCACGCCCGGCACGTTCGCCAGCGCGAGCGGCATCTGGCCCGTGATCGAGATATCGCGAATCTCGTCGCGCGGGATGACCGACACCGCCGCCGGCGCCTCGACCACGCGCTCGGGAGCACGGGATGCGCCTTCCACGATAATCTCACCAAGCATCATGGGAGCCGATTCCAGAGTGACGTCCACGGTGGTCCGGGCGTTCGCGGTCACGGTGGCCGGCGATTCCACCGGCGCGTACCCCAAGCGCCGGAAGAGAACCGTCTGCGGGCCGGCCGGGACCCGCAGAAGGGTGTACCGGCCATCGATTCCGCTCGAAGTGGCGATCCCGGTGCCCGCGACGGACACCAGCACGCTGGACAGCGGGCCGCCATCGGATCGGGTGACTTGGCCCTCGATCGTCCCGAAGGCCTGAGCCGTTGCCGGGCTCACACCCAACCCACCCGCGACGACCAGCGTGACCGCCAGGGCGACGAACGTCCGGAGTGACTGCGATCGTTGGTGTGTCATGAGTATTCCCGTCTCCTGCGTTGGTCGGGTGACAGATCGGTTCAGACCGGGCGGAATATGTAGCCCGGGACGGGAATTGGCGAGCCCGGACGGCCGCCCCTCGCGCAACTCCTGTTCGGGCGGCATGTCAGGGTCGATCGGGAGACGGGCGGACTCGAACCGGTGGTCCCCGGACAGCGTTTCGTGATGCTGCGGAATCAGGGTGGAGCCAACAGTGGTGTGACGGTAGTCGTGAACTGGTTCACGGAGTTGCGGGAACGGCTCGGGCAGTGAGAGTGCAGAATGCAGAACGTGGGGTGCGGGGAAGCGCTAATTCTGCATGCTGCACTCTGCCTTCACTATTCTATAATCTTAACGTCTCATGACCGCACTGGACATCGCTGTCGGTGCCAAAGCGTCCCGCTCACTGACGATCACCGCTGACCACGTCAAGCAGTTCACCGAGATCACCGGCGACTACAATCCGCTGCATTTCGACGCACGCTTCGCGTCCCCCACCCGCCCGACGACAACGAGCGCCGCCAGATTGAGCGGTTCATCTCTGATGTCCCGTTTCCCGAGCGCCTACCGGCCTTTCGCGCGCTGCGTGCGGACGCCTTGGGGTATCTCTGGGTCGGGCGCTTTCGCCGACCGGGCGAGTCGCAGCCGGAGTGGTTGGTCTTTGAACCTGAGGGTCGATGGTTGGGAACCGTTGAGACACCGCCCGGCGTTCGCGTCACGGAGATCGGCGCCGAGTATGTGCTCGGTATCGACCGGGACGAACTCGACATCGAGCGGGTGCTGCTATACGAGCTAGCACGCTGATGGTGACGGCTGGCTCATGCACGCTCGCGTTCTCAGCCTTGGCCCGCTGAGCGAAGCAAATCGCCGACGCGGAAGAGCAGATTCCTGGCAAGGGAACGCAGTCCTCGCGCCACTCCCACTCTGGCTGCATCTTACAGCCTCGATCAACAGTCCGCGGATACGAAAACGAAAGCGAGAGTTCAGATGACTCCACTGTACCGGCATGCGTTGGCAACACTTGCCCTCTTGACCGCGACATCATTGTCGGCCCAAACCCCTCGGCTGGGCACAATCACCTTCCTGACCTCCGGCCCGCCGGCAGCGCAGGAACACTTCATCCGCGGCGTGCTGTTGCTGCACAGCTTCGAGTATGCACGGGCCGCGCAGGCGTTCCGCGCGGCGCAGCAGTCCGCACCCGGGTTCGCCATGGCGTACTGGGGTGAGGCGATGACGTACAACCATCCCATCTGGAACCAGCGCGATCGTGACGCCGCGATGGCGGCGCTCGAGCGGCTCGCACCCACACGCGAAACGCGGCTCGCTAAGGCGGCTACCGAGCGGGAGCGGGCGTTTCTCGCGGCCGTCGAGATCCTCTACCAAGACGGGCCCAAGCCGCAGCGGGACACCGCGTACGCCCAGGCGATGGAACAACTGGCGGCGCGGTTTGCGGATGACGCCGAGGCGCAGGCGTTCTACGCGCTCTCGCTCCTCGGTCTCAGCTCCGGCGTACGGGTCGTTCCGACATACATGCGCGCCGCGGCTATCGCTGAACAGATCGCCGCTGCCCACCCCAACCATCCCGGCGCCGTTCACTACATGATCCATGCCTATGACGATCCGGTCAACGCGCCGCTCGGCCTGCGAGCCGCACGGGCGTATTCCACGATCGCGCCGGACGCGGCGCACGCCCAGCACATGACCACACACATCTTCAGTGCGATGGGTATGTGGGACGAGGTGGTCTCCCAGAATACGATCGCGGCGGACCTGACGTGGTGGGGACCGGGACACTACACCTTGTGGCTGGGATACGGGTTGCTCCAGCGCGGCCAGCCCGGAGCCGCACTGAGGCACCTGGAGCGCGCCCGAGAGAACCTTGCGCGCCGGACGAACCCGGGAACTCTGTCGTACTTCACCCTCATGCGTGCGCACCAGGTGGTGAGCGGAGACCGGTGGAACGATGCTGCCCTCGAGTGGAACATCGATCTCGCCGGCGTCGGGCCGGTCGCTCGCGCGGCGGATGCGTTCGCCCAAGCCGTGGCTGCGCTGGAACGTGGTGACCGCACCCGCGCCGCTGAGGAACTCGCGCGGTTGGCTGCGGTGGAGGCGAATCGCTCGCGGGCACCCGACGTGCTCGAGCGGGAACTGCGTGCCTTGCTCGCGCTCGAGGAAGGCCGCACGGAGGCGGCGCTCGACCTGTTGCGGGAAGCAACCAGGATCGAGGACGGAATGCCGGTCGAGTTCGGCCCGCCCGACGTGGTGAAGCCGTCGCACGAGCTGTTGGGCGAGGTCCTGCTCCGGCTCCACCGCGCGGAGGAAGCGCAACGCCAGTTCGAGCAGGCGTTGGCACTGGCACCGAACCGCGCATTGTCGCTGTTGGGTCTCGGCCGGGCGGCGCTGGCTGCGGGAGACCGCGAGACGGCCGCACGTGCCTATGGGACCCTGCGTGAGATCTGGCACGACGCCGAGCACGGGCTCGCCGGCCTCGAGGAAGCCCGTCAGTTCGTCACCCGCTGACGGGTGGGCACGTTGGGATTCCATCTCGTAGTCTTCGCCGTCGGTCTCGTGGCCGGATTCCTCAACGTCATGGCGGGCGGCGGCTCGCTCATCACGCTGCCCGTCCTGCTCTTTCTTGGCCTGCCCGTAGCCGTCGCCAACGGCACGAACCGCATCGCCATTCTGGTGCAGAACGTCGCGGCGGTGACGAGCTTCCGGCGGCAGGGATATGCGGAATTCCGCATCGGACTGCCGTTCGCGCTGACGACCGTGCCGGGCGCCGTCGCCGGCGCTCTGGTGGCGATCCGGGTGGCGGAGGGAACGTTCCGGGTGATCCTGGCAGGCGTGATGGTGCTGGCGGTTGTCGGATTGCTGTTCCCGGCACGTCGCAGCGGCGGCGTTGCGGGGCCCACACCGCGCGCCCGCGCCGTCGCCTTCCTCTCGTTCTTCGCGATCGGGTTCTACGGCGGATTCATTCAGGCTGGGGTCGGATTCCTGCTCATGCTCGTCCTCCACCAGCTGCTTAGGATCGACCTCGTACGGGTGAACATGCACAAGGTGTTCGTCGTCTTGGTGTTCAGCCTCCCGGCGCTGGCGGTCTTCGTCGTCACCGGCAACGTCGACTGGCGCACAGGGGCGGTGCTGGCCACGGGCAACGCGATGGGCGCGGTGGTAGCAACGCGGGTTTCGGTAAAGGGAGGCGAGCGACCCATCCGCATCGTTGTGGCGGTGGCCCTGTTGTTGATGGCCGTGCGGTTGGTGTGGTGAGGGTGAAAGGCAAAATGCTGGGTTCGCTAGCCGATTCCCGCCAGACTGGCGTCGAACTGTGGGGCGACGTTCACCGCTACATCGATCCCGTGCCGCACACTCTCCGTAACGATGCAGAAATCCTCGAACAGCTCGAGGCACCGGCTGATCCGGTCCCGCACCTCGGGCGGAAACTCCGGTGCGAGTTCGACCCTGATCCCGCCTATGCGCCAGCGGCCGGCGTCGTTCCGGACCAATGTCCCGGTGACCTTCGTCTCCATGTTGGTGACGTCTATCCTGGCCTTTTGGAAACAGAAGAGCAGGCTCGCGCTGAGGCAGTGGCCGATCGCCGCTGCCAGGATGCGTGTGGCGTTGGGACCGCGTCCCGCACCGAGCGGCTCCGGTTCGTCGAGCAGCAGGTTCGGCAGGCTGGTATGGTCAAACGCGACGGAGAACTCGAACGCGTCCTCCTGCGTGAGCGTAGCGCTGAATTGCTTTTCGTCCATCGTGAATCCCCCCGACTGTTACGCTATGCGATAAGCCTGGCGAGGTGGCGGTGAAGTGGCGTTCAGGACATAGTGATGATGTCTTTAATGTCCTCCCGGGTACCGTCCGGCGCCAGATCCCGGAACCAGGGAACCGTCGGCCGCGGAATGTGCTATAATGGGTGTTCGATGATCGCGATCAGGCATTCCTCCCGGCTCGCCCGGGCCGTGACGCTCGCAGCGTCGCTGGTGTACGTCGCCTCCACGGAGGCGGATAGGGTGCTGCACCTGACCGGCGCCGCGGCCGGCGACAATGTGGCGATCGAGCAGACCCACGGCCCGGACTGCGGCCGGATCCATCCTGGCGTCGGGTGTCCGGCGTTCGGGGCCTACGGTCCTGCCGGCCACTCTCCGGTCATCGTTCGCGTTTCCCCAATACACCGTATGATTCAGGTGACCTTCCCCGCCATGGCCCCCCGGGGACCGCGGTTTATCGTGCCGTACCCCGTCCGCGGGCCGCCCTCCCACTCGGCGTAGACAAAGCTACCGACATGATTCACGGTCCGCCGCCCTAGCGGTGGGTCGTTCCCCAGCTTGTGTCAGGAAGACCGCGATGACACGTACCATCGTATTCGTATACGGGCTGCTCCTGGTGGGCGCGGCGTCCACTGCGGTGGGACAGACCCCGCAACAACGGTCCGATTCGTTGGAGGTGGAGCTACGCCGGCTGCACGCGCGGCTAGATTCGCTCCAGCGCATCCTAGAGCGGCTGCTGCGGGCCGGACGGGACACCGCCCGGGTCCAGGATGAGCTTGTGGCACTGCGCGCAGCGGCTGTCCTGGCGGCCGCGGAGGGCGACACATCCCGCCGCCGCGGTGCGCCGGAGCCGGAACAGTTCGTGGCGCAGACCCGGAACCTGAACCGGTTGAATCCCGAAATCAGCGTCACAGGCGATGTCCGAGTGCTCGGCAATCGGCCGGGACCACAGCGTGACAACGTCGATGTCCGGGAGTTCGAGTTCAGCTTCCAAGCGGTGCTCGATCCCTTCGCCAACACCAAGGTATTTCTCACGTTTGAGGACGGCGCAATCGACCTGGAGGAGGGCTACGTATACTGGACTGGGCTGCCGGGCCATCTCCGGCTCGATCTGGGCCGGTTCCGCCAGCAGGTGGGTGAGCTGAACCGCTGGCATTCGCATGCCCTGCCAGAATCAGAGTACCCGCTTGCCTACCGGGAGTACTTCGGCGAGGAGGGACTGGTAGGTGACGGGATCAGCCTGTTTTGGCTGGCGCCGACGGGCGGTGTGATCGGCACTCAGGAACTCACGCTCCAGGCCACACTGGGTAACAACGAGGTACTGTACGAGGACGGTAACCGTATATCGGTGCTGGGCCATCTCAACAACTTCTGGTCGCTCGGGCCGTCGGCGTTTCTACAGATCGGGGGCACGGCCATCTATGGCGAGAATCCCGGCATAGGCCTGAAGACATCCGTCGTCGGGGCGGACATCCGGTTCAGTTGGCAGCCGCCGGCACAGGCACAGTACCGATCGTTCACGCTCCGGGCGGAAGGGTATGCCGTGGACAAGGAGTTCGGCGGTGTCGGAGGGACGCGGTTCGGTGGCTTCGTTTCCGCCAAGTATCAGCTCGACCGCCGGTGGTTCCTTGGGGCCCGGTACGACTACGTGGAACCGCTCGACGGCGGCCCCCATCGTTGGGCGCTCGTCCCCCATCTCACCTGGTGGCAGAGCGAGTGGGCCTATCTCAGAGCCGAGTGGCAGCACCACGATCTGCCCGCGCCGACGGGACGCACGACCAACGACCGATTCCTGATCCAGGTGGTGTGGGCTATCGGTCCACACAAACACGAGACCTACTGATGATGAGAACGTTTGCCGCAATCGCGCTTGCCGGCCTGTGCGCGGCCGGACATCCCCCCGGGATGGGAGCCGTACAGCGTGCTGACACACGCGTCGTCACATCGCTCAGCACCTACGCCGCCATCGCACGCGAGATCGTGGGCGAGCGCGGAACCGTCGTCTCGATCGGCCGGGGGGACGAGAACCCGCACTACGTACAGCCGCGCCCGAGCTTCGCGCGTACGCTCCAGCAGGCGGACATGTTCGTGGCGACCGGACTCGACTTGGAGCTGTGGGTCCCCGCGCTCCTCGACCGCGCGAACAATTCCAAGGTGCGAGAGGGTAGTGCCGGGTACGTGACGGCGTACACAGGCATCGATCTGTTTGGCGTACCAGCCTCGGTGAGTCGCGCCCAGGGGGACATCCACGCCTTCGGGAACCCACACATCTGGGCTGACCCGGTGAACGGAATCATCATCGGTCGCAACATTCTCACCGGACTAACGCGGGTCGCACCCCAGGACGCGGAGTACTTCCGTGAGCGATACGCCGCTTGGCGAGATCGCGTATTGCGTGCCCTCGTGGGGGACACGCTGATCGAGTTGCTGGGTGCCGAGACCGTGTTCGACCTCGCTGTACAGCACAAGCTCTGGGGATTCCTGGGCAGCCAGAGCTACCAGGGGCGACCGCTCCGCGACCGCATTGGCGGCTGGTTGCGCGAGGGACTGGTGCTGCGCGGTCGGGAGATGGTCTGCTACCACAAGGAGTGGGATTACTTTACTCGTCGGTTCGGGATTCAGTGTGTTGCTTTCGTCGAGCCGAAACCCGGCATCCCTCCGACGCCCAGACATGTGGCCGCTCTGATACGGCAGATTCGCGCTGAAGGGCTGTCGGTGATCCTGACGTCGAACTTCTACAATCAGAACCAGGTCCGCACGATCGCGGCCCGCACCGGGGGGAGGGCGGTGATCGTGCCTGCCAACGCCGGTGGAGCGCCGGGCACGGAGAGCTACATCGATCTCGTCTCACACTGGGTACGCGAACTCGCCAACGCGTTCGGCTACGCATCCGAGCATCGTTGACGCCAACGCGGAGCGCCACGACATGTCTGACCTACTGCAGCTGATGATCGCGCCATTCGTGGCCTCCATGGTGCTGGTCGCGCTGCTCGCCTATCTCGGCGTACACGTGATTGCACGTGAGGTGATCTTCGTCGACCTGGCCCTGGCACAGATGGCCGCGCTCGGGAGCACTGCGGCGCTTCTCTTCGACGTCGCGCCCAACTCAGCAACCGGGTACGCATTCGCGTTCAGTTTCACAACCGTCGGCGCGTTCGTGTTCGCCATGACGCGAACCGCCGGAGGCGAACGAAGAATACCGCACGAGGCGATCATCGGTGTGGTGTTCGTCGTCGCCTCGGCGGCGGCTATCCTGGTGGCCGACCGCGCGCCGCACGGTGCCGACGTGATCAAGGAGGTGCTCGTCGGCAGCATTCTCTGGGTGACATGGCCTACGATCGTGAGGCTCATGATCGTCTACGCCGCGATCGGCGCGGCGCACTGGCTGCTGCGCAGGCGGTTCATGACGATCTCATTGCGGCCGGCTGATGCGGAAACGCAGAGCTGGAACGTTCGCTGGTGGGACTTCCTCTTCTACGTGTTGTTCGGTGTGGCGATAACGATGGCGGTACCCGTCGCTGGAGTGCTCCTCGTGTTCACGTTCCTGGTGGTTCCGGCTCTCGTGGCATTCCTGTTCACGAGAGAGACGCGACGGCTCATCGTCATAAGCTGGAGCTGCTCGGCGATCGCGCTGGCCCTAGGACTAGCCGTGTCGTTCCGCTTCGATCTACCGACCGGTCCGGTCATCGTGTGCACGTTCGGGTTGGTGCTGCTCATGGCCGGCGCCGTCCGAAGGATGGTCGCCACGTAACGCATGCACTTGCTCCAACCCGGCGACGATGAACGTCCACTGTAGCTCCATCTGATCCCTCACGACCATTGCCGCTAGTCCCGCCGCATCCGCCTCGTCACGAATGACGCCAGGATCCTCACCTCGCCCAAGCCTGGTCTGCCACGCCGTGTGCCGCTCCTTCCACTCGAGGCCGATCGGATCGGGCGGGCCCAACGTGTCGCCAACTCCCGGCGTGATGAACAGCGGCATTTCGGAGACCAGTGTGAGCGGATCCCCGCCCAACGACCGGATCGTCTCCATCGAGCTGGGCCGGAACAGCTCGGCTGTTGCCGCGTCTTCCTGAGCGAGGAAGAACGCGCGCATCGCGACGGAGTTGGGACGGGTGCAGAATCCACGTGCGATACGCTCGAAGCCCTTCTCCCCATCTCGCTCCACGTCGTGCAGCGCGTAACCCATCTCCCGTACCCGTGATGTGCATCGCGCCATCAAGGATCCGCAGCGATTCTTCCAAGCGGGGTCGATCAGAAACCACGGGCCCGCCGCGAAGCCCATGCCGTGGAGTGAGAGATGGAGTGCGAACGGACCGTCGGCTGTGTGCCACCACGCATGGACCGCCCGGTTCTCGGGCCGCGCGCCGTCGTCCATCAGACTGTGTGGGAACCCGAACTCGATGTCGTCACCAGGTGGTTCACGGACGACGTGCGCGAGGTATCGGGCAATGTCGTAGCGGTCCGCATCCTCCTCGTACCAGGCACGGTTTCGTTGTTCACCGTCCGGGTTGATGTGGGGTACGATCCACCACTGATGGCGCGTCAGCAGGTCGTCGTCCTTAGGCAAGGATGCGAGATACGTGACCAGCTGCCCCAGCAGGCGCGGGCCGACGGGCTCGTCCGCATGACATCCCGCCAGGAGGCTCACGCGTATGGTGCCCTTCCCGAAACGGAACGCGCGCACCGGGTGCCCCTGCCGGGAACGGCCCAACACATCGCCCGCACCGCCCGACACGCGGCGAACGGCAAGAACTTCGCTAATGCGCTCGTACATGAGACGAAGAGAACGGTCGAGCCATCACGGACGGCCGAGCCGGCGGACCCACACGCCCGTACCGACCCGCTGACCGTCCCGCATTCCGCCGACGATCACCAGCCGGTCGCCGGCACGGACGATCCCGCGCAGGTCCATGACACCTTGGGGCAACGGCGCGGCGGCGCTCCAGTGTCCCGCGCCAGGGTCGTAGGTGAAGACTGACGTCAGCGGTTCCGACCGGATGCCATCGTATCCGATCCCGTCGTAGTTGTAGGGATTGTCCGTTCCACCCGCGAAGATGGCCGATCCCACCAGCGTTCCTGCTCCGGCCCGGTACAGGGGCCCTCCGGGGTGATCAGTCACGCGTCGCCATGCGATGCGCGTCGGATCTAGCGGATCGATCTCTCCCTGCCATGACGATTTCTGTAGGACGAACCGACGCGGATCGCGATCGACCCGCACGCCGTCGATGTAGACGATGGCGTCGCCCACGATCGTGCCGGCGTGGCCGAAGACGGGTGGCCCCGGAATCGGTGTCGCTTGTTGCCAGGCGTCGCGTGCTGGGTCGTAGATCTGTACGTTCGCTATGTTGTCGCGGTCGTGCCAACCGGACACGAGAAAGATCAACGAGTCGCGCCAGACGCCCGAGCTGGCGTCGTCGGTCGGGACGGGGATGGGCGTACCGGAACTCCAGCGGCCAGTCAGGGGGTCATAGATGTCCACGTTGGGTAGCGACTGCTCCGAACCGTCCTGTGCCACCGTGTAACCGCCGAACAAGTAGACCTTGCCCCGTACCGCCTGCGCGGTTCCGGCTAGACGGCCGGGTCCCGGCACGGGTTCGATGTCTTCCCACCTGTCCTCCCTCAGGTTCCAGCGGAACGCCCAGTTCACGACACCGTCCCACCGCTTCGAGGAGTCGAGTCCGAGCAAGGCGTACACCTCCCAGCCGCGCGACGTCTCGACCGCCGCGACGGCATTGTTGCTGACGGGGCGGGGTAGTGGTGGCCCGGCCTCCCATCCGGCTACCTGAACGGCCACTGTAAGTGCGATGGTCAGCATGCGGAGAGAGATTCGGCTGGTCGTGACGACGGGACTCGCCGGACGGCGAGAAGTGGGAGCATGGCGCGGCCAACGTATATTCGGGCCACCATGCGCGCAAGGACACCGAGCCCGCGTGGAGACGGCAACGTGTGACTACTCGTCGTCCGCCGGGCGTCGTCTCTCTTTTTTCAGCGCACGCTCGCGCTTCTCCTGCAATCGCCGCTCGATCGCCGCACGGGAAGGTTTCGTCTTCTTGCGTGGTTTGCGTAGGCGGAGTGCTCCCGCAACCAGCTCCCGCAGCCTCGCCGTCGCCTCGTCCCGGTTGCGTTTCTGGCTGCGATGCTCGTCGCTCGCGACCCGGAGCCGTCCGCGCCGGTCGATGCGTCGCGCGAGCTTGTCCAACACGCGGTGCCGCTGATCGTCACTGAGACTGGGTGACGCCCGCACGTCCCAGACGGCCTCCACGCGGGTGGACGTCTTGTTGACGTGCTGCCCGCCGGGCCCGCGCGCGCGCGAGGCACGGAACCGGAGTTCGGAATCGGGGACTACGTAGGGCATGGTGGAAGATAAGATGGAAGGATGGAAGGATGGAAAGATGGGAAGATGGACGGATGGACAGTCCGGCGGGCTACTGGCAAACGGTACGGCGCGACGCCACCTTTGGGGCGTATGCCTTACGATACTGCCCTGGTACTCTCCGGCGGCGGCGCGCGCGCGTCGTATCAGGTGGGTACACTCGCCGCGTTGGGCGAGATCGTTCCGGACTTGCGGTTCCCGATCGTCACCGGTGTGTCGGCAGGCGCCATCAATACGGTCTGCCTCGCCGCCAACGCCGGCTCGCTCGCCGAAAGCGTGTCGTCGCTCCAAGCGAACTGGAAGCGACTTACCTCCGATCAGGTGTATTGCGTGCAGCCGCTGAGCGTCGTGCGCGGCGGCCTGCGGCTGATTCGTGACATGATCACGGGACGGCGTACGGGCGATCCCGCGCTGCGGGGTATCCTGAACATGGATCCGCTCCGCGGGTTCCTGAGAAACGCTGTCGACCTGCACGGCATCCGCGCCAACATCAAGAGCGGCAGGCTCAAGGCGGCGGCGCTGAGTGCTACCTCCTATACGACCGGATGGACGGTTACGTTCGTCGAGTGCGTGCCTGGCGTGCCGATGTGGACCCGAGCCCAGCGCATGTCCGTGCGTCAGGAGATCACGGTTGACCACGTGATCGCGTCGGCGGCCATCCCAATCGTCTTTCCCGCGGTACACATCAACAAGGAGTATTTTGGCGACGGGAGCGTGCGGCAGTCGGCGCCGCTGGCGCCGGCGATCCATCTGGGTGCGCGCCGGCTGCTGGCGATAGGGATGCGGGCGCCGCGTCCGGCCACGGTCCCCATCCTGGGTGATCCGGACTATCCGTCCTCCGCAGAGGTGTTCGGCCTGCTGATGAACTCGGTGTTCCTCGACACACTCGACGCCGATTCCGAACGCCTCAATCGCGTGAACCAGATCCTCGACGTTCTGCCTCCGACGCGTAAGGCGCCCCCGGGACTCAAGCAGGTCGATCTGCTCGTGCTCCGGCCGAGCCGTGACCTGGGCGCGATGGCAGGGGATCGACGGGTGCGTCTACCCCGGATCGTCTCCCTGCTGGTCCGGGCCATGGGCGGGCGCCGCCGCGGGGCGGCCGACTTTCTGAGCTATCTGATGTTCGAGCCATCATACACCGGAGACCTGATGCAGCTGGGATACGAGGACGCGTACACCCAGCGGCCGGCTATCGAGACCTTTTTCGAAGCAGCGGACAGGTGATCAGGCGTACCTTCCCATTCTATGTAGCCATCGTGGCGGCGGCGATCGTCGTGCCGGGGGCCGCGTTCTTCGTTCTGCCCAATCCGGCCTACGGGAGTTGGCTGACGAGGGTAATCCGGGAGTAGGAACCGACCTCTCGCCTACTGCGTGGCCAACTGTCTCAAGACATAGTGCAGAATCCCGCCGTGCCGGTAGTATTCCAGCTCGATGGCCGTATCGAGCCGGACCAAGACAGCGAACTCCGTCACTACGCCGCCTGCTCCTTCGGCCCGTACGTGGACGGTACCGCCGGGCTCGAGACCGGAAGCAATGCCCGTGATGGCGAATACTTCGTCCCCCGCGAGGCCGTATGACTCGGCGGTCTTCCCGTTCTCGAACTGGAGCGGCAGCACGCCCATGCCGATGAGGTTTGACCGATGGATCCGCTCGTAGCTGCCGGCGATCACTGCCTTGACACCGAGGAGTGTCGTGCCCTTGGCCGCCCAGTCGCGGGAGCTGCCCGTTCCATATTCGCTTCCGGCTAGGACCAGCAACGGGGTGCCCGATTCGAGGTAGCGCATCGCCGCGTCGTAGATACTGATCTGGTCGCCTGAGGGGAAGTGAACGGTCCAGTTGCCTTCCTTACCATCCACCAGCCGGTTCTTGATGCGGATGTTTCCGAACGTGCCGCGCATCATCACGTCGTGATGCCCACGGCGGGAGCCGAACGTATTGAAATCGACCGGCTTGACGCCGTGCTCGATGAGCCATCTCCCGGCGGGGCTGTCCTTCGGAATGGCGCCGGCGGGAGAGATATGATCGGTGGTCACCGAATCGCCCAGCCATACGAGCACGCGTGCGCCCTCGAGATCGGCGAGTAGCGCGGGTTGTGGTGCAATGTCCCGGAAGAACGGCGGGTCCGCGATGTAGGTCGATGAGGCATCCCACGCGTAGCGTCCGCCGTTCCCTGCGGGTACGGGGAGCTTCTTCCAGGCATCGGTTCCCTCGAAGACGGCGGCGTATTCCTCGGTATACATCTCGGGCTGGATCGCGCCAGCTACCGCGTCCTGAACCTCTGCGGAGCTTGGCCAGATGTCCCTGAGATAGACCGGCTCGCCGGCAAGATCCTCCCCCAGGGGTTCGGTCGTGATGTCGATGTCGATGCGGCCGGCCAGCGCGTACGCGACGACGAGCATCGGCGAGGCCAGGTAGTTGGCGCGCACATGCGGGTGGATTCGTGCCTCGAAGTTGCGGTTTCCCGAGAGAACGGCCGCTGCCACCAGCTCGTGTTCGGTGATCGCCTTGGCGATCGGCTCGGCGAGGGGTCCGCTATTGCCGATGCACGTGGTGCACCCGTACCCGACTACGTGGAACCCCAGTGCTTCCAGGTGCTGCATGAGGCCCGACGCCTCGAGGTAGCGTGTGACCACCTTCGAGCCCGGCGCCATGCTCGTTTTCACCCACGGTCTGCGGCGGAGACCGCGTCCTAGCGCGTTCCGTGCCACGAGACCAGCGCCGATCATCACCGACGGATTGGATGTATTCGTGCAACTGGTGATCGCCGCGATGACGACGGAACCGTCGTGCAGTTGGAAACGGTTCCCCTCATAGTCCACTTCGGCAACCCGGGAGATCGTGGCAGAGACGGCTTCCGCGGTCACGGCGGGTGAGTGTCCGCCTTCGCTCGCCCAGCGGGCGGAGTCGCACTCGGGCGCCGCGCGGCGTCGAGCACCCGCCGGGATGAGGTTGGGCAGGACCTGGCGGAACGATTCCTTCATCTGCTTGAGCGGCACGAGGTCCTGCGGCCGGCGTGGGCCGGCGAGCGAGGGCTCTACGGTCGCGAGATCCAGCTCGACCAGGCTGCTGTACTCCGGTTCCGGCGACGCCGCCGTGTGGAAGAGGTGCTGTTCCTTGCAGTAGCGCTCGACGCGTTCGATCAGGTCGCGCGATCGGCCGGTGCGCTCCAAGTAGCGCAGAGTCTCGTCGTCCACGGGGAAGAACCCCATCGTGGCGCCGTATTCCGGCGACATGTTGGCGAGCGTCGCGCGATCCGCTAGCCTGAGCGAGGCGAGACCGGGACCGAAATACTCGACGAAGCGTCCCACGACACCGTGCTTGCGCAGGATCTGCGTAATGGTGAGCACCAGGTCGGTTGCCGTTGCGCCCTCGGGGAGCCGGCCGTGGAGCTTCATCCCGACCACCTCGGGCAGTTGCATGAAGTACGGCTGGCCGAGCATGACGGCCTCGGCCTCGATGCCGCCCACCCCCCAGCCCATGACGCCGAGCCCGTTGATCATCGTGGTATGGGAATCGGTTCCGATCAGCGTGTCGGGAAACGCGACCCGCTCGCCATCGCGCTCGATGAGCCGGACCACGCTGGCGAGGTATTCCAGATTCACCTGATGTACGATACCCGTTCCGGGCGGCACGACGCTGAATCTGTCAAAGGCACGCTGCGCCCAGCGCAGCAACTGGTAGCGCTCGCCGTTACGCTCCATCTCGCGCTCGACGTTCAGCTCGAATGCGTGGCTCGAACCGAAAAAATCGACCTGCACGGAGTGGTCGATGACCAGATCGGTTTGGACGAGCGGATTGATGCGCTGCGGGTCGCCGCCCAGTGTCGCGATCGCGTCACGCAGAGCCGCCAGGTCCACGACTGCCGGTACGCCGGTGAAGTCCTGCAGCACTACGCGACCCGGCATGAACGGGACCTCCAGAGAACGGTCCGGCTGCGGGCGCCATCCGGCAACCGCTCTGACGTGGTCTTCGGTGATGATCTCGCCGTCGACGTTACGCAGAAGGTTTTCGAGCAGAACGCGGATGGAAAACGGCAGACGGTCCAGCTCGGCGATACCGGCCTTCGCGAGCGCGTCGAGCCGGAAGAACGTTGCCGGACCGTCCGCCAGCTCGAGGGTGGCACGGGAATCGAAGGGATTCGTAGGCATGGGTGGAAGATAGACGCGCGACAGGTCGGGCGGAACGTCGCAGCCATGAAAAAAGGGAGCCGTTCCGTCCGTCCATCTGCGGGCTTATCTTCCATCCGCCCTTGACCCACGCCGCCGTTTCCCGGAGCCTATATACATGGCCGAGCCCGCGGTCGCACGTCAGCCCGTGAGCCTCGACGATCTCTGCATCAATACCGTTCGCACGCTCGCGATGGACGCTGTTCAGGCGGCCAACTGCGGGCATCCCGGCGCCCCGATGGGCCTGGCGCCGCTGGGGTACCTCGTGTGGACGCGGCACCTGCGACACAATCCGGCGGCCCCCGACTGGATGGGGCGTGACCGGTTCGTCCTGTCCGCGGGGCACGCGTCGATGCTCCTCTACAGCCTGCTCTACCTGACGGGGTACGACCTTCCGCTCGAGGAGCTGAAGAGATTCCGGCAGTGGGGCAGTCGCACACCGGGCCACCCCGAACGCGGTGTGACACCGGGTGTCGAGACCACGACGGGGCCGCTGGGGCAGGGAATGGCCAACGCGGTGGGTCTGGCGGTGGCGCAAGCTCATCTGGCGGCGCGGTTCAATCGATCAGGCCATCCGGTGATGGACCATCGGACCTATTTCGTCGCCAGCGACGGCGATCTCATGGAAGGGATCTCGCACGAGGCCGCCTCGTTCGCGGGTCACGCCAGACTCGGGAAGCTCATCGGATTCTACGATGACAACCGGATCACCATTGACGGCGAGACGGCCCTGACCTACAGCGACGATGTGGCGCAGCGGTTCGCGGCGTACGGCTGGCACGTGGAGCAGGTCGAGGACGGCAACGACCTCGCGGCGCTCGACAGCGCTATCGTGGCCGCGAAGGCCGAGAAGGGCCGCCCGTCGCTCATTATCGTCCGCACACACATCGGCTACGGCAGCCCGAATAAGCAGGACACCGCCGCGGCGCACGGCGCCCCGTTGGGTGAGGAGGAGGTCCGCCTCACCAAAGAGAATCTGGGCTGGAGCGCCTCGGAATCGTTTCATGTACCGGAGGAAGCACTGGCCGAGTGGCGGAAGGCGAGGAATCGGGGTGAGGCGATGCAATCAGTGTGGGAGAAACGCTACAGCTCGTACCGTCAGGGCTATCCCGATCTGGCCCGCGAGCTGGAGCGTCGCCTGCGTGGTGATCTGCCGGACGGCTGGACGGAGGCGCTTCCCACCTTCGGGGCCGACCGCGGCCCGATGGCGACGCGCAAGGCCTCCGGTGAGGTCCTCAACGCCATCGCGGCGCGCGTGCCGGAACTGATCGGTGGATCCGCCGATCTCAGCGGATCCAACAACACGGTTCTCCAGTCGGAAGAGGTGTTCTCGGCGAGTACGTACGGCGGACGAAACTTCCATTTCGGTGTACGCGAGCACGGGATGGCAGGCATCCTCAACGGGATGGCGTTGCACGGTGGGGTGATCCCGTACGGCGGTACGTTCCTGATCTTCTCCGACTACATGCGTCCCTCGATCCGGCTGGCGGCGATGATGCGCCGGCACGTCGTCTACGTGTTCACGCACGACTCGATCGGGCTCGGTGAGGACGGTCCCACCCACCAACCGGTGGAGCAGCTGTCGTCCCTGCGGACGATTCCCGGGCTGGTATTGATCCGGCCTGGAGACGCTGCGGAGACCGTTGTGGCGTGGCGCACCGCGCTGGAACGCAAGAACGGACCGGTGGCGCTCGTTCTCACGCGGCAGAGTATTCCGACGCTCGATCGCGAGGAATTGGCGTCGGCAGACGGTCTGGCCAGTGGCGGGTACGTCCTGACGGATGCGGCGGACGGAAAGCCGGCTGCAATTCTCATTGCCAACGGGTCGGAGCTGCATCTCGCCGTGGAGGCCCGGGCGCGGCTCGCGGAGGAGGGTATCCGGGTGCGGGTCGTTTCCCTGCCGAGCCACGAGCTGTTTGCCGAGCAGTCGGCCGAGTATCGCGAGCAAGTGCTTCCGGCCAAGGTGCGGCCGCGGCTAGCCATCGAAGCATCGCAGCCAATGTCATGGCGACGGTGGGTCGGTGATGCCGGTGACGTGATGGGCATAGAGACATTCGGCGCATCGGCGCCATACCAACGCCTGTTCGAGGAGTACGACTTCACCGTCGACGAGGTGGTGCGCCGGACCAAGGCCCTGCTCGGGTGATCCGGATGGATGCGGGACCGCTCGCCGATCGGCTGCAAGCGCGACTCGGACTGATGCGGCAGGACCGGATCGTGGAGCGCATCTGGGAGCGGGACCCCACGGTATGGGCCCCCGATCCCGCTACTCCTGAACTGGCCGACAGGCTCGGGTGGCTGTCGCTTCCCGAGACCATGCAGCAGCACGTCACCGACCTGACCGACTTTGCCGCGGACGCGCGTGCGTGCCTCGAGCGGGTGGTGTTGTGCGGGATGGGTGGATCGAGCCTCGCCCCGGCGGTGATGTGGCGGATCGTTGAGAAGCAGGACGGCCACCCGTCGCTCCACCTGCTGGACTCGACCCATCCCGCAGCCGTGCTCGCGGCCTCTTCCGCGCCCGCAGCGACGCTCTACGTCATCGCCTCCAAGAGCGGCACGACGATCGAGACGAGGAGCTTCGAGCGGTATCTCTGGGATGCAAGCGGCTGTGATGGCTCGCGCTTCATCGCCGTGACCGATCCCGATACGCCGCTGGCACGTGAGGCGGAGAAGCGCGGCTATGCGCGGGTGTTCATCAACCCGCCCGACGTGGGCGGCCGGTTCTCCGCCCTGTCGCTCTTCGGATTGGTACCGGCCGCGCTGGTGGGGATCGATATAGCCGGGCTGTTACGCCGCGGGGCGGCGAGCGCCGGTCGGTGCGCCGAGCAGCTGGGGGAAGGCAACGTCTACGCGGGCGTGGGCGCGTTTATCGGCGAGGCCGCGCTCGCCGGACGCGACAAGTTGACCTTCCTGCTGTCGCCGTCCCTGGCGAGCTTCGGGCTGTGGCTGGAGCAGCTGATCGCCGAGAGCACCGGTAAGCAGGAGAGGGGCATCCTCCCCGTGGTCGGCGAGCGGCGAGCGGCGCCGGATCAGTACGGCGATGACCGTGCGTTCGTGCGAATCATCTTGCGCGGGGACGAGGATACGACTAACGAGGTGCTCGCCCGCCGGCTGACGGGGTTAGGGCTGCCGCTGCTCGAGATCGAGCTGGCCGACCGGTTGGAGCTGGCCGGCGCGATGTTCGGCTGGGAGTTCGCCACGGCAATCGCCGGGTATGTGTTGGGCGTCAATCCGTTCGATCAGCCCGATGTCGCCGAGAGCAAGACGAACACCGCGCGCGCCTTGACGCTAGGCGCCCGCCGCTCCGTGGATGCGGACGCGGAGACGCTTCATCGCTGGGAGAGGGGGGTGGGCAAGGGTGACTACGTGGGGGTGATGGCATATCTGCCACCGAGTCCCGAAACCGACGCGCGGCTGGAGGCAGTGGCCGTACGGTTGCGGGAGCGCCTGGGTGTCGTGGTCACGACCGGGTACGGACCGCGGTACCTGCACTCCACCGGCCAGCTTCACAAGGGCGGCCCGCCGATCGGCCACTTCCTTCAGATCGTGGATTCTGCGCCGGGCGATCTGCCCGTTCCCGGGATGAGCGGGTTCGGAGTGCTGATCAGCGCCCAGGCGGACGGCGATCTGCTGGCGCTCGAGACGCGCGGACGGCCGGTCGTTCGAGTGCGTGATTGGGAACTGTTGGCAACGGAGCTGGGCATATGACTGACCCCAGGCTCGCAGCGAAGCGGGACGCCGCGCTGCGGGCGGTCGATCTGGTGGAGTCCGGCATGATCGTCGGGTTGGGTACCGGGTCCACGGCGGCGCTCGTCGTCGAGGAGATCGCGGGGCGATTGGCCAGTGGCGAGCTGCGCGACATCACCGGAATCCCGACATCCAAGGCGACGCATCAGGCGGCCGTGCTGCGCGGCATCCCGCTCACCACCCTGGAAGAGCATCCCGACGTGGACCTCACGATAGACGGTGCCGACGAGGTGGATCCGGACGGGAACCTCATCAAGGGTTTGGGGGGCGCGCTTCTCAGGGAGAAGATCGTTGCGATGGCGTCCCAGCGTATCGCGATCGTGGTCGACGAGTCCAAACTGGTCCAGCGGCTCGGATCGCGCGGGCCGCTTCCGGTAGAGGTTGTGGCGTTCGGGGCGGGCGCTCATGCGCCGGCGATCCGTGCCCTGGGTGGCGAGCCGGTGCTACGACGCGATCCCGACGGCTCGTTCTTTCTGTCTGACGAAGGCCACTATATTTTGGACTGCCGCTTCGCCGATGGAATCAGTGATCCCGCCGCGGTCGAGCGCACGTTGCGGGACCGCCCCGGTGTCGTGGAGACAGGGCTCTTCTTGGACATGCGACCCGAGATCATCGTCGGGAGGGCGCCGGACCGGTGAAACGGCTGCTGCCGCTCATCGTCGGTCTCGCTGTCGCGGTCCTCTGCGTACGTCTGGGAGTGTGGCAGCTCGACCGGTTGGGTCAACGGCGATCACGCAACGCCGTGGTGGAGGCGCAGCTTGCGCTGCCGCCGGTTCGCCTACCGAGTACGCTTCGTCCGGAATCACTCAACTACCGTCGTGCCGTAGCACGCGGCCGCTTCGATTTCGCTGCCGAAACCGTCGAGGTCGCCCGGACCTTCCGTGGTGCGCCCGGCGTGCACCTGATCACGCCGCTCGTGCTGGATGACGGCACGGGCGTGGCCGTCATCCGCGGCTGGGTCTACTCGCCGGACGGCAGAACGGTCGATCGCGCGCGTCTCGAGGAACCCGAGACAGCCACCGTGTCGGGCGTGCTGCTCCCGCCGTCGTCTGATTGGCGGGCGGTGCATCCCGAATCGCTGGTAGCTGCCTACCCGCGTCTTCCCTTGGTACTCCGCCGAACGGTCTCACCCGGCTCGTTACCCGGCGGTATCGTCGTCCTCGACCCGCCGGTCATCGACGAGGGACGTCATTTGGGTTACGCTATTCAGTGGTTCTCGTTCGCCGTGATCGCGGTTGTCGGTGGGGCAGTGCTTGCCTTGAAGAGCGATGGCAGTCTTTCCCGATCCCGGCCCGCTTGACACCAAGCCGACCAAGCGGCACTGTGGCTTAGGCTCAACCCGGAACCCGCAATGTCTACCAGACGTGACTTCCTGTCCTCGATCTTCGCCGCCTCCGCCACGATTCCAGCTCTCAAGAACGACGGCGTGCAACGGGTCCTCTCGGTCGTCGCGCAGGTCGATGCGCGCTCACCCGAAGACCTGGCCGCCGACGAGGAGTTTTGGCGGCAGATCCAACAGGCGTTCACGCTGGACCGAACGCTCATCAATCTGAACAACGGTGGGGTCTCTCCCAGTCCTCGCGTTGTGCTCGAGGCGATGCGACGATACCTCGAGTTCTCGAATCAGGCGCCCGTCTATCACATGTGGCGGATTCTCGAGCCGGAGGTCGAGGGAGTGCGCCGCGAACTGGCCCGAGAGTTCGGTTGCGATCCCGAGGAACTCGCCATCACGCGCAATGCCAGCGAGGCCCTGGAGATATGCCAGATGGGGATCGATCTCCAGCGTGGCGACGAGGTGCTTACCACCGACCAGGACTACGGGCGGATGCTCACGACCTGGGACCAGCGCGCGCGGCGGGAAGGTATCGTCGTGAGGAAGGTTTCGTTTCCCGATCCACCACCCAGTATGCAGTACCTGGTCGACATGTTCGAGCGAAACATCACGAGGAAGACCAGGGTCATTCACTTCTGTCACATCACGAACCTGTCGGGTCAGATCTTCCCGGTGAAAGAGATCTGCCGCATGGCCCGGGCACGAGGGATCCGTACTATTGTGGATGGGGCGCACGCGTTCGCTCATTTCCCATTCACGCTAGCTGATCTCGAGTGCGACTACTATGGAACCTCGCTCCACAAGTGGCTGCTAGCGCCAATCGGCACCGGCTTCCTCTATGTGCGGCGGGAGCTGATTAGTGATCTGTGGCCATTGATGGCAGCAGCCGAGTCACAGCACGACGACATTCGCAAGTTCGAAGAGATCGGGACGCATCCGGCCGCCAACCACAACGCTATCGCGGAGGCCCTGACCTTCCATCGTGGGATCGGTGGCGAACGCAAGGCCGCCCGCCTACGATATCTCCGTGACCGGTGGATGCGACGGCTGGATGGACAACCGGGGGTCACGCTCTACACGAGTTACGATCCGGAGCAGTCATGCGGGCTCGCGAATGTCGGCATCGCCGGAATCGATCCCGGCGCCCTGACGAACCATCTATGGCAGACGAAGCGGATCATCGTCACCGGTATCGGTCACGAGGCGTGTACCGGGATACGTGTGACGCCGAACGTCTACACGACCGTCCGCGAACTCGATGTACTCATCGACGCGTTGGAGGATGTGATCAGGAATGGTATGCCGTCGTAGTCGTGGTGCACCGCCGCACGGGGAGCGTGCGGCGGTGCAGCCCCGGCTAGGCGGCCAGCTCCAACGGTCCGATCTTGCCCGTCCTACCTGCCGCTTGCTTTTCGATAATACTGCTTCATGACCTCCTCAGCCGGCTTCCCCTGGGGCGTGAAGTTACGGCGCCGATCCCGTACCGGTGCGCCCACCGGGTGCCATTTCCACCAGTAGAAACCGGCAAACCAGGGGAGATCCCAGAAGGTAGCGAATGCGGCCTCGTAGGCGGCGGCCTGAAGCTCGGCATCGGGGTCACCCTCGATCTCCCAGCGCCATGGCCGCGCGGTCGATGCGGTGTGCGACTTGTATCCGATCTCGGTGAAGAGCACCGGACGATCCCACCGCTCGCTGACGCGTGCCAAATCCCGCGCGATGGGCGCCCACTCCGCCCGCAGCCGCTGTACCCGCTCGGGCAGCGACCCCGGACCGGGATCGCCCAGCTCGAAATAGGCTTGAACGCCGATCGCGTCCAGCACGTCCCACCACGGTACGTTGGCATAATCATCCCAGTTTCCGGCGTAGGTGATCCATCCCGAGAACCGTCCCCGCACCTCGGCGATCAGGCGACGCCACTCGGTCTCCCATCGCACCGTCTCACGCAGCTCCGTGCCGACGCTGAAGCCGACCGCATGCATCCGCTCGGCGAGATCGGCGTAGTGCAGCACGAACTTGCCGTACGACGCGAACCATGCCGCCCAGCTGGCGGAGTCGGTCATGCGGACCTCACCCCGCCAGTGGCCGTCGCGGAAATCTTCCAGTGTCGGGAGCACGATCACCGCTAGACCCGCATCGCGCGCCAGCCGGGCGGTCTCGAGCAGGCCGGCATCGGTGAGCGACCAGTCGGTGTCCGGATTCTCGAACCGGTACACGGCGGGATCGGTGTACGTATTCATGAAGCCGTACGGCCACAGCGCAACTTGCGTGGCGCCGAGTGCGCGCATAGCGGCAAAATCGTCTGGGGTCGGGGTACCGCGATACCCGTCGAACGCGACCCCACGCTGGCGCGGTACGGAGATGACGCCCGGGTGCCTGCCGCGGCACGTCAGAGCCAGGGCGGCCGTCGTCACGAGGAAGGTTCGCCGGCGCATCCAGCGAATCTAAACACCCAACAGCGACGCTGCCCCGGCGCCTATTGCCTCACCTCGCGGGGGCCAAGTGGCGGGACCGCGTGAGCCAGTAGATCACCAGGCCCGCCGCCGCCAGCCGTAACCCGACAGTTCCGACATCCCCAAGTCGCAGCGTATCGGCCATCGCGGTCGCCGAGAACCAGTAGTAGATCAGCGCGGCCGTGGCGGCGAGCAGCGTCAAGGCGCGGGTTGCGTCGATGCGGAACAGGCGCACGATCACCGCCGTTGCCGCCACGCTGGCGATGCACCACAGGGCGACGTGGAGGTACACATCCGGCGCCTCCCGCAGGGGCACGTTGACGGTTGTGAAGTATCCGACCACGAATCCGGGGAAGGCGGCCGCGAACGCGCCGAAACCGGTCCGCAACCAAGAGTGAGAGGCGCGTGCTCGTCCCAGGACATGGGCGACTGACTTGGGAGGCGACAGGTCTATGCAGCCACGGACCGTACAGAGGGTGCACGGGACACACCGAGGGTTAGCAATCCGGAGAAGAGGCCGTTGGCCGTAGAGGCGTTCCACCGGCAGCAGGGGACAGATTGCGTTGCAGAACCCGGCCTTCGCGTCGAACAGGAGCCCCGAGACGACCGCCAGTGCCACGACCGCGCCGATCACCGCCGCCAGCGCAACCCCGTCGGTATTGAAGAGGAACCGGCGGGCGGGTACCAGCAGAAACAACAGGGCGAATGCGATCACGCCGGTTACGCGATGTGCGCCTGGCTCGAGCTTTCGCCCGCTGGGCCAGTTGAGTGCCAGATTGGCCGTGGCCAGGGGACAGATGTTGCGCCACAGGGCCGGACTCAACAGCAGCGATGCCGGGACGAGCGGGATGATCACGTTCCAAAGCACGGCTAGCGTCGTGTCGGGCCACGTGATGAGCCCTGCGAGCACTATGCTGAGCGTGATGACGGCGAGGACCTGCAACGTGCGCCACACGATAGCAGAACGTGATTCCCGAGCCATAGAGTGCCCTAACTAACGGGAGTCGAGTGAAGCGCACCCTAAGGTCAATATGAACGATTCTTCACACCCGCAGTTCCCCTTGAGCGCTTTCGCAAGCTGCGCACGTTCATGGGGACGATGGCGGGACCGTGGACGGGTTGGCTGCTGCTGCGGAGTCTCGAGCCCCTCAAGGCTTTGGCCAGGAAGCGTCCACCTCCCAACGGTGAGCGCACGGGCATCAGTGCGGGGATGGTTCGGCTATCGGTTGGGGTGGAGCACTTCGAGGACATTATTGCCGATGTGGAGCGGGCGTTGGCGGTGGTGTAATTGAGGCGGGCACAGGGACGAGGCTAGCGGTGCGGTCCTCAACGCTCCCTCATGGTCCGGTGCTAGCGTCAACGATGCCTTCTGGCCGGCGGCATCAACTACGGGTTGGCCACTGCGAGAGCGTCCAGTCCGTCTACCGTTGGTCCGATGATGGACACGGTGCCTGTTGCGTAGTCGACCGTCCCCAGAAACACTGAGCTTCCACCGGATGCGCACTTCACCACCGCGAAGAAGACACCAGTAGCCGGATCGAGGTCTGCGGCGGCGATTCTGGCAAAGCTGCCGTCGATATCCTGGCACGAGGCCGAGAAGTTCATGCTAGCCAGCTGTGTTGCCGCACCCGTGGTCTGAGACAGGGTGTGAGAGTCGTCCCGGTTTGAGTGAAACAGAATATCCCCAGAGTCGAACGAGATCCCGTTACCTGAATTGGCGGACAACCCAGTCGATCCCACGAGCGTCGCGGCGCCGGTGGACAGGTTCGCCGTGTAGAGCGTGTGGTCGGCACCCGTCGCATCGTACACGAAGAGCATTCCGTCTGAACGGAATGAGACGCCGGCGATGCTGCCTGATATCCCGGTTGGGCCGACTTCCGTGCCGGCGCCGGTCCCTGGGTCGATCGTGATGAGCACCGGGATCTGGGTCTCTTCACTTGGGCGTTGCCCCGTTGCGTACAACACCCCCGTCACGGGATGAAAGTCCATCGCCCCCACGCGGTTGAATCCGATCGGTCCAATCGCCGTCGCGGTCCCGGTGACGGGGTCGACGGAATAGAATGTGCTGGGAGCGCCGCTGCCGACATGTGCTGCACCAAAGACCGCGCTAGGGATGGCCTCCGCAGTGATCGTTGCCTGCAGGGTCGGGAACCCGCTGACGGTTGCGGTGGCGTTCTGGGTGCCCAAGGTGGGGCCGAGTGTCCAGTTGGTCTGGGCTCGTCCAGCGGCGTCGGTGACCGCTGAGGTGGCGCTGAACGATCCACCATCCGGTGTCTGGAAGTCGACGGTCACCCCCTCGACGGGGAGCGCGTCCGCCGCTGTCACCTCGACGACGACGGGCGAGGGCAGTTGCAGATTCGTGGAACCGGTTTGTCCATCCCCGGAGACCACCGCCAAGCTGCTTGGCACGGGCTGGACAATCAGCTGGATGGTGTCGGCTGGGCCCGTGAGCAACTTGGCCACGATACGGGCAGGCCCGCGTTCAGATCCGCCACTAACCTGGCCAACCCTCGGATCGGCCACTGCGGCGCGCGCAGGCTCCAGTGCGCTCCAGGCAATGGGCGCGCCGGGCCGCTGTGTGCCGTCCGGACCGAACGCCTCCGCGGTGAGATCCAAGGTGCCCCCAAACGACAGGGTCGGGCTGGTGGGGCACACGACGGAGCTAGCCAAACCCTCGGAGGCGCCAGCAGCTGGCGCCGCAGGGCAGATGATCCGCACCTCCGCTGCGTCCGCTCCCACACCTACATACTCCGCCGCTACTTCCACCGGCACGGGCGGCGCCGTGGGATCGGTCGTGGCCGTCACCTCGACAGGTCCCCCACGGAACGCGACTTCGCCGGCAGGCGTGATGAACTCCACGGTCATGAGGAAGACTTCGGACGACGAGAGGACCGGAACGGTCAGCGTCAGATCCAGCTCTTCGGTACCCGGCTCCACAGCGACCACGGTGTCGAGCGCAACACTGTTGTCATCAGGCCGCGTGAGAATGATCCGAACCTGAGCGATCTCTATGATACCGGCGCTGACACTGACAAACGCGGGTGCTACGGCAAAGCGGCCCGGCAAAACAGCGCCGGGCGCGCTCGTATCGTCGAGACAGCTGCCGAGCCCCAGCCCTACGAGGAACGCGGCACTGATGGCGAGGGACTTGGCCTTGGGGATTGGGCGCATATAGGGCCAATGTGCCCCTCCGGGCCATGGCCCGCAAGGGTGGAGGCTGGGGCAGGATTTGTGATTGTAGATCACATGTCGCGGCAGGAGGGCCAGGGACGTTCGGAGTGGGATCGCCTGTCGCGGCGTGATGCTGAGCACCGTGTCGCGCACCAAAGTGGAATCGGCCGTCCGAAAACCGCGCCTCCTGAGGCACGTTGGGACCCGTATCGTCGGAACAACTCCCCACGATGATGCCGACGACAGCTGCCAGCACGATGCCGAGTAGGACGCGCGAACGTGAGCGTGTCACGAATCAGCCTTTGACAATTGCGTGACGAGTGGGGTGGCTACGGGGCCAATGCGCGCATCTGGGACCTGGTACGAGATGCGGCAACCGCGCGGGAACGGTGGGCCAGCCGTATCTACGTCACCCGCAGTGTTGCATGGGTGCTACGCCCCACTCAGTGCGGCAGCTGCGTGCGGTGGTATCCGCTGATGGCCGCCTCGAACCAGCGGGAAAGGATCAATTGGTGTTGCGGTGAGAACGCGGCGTCCAGGTATGCGGCGCGAATCGGCTGCCATGCGGCAATGGCCTCGTTCGCCAGTGCATAGAAGCGGGCGGCATCATCGTGCACCTGTGCCTCGCGGAGCGCCGGAAGCAATGCGCGGATCCTGTCTCGGTATGGGCGCACACGGTCGGCAAAAACCGAATCCGGATTTTGCGCGATCCTCGCGCCCATACGTGGCACGGCGCCAAACGTTTCGCCCAGCGCAAGGGCCAGTTCCCGCAACAGGCGAGATGTGTCGTGGTCCGAGAACTCCTCGACAGACGGTGGATCAATGCTCACCACGAGATAGGGCAGAGCAGGATTGAACTGCGCGAACGGGCCATCCGGACTCGGAACCGTATCGGCCCACACGTGCACCATGGCGATTTGCCACTGTCCCGGCCGCCCTCCGAAGTCGTCACATGCCGTGCTACTCTCGGCTAGGATGGTGCCCAGGCCCGGAACCCCACCGCACGGGAGGTGGACGTGCCACCGGTCGCCCGCGCCAGCGAAGTCGATCGGCGGATCGGAGTCGGCGGGCTGTGCCACCGTGTAGCCGACGCCGACCAGCGTGAGGCTGTCCTCGCCGATGAACGGGTAGTACATGAGGTAGGCAGGGCGGGCGAGATCGAGCGCGAGCGTGCGGTTGAAGCGCGGGTTGATCCAGTGCTCGCCGGCCATGGGGTTGAGGTCTGTGAGAGACGGTGGGGCGATCCGTCGATACCCTTTCAGGCGCGCGGCCAGCGTATCCCTGAGGCTGTGGACGATCCTGGCAGCGCTGTCAAGCTGCGCTGCGACCGATTGCTGCGTCGGCTGTGGGTAAAGCGGCGGCGGCCCCAACAAAACGGCCGCTGCAAGGATCACACACCGACCCGTCCGCACGGGTCCCTACGGGCGCCAGCTGGGCTGGACGTCGCGCACCAAACGCGAAACCAGGACGCGCGTGGTCAGGTAGTTTCCTGGGTTTGTCGTCAGGGGATCGATGACGTAGGACCCACTGTTCAAGCCGCTTGTGCCGGTGAGCACGATCTTTGTTCCGTCGGGCGACCAGTCGTATGTGATGTCGCTGATGCCGAAGAACAGCGTGCTGCCCGACTCGTCGGTCAGCGGCGTCTCGCTGCCGCCGCCGGACGGTATCACGAAGAGGTCATAATTACTTGCCCCCTCGTTGTTGAACCCGTTGCGACTGAACAGGATCTGCGAACCGTCGGGCGCGATGACCGGCAGTTCGTCGTCGCTGCTAGGAGAGGGGAACGTGAGTTGGGTAACCGACCCGTCGGTGAGTTCGACGCGGTAGATCGCGGAGCTGAAGAATTGGTTCCTCGCAGAGAAAGCGATGAAGGAGCCGTTGGGAGACCAGTCCATGAAGGTGACGCGAAGCGTATCCCCGCCGACGATGATGACGTTCGGTGTCAATTCTGCGACACCGGAACCGTTGAAATTCACGCGCCACATTTGACTGGCCTGACGATTTGGCACGCCGATGATCGAATCCCGGACGACTACCATCTGATCGGGATTCGTCGGGTTCCACGCGAACGCGCCCGATCCTCCAAGTGTCGCATCCACGAAATCCGTGACGAACACCTTCCCGGTTCCGTTGCCAATCCCTTCGAGCGCTGCGATCGGACCAGACACATCGGCGACCACGCAGACGTCCTGCACGGAGAAGGACGGATTCCCGCAGATGGTCGCTAGGTGGAGCTGACCCGTCCCCGTGTTGAGGCTGAATCGTGGCCTGGTCGTGTTGGTATCGGTGACCGGGTGCGCGATCACCGATCCGTCCCAAGCCGTCACATGAAGGAGCGTAGGCGGCGGGGCGTTGTTGGCTGAATAGGTGAGACGATCACGACTCGGCGCCCAACGCGGGAAGCTCTGGTCCGAGTTCGGTGGACCCTCGGTCGTGATGTTCTTGAAGCCGGATCCGGTCGGATTGCTACGGAACATCCCGCCCGTTCCACCGTCAAACCCGGCGAACAGGACTTCGCTCCGGGCGACGAGCGAGAAACTGGAGGTCGTCGGCACCGTGTCGACGACAACGCCGCTCGCCTGAGTGAGGCCGGTGAGCGCGCTCACGATCCCGGCGCGCGTGCCGAAGGTGATCACCGGAAGGCTGTCGCCGATAGCCGGTGTCGCTGCCTCGATAATGTTGATGGTGCCGTTGAGTGTGATCGTCCCGCTCACGTTGAGCTGGTCGAAGTCGACACCCGGCGTCGTTCCGGTGCCCTGGATCTCGATGTTGATCGTAGAAAGCGTGCTTTGGGTGAAGCTGCCGGTGATGTTCAGGATTCCCGGGGAGGTTCCGGGGTTCACGTCGCCGTCGAATGCCACGATGGTGGCGCCAAGGAGATTGAGCGTAGCCGTTCCCTGGAGAATCGCGCCATCGGCATGTGTCACCGTGCCGTTCAGAGCGAGCGGGGCTCCGACCGTGATCGTCCCCTGGTTGTTGATGCTCCCCGTGATCCGGTTGTCCACCCCGGCCACCGTCTGAATCGTCCCCGTCGCCGAGTTGGTGAGCGTCCCTGCCGTGATCGTGAGGACGCCTTCCCAGCTCGTCCCCGTCAACTCCATGGTTCCCGTGTTGGTGAAGCCGTTGGCGACGACGAGGACGGCATCCCCGTTGTTGCCGTTCTGCGTGATGGTGCCCGCCTGCGTCACCGCGCCGTTGAGGTTGCTCGTGCCCGGCAACACGGTGATCGTCCCCGTCGCCTGGTTGTTCAACGGCGCGTTCACCACGTCGTTCTGCAGCGTGAGCGAGGCTTGGTTGATCAACACGCCGGGACCGTTGACCGTCACCGCGTTGGTGCCGCCGAACGCCCACGTCGGAGCGCCGGCCGCGAGCGTCACGTCGGTCAGCAGGGTGATCGTGGGCGTGCCGGTGAAATCGATGGTGCCGGTGCCCGTGAAGCCCGTCCCGCTGCCCAGCACGGTGGTGCCGTTCTGGATCTCGAACGTCACCCCGGCGGCCACGTCGATGGTGCCCGCAGTGGAGGTAAACGTCTGACCGCCGTTGACGATCCGCAGCCGGTCGGCCGCGCTGATGGTACCCTGGTTGTCAATGCTACCCGTGATCCGGTTGTCCACCCCGGCCACCGTCTGAATCGTCCCCCCCACCGCGTTCGTCAGGGTGCCCGCGGTCACGCTCAGCACCCCCTCCCAACTCGTCCCCGTCAGCTCCAGGGTCCCCGTGTTGGTGAACCCGGTCGCTACCGTAAGGATGGCATCCCCGTTGTTTCCGTTCAGCCGCAGCGTCCCTGCCTGGGTCAGCGCCACGTCGATGGTGCTCGTCCCCGGTGCCACCGTGATCAGGCCGGCGGTGTTCAGCGACCCGGTACCGTCGACGGTCGTGTTCATCAGCTGCAGTTCGCCGGTCGAGCTGATCGTGCTCGCCTCGGTGAGGGTCAGCGTTCGTCCGTTGGCGGAGAGCGTTTGCACGCCGCTTGTCCCGCCGAGTTCGAGAGACGCGACCGAGCCGTCGATGTCGAGTGTGACGGTGTACGTTCCGTTCAGTGCGATGACTGCCGTATCTTGGGTGCTCGGCACCGTGCCGGTACTCCAGTTGGTCCCGTCGCTCCAATTCCCGCCGGCCACGTTGATCCAATGGACAGCGCCCGGCGGCGCCAGGATATCAAAGGCGACACTGGTATCTGGGGTGAGCCCCGTGGCAGTCGCCACGAGCGTGAACCCGCTCCCCGGTTGGTCGATCGTCAAGTCTGTGAACTGCGCCACGCCGGCGATGGCCAGGACCGCCGTCGTCCCACTCAAGACCGCCGTGCCGCTGGGATCGTTGCCGATGGCGATCGAAACCGTGCCCGTGAACCCGACGTCCACGTTGCCGAGCGGGTCGAGTGCGGTGACCTCCACCGTCGCCAGCGTGGCGGTCGCCGCGGCGCCCACGGGCTCGACGCTGAACGTGAGGTTGGACGGCGCTGCGGCGACGCCGGCGTTGAAGATCGAGTCGATCTGGACGGCGGTGAGCGCGCCGGCGTAGATCCTGACATCGTCGATCAATCCGTCATAGAACGCGGTGTTGCCGGTCCCAGCGGTGCTGCCGATGAGCAAATCGTTCGCCTCGCTGTCCGTAAACGCCGCGAGCGGCTTCTGTGCGGCCAGCTGCCCGTTCAGGTAGATGGCGATGCTGTCGCCGGTCTTCACCGAGACAACGTGATACCACAGCCCGGGCGTCACGGTCCCCGTTCGGACGGTCGTGGCAGAGCCGCTGCTGCATCCGTTGACTGCGCCCCCGCCGAGGCAGAACCAAAACGTATCGTCTTCCTGTCTGAGAATCCTCCATCCGTTCTGATTGAAGCCGCTCATCTTGTCGACCACCGACATATCGGTTAGCGCAATGTCGGCCCGCGCCCACGCGCTCACCGAGAAGGGGCCGGACGAAAGCTGGAGGTTGGCTGCGTTCCCGACGTTCACGAAATCGTCGATGCCGTCCAACGAGAAGGCCTGACCCGCCAAGCCCGGCGCGAACGCGACCCCGCCCTGGAGGAGACCGTCGTTCCCGTTGGCGGAATCCGTCGCATCTCCGTTGCCCGACCAATGACTGACGAGCGTCGTGGTGGTCGTTGCCGTAAAGGACGCGACTGAGCCGGGGAGCAGCGCCGTTGTTGCCTGGACTGCTTGCGCGCCGGCCGTGAGCCCGAGGGTCCACGATACCCCTGACGTACGGCCGTCGCTGCCAGTCTGCACCGAGTCGATTGAAACCGACCCGCTGCCGCTCGTCACCGCGAACTGTACCCACAGACCCTCGACCCCCAAGCCGTCAGCGGCGGTCGCGCGGGCGACCAACGGCTGGAGCAGGGTCGTGCCCACCGTTCCCGATTGCCCGTTCCCCGAGTCGGCGGCGATCGCGCTCGGCAGCGGCTGCACCGGGACGAGCACGGTGTCGGTCAGGCCGGTCGGGGTCGTGACGATGATGCGCGCGTTGCCGCGCACGGAGCCGGCAAGGATCGTAGCGCTATACGTCGTCGGATCGATGCCCGTCACGGCAGCGGTCGCGGAGTCGAGCGACTCCCAGCTGAGTGGAGTTCCTGGGAACGTCGTATCCGTCCCAAAGGCTGTCGCGCTCAGTACGACGTTTTCGCCCTCGAGCAGGGCAGGGACGGGCTCGGTGATCTCGACGGACGTCGCGTCCGCACCAACACCCACGTAGACGATCACTACCGGAATGACCGATGGCTCGCCCCCGCCCGTCGTTGGGGTCACCTCGATGGGGCCGCCGGTGAAGACGGTGTCGCCTGCTGCGTCCACCATCGACAAGGTCAGCAGGAAAGTCTCACCCGGCGTCAGGATAAGGACGGTCAATTCCAGATTCACCGAGTCCTGTCCCGGCGTGATGCTGAGCACCGTGTCGCGCGCCACGGTGAAATCGGCCGTCCGCAGCAACACGAAACGGATCGATACGATGTCGATGATCCCCGCCGCAGCGCTCCCGAACACCGGCGCCACCGCAAACCGCGCCTCCTGAGGCACGTTGGGACCCGTATCGTCGGAACAACTAGCAATCACGCCGCCGGCGGCGAGCGAGATCACTAGTCCGATCGTAAGTCTGCGATGGCTGAGCGTCATGTAGGAAACCACTGAACCGGGAATCACGACAAGTTGCCTCGCAAATGCCGGGTGCGCAAGAAGTCGGCCATCCGGTGGGGGTGTAAGTGCTTGCGTTACAGGAAGAACGACGGCGGGCCGACTGTCTGAGCCGGCCCGCCGTTGCACCTGCAGGTATGCGCGTTGCTCTAGCTCACCACCCCGTCCTGCTCGAGCCAGCGATACTCGTCCGCCAACACACGCTGCGCCGTCTTGTAGATGGCCGCGTCGTCGTTGTCAAACATCCGGGCGAACCGGTCATCGATCCGCCGCCGAGCGACGCGGCAGAAGACCTCGGCAAGGTCGACCGCTGGGGCCGCATGCGCGCGGTCCTCGGCAGATTTACTCCTCCCGAGCTTGTGCGCGCGCACGCACGCCGCGGTCATCGCGAACAACTCGGCACCTATTTCGACGAGACGTCCCAGCACGCTCTGTTTCTTCTCCAGCCCTGGACCGAAACGAACGATCGCATAGAACAGGTGCCGCGCCAGCTTGCGGGTCTTCCGGTCGATCCAGCGTATGTGCCTCGCGAGCTTGCCGAACTCGCCGTAGCGCGGCCAGCGTCCCCATCCGAGCCAGCGGGTGGGATACCACCATGCGTAGTGGAAGGCTACCCGGAAAAACGCGGCGAGCTTGGCGCCCGACGGCGCGTCCGGATCCACCAGCGCACCGGCGATCTTGAGGTGCCCGTCCACCGCCTCGCGTGCGATGAAGAGGCGCATGATCTCGCTGGATCCTTCGAAGATCATGTTGATACGGAAATCCCGCATCATCCGCTCCACCGGAATCGGCTCCTCGCCGCGCGACGCGAGCGACCACGCCGTCTCATATCCTCTGCCGCCCCGGATCTGGAGCGTGTCGTCGATGATCTCCCAGCCGCGTTCGGCATTCCACATCTTCGCGATTGCGGCCTCGAGCCGGATGTCGTAACCCGCGTCGTTCATGCGTGTGGCCAGATCGGAGACCGCGTCCATGGCGAAGGTATGGACGGCCGTGCGGCCGATCTTCTGGGCAACTGCATCGTGCTTGCCGATAGCCTGCCCCCACTGCACGCGCCCCGCCCCGAACTGGTGTCCGATATCGAGCGACCGCTTGGCCACCGCCGCCGAGATCGCGGGGATCGTCAGACGGCCGGTGTTCAGCGTGACCAGCGCCAGCTTGAGGCCTTTGCCTTCGCCGAGCAGGATATTCTCCTTTGGCACCTTCACGTTGGTAAACCGCATCACGGCGTTCTCGATCCCTCCGAGCCCCATGAAATGGAGCCGCTGGACGATCTCGACGCCTTCCCATGCCGTCTCCACGATGAACGCCGTGATACGGCGCTCGCCCGTCTTCGCCATCACTACCAGGATCTCGGCGATAGTCCCGTTGGTGCACCAGAGCTTCTCGCCGTTCAGGATGTAGTGCGTTCCGTCCTCCGAGAGTTCCGCCGTGGCGGATATCCGCGCGGGGTCGCTGCCGACGGCGGCTTCGGTCAATGCGAAGGCGCTGATCGCTCCTTTGGCGAGTCTCGGCAGGTACTTCCTCTTCTGCTCCGGAGTGCCGAACAGTTTGAGCGGTTGGGGAACGCCAATGGACTGGTGAGCCGACAGCAGGGTCGCGATGGAGCCGTCCACGCTGCCGATGAGCGCGACGGCACGGTTGTAGGTGATCTGGCTGAAGCCCAGCCCGCCGTATTCCTGCGGGATCTTGATCCCGAAGGCGCCGAGTTCTTTCAGACCGTCGATTACGTGTTGCGGTATCTTGCGGTCGCGGTCGATCTGGTCTGCGTCCACACGCTCCTTCATGAACTTCTCGACGCGCTCCAGCCAGACGGCGGCGCGCTGTTCCTCATCGGGATCGATGACCTCGGGATAAGGGTGAACCAGGTGCAGCAGCAGCCGGCCGTTGAATAGCTCTCGCACGAAGGAAGGCTTGGCCCACTCTTTCTCCCGTGCCGCTTCGGCGACTGCCCGGGCTTCTCTTTCGGTGACCCGATTCGTCTCTGCCGACCGGGCGCCGGTCGGAGAATCGGGAGCGATGGTCGTCATATAACCGAACCTCGTTGAATTCGTGGAGTTGCGGACGTATGGGCACGAACGATGGTCACTTGCCCATCGGCTCTGCGAAATATAACGGCCTTTCCTGGGGCGGCGTTCCGGGAAAACGGACGTGGAAACCGGGGACCGTTGCGCGCACCCCCTTCTTCTTGCCAGATTGCGGCGCGATGACTAACGCCTCCACGCCCCAAGCGCTCTACCCGTCTCGCGCGGCGGCCGGTACCATGCTGGGTCGGCAGCTGTATCATCGGGTGACACCGCCTGTGCTGCTCCTCGGGATCACGCCTACCGGAGTCGAGATAGCGGCGGCCGCCGCCCAGGGCATCTCCGCGGCCTTCGACGTGATCGTCGGCGCTCATATCCGCCTCGACGGTCATGGGATAATTGGCGCGATCGCCGAAGACGGAGACGCCGTGATTGACCGGGGGTTCGAGCCCGGGTTCAGCCTGCTGGATACCCTCAATGAGGCGATCGACCGCGCCCGCCGGGCGGTGAAATCCGAGCGGTTGCTGTTCCGCGGTCAGCGCCAGATTCGCGCGCTCGGCGAGCAGACCGTGATAGTGATCGACGGCTATGTCACGTCCCCCTGGAAACTGCTCGCCTCGGCTGAAACGGCGCTCGCGCTCGGCGCCGGTCGCGTCGTGGCTGCCGCGGCCGTCGCTACCCAGACCGCAAAGGAGCGCGTGAGTGCTCACAAGGTCGACTTCGTCTGTCCGACCGTCGTGCTCGACGATGCGGGTCATCCAATGCCGTTCGGCGACCCACAGGAGCCCAGTGCGGAACGGCTGCGCAGCATCGTGGTGGCGCGACAGGCGGCATAGGATCGTCGTCTCCCTTTTCCTTCTATTATTAGCCCTCGCCGCGCCCCCACTCGCGGCGGCACAGCTCACGCCGCCGTCCACCGGCGGAGTCGCGCGGCTCGACCGGCTGCTGCATCGACTGGCCGGGGCGCAGCGCGTCCTGGTGATCGGGGCGCATCCGGACGACGAGGACACGGCGTTGCTCGCCCTCGTGTCGCGGGGCTACGGCGCCGACGCGGCGTACCTCTCACTTTCGCGGGGAGAGGGCGGCCAGAACCTGATCGGCGACGAACTGGGCATCGCGCTCGGGCTGATCCGCTCGCGCGAGCTGGAGAGCGCCCGAGCCATCGACGGCGCGCGGCAGTTCTTCACCCGTGCCTACGATTTCGGCTACACGCGCTCGCTCGAGGAGACGCAACGCTTCTGGCTGCCTGACTCGATCCTCAAGGACGTCGTGCGCGTCGTGCGGCTGTTCCGCCCGCACGTCATCGTCACGGTGTTCTCCGGCACGCCGCGAGACGGTCATGGACAGCACCAGATGGCTGGCGTGATGGCCCGGCGGGCCTTCGCGGTGGCCGGTGATGCAACCGTTTTCCCGGAGTTGGCGGGCGAAGAAGGCCTGCAACCATGGACCGCGCTCAAGCTGTACCGGTCGACCCGGTTCAACCGGACCGGGACGACGCTCGTCCTGCCCACCGGCGGCCTCGATCCCCATTCCGGCAGGTCATACCAGCAGATCGCCATGGCAAGTCGCAGCCGGCACCGTTCACAGGACTTCGGTGTGGTGCAGCGGACCGGGCCTGGCGAAACGCGTCTGCGCCTGGTCGAAAGCCGGGTGGCAGCACCGGCCGCCGAGACCGGACTGTTCGACGGGATCCCGCCGGACACGGGCTGGATGGCATCATTCGCCGATTCGCTGCGACACACCCTATCACCTACGCTGATGGGCGAGTTGGTCCCTGCGCTCGCGGCGGCGCTCCGTCGTATTCAGGGACGGCGGCCCGCCGCACTGACTGCGTACGACCCGCCGAGCGGCCCGGAACGCCTGCTGCACGAGGCGATAGCCGTGGCCGCCGGATTGGTTCTCGACGTACTCGCGCCGCAGGCGACAATGATTCCGGGCGACTCGCTCGATGTCGAGGTGAGACTGTACAATGCGGGCTCGGCCGAGATCTCCATGGCGGCGGCCGCGATCCGCGGGACCGTGAGCGATCACGCGCTCGTGTTGCTCGACGCCACTATCCCGCCCGGAACGGAGCGCACCGTACGGTTGACGATCACGGTGCCGCCGGACGCGACGCCTACCCAACCGTACTTTCTCGCGAGAGCCGCCGTGGGCGCTCTGTACGATTGGAGCGCGGCACCCCCGGCCGTGCGTGGCCTGCCGTTCGAGCCACCCATCCTGCGTGGCGAAGTCCTGCTCCGGATCGCGGACACGTGGATCTACCTCGCACGGGAGGCTACCTACCGTTACGCTAATCCGGCGATCGGTGAGATCAGGGAACCCCTGCGGGTGGTTCCCCGTATCGCGGTGCGGCTGAGCCCGGGGCGACTGGTCTGGTCGACCGAGGGTCCGGCAACGCAAACCTTCACGGTGACGCTGGAACTCCACGGCGCCAAACCCGTTGCAGGGATCTTGCAGCTGGAGACCGGTCGGTGGAGAGCACCGGATCCTCAGGAGTTCAGCCTGAGTGGGGCAGGGGAGCGCCGCCAGTTCAGCTTCACCGTGCGGCGTCCGGCGACGGTGGACCACGCGGATCAGGTATTCCGGGCGGTGGCGCGGACAACGGACGGCGAGAGGTACGGATCGGCGGTGAGGGTTCTGGCGTATCCCCATACCCGCCCGACGCAATGGGTGGTTCCCGCCGAGAGCCGGGTTCGGGTAGCCCACATCACCCTCCCGAGTCTCCGCGCCATCGGTTACGTGCGCGGCGCGTCCGATCGTGTGCCGGAGGCCCTCCAGCGGATCGGGCTGCCCGTGGAGATCATCGATCCGGCGGCACTCGCAGGCGGCGATCTCTCAACCTTCGACGTGATCGTCGTCGGCGCCCGTGCCTACGAGACGGACACAGCGCTCACGCGCTATAATGCGCGACTGCTGGACTACGCCCGAGCGGGCGGACGGCTCGTCGTGCAGTACCAACAGTACGCGTTCAGCCGCGGCGAGTATGCGCCGTTCCCACTCGACATAGTGCGGCCGCACGATCGCATCACCGACGAAACATCGCCGGTGACGATGCTCGACCCGGAACACCCGGTCTTCAACTTCCCGAATCCCATCACCGATTCGGATTGGGACGATTGGCCGCAGGAACGAGGACTCTACTTCCCCACTACATGGGATGATGCGTACGCCCCGCTCCTGGAGATGCGGGACCCCGACCGGGCACCCGTCCGCGGCGGGCTCCTGGTGGCACCGCTGGGACGGGGAGTATACGTCTACACCGGCCTGAGTTTCTTCCGGGCTCTCCCGGCCGGCACGCCGGGCGCGTATCGGCTGTTCATGAATCTGCTTGCGTTGGGGAGGATGGAAGGATGGAAGGATGGAAAGAATGGAAGGATAGAATGAGAGTCTCCGCCGGGTCAGAATACCGTTCCATCCTTCTACCCTTCCATCTTTCGATCCTGTTCGCAGCCGCGGTATCCTGCTCCGACGGCCGCACGCCGCTCGTGGTGTACTCGCCCCACGGTCGCGATCTCCTCTTGCTCGCGGAGCGGACCTTCGAGACTCTGTATCCGGATGTCGACCTGCGCTGGCTCGACATGGGTTCTCAGGATGTGCTCGACCGGGTGCGGTCGGAACGCGTCAACCCCCAAGCGGACGTCTGGTTCGGTGGGCCGTCGAGTCTCTTCCAGCGTGCCGCGGAAGATTCGCTGCTGGTGCCGTACCGCCCGTCGTGGGCGGCGCTCACCCACGAGCGCGGGCACGGGCCGAACGATCTCTACTTCGCCGCGTATGAGACGCCGGCCGTCATCGCCTACAATTCCGATGCGCTGTCCGATTCGGACGCGCCACGTGACTGGGAAGATGTGCTGGATCCTCGATGGCGGGGCGAGCTCGTGATCCGTGATCCGATCGCGTCCGGTACGATGCGCGCCATCTTCGGCATGGTAGTGCAGCGGAGCCTGCGTGCCACCGGCGATACGGCTGCCGGCTTCCGCTGGTTGCGGCGCCTCGACGCGCAGACGAGAGAGTACGTGTTCAATCCGGCGATGCTGCACCAGAAGCTGATTCGGCGGGAGGGTGTGCTGACGTTGTGGGACCTGCCGGACATTCTCGTCGAACGCAGCAAAGGCCAGCCGTTCGGCTTCCGGCTGCCGACGAGCGGAACCCCGGTCATCCAGGACGGGATCGCGCTGATCCGCGGCGGCAGGACACCCGAGGTCGCAAAGCGGTTCATCGAATGGGTTGGCTCGCCTGAGGGCCAATTGCTCGCCGCCCGCGAGGTCTTCCGGCTGCCGGTCCGCCTGGATCTTCCCCACGATTCGCTGCCGGATTGGGTCAGTACGGTACGGGCCGCGTTGGTGGTCGAGCCGATGGATTGGGAACTGCTCGGACGAGAGGGCGCCGGGTGGATGACCTACTGGGACAGGCACGTGCGGGGGCGCGGGGCGCGCCAGTGACGGACGGCGCGTTTCTCGAACTGCGCCGTCTCACGAAACGGTTCGGCGACCACGCTGCCGTACGCGATCTCTCGCTGAGCGTCCCGCGCGGCTCATTACTGGCGTTGCTGGGCCCGAGCGGCAGCGGGAAGACGACGACACTGCGCTTGCTGGCAGGTTTCGAGGTGCCCGACAGCGGGAGCGTGGTGGTCGAGGGTCAAGATATGACCGGGCTGCCACCCGCCGCCCGCAGGTTTGGGATGGTGTTCCAGCATTACGCTCTCTTCCCCCATCTCAACGTGTTCGAGAACGTGGCATTCGGTTTGAGCGGCCGCGGCGATGTCGCCGACCGCGTCCGCACGATGCTGGAACTGGTGGATCTGCCGGGGTTCGGTTCGCGAACCGTAGATCAACTCTCGGGCGGCCAGCAACAACGCGTCGCGCTGGCACGGGCGCTGGCCCCGGAGCCACGCCTGCTTCTGCTCGACGAGCCGCTGTCCAATCTGGATCCGGCCCTGCGGGATCGGACACGTCGCGAGCTTAGGTCCGCGCTCCGCAAGGTCGGTATCACCAGCGTGCTCGTCACTCACGACCAAGATGAGGCGTTCGCGCTCGGTGATCTGGTGGCCGTGCTGCGGGACGGCGAGCTGCACCAGGTAGGCACGCCGCCCGATGTGTACGAGCGACCTGCCACCGAGTTCGTTGCCACCTTCGTGGGACGCGCCGGGGTGCTCCGGGGCGAGGTCGTCGAGGACGGGCGCGTGCGAGTTGCCGGCGGTCCGGTGTGGACGGTCACGTCACCGACGCCCCTGGAACCCGGGCAGGCGGTCCAGGTCATCGTCAGGCCCGAGGTGGCGCGCTTCACCGATTCTGGCGGTGTGGCCGGTCGTGTGCGGGCCCGCACTTACTTGGGAGGGCGGGCGGTGTTCGAGGTCGAAACGGAGGCGGGCGTGCTCGAGGTCGAGGCGGCGGCTCGCGCCGCCGATGTGGGAGACAATGTGCAGGTCAGCGCCGAACATGCCCACGCCTTCCCCCGGCAGGAACCGAAATGAAGCGATCCCGCGGCGGGCTACTCCTCACGCTGGTGCTCATCTGGCTGGTGGTCTATCCCCTCGCGTTGGTATTCGTGGCGAGCGTGCGTGGTGAGGCCGGGTGGACGCTCGAGCACGTCCGTGCGTTCGTCACGCAGCCGCAGGAATGGAACGCGCTCTGGGGTAGCCTGTGGATCTCACTCGCCAGTGTGGTGCTCGCCGGCGTGATCGGCGTACCGCTGGCGTTCGTGTTCGAACGGCTCGAGTTTCCGGGCAGGCGGCTGCTCGGCGCGCTCGTGGCGTTGCCTGTGGTCATGCCGCCACTGGTGGGAGTGATCGCGTTTCTCTTTCTCTACGGCGAGAGCGGGATAGTACCGCGGGTAATCGGCGTGGTGCTTGGACTCGACCGATCCCCGTGGCGGCTCCACGGGGCGGGCGCGATTCTGCTGGTTCACGCGTACTCGATGTACGTGTACTTCTACCTGTTCTCCCGTGCAGGGCTCGCCCGGCTGGACGAGTCGATGGTCGAGGCGGCGGCTTCGCTCGGCGCGTCGCGGTGGAAGACGCTGCGCCGCGTAACCGTGCCACTATTGCGACCCCAGATCGCGGCGGCGGCGCTCCTCACGTTCATGACGTCGCTCGGCTCTTTCAGCGCGCCGTACATCTTTGGGGGCGGTTTCCGGGTGATGACCACCCAGATCGTCAACACCAAGCTGCTCGAGCATGAAGAGCTGGCGATGGTCCAAACGGTCTCGCTAGCCGTCGTGGCGTTCATCGGGCTGTGGTTGCTGCAACGGACCCGCGGGACGCGATCGGTGGCGGTGATGTCGAAGGGCCAGCCGCCCAAGGCCCAGGTCATCCGCCGGCCGCTCGCGCGCTGGACGGCGGCGGGTCTGGGATGGGCGTTGGCAGCTGTGCTGCTGCTGCCGCATGCGACACTGATTCTCGTCTCCCTCGTTCCGCTCGGTTCGTGGACGACGCAGATCTTCCCTCCGGCGTACACCGTCGGGAACTACGTGGCGCTGCTGAGCGAACCCGAGCGTCTCCGTCCCCTGGTCAACTCCCTCTGGATGGCCGCCGTGGCCACGGCGGGCGTGATCCTGCTCTCGCTCTGGGCCGGTCGCCTGGTCGTGCAGCGGAAGGTACGGCTGGCAAAGACGATCGAGCTGCTCACCAACGTCCCCTGGGCGGTGCCGGGCACGGTGCTCGCCATCGCGCTGGCGACGATGTTCAGCGTCCACGCCCCCGCGGTCGGTCGGGTGATCCTGGTGGGAACGGTCGTGATCCTTCCGCTGGCATATCTCGTACGGAACGTACCGATAGCTGCGGGGTCTGTTCTGGCGGGGTTTCGACAGCTCGACCCATCGCTCGACGAGGCAGCGGTGTCGCTTGGCGCGGGGCGGGTCCGCACGCTGGTTCGCATCACGGTCCCCCTCCTGCGTCCCGCCATCTTCGCGGGTGCAGCGCTCGCGTTCGTCACCGCGCTCGGTGATTTCGTCACGTCCATCTTACTGTATACCTTCGACACACGCCCCATCTCGATTGAGATCCTTTCCCTGCTGCGCCAGCCCGACATAGGTAGCGCCGCCGCGTACGGCGTCGTGCTGATGCTGATCTCGGCGGGTGCGATGGCGATAGGCATCCGTTTTTTTAGATGAAGAAGATTGCGGTGCTGATGGGAGTCGCCTTCGTCGATATGCTCGGCTTGGCGATGGTCTTTCCGCTGCTTCCTTTCTACGCGCTGCATCTGGATGCGGACGCATGGGTCATCGGATTGATGATCGCGAGCTTCTCGGTCGCCCAGTTGACGTCGGCGCCCATCTGGGGACGGATGTCGGATCGTATCGGACGTCGGCCGGCCCTGATGATCGGGCTCGCGGCATCCGCGATCGCTTTTCTCGTGTTCGGCTTCGCGACCACGATCTGGATGCTCTTCCTCTCACGGATCATCCAGGGCGCGGGCGGGGGCACAACCGGCGTGGCACAGGCGTATATCGGCGACGCGATCGAGCCCAAGGAACGCGCCAAGGCGTTGGGATGGCTGTCGGCGGCCACGTCAGCGGGCGTGATGATCGGGCCGGTAATCGGATCCCTGGCGTTCAGGCTCGGGCCAGCATGGCCCGGCATAGTCGCGGCGGGACTGTGCGTGATCAATATCGGGTTCACGTCACGCTGGCTGCCTGAGACGTCGCCGGCCATGCGGCGGCCCGCGAGCGCGGGCGCGCACGTCTCGCAGGAACGCCGGTCGATCCGGGCCGTCGTGTGGGAGGTCCTGCGTGTGCCCGGGGGACAGGTGCCGCAATTGATCTGGATCTATGCGGTCGGCATGCTCGGCTTCATGTCGATGGCCGCGATTCTGGCTTTGTATCTGGAGGCTGGTTTCGGCGTCACCGAGCACAACATATGGATCTTCTTCTTCTACGTCGGCGCTCTCTCCATGGTGATGCGAGCGATCATTCTGGGCAAGCTCGTCGCACGGCTCGGTGAGACCAAGGTGATGCGGATCGGAGCCTTGGCGCTCGCCCTGGGGCTGGCAGTCATGCCGCTGCCGAGTTCAGTCCCGTTGCTGCTCCTGGCCATGTCGCTCGTGCCGGTCGGGACGGCACTGCTCTTCCCCAGCGTCACCGCCTTGGTGATCCACAAGGTTTCCGCGCATGAACGCGGGCAGGTCCTTAGCGTTCAGCAGACCTTCGGCGGGGTGTCGCGAGTGATCGCGCCGATCTGGGCGACGGCCGTCTTCCAGGGGTTCGGCACCAAGGTACCGTTCTTCATGGCGGCCGGCGTCGTAGCGGTCGTAGCGCTGCTCGCGTTCCGGGTTGTCGAGCGTCCCTAGGGCTGCAAAAAAGCGATTGAGTCAGTGGCCGAGTGCCTCAGCGTCTGGGCGTCCTCGGTCCGCACCTCTCGGCGGCGCCCCAGTCCTTTTTCAGCAGCCGGTTAGGTCCGCCGGCGATAGACCACCTTGCCACCGAGCACGGTCAACTCGACCTTGGTGTCCAGAATCCGATCGTCGCTCACCGTCATGATGTCCTGATCCAGCACGACGAAGTCCGCATACTTGCCCCTCGTCAGCGAGCCGGTCTCGTTCTCCATGAACGCCGCAAAGGCCGGCCACAGCGTCATGCTGAGCAGCGCCTCTTGCCGCGTCGTGCGCTCGGCCGGAAGCCATCCGCCCTGCGGGAAGCCGCTCGCGTCCCGGCGCGTGACAAACGCCTTGAACGAGATCAACGGGTTCACGTGCTCTACGGGTAGATCGGATCCGTTGGGGATGACGACGCCCGTGTTGAGGAGTGAGCGCCACGCGTAGGTTCCCTGGGCACGACTCCATCCGATACGCGCGGGAACCCAGTACATGTCACTCGTCTGATGACTGCCTTGCATGGACGGGATGACGCCGAGTTCGGCGAAGCGCGGGATATCCTGATAATTGAGAATCTGTGCGTGCTCTATGCGGAAGCGGTGATCGGCGACGGGTACCTCGTTGAGGGCGTCCTCGAAGATGTCGAGCGCAATACGATTGGCTCTGTCCCCGATAGCGTGCACGTTCAGCTGGAAACCGTTCCGGAGTGCCTTGACGGCGACGCGACGCGTCATGTCGAGGTCGGCCGTGATGAGGCCCCTGTTCCCGGGCTCGTCGTCGTAGTCCTCGAGCAGCGCTGCCCCGCGACTGCCGAGCGCGCCGTCGATGGTGATCTTGATGGAGTGAAACCAGATACGGCCGTCGAATAGGGCCTCCTGCGTGCCACGCCGCATGAACCGATCGAGCGTCGCTTCATTCGCTCGAATCATGACATAGTTGCGCAGGTTGTAGTTTCCCTCGCGCGCGAGGTCCTCATAGATCCCGATCGTACGTTCGCCGACACCCGCGTCGTGGATGCCGGTCAATCCCCACCTGTTGGCTTCGGCAATTGCGGCCAGCGTCGCCGCGCGAATCTCCTCGTCTGACGTCGCCGGAATGACGCGTGTCACGGGGTCCTTCGCGTGATCGATCAGGACGCCGGTGGGATTCCCCTCGTTGTCGCGAATGAATCGTCCCCCCTCCGGATCCCGAGTTCCTGACGAAACGCCTGCGAGTTCCATCGCCTTGGTGTTGATGAGCGCGGCGTGGCCGTCGACCCGGGTCAGGTATACGGGGTTGTTCGGTACGGCGCGCGACAGGGCCTCATGGGTAGGGAAACGGGTATCGGCCCAGTCGTTCTGATCCCAGCCGCGTCCTAGGATCCATTCGCTCGGCTCGGCGGAACGCGCCCGTTTCACGACCCGTTCGATGATCTCCTCATACGATGTCGTGCCCACGAGATCTACGCGGCGCAGTGTCTGGCCGAGGCCCACCAGGTGTGCGTGGGCATCGACCATACCCGGAATCACCGTCTTGCCGTCCAGATCCATCCGTTCGGTGGACGATCCCGCGAACGTCATAGCACCCCGCTCGCTTCCGACGAACACGATGCGGCCGTCGCGAATGGCCATGGCCGTTGCGGTCGGCCGCGTCTGGTCGGCGGTGTAGATGCGGGCGTTGGTGACGATCAGGTCGGCCGGGCGCTGTTGCTGCGCGGCTAGGACGGGAGCCACTACCAGGAAGACGAGTGCAACAGGTAGGAAGATCATGGCACGTTCGCAGGAGAGAGTTCACGTTCGAGTTGGACACCCAACTCGGCGATCACGTCTATCGCGAGCCGGGTATCGCTGGTGCTGGTGCGGAAATTTATGATGGCGGCTCGGAGACAGTATATACCGTCGACCGTGGTTCCGGCGAGGAATACCCGCCCGTCCTTCTGAATGCGGTCGACCAGCCGCCGGTTGAACATGTCGGGGTCGATACCGTCCGGCACGAAGCGGAAGCACGCGATGCTCAGGCCCGTGACCCCCACCGGCTCGAGCCGGGGATGTTCGAGCACCAGCCGGCGCAGCTCGGCGGCCGCCGCGATGTCGCGGCGCCACAGCGCGCGGTAGCCCTCGAGCCCGATCTGCCGCATGACCGCCCAGATCTTGAGGGCGCGGAACGCGCGCGATAGCTGTGGTCCCTGTTGATGAAACCAGAGCGGGCCGTTGAAGTAGTCGTCGTCCTGCACCTCCAAGTACGCGGCCTGGGTCGCGAACGCGCGGGTCAGCGCGTTGCGGTCTTTCACCAGCACGGCGCCGGCCTCATACGGTACGTAGAGCCACTTGTGCGGGTTGAGGGCTACGCTGTCCGCGTCCGCGAGGCCCTCGTACTGCCCGGCCAGCTCCGGCAGCGCCGCCCCCACCGCTCCGTACGCCCCGTCTACGTGGAACCAGAGCCCCTCCCGCTTGGCGATGTCACGAATCCGGGCCAGAGGGTCGATAGCGCCGGTGTTCACGGTGCCGGTCGTGCCGATGACGCAGATCGGGTGGCGGCCGGCCTCGGAATCGTTCGCGATGGCGCGCTCGAGCGCCGCCACGTCCATGCGGCGTTGAGAGTCGATCGGGAGGAGGTGCAACGCTTCATTGCCCAGCCCGAGCCACTCGACCGCACGGCGAACGCAGGAATGCGTCTCGTGCGTCACGTACACGACGGGACGCCGGTCGATCCCCATCAGACCCGACGCCCGGCTGCCAGGCAGCATGGCCTCGCGCATGGCGGTGAGCGCCACGAAGTTGGCTGCCGAGCCGCCGCTCAACAGAATGCCCCCTGCGCTCGGTTCGTAACCGATCAGCTCGGCCAGCCAGCGCATGACCGTCATCTCGACGAACGTGGCGATCTGCGCGCTGCCCGAACAGTTGTTGTTCATGGTGGTCGCCAGCAGATCGGTGGCCATGCCCAATGGACTCGCACTCGCGCGTATGTACCCCCACCAGCGGGGGTGCCCGATCCCGAGCGAGTAAGGGAGGATGTCGCGCTCGATGTCGTCGAGCACCGTCTCGATGCTTGAGGGGCGGTCCGGGAGCGGGGCGGTCTGAAACCGTCTGACCACCTCGTCGGGGGGACGCCGGAACGCCTCGCGCTCCGGCAACGCGCGGAGGTATCCGGCTGCCAGAGCGGCGACGCGCGTGAGGGTGCGCTCGAACGCGTCAACCGAGAAGTCGGGGCTCGTCACTGGAGCGTCTCCCTGAGGAATGCGGTCATGTGCTGCCGATAACGCTCCGTGTCGTAATCATACGTGTCGTTGTGCCCGGCGTTGATGATCTCGACGAACTCGCGGGCTCTGCCGGCCCGAGCAACCGCCCGCCCCATGCTGATCGGCACGATCCGGTCGTGCGTTCCATGGAACACGAGCAGCGGGACCGACAGCTCGCGCGCGCGGGCGACGTTGTCGAGCCGATGGCGGAGCAGGAACCGCGGGAAGAACCAGTAGTGCAGCCGTGCCATCTCCCGTGCGCTCGAAAACGGCGAGTCCAGCACCACCGTGCGCACCGGACGGCTGATGGCGAGATAGAGCGCAACCGCACTCCCCAAGGAGCGACCGTAAACGCCAACGCGCGTACTGTCGATCTCGCGGCGGGCCGTCAGGTACATCCAGGCGGCTTCCGCGTCGCGGTAGAGCCCGCTTTCCGTCGGCGAGCCGCCGCTCTCGCCGTATCCGCGGTAATCGACGATCAGGAGCCCGATCTCCTCGAGCCGCAGCCGGCGGATCACTGGGGCCAGGGCGGCCACTGTCTCCATGTTGCCGTAGAACCAGAGCAGTCCGGGTGCGGTGGTCGAGGTCGTACTCGACTCCGCGGTTCCCGAGTCACCTCGCGCCGCGCGCGGCGGCAGATACCATCCGTGCAGCGTGACGTCGTCCGCGGTTGTCAACGTAACCCGTTCGCCGTCGGGGAAGCCAAGTGCGCCGGGCGACGGCAGCTCACGGCGCGGTGCCGGGAAGGCCAGCCTGTCCTGGTAGGTCCACAAGAGCGCGGCTACCGCCACGTACGCGGCGGCGACTGCGAGAAGGATCTTGAGCGCACTCGGCAACATGGGCCGAAAGGTAAGGGAGCGGAGGCTGGAGAGGCAGAGGAAGCACGGGCCGACCGTGACGCATAGATTCCGGCTCATGACGGATCATGCGATTAGGTGCCGGGGCCTGGTCAAACGCTATGGCGACGTGATCGCGGTCGACGGACTGGATCTCCAGGTAGGTGTGGGCGAATGCTTCGGGCTGTTGGGCCCGAACGGTGCGGGGAAGACGACCACCGTCGAGATTCTCCAGGGACTGCTCGTCCCCGATGCGGGAGACGTCGAGGTGCTGGGCATGGGCACTGGCATCTGGGGTATCTCGTTCGGGACGGTGCGCGCCAGAAACAAGGGTCTCCTCAAGCGCATGCTCGCCGCGCCGATGCGCAAAGGCAACTTCCTGGCCGCCCAGGTCTTCGCGCGGCTCGCCTTCCTGGGCCTCGAGGTAGTTGCCGTCCTGCTGTTCGGTGCCCTGGTGTTCCACGTGCCGATCCGCGGATCGTTCCTGGTGCTCGCGCTCATCGTGCTCGTCGGCGCCATGGCCTTTGCCGGTCTCGGCCTCCTCGTGGCGAGCCGCGCGCAGACGATCCAGGGTGTATCCGGCCTCATGAATCTGGTGATGGTACCGATGTGGATCCTGTCGGGAGTGTTTTTCTCCTGGTCACACTTTCCTGACGGTATGCAGCCGTTCATCCGCGTGCTGCCGCTCACGGCTCTCAACGACGGGCTCCGGGCGGTGTTGTTGGATGGCGCTGGGGTGACGGCAATAGCGGGTTTCGTCGCGGTGCTGGCGACCTGGGGTGTAGCCAGCTTCGCGATCGCGTTGAAGATCTTCAGGTGGAGCTAATGGCCAAAAAACTCTCCGCAATGGCGCAACAGGCAATGACGGCGCTCGACGAGGGGCAGCGCAAGTTAGATCGCATCCACGGGCTCATCGAGCAGTATGCCTCTACCAAGCAGGACTACTTTACCGGGATGATCGCGCGGGCCTCGGCTGACGTCGGCCGGTTGTTCATGGACAACAAGTTCGGCGTGATGTCGGATCACGCGAACCAGATTGGCATGCTGGCCAAACGAGGAGGATCCGCGCAGAGCAAGTTCACTGCACTGCGTGAGACCTTGAGTTCGTTGCGCCGCGAGATGGAGCGCAAGAGAAGGGCGATCCTGCACGCGGCGCGAGACGGCCCGGCTGGCCAGGGCGACTAGCGGAGGCGGGTTGTGCCTGCCCATGCGACGATCGGCTCGGAGTATGTGCCTGATCGCGGTTCGGGCACGTAGCCCGAAGGTTGCGAGAGCCGCTGACGCCCACCCGCGGGAAGGGGTCGGCGGACTTTGGTGCTGCGCTGCAGGCCCGGGCGCTCGGCAACCGAGTTCTGCTCACGGCAGACGTCCGATCGTCCACGCTGTCCGGCGAGGCACGCAGAGCCGGGCTCGACGGCGTGTTCTTCCGGGCGGACGAGCAGGTCGTCGATGCGTCGGTCGAGTTGCGGTATCAGCCCGAGCGGCTCGTACACGAGCTGGAGCGTCGATCTTCGGGTTGTGTTGGATCGCTGGTGATCCACACGACGAAAGTTCGCACCTGAGCGCCTGAGCACCTACCGGCGGCGCGTGCGCATCTTGACATCATGATGTTGTGATGCTACGATGCTTTCATGCGAACAACGCTTACGTTGGACGATGACATCCTCCGTGCGGCCCGGAGCCTAGCTGCCACGGAGAACCGCAGCATCGGGGACGTCATTTCCGATCTGGCCCGCCGCGGATTGCGTCCCGCCGAACCCCAGATCGGGGAGCACGGCGTTCCCACCTTCGACGTCCCCTCGGATGCGCCTCCGCTGACCCCGGAGATGGTGAGAGAGGCGCTCGACGACTGAGATGGCCGTGCTGCTCGACGTGAACGTGCTGATTGCGCTCGCGTGGCCCAATCATGTGCACCACGCGGCGGCAGTGGCGTGGTTCACGGCACATCGAGACGGCGGGTGGGCAACTTGCCCCGTCACCGAAAGCGGGTTCGTACGAGTCTCCTCCAACACACACGTCATTCCGGAGGCGAAGCGCCCCGCGGAGGCCATCGCCGTGCTCCGCGCACTCACCGCACTGAACGGGCATCGGTTTTGGTCCGATGACGTCTCGTTCTGCCAGTCCTCGTTCATCGCGCCGGCGCGCATCGTCAGCCACGGCCAAGTGACCGATGCGCACCTCGTGGCCCTCGCGCTGCACCGTCAAGGGCGGCTTGCGACATTCGACCGGAGGATGGGAGATGTCGTGCCAGCTCACGTCGACGTTGCAGGCATCTTGCTGCTGCTGAGCTGACGTCCCGGCAGGCTCGTACGCGAGATGGAGCGTCGATCTTCGGGTTGTGTTGGACCGTTAGAGTATGCTAGTCGTCGCTTCGCATGTCGATGGAGCTTCCGTTACAGCTAGCCTAGAGCAGGTCCCGTACGGCGCGCACGACATCCTCTCCATGAGTGAGAGGTAGTATGTGGCCCGCACCGTCCACCAGGCGGAACTCGGCGCCTGGAATCCCGTCGGCCAGCTCCCGCCCTGCCGCGACCGGAAACAGGTGGTCCTCCCCGCCGGAGAGCACGATGGTCGGAACCGTGATGCGACCGAGCTGGGCGCGCACGTCGAAACCCCACATCGCCAACCGATAGGACCGCCGCGCGCGCCAGTCGGTGGCGCGCCACCCCGCGAGGCCGACCCGCAGGTCGGTCTTATGGGCCAGCGTCTGGAAGTCGACCGATTCGGAGACGCCGCGCGACAGGATCCGGTGGACGGAGCGGGTGACCGTGCGGTTGTTCCACACACGCATGAGGGGCCCAATGCCCAGACGTAGCTCATGCGTGCGTGCCTTCAGGACCCGCAGGCGCACCGCGTCGTACATCGGGCCGGCGGTGGTGGCGACCAGGATCAACCCGTCGATGTCCGCGGGGCCGCGACCGCCGTGATGGAGCCACCATGCGAGGGCGAGCATGCCGCCGAAGCTGTGCCCGATCACCAAACGCCTCTCGGCATCCGTCCAGGTCGGCGCGTCGAGCAGGCGATCGACCGCCGAGACGTACGCGGCCATCCCATCTCCCGCCGCTCCACGGCCGCCCGAACTCGCGTCTCCGGCGGCCTGATTGAAGTCGGCCCGCAGGGTCGCCACCGGCAACGGCGGGAACACCGTCGCGTTGAGCGACATGCCCGGAAGAACGAGCGCCGCTTCCCTCCCGCTCTCGGTGGAATCCGCTACCTTATGCGACTGGCACATGATCCACGTGAACTGCGAGCATTGCGGAGCCACACTCTTCGAGGAAGCCCGGTTCTGCTCTCACTGCGGTAGGCCGGTCGCGCTCCGTGCCGAGGCGCCGCTTGCGGAGCGGCTGGCCGCGGCCATGGGGTCCGATTATGCGGTGTTGGGAGAGCTGGGTCGGGGTGGATTTGCGGTCGTCTTCTCGGTGCGAGACCACCGGCTCAACCGCTACCTCGCGGTCAAGGTGATGCGGCCCGAACTGTTCACGGCGCCGGTCGCACGGGAGCGCTTCCGCCGCGAGGCGGAGCTGGTGGCCCAGCTCGATCACCCTAACGTGCTCTCCGTGACCTTCTCTGGGGAGGCCGCCGGGATCTCGTATTTCGCGATGCCGCGCGTGCACGGTGAGACGCTCCAGCGCCTGCTCGGTCGGGAGCAGGCCCTCGCAATCGCGACGGCGGCGCGCGTCTTCAAGGGGTTGGCGGACGGGTTGGCGTACGCGCACGAGCGCAACGTCGTCCACCGCGACGTGAAGCCGGCCAACATCCTGGTCGACAAGGGTGGCGATCCGCTGCTGCTGGATTTTGGAGTCGCCAAGGGTCTCTCCAAGGATGGCAGCACCCTGTCGTTCACGGGAGCCGTCATCGGCACGCCGGAATACATGAGCCCGGAGCAGGCGTCCGGGAGCCGCGAGATCGACCGTCGCAGCGACATCTACAGTCTCGGCGTGGTAGGATTCGAGATGCTCACAGGCACGCTTCCGTTCACGGGCGGCTCGGTCATGGACATAGCCCAGAAGAAGAATAGCTCGGTGGCACCCAACGTCCGCCGCTTTCGCGAGGAGATCCCGGCCGCCTTCGCGGAGTCGATCGCCCGCTGTCTCGAGCGGGACCCCGCCTGCCGCTGGGAGACCGCCGACCAGGCCTCCCGCGCCGTCTAGCGATTCTCCCGACTCGTTACGAAACATCCCGCCCATTGATCACGTAGGTCACAGTGTTAGGTTAACGCCGTTAGTGTAACAGTGTTAACCTTGGCGTGTCAGATCGTGTAGCATACTGATATACAACACGTTCGGAGCTGGAATGCCAACGACCGCAGTCGCCCGAGAGGAAAAGGAGATCGAGGCCTCCATCATCGATGCGGCCAGAGATCTGATTGCTGACGGGGGCTTGCCGGCCCTCTCGATGCGCGCCGTCGCCGTCCGATTGAGATTAGGGCGGCGTCGCCCAAGTTCAGACCGGCCAGAAGTTCACGCCAGCGTGAACTTTCGATTCCTCGGGACCTGTGCGCCGGCGGACAAGTTCAGAATGTTCCGACGTCGGGACATTTCGACCTGGCGCTGCGAAGGACAGGATCTCGTCGATCGCGTAGCGCTTCGAGCATTGATCGATCGATTGCTTGACTATCACGTGCCGGAACGAGCTGTCGATCCTAAGCCACGCCTCCTTCAACTCGAGGGGCGCGCCCGCTTCGTCTAACGCCTCCGTCAGCAACGAACTCCTCAGATCGAAGACTTCGTCGGTTATGAACATGTGAGGATGCGCGTTATAGGGCAGCCGACCTGAATAGTTTTTTGGCCCTCCGATAGCAGTCGTTATGAAATCGGTTTGCTGGTTGATGATGTGTTCCTTGGTGACGGCCTGGAAGAGAACAAAGATAACCACTCGTGATTATAGACCTTATCGTAAAAGGCCTGATTTACGTTGCGGATTATGGATTTATCTCTCAGGATGTCGTAGATACCCACTGAATGGGTATCGGCAAGGACATCCGTATTATTTAATCCATAGTCCTTGGAAAACTCGGGGTAACTGGTGTATACCGAACTGGGGTGGCATGTTCTGGGGCGATTATGAATGAAAACACCGCTCGCCTCCGCCTCTCCACGCCCCTCTACGTCATCGGGTACTGTGCGTTCGAGGCGCCGATCACGAAAGCCAGCACCGTGACCGCACATCTGAGCCGGCTCGTGAGGCTTTGATGAGCATCTTCACTATCGGGCAAACGGTTCATCATCGGAAGTTTGATTACCGAGGGGTGATCATGGGAGTGGACGAAGCCTTTCAAGGTTCGGACGAGTGGTACGATGTGGTCGCTCGATCCCGTCCACCCAAAGACAAACCCTGGTATCATGTTCTCGTCCATGGGGCATCGCACCGAACGTACGTGGCTGAACGGCATCTCGAACCGGACGTCAGTGGGGAACCCATTATACACCCTGAACTGGACGATTTTTTTGATCAGTTTCGAGAGGGCGTCTACAGCAACTCTCTCTGGAATTGAACCTTCGGCTGCAGTGGCAATTGCAAATGAGGCGTGACGCGCGGATGGCTGAAGTTTTCTTACCTTTTAATCCCTGATCCGGTGCCAATCTCCTCATCGTCACGAGCCGGACGTTGCTGCGGTACGCCGTTGCGGTGACCGGGGAGCCGAGCCGCAACTAAGTCACGCGCTCACCCAGATCGGAACGTTCCGAGGTGCCGCCGCCCATATGTGACGCCTACCGGTTCACTCTCCTCGTGGATCCATGAACGAAGTACGGAGTCTCAGGACTCGGGGCCAATCGATGTCCTCGAACCACCCCTCTGCGTCGTCGTCGCCCTCGACCCACCGCTCGATCAACCGCTGCCGCCGCGGGCGAGGGGCGCCCACTACGGGGGATTCCATCGATTCCATGAGCTCCTTCGTGCCGGGCTTCATCAGCGCCGCGAGTCGAGTAGTTCCTCGAGTAATTCACCAACCCATTGACTCTGGTCCGGTCGCAACTCCAGTGACGCCTCCAATTTCGATATGGCTTCCGTAGTGTCTCCGGTCCGCAGGTAAGCATTCGCCAGACTGTTCACAGGCCCGGCATGGTCCGGGTAAACCTCGACGTTGTAATTGAAAATGGTCATCGCTCTCGCCACCTTGCCGGCCCCCATGAAATCCCAACCCACCCGGTCGAGCGTAAACCAGACGAAGGCGCCCGCGACATGTCTGGCGGTGAGCTGCGGGTAAACGGCCCTTAAGCCCGTCTCTCCATCGGTCTCGACTGCTCGTTCGGCGACGTATCGCACCACCCCGCGATGAGCAGACGCCGATTGCGGATGGGTTTCGACGTTTAGTTCCAGAATGCGGAGCGCATCGTCATGTGCTTCCCTGTCTTGGAGCTTCGCGGCAAGGCGGATCAGACTGCTTTCGCGAAAGTCGTAGGCATCGCCTTCGTAGTACCGCTCCCGAAGTTCTTCATATCTTTGGACGGTGGCGTCGATTCCGGCGGAATCGTAATGGGATGCCAGCACGTCGGGCAGGGGAGTGGGGTTGGTTCGTCCGGCGTGGCAGGTATAACAGGTAACCTGTATCGAATTTTCTGTACGCCAGGGGAGGTTTGACAGGTGGCCCTCATTGATGTTCTTGACCATTCGCAGCATCTGGCGGGCGCTGCGTTTGTTACGTTTGGCATCGGAAGCGTAATCCCAGGTCTCCATGGAAGTCTGCATCGAACCGACATGACAGTGCAAACACCCCTCGCCTCCCGTGCGTCTCAACCCCAGTCCGCGCAGGTTACCGAGCATCACTTCCTCCAGTTCTGACCAGTCGCCAGATAAGACCTGCAGGTTAGTGTAGGGGCCGTAAGGTTGATCGTCCGGCACGGGCGCGGTACTGCAAGCCGTGGCCGCAACGATCAGGATCACGCTGGTGAGTGCGACAGGTTTGTACTTCATTCCACTGCTCCGATCTGACTCAGAATACTTTTAACTAAAAGAAAGCTCGGAGAAGCCCTCGAAAGGTCAGGAAACTGTCAGGGGGGGTGTGGGCGAGGGGTTACAGGTCGCTGGTCAGGATAGGCATCATAGGGGCATGGCGTCCGCGATCGACGACTGCCCGGTCAGGGTTCTGGTCAGCCTGAAGCGAGGTTGGCATTCTCCGCTGGAAAGCGTACACACTCTGTCTCGCCTGGTACAGAGCTTCCACTGCCAGACAGCAGAACTCCCTGATAGAAGGATGGTTCCCGCTCCCGAGCGGAGAACGCATCGGCTGTGAAGTCCTCCGGCGTCTTGCAACGCGAGCGACGATCGAGCGCTCGACACCACTCCCGCAACGCAGATCCGAGCGCCATAGAGGTGCGGGCGCTGGCTGCAACACTCTACGCCGTCAGCGGGAGACCGGAGTGCGTGTTGACATCCTGCGCCATAGAAGCCCTCTGTTGTGGGTGGTTGATTTCAGAAAGAGGCGATTCGCTAATTACCTGCGTTCCGCTCACGTGGTGCTCCACAGTCCGCGCTCGTTCGCTCACCTCCGCGACGAATGACGCCTTTTTTACCGTGTCCAAGAATGTCCCGCTTCGCACACACGTCCCTTTCGCCGTGAACCGTCCCGTTTGTTTTCCGCTCGTCATCCGTTCCCGTCGCTCAGTTGCTACCGTAGAAACCTACCGACCCTAGGCCGTATCTTGCGCAACACCAACGGTTTAGGCATCCGGGGGCACGCGCTGTCACAGCAAGGCGTGTATGCCCGATCCATGCGCGTAGGTGGTTCGTTGCCCGTCTTTCATGTGGGGGTCCATGCGGGCGGTCGCAACCTTGTCACACGTGACACGTATAGGAAATACCTGTCATGTCACGAACCCTCCTAGATTTCAGAGGGCATCTAGCCCTTATCTCTATCCGGAGAGTATTGGGTACGTTTCTCGGTAGGTTTGTCCGTGAAAAACGTTGAACTTGGGAGTGGTGGTGGTGGATACCACGCCCTGTGGTACTAACTTGGTGGGGTTTCGTCGTTTTGATGAAAAGGGTGCGGTGCTCGGCGTGCTCCTGCGGCAGGCCGTGGTCGAGGCCATCGAGGCGGGCACGATGCGGCGCGCGGACCCCGACCTGATGTCCCTGTTTCTCTGGTCGACGGTGCATGGCCTGGTGACTCTGGTGCTCGCCTGCCACCTGAAGCCGGTCGATGAGTGCGGTGAGGCGCCGACCCCACAAGGCCTGTTTGAGTGTTTCGCCCCGTTCGTGCGTGCAGGAATCCAGGCGGCCGGGGCGGAGTCGACATGAGCGTAACGCCAACCGGGAACGCAAGCATGAATTGGTTCACGATGCGAATCAGTCTTAGGGTACTCGCGGGAGCCTTGGTCTTGGGCAGTACCGTCCCCGCGACCGCGGCCGCACAGGTGTCGGCGGCGCCCCGCCGTGTCTCGCTGGCCGAAGCCATCGACGTTGCCGTAGCGAACAGTCGAGAGATCGCGCAGGCCGAAGCGTCACTGCACAATGCCGGCGGACGCGTGCGCGAGGCGTGGGCAAGTGTTCTGCCGGACGTCCGAGCCAGCGCGTCCTATCAGCGCAACTTCAAGGTGCAGGAAGGCTTCCTGCCGGCAATCTTCTTCGACTCGACCGCGGGCCCAGACGATGTGATTCCGGTCCGCTTTGGTGCGGACAACAGCTGGCAGGCCGCGCTCACGCTCAGCCAGCCGTTGTTCGAGGCCGCGGTGTTCATCGGGCTGGGTGCGGCCGCGCGGTTCCGGGCGCTGCAGGAGGAACGCGTGCGGGGAACGGCGCAGAACGTCGTGACCTCGGTGCGCACCGCGTATTTCGACGTGCTGTTGGCGCTCGAGCAGGTGCGCCTCACGCAGCAGAGCGTGGAGCGAGTGAGGCAGACACTGGAGGAGACGCGCGGGCTGAATCGAGCCGGCCTGGCCAGCGACTACGACGTGCTGCGGCTCGAAGTGCAGCTCGGGAATCTCGAACCGAACCTCCGGCGCGCCCGTAACGGTGTGGCCGCGACGACCCGGACCCTGGCAGTCATCATGGGTCTCGATGCCGAAACGCCACTGGAGGTCGAGGGCCGGTTGCACGAGATGGTGATCGGCGATCTGCTGGCGAACTCGGCGGAGAACAGCGTGCTGCTGGCCGTCGCGGGTGCGTCGGGCTCCGAGGCGGCTTTCCAGGAGGCGTACCGGACAGCGCTCGACGAGCGGTCGGACATCCGCCAGGTGCGGCTCAACATCGAGCTGGAGCAGGCTCGGTACAAAGTGGAGCGGGCGGAGTACTTCCCGAAGCTCACGGTCTTCTCGAACTACGTCGTGTCGGCCCAGCAGAACGGGGCCCCGAATTTCTTCGGGGAGAACAGCAACCAGCGCACGACGGCCTTCAGCGGCGGCATCAGGGTCGAGCTGCCTATCTTTACGGGGTTCTCGCGTTCGGCCCGGATGCAGCAGGCACGGGCGAACGTGATGCAGAACGAGGCGCTGCTGGCGCTGACCGAGCAGCAGGTCGCCAACCAGGTCCGCACACTGTTGGCCAGCGTGGAGGAGACTCGGCAGCGGGTCAACAGCCAGCGGCCGGCCGTGGACCAGGCGAGGCGCGGGTTCGAGATCGCTTCGGCCCAGTACCGGGCGGGCTTGGGATCGCAGCTCCAGATCACCGACGCCGAGGTCGCCCTGAGGCAGTCGGAGTTCAACTACGGGCGGGCGGTGTACGACTACCTGAGTGCGCGAGCCAATCTGGACGCAGCGCGCGGCACGGTGCCGGACCGAGGTGTCGATCTCGGCCCGCTCCAGGCCAACTGAGGAGACGGGAGATGCGCTACACATACCGTCGGTCTGGCGCGCTCGCGCTCGCTATCGGCGTGCTGGGCGCGGCAGCCTGTAGCCGATCGGAGGGTGCTGCGACACCCGAGGAAGACGCGGGCGTACGGGTGGTCAATGTAGAGGTTACGCCGGTCCGGCTGACCTCGTTCACCGACTACATCCGCGTCATGGGCGAGGTCGAGGCGCTGTACGACATTACGCTCTCGGCCGAAGAGCCCGGGGTAATCGAGCGGTTTCTGGTGCCGAAAGGCGCGGCGGTCCGGCGCGGCCAGGTAATAGTCGAGTTCGACAGCGATGTCCTGGCGGCGCAGGTGCGGGAAGCCCGTGCAGGGGCCGAGCTTGCGCGTGAGGAGTTCGAACGCCAGCGGCTGCTGTGGGAGGACGAGCAGATCGGGAGCGAGATGGTATACCTGCGGACGCGATCCGCGGCCGCCGTGGCGGCAGCGCGGCTGGCGACACTGGAGGCGCGGCTGGACCGGACGAAGATCCGTGCGCCCGTCGCCGGCATCTTCGACGAGAAGCTCATGGAAGTGGGTGAGCGCGCGGCGGCCGGCGACCCGATCGTCCGGGTCGTGGCGGTGCGGCGGGTCAAGATCGTGGGCGGCGTTCCGGAGCGGCTCGCCGCCGCGGTGCGACCGGGCCAGCTCGCCCAGGTGAGCTTCGACATCCTCCCGGGCCGGCAGTTCGAGGGGCGGATCGGGTTCGTGGGCAGCTCCGTCGATCGTACGAATCGGACCGTGCCAATCGAAGTGGTGATGGACAACCCCGAGGGAGCGGCGAAACCAGGCATGATAGCCGCCGTGCAGGTGGTGCGTGAACAGCGGGACAGCGCGGTGGTGGTGCCGCAACAGGTGGTGCAGCGCACCGAGGACGGGTATCAGGTGTTCGTCGCCGTCGAGCGTGACGGCGGCACCGTCGCCGAAGCGCGAGCGGTCGTCCTGGGACCGTCGTATCGCAACCAGGTGGTCATCGAATCCGGACTCGACGCCGGCGACCGGCTCATCACGCTCGGGGGACAGCTCGTTGCCCCGGGCAGCCGGGTACGCATCGTCAACGCGAGCGCTATCGGCGCGGACGCCAGAAAGGACCCGGAATGATGGCGCCGGCCGACAAGTCGAAGTACAAGGAGTTCCGCCTCACCTCGTTCGCCATCGAGCACGCCACGGTCGTGTTGGTGCTCACGGCGATCGTGATCTTCCTCGGCGTGTCGTCGTACCTCACCGTGCCGAAGGAGTCGTCGCCCGAGATCGTGATCCCGAACATCATCGTGACCACGGTTTATCCCGGTGTCGCGCCGCGCGACATCGAGACGCTCATCACGCGCAAACTCGAGGAGGAGCTGAACACGATTCCGGACGTGAAGACGATCACGTCGACCTCCACCGAGGGCTACTCGACCATCAACGTCGAGTTCGACGCCGGCGTCGACATGGACGAGGCGCTCCAGCGGGTGCGCGAGAAGGTGGATATCGCGAAACCTGAGCTCCCCACCGCGGCGGAGGAGCCGGAGATCTTCGAGATCAACTTCGCTGAGTTTCCAATCATGCAGGTGAACGTGGCCGGGCCGTACAGCCTCGTTCGATTGCGTGACGTTGCGGACGATCTCAAGGACGATCTGGAGCAGATCCCGAGCGTGCTCGAAGTCCAGCTCTCGGGTGGACTGGAGCGAGAGGTCCAGGTCGATGTCGATCTCGCCAAGCTCCAGTTCTACAACCTCGCATTTGACGACGTCATCGACGCCATCCGCGATGAGAACGTGACGATCCCCGGTGGCACGATAAACGTGGGCGAGATGAAATACCTCGTGCGCGTCCCCGGTGAGTACGAAGACCCCGAACCGATCGCCGATATCGTGATAGCCTCCTCCCGGGGCGTGCCCGTGTACGTGCGCGACGTCGCCACGGTTGACTTTGGGTTCAAGGAGCGGGATTCGTACGCGCGGCTGGACGGCAACCCGGTCGTGTCGCTCGCCGTGAAGAAGCGGGTCGGGGAGAACATCATCGAGACGGCCGACGCCGTGCGCGCGGCGATCGCGGCGGCCGGCCCCCGCTTCCCGCCGGGAACGGTCGTGAAGATCACGTCCGACCAGGCCGAAGACATCCGCGACATGGTGATGAGTCTGGAGAACAACATCATCTCCGGTCTCCTCCTCGTCGTGGGGGTCTTGCTGTTCTTCCTCGGCGCCCGTACTGCATGGTTCGTCGGGTTCGCCATCCCGATGTCCATGCTCCTGTCATTCATCGTGATCCGGGCAGTTGGATTCTCGATGAACATGGTGGTGCTGTTCAGCCTGATCCTGGCGCTGGGAATGCTGGTGGACAACGCGATCGTTGTGGTGGAGAACATCTACCGGTTCCGCGAGCAGGGGTTCGATCGGAAGGAGGCCGCCAAGTACGCCACCGCCGAGGTCGCCGTACCCGTCATCGCATCGACGGCGACGACGCTGGCGGCTTTTGCGCCGATGGTGTTCTGGCCCGGCATCGTCGGGGAGTTCATGAAGTACCTGCCCCTGACGCTGATCATCACGCTCAGCTCGTCGCTGTTCGTCGCGCTGGTGATCGTGCCGACGCTGTGCGCGCTGTTCCTGGAACACGAGGCGGCGCCGCGATTGCCACTGCCCAAATTGACGCGGCAGGTTGCGATGGGCGCTGGCCTCGTCGTCGTGCTCGTCTTGCTGGTGATCAGTCCCCTCTCGTCGATCCTGCTGTTGGCCACCGCCGGGTTAGGGTACGCGACGTACCACTACCTGATGCATCCAGTGGGCCACTGGTTCATGACGCACGGTCTGCCCCGCATCATCGTCCACTACGAGCGGCAGCTCCGCTGGGCATTGGGGCATCGCATGCGTATGCTGGTGGGCGTGACGGTGACGATGGTGGTCGCGATAGGCGCGTTCTGGGTGCTGAACGCCGGCATAGAGTTCTTCCCCGAGAACATCCCGCCGCCGACCGTGTACGTGCAGGTCGACGCGCCGCTCGGCACGCGGGTCGATCAGACGGACGGGATCGTACGCCGTATCGAGAACCGTCTGAATGGCCTGCCCGGTCGCGCCGACTTCCAGTCGGTCGTGGCCACGACCGGCTCACAGGTCGCAACCGGTTTCGGTGGCGGTGGCGGTGGCGGTGGCACCCACCGCGCGACGGTCGCCGTGAACTTCAAGGACT
>JADFNB010000093.1 GCA_022563595.1 Gemmatimonadota bacterium
CTCAACGCGCACCCCCTGGGGTCGGGGGTATCGAACCCTTGCCCGCTTGCCGATCGTGCAGTACCGGCAACAGTAGGGCCTCGGGGTAGGTCACCGGACCACCCTCGGGCGGCTTTGACGCAGCTGGCCTTCCAGTTCGTCGAGACGGCCGCGCAGCTCGGTGACGACGGTCTCCGTCAGCTGGCTCTCATGCGCCCTCAGCCAGACTTCGACTGATCGGACCGCGACGCCGCCCACGCTTCCGGCAAGGAGTCCTGCCGAGGCCCACACGCCCAGGCGCTCCAGGCGCCGCTGTGCGTCCTCCACGGTCCCCAGGGACCCGAACGCCTGCTCGACCTGCTCTAGGCTCAGGTGCTTAGCCTGCTTTGCTCGGCCACCCTTGGCACCGGCCTGTTGGGCCGTCCCTTTCGTGAATCGTCCGTCGCTCACTGCGCCCCTCCCGCTTGTGCGCCGGTTCGCGCCCGGTACCCATTACCCAGGCGTTGCCCCACAGTAGGCCCCACAGTGCGCCGTACCCCGTGAGCTAACCCGACACGGCACCGTCGTTTAGCCGCGCGGGACAACGGATTAGATGTCCGTTTCCCGCCATTCGCGGGTATGGCCGAACCCATACGCGCAGGGACTGTCCTCCGTAGGGGACGATGTGGGGGACCTAGGGGGGGCTTTGCTAGCTTAGTTCGTTCGCTCGCAGTGCTCCTCCCTAACTTCTGACTATACGGGGCACCCTTTGCTAGCTTAATTCGCAGTCCGGAGTGTGTCCTATTGGACACGTATCGCTTGCGGGTGACTGTGGGACAGACTGTGGGAGCGCAGTACGGAATCGTATGGAATCGTATGGCACAGTATGGTGCCGTATGGTTTCCCGGCCGTCCATATTGTGCCGTATTCTGCCGTATTCTGCCGTATTCTGCCGTGTTGGGGTGGGGATCACGCGTCCGTTTCCGGACGCTGGAGGACATCCTCGTCGTTGCGGCGCGCCAGGATCGTTGACGCTCTCTCCGGGTGCGTCTACGTTTCAACGTCCGAACCCATTGACAATCCAGAACTTGAGTGTCGGTCGCTGTGATGGTCCTTCGCCTGTACAACACCCTGAGCCGGCGGGTTGAGCCGTTTGAGCCGCTCGCTCCACCGCGGGTCACGCTCTACACCTGCGGGCCAACGGTGTGGAGCTATGCGCACGTCGGCAACTTCCGCACCTTCCTCTTCAGTGACCTGCTGCGGCGGTACCTGGAGTATCGTGGCTACGACGTGTTCACGGTCATGAATCTGACCGACGTAGACGATCGGATCATCAAGGCAGCCGGCGAGGCCGGCACGTCGGTCCGGGAGTTCACCGACCGGTTCGCGGAAGCTTTCTTCGAGGATCGCGACTACCTGCGGATCAAGCCGGCCGACCTCTATCCGCGCGCCACTGCGCATATCGAACACATGATCGCTCTGGTGGAGCAACTCCTCGACCGCGGGCTGGCGTATCGCGGCGAGGACGGGTCGGTCTACTTCTCGGTCGGAGCCTTCAATGGCTACGGCAGGCTCTCCCGGCTCGACACCCGGGAACTCAAGCCGGGAGCCCGCGTCTCGAGCGACGAGTACTCCAAAGAGGACGCTCGGGATTTCGCCCTGTGGAAGACAGCCTCTACCCTCGATGAGACGGTTGGAGCCGCGTGGGATGCTCCGTTCGGTCGCGGGCGGCCCGGCTGGCATCTCGAGTGCTCGGCAATGGCACTCGCCGAGATTCGGGGCCGGTTCGGGATTGAGACACTCGACATTCACGCCGGAGGCGTGGATCTGGTATTCCCCCACCACGAAAACGAGATCGCCCAATCGGAGGGGGCCACCGGCCGGCCGTTCGTGCGCTGCTGGATGCACGGGGAGTTCCTGCTGATCGGCGGCACCAAGATGTCCAAGCGGTTTGGGAATACCCTGACCGTGCGGGACCTGCGGGAGGAAGGCGTGGATCCGGCGTCCTTTCGCATGCTGGTGTTCTCGACCCACTACCGCCAACAGCTGAATCTCACGGACGAGGCCCTCGAGGCGGCGACCGAGGGGGCGCAGCGCCTGGCCGAGTTGCGGGAGCGCCTTGGGCGAGCGGCTGCCGGGGCCTCCCCGGACGGGGTGCCACGGGAAGTGGAGCAACTCGAGCGGGCGTTCGCCGAGGCGATGAACGACGATCTGTCCGCCCCGAACGCGCTCGCCGCGGTCTTCACCTTTGTTCGGGTGGCCAACCGTCGGCTGGACGAGGGCGCCTGGTCTGCGGGTGAAGCGGCGGCGGTGATCGAGACCTTCGACCGGATTATGGAGGTGCTCGAAGTGGTCCCGCGGGCCGAGGTGGAAGATGACCTGACCGCCTGGGTGGCGGAACGGATCAAGGCCCGCCAGCGGGCCCGCAAGGCCGGCGACTACGCGGCCGCCGACGCCATTCGCGACGAGGTGGCGGCCTGCGGCATAGACCTCAAGGACACGCCGGAGGGGACCCGCTGGACCAAGCGGGCGGGCTAGCGGTCGCCGGTCTGTAAGTCACCCGCCTCCAACCCGTTGACTGGCACCAGTCAGCCGGTTATCCTACGATTCTAACACAATCGGACCTTGTGCTGACGTAGCTCAACTGGCAGAGCAGCTGATTTGTAATCAGCAGGTTAAGGGTTCGAGTCCCTTCGTCAGCTCCAGCAGGAGTTACGGGGGGGACAGGAAACCCCCGTCTTAGCGGCCACCCCGCCTGAGAGGTGCGGGGTGGTTTGTTAGCGGGTGCCGAATGCGGGCAGCGGTGGGGTGCCCGAGTGGCCAATGGGAGCAGACTGTAAATCTGCCGGCGTAACGCCTACGTAGGTTCGAATCCTACCCCCACCATAGCAGGGCGTGTCGGCGCGGTGTGCGCAGGATCGTCCGTCGGGACGCGGTACCGCGGGTGTAGCTCAGTTGGTAGAGCATCAGCCTTCCAAGCTGAGGGTCGCGGGTTCGAATCCCGTCGCCCGCTTGGCCGCTCGCGTAGCTCAGTGGTAGAGCGCGTCCTTGGTAAGGACGAGGTCACGGGTTCAACCCCCGTCGCGAGCTTGGAGCGAGGACGGAATGACCTGAGCGAGGATGGTATGATGGGAGACGGAACCCGCCATCTCTCTCATCCTGCCGCGCTTCCATAAGTTGTGCATCGATAACCGCTTCTTTGCGAGATAGGGTCTTGTCCATGGCCAAGCAAAAGTTTGAGCGTACGAAGCCGCATGTGAACGTGGGCACGATTGGTCATGTGGATCATGGTAAGACGACGTTGACGTCGGCGATCACGCGGGTTCAGGC
>JADFNB010000001.1 GCA_022563595.1 Gemmatimonadota bacterium
TGCGGTGGATGCAGGAAGTCGAACGCCGCGAGGGTGCGAACGTCATCTGTGGACACGACCCGGAGGATCTGGCTCGGCTTCAGGACTGAACCGTCTACCCTTTCCTTCGATCCGCTCTTCGGACGTTTCTCCGTGAAACGAACCGCCCAGACGCTGGCGTTCAGTCAGCGATAGTTTTAATACGGAATGTAAAGTATGCTTTACTGTAAAAGGTGCTTTACAGCATGAATCAGACACCAGATTTGATCGGCATTGACAGACGGACGTACAACGTACTAACGTGGGTGTTCGTAGCTATCGGCTGTCTCGGTCTCCTTACCGGGATATTCATGGATCAACAACTCCTTGGAACCGTGGCGTACCTCGTAGCGGTGTGGATCGGCATGCTCGTGGCGTTCGGAGTTCCCTACATCAATAGGGTGAAGCTACACGACGAACGCGACTGGAACCTCCACAACCGAGTCAGCGGACTCACGCTGGGGATCGTGTGCATCGTGACGGTCAGCGTCGTCCCAGCGCTCTACGTCTTGAACGCCGGCGGATACTTCATAATCACGCCGACGTTGTGGGGTGCGATCTATCTGGCGTCGGCGCTCGCTCTCGTCTATGGGGTCTGCTATATGCTCGTACCGTTCTGGAACTAACGCCCAATGGACAATCGGATACCTGAACGACGGGAGGAAGAGGGATTGAGCCAGGGCGAGCTCGCAGAAGCGGTCGGTGTCACTCGACAGACGATCAACGCGATTGAACGCGAACGCTACGATCCCTCGCTCGAACTCGCATTCGAACTCGCAGCACATTTCCGTTGTCGAATCGAGGATTTGTTCGATCCGGATTCGTAACTCTCAGCTAATCGAGTCGTCACAGCGTCCAGACACACTGGTTGCCGATATAAACGACACTCGCTTACGCGCTCGCTGAGGATTGTTCTCTATCGCTCGGGCGGAGCATCGACGCTTCGATTCGCACTTCCTCGTACGGGACGATCGGCGCTTTCGCTTGCCCGCTCTCGATGATGTAGACGATCCCATACTCTTCGAGTAGGTTCACGTCCGAGGCGACTTCGGAGGGGTTTCGATCGAGGCGTTCTGCAAGCCGCCGAATGCTCTTTGGAGGCTCGTTTTTGATCGAGCGCAGGACCTCCCAACGACGTTGTGTGAGCAGCTTCCGGAGGTCCTCGGGACGCTCGAAGTTGAGCAGATGGGGGACCTGCTCGCCCCGTTCGAATCGCTCTGCTGCTTCGATCTCGCGCTCCGTTGTGACCTCCTGTGGATCAGCGGTAATCAGCAGTAGTGGTGGGTACTCCACTTCGTCCGGTCGTGGTTCGTGCATGTCCTCGTTCATCGTTGCTCGATATCCTCCTTGAAGCGGCGAATGTGTGTCGTCAGCCCTTCGAACTCCATCCCCTCGACGCTGTCGGACGTGTGGCGATGGTGCATTCCGACGCCCTCACGGTGGTGGCTGTTGTCGTAGCGAAGCAGCGTCGAGCCATCTTCGTCCATGTACTGGAATCGGTATTTGATTCCTTCGGGGTACTCTTCGCTCTCCGGAATGCTCCACGCGAGCATCTCGTACCGGTTCCCGTCTTCGAACTCGTTGTTAGCCGAGTAGACCAGCATCGCCGACATAGCCAACTACGAACGACTACTACCTACGCGCAGATGAATGTATGGGTGTTTGGCTAACTCCCGACGATTATCTACGACATCGAGTACCCCCCGTCGAGCACCAGCCCGTGACCCGTCACGTAGCTCGCCTCGTCGCTCGCCAGATAGGCGATGGCGTCGGCGACTTCCTCTGGCTTTCCGAGTCGCTTCAACGGGTACTGTGCCTCCATCCTTCGTCTCGCTTTCTCGGGATCCTCTTGCTGGGAGAAAAACGCCTCACCCAGCGAGGTTTCGATGAAGCCCGGACAGACGGCGTTCGCACGCACTCCGTAGGGGCCGCACTCGGCGGCCACAGTACGGGTAAAGTTCAACACTGCGCCCTTCGTCAGGGTGTAGGCCGCCTGTTTCGGCAGGCCGATCATCCCACCCAGCGACGCGACGTTGACGACCGCACCCGATTCTTGGCTCTTCATGATCGGCAGGGCCGCCCGACAGCCGTTCCACACCCCGTTGCAGTTCACGTCGATCACCCGATCGCGGGTCGAAAGCTCCGTCTCCTCGACCGATCTCGCCTCGTAGCCGATTCCGGCGTTGTTGACGAGCACGTCCAGCCCGCGTTCGTCTGCCACCGTTTCGACTACCCCCTCGACCGCCTCAGCGTTAGTTACATCGAGTTCCCGAAATTCGCCGTTTTCACCTTTTTCTTCGATCAGTTCAACTGTTTCCTCTCCACCCTCGCTGTCTACGTCCGTGACGACGACGTGTGCGCCCTCTGCGGCCAACCGCTCGGCCGTTGCCCGGCCGATACCGGCCGCGGCTCCTGTTACCAGTGCTACCTCGTCTTCGAATCGCCCGCGTCCTGTCGAACTCATAGTTACCAACTGTTACAGCACACGCTCGTATAAGTATCGGTGTTGCCTACATTCAACTGTTTTTGTTACAGCGATAACCTTCGCCGGTGGAGTTAAGACGGTGGTCGCTCGATACGGGCCATGAACGTCGATGCAATCGAGCGGGTGGCGGTACTCGGTGCGGGGAACATGGGCCACGGAGTCACGGAGGTCGTTGCACTCGCGGGCTACGAGGTAACGATGCGTGACATCAACGAGGAGGTCACGAGCGACGGGTATCGCTCGATCGAATGGAGTCTCGAAAAACTCGCCGAAAAGGGACTCATTAATGAATCTCCTGAAGAAGTTCTCAGCCGAATCAGTACCGAAACCGACCTCGAAGCCGCCGTTTCCGAGGTAAATCTCGTTATCGAAGCCGCTCCAGAGCGCATGGAGCTAAAAAAGGAGATCTTCTCGGATCTCGATGAGTTCACTCCTGAAGGAGCTATTCTGGCCTCGAACACCTCCTCGCTGTCGATCACCGAGATCGCGGGGGCGACAGCTCGTCGGAAACAGGTCGTCGGGATGCACTTCTTCAATCCACCTGTAAAGATGGATCTCGTCGAGGTCATTTATGGTGCCGAGACGACGGACGAAACGGCAGAAGCTGCCTACGAGTTCGTTGAAGCCATCGGGAAAACGCCGATCTACGTCAGAAAGGACGTAAACGGCTTCGTCGTCAACTCTGTCCTCGGACCGTTCGGCGACGAGGCGGGCTGGATGGTCTCGGAAGGACTCTATGAGATTCGAGAAGTCGACGCCGCGATGGTCTTCGAAAGAGGCTACCCGATGGGACCGTTCGAACTCGGCGACCTCACCGGAATCGACATCGGCTATCACGTTCGCAAGGAAGCGGGCAAGGAGGTCCCACCAATAGTCGAGGAGAAAGTCGAAGCCGAGGAACTCGGCCAGAAAACCGGCAAGGGATACTACGATTACGAATCGGGCGAGGGTGCGAATTACGAACCCGGTCAGGGCGAGGGCGTGGATACGCTCCGGATCGAAGCTCGCATCATCAACGAGGCCGCAAAGCTCATTGGAGACGATGTCGCCACGGCCGAGGCGATAGATACCGGGCTACGGCTGGGCGCGGGTTTTCCCGAAGGACCCTGTCGGCGGGCGGACAAACTCGGGCTAGATCAGGTACTCGAAAAGCTCGAAACTCTCCACGAGGAGTACGGTTCGGAGCGGTACGAACCTGCCGGACATTTGCGTGACCTCGTTAAATCGGGGAAAACGGGCGAGGAGTCGGGTGCGGGATTCTACGAGTATGGAACGAACGGCGAGGGAGCGGGCAGAGAGTACACGACGATCAACACTTCCCTCAATGAGGGGCTCCTCGAAATCGAACTCCAACGCGGGATGAGGTGGCAGAGCCTACGGCGCAAGCTGGCCACCGATCACAAGGACGGCTCCCTCAAGGTGTTGTGCGAACTGGGCGGATGGAACAGCGCGAAAACGGTGCTCGAGTGCTACCAGCACGCGGACCTCGAAAGCCAGCGGGCGATGCAGGCCAGCCGGGACCAACCGACACCTCTAACCGACACCTCCGGCACCATTGTCGCGGCCGGGTCATCTGGTTAGGTTGGTAACCCATTGTACCTTAGTCAGTTACGAATCTGGGACAGGTGCTCGAGCGGCTGAAGAGGCGCGCCTGGAGAGCGCGTAGCCGGTATCCCCGGCTCGTGGGTTCGAATCCCACCCTGTCCGTGGAGGCTCGTCGGCCCGCTACTCTCCCCCGCCGGTTGCCGCCGGCCGGCCGCCAAGCTCTCCGTCCAACAGCAGGAGCGCCGTACCGCTGTCACCGCCGATCTTCATGCGGGCGATGATGTCGCCGACGACGCGCTCTTCTTCTGACTGCTCGTCGATGAACCACTGCATCTCGATCTGTGCGGGATAGTCCTTCTCTTGCAACGCCAGCTCATAGATCCGGGTGATCGTCGCGGTGACACCGCGCTCGTGCTCCAGCGACATCTCCATCACGGCGAGCGGGCTGTCGAACGTCGTGGGCGGCTGATCGATCCCCTGGAGCTGCACTTCTCCGCCGTTGTTCAGCACGAAATCGAACAAGCGCATCGCGTGCACCCGTTCCTCATCGGCCTGGAGTCGCATCCATTTCGCGAAGCCCACGAGGCTCTGTGTCTCGAGCCAAGCAGCCATCGACAGATAGACATGCGAGGCGTAGAACTCCTGGGCGATCTGATCGTTTATTGCGGCTGCAACACTCTTGTTCAGCATGGTGATCTCCCAAATTGCGTAGGGGAACCCCCCGGATGGTCGGGAACTGAAGTTAGACCACCCTGACGGTTCGCACTAGTGGAGGCAGCGCAGCGTGCCGGCGGTGTGCCGCAGCAGGGCGCCAGTGAGCGGTCAAGCCACCGGGGATGTCCCGCCTCTGCGTGCGAACCCGACCTCCGGAGCTGCCAGGGCCGTGAGGGATAGCCACCGCGCCGACATCATGAGAAATTGGTCACCGTTCCCGGTCCGGAAGTAAACGCGACCCGGCCCGGCCACGTCTTAAGATCGCAGGCACCGACCTCGGAGTCTGATGCTCGAATCGTCGCGGGTTGATGCCCAAATGATGGCACTGGTCGCCCGGGTACAGGCTGGAGACGCAGCGGCTTTCGCCGATCTCGTGGAGCGCTGTTACCGCCGGATCCACCGCTGGGCGCTGGGCTGGACGGGCGATCCCGACGACGCGGAAGACGTAACCCAGGAGGTGCTCGTGCGGCTGCACCACCACGTGGGCCGCTACCGGGGCCAGGCCAGGTTCACGACTTGGCTCTACCAAATCACGCGCAACGCCGCAATCGACCACGAACGTCGGCGACAGCGCAGGGTACGGGCCGCGCAGCGTCATCTTCTGCTCGAGGAATCCGCGCGCGCGGCGACCCCGGGACCGGACGCAGGGATCGAGCGGGCCGAGTTGCTGGCGGCCGTGCGAGCTGCGTTCAAGGACCTCCCTCCGCGCCAGCGAGAGGTGTTCGACCTAGTGGACCTGCAGGGCTATGCTGCGGTCGAGGCGGCCGAGATGCTGGACATGAAACCGGTCACGGCGCGCGCCCACTTATTCAGGGCGCGCCGATCCGTGCGCCGGGCGGTGCTCGAGCGGCACCCGTACCTGACCGAGGAGCACGACCGATGAACTGCGAACACGCTGCTGACGCCCTGCTCGAGGCCGATCTCGCGGAACTCCGTGGAGCAGGCGATGCCCCGCTCGCCGCTCACCTCCGGACCTGCGAGCGGTGTCGTACGCTCGCGGGGCGGATTCTCGATGCCGAGACGGCGTTCGCCGAGACGCTCGCCGCAGAGCGGCCCAAGCGACCTGCCCACGAGGCCGCTGCGGCGGCCATGGCGGCCGCCTCCGCCAGCCGGACCTGGCATAGACGCTTCCGCGTGGCGGCACTCGGCGCGGCCGGTATCGCCGCGGCCGGTATCGCCGCCGTGCTCCTGGTGAATGGCGGAGGACCATCACCCACCCAGACACTTCGACCCGCAATGGCCTCAGGCCGACCAATCACGTTGCTCGAAGCGAGCCCCGGACAACACGTGGTGGTCTTCCAGACGGACAACCCAAACATCGTGCTCATTTGGACATTCTAGAGGAGAATCCCCGATGCGACGCTCATACCCGGTTTTCGCTGCTCTCGTCACAGGCGTGATGCTCGCGGCTTGCAGCGGCGAGCCCACGCTCGATACGCGCACCTTTCCACTGCAATATCTCGAGCCAAGCACCGCGAGGGGACTGATCGAGCCCTACGTGTACGGTGATCGACCGGACCATCCCGGCATGTTGAGTTTCACGAGCAGCACGATGACCGTTCGGGAGACACCGGACAACCTCGATCGGATCGCCCGCGTGTTGGCCGAGTACGACGTGCCGACGCCCTTGGTGCGGTTGGTCTTCCAGATCATCGAGGCGGACGGCGACGCCACCGCCGATCCCCGCATAGCCGAGGTCGAGACGGAGCTGCGCAAGCTGTTCCGCTATGAGGGCTATCGCCTCGTGGCGGAGGCGGTCGTCAGCGGGACGGCGCAGAGTCAGGTCCAGCAGAAGGTTGGAGGCGGCGCGCGCGGCGACCCGTACTCGATCATAGTTGAAATCGCGGAGGTACGCACCATCGGCGACAGCGGTTTCGTGAGCATGCACGTCGAACTCCTCCGGCGCGGCGGGGGCCTCTCGGCGCGAATCAACGCCCGCATCGGCCAGACCGTGGTCCTCGGCAACGCACAGCTGGGAATGGAGGGCGGCACGACAATCCTCACGGTGCGCCCGGAGTTCATCACGCAGTAGGGCGGTGGCGGAGAGGGGCATAGGGACAACGGGACGCCCGTCTTCCGGCCGTCCCACCGCCCTGCCATCTTTCCCGCAACCAACTTCCGGAGTTCAGCCATGCCCCGTCTCGATCGCCGCGATTTCCTCAAGTACGCCGGAATCGGTATCAGCGGAGGCGTCGTCACCGGACCGAAGGCCGCCTGGCCTGACGAGCGGGCCATGGCCCGGGCCGAGGCGGCGACGGACAGCTTCGTGCTGCTGCGCCGCGAGCAGGAGAAACGCCGCGGCGAGCTGCCGGCCGCAAGCGACGCTCACCGGCTGCCGCTGTCGTGGCATCAGGCCAAGGCGCGTCAGATCAAGGACGAGGCGCGGCGTCGCGGCGTCGACGGCGGCGTGCTGCTGACGAACCGCTGGAACATCATCTACGCAACCGGCTTGTTGCATTCGACCACCGAACGTCCCTTCGCGTGTTTCCTCCCGATGGACGACGACGCGGGCTGCATCTGGCTGCACCCGTATCTCGACGCCGAGCTCGTGAGGAGTTGGTGGGCCACCGGCACGCACTCCTACTTCGATTACCACCACGCCATGGACGCCTTCCCCAACGACGGGACGGTGCGTGAAGGCACCACGGTCAACATCTACCGGTGGTGGGGCGAGACGCTTGCGCGAATCGGTTACAACGGGAAGACGATCGGGATCGACAGCGGGAGCGCAGCCGAGATCGGCGTCTTGCCCGGCCAGGACGACGACGACCGTCTCGACATGTTCGGCGACATCGAGACTCCGCGGCCCGAGCGCCCGACGGGGGGCAAGTTCGCTACGATGGCGGCACAGATGCCGCGGTCGCAGTTCGTCGACGTGTATGACATCATGATGCGCCACCGCATGGTCAAGGACGACACCGAGAACCGCCTCACCCAGCGGGCGATGGACTATTTCTCCGAGCTGCACGCCTTCGTGCGCAATTACATCATCGAGCGCGGGTTCGGCACGCTCGACTGGGAGATCGAGAACGCCGCGCGGCTCTGGGGGATGCACCACATCATGCAGGACATCCCGCAGATGGGGGAGCCGCACAACGCGGTCGGTATCACCGTCGGCGTGGGCTGCCGCACGGGTAAGAAGACCGCCTATCCCCACCCCAACCAGGTCTCCTGGAACCGGATCGAGCGTGGTCATGCGCTCCAGTTCGCGGGCGTCATCCGCATAGGCGGCTACGGCGGCGAGCAATACCGCTCGTTCCTCTTCGCCCCCTGGACCGATTGGCAGGAGAAGGTCTGGGACGTCCACACGGCCACGTACTTCATGCAGGCCGAAGCGTCAAAGGTCGGTGCCACCTGCGCAAGCGTCGCCAAGGTCGTGCACGACTACCAGGTGGCCAACGGCGTGCAGCAGCTCGTGTACCACCGCCCGGGACACGGCGAAGGGATGGAGGGACACCAGCCGCCCTATCAGGCGCTCGGCGACCACACGGTGATGCAGGAGGGGATGCACTTCTCTAACGAGCCTGGGCTGTACGATCCGGAGCACGGGTTCGGGTTCAACCACTCCAACAACGTGCTGGTGGCACGAGGGCGCGGACTCCAGATGGGGACGGCGCCCTGCGACAAGGAGTGGTGTTTCCTGGAACTCTAGTGTGGGTCAGCGTTGCTGCTCGAAGAACCCGCGGAGCAGTGCTCCGCACTCTTGTTCCATCACGCCGCCCATCACCTCGGGCTGGTGGTTCAGCTTGGGATGCCTGAGCAGGTCGCCGACGCTGCCGGCCATGCCGGCCTTGGGGTCGTAGGCGCCGAAGACCACGCGGCCCACCTTGGCCAGGACGATAGCGCCGGCGCACTGGGCGCAGGGCTCGAGCGTGACGTACAACGTACTATCCGTCAGCCGATCCGTGCCCACGGTAGCGAGTGCACCGTGGATGGCCAGTAGCTCCGCATGGGCGGTCGGGTCGTTGCGGGCAACCGTCTCGTTGTGTGCGGAAGCGACCGTCTCACTCCCTTGGAGTATCGCCGCACCAACCGGTACCTCGCCATTGCACACTGCCGTGCGCGCTGCCTCCAGCGCGGCTCGCATCCCCGTGACGTCGTCCGGGGACAGCGCGCGGCGTGGCATCACTTCTCGAATACTCTCCGCTGCATGCGCGAGAATTCGATGGGGGCCGCTCGCATCACCAGCGGCGTAACCTCGCCCAACGGCACATCGTCGGGGAAACGTACATATCGCAAGCCGCCCCGCGCCACAACGCGAAGACTTGGCGGCGTCCTCGGGATCGTCAGATCGAACGTGTGTGGGACCGAGTCAGGAACGAGATCCGTGAGGATATTCACGTTGGCGTCACCAGCACTCACCCACGCCGATGTGAAGTCCATGATACCATCATCAGCAAGGAACTGCAGACTAATGCCGATTGTCAGCGTGTTGTTCCGGTACACGGGCACCGTCGTTACGACCGTAGCCCAGAAGGCCCCACAGCGATCAGTGCCTGCGAGCGAGTCGACGCGAAAGACCTCGACGGACCCCGCAGGTTCGCCAGGCGTCCCCGCGAGATTCCTTGGGTCGAGAATGACAAGGGCGTCTGAACCGAACGGAAGCGAATCGACGTTGTTGCAAACGCGGGAGGGGAAAAGCCCCGTCGCCGTGTCCTGATCGAGGTCGAAGTCGAGAATGGTCCAACCCGCGTTGGATGGCTGTGGATCGGCCACTGTCGGGGACACGATTGTCTCGGCAAGGCGGAAGTAGAAAACGAGCAGGCCGCTGATGTTCGCGGCTCCAAACGATCTCACATCGTGACTAACACGGCCCGCCCCAGGATCCCGCCCATCGGCGGGCTCGGCAACCACCTCCACGGCAATGATCCCGAAGGTGTCCGGTGGAAGCCCGCCAGCCGAGACCGTGAACAGATCTAGCCCGTAGTCCGGACGGAGCGTCGCGGTCGCCTCCGCTACTCCATTGCTGTCAGTCGTCGAAGATGCGGTGATCGAGCCGCCGCCACCGACAGCCGCAAACGAGACGGCTTCTCCGGGAACCGGATTCCCGTACTGGTCCTCCACAAACACGATCACGGGACCGTCGGCAAGCTCGCCGGCAATGCCGATGAAAGCGGTCCCGGCGGTGAATTCCAATGATGCCGCCACATCCGGATCGGCAATAGCCGTGAACGTCACGCTACCGACGTTGTCGACGAACGCACGCGCCGTCTGGGTGCCCGCGCCGGTGCCGAGCGTCCACCGTGCCTCCGCCTCCCCGTTGGCGTCGGTTGAGTCGCCGACGGGCGCCTGGGCGCTGATCGTCCCGAACCCCGACGTCACCCGGAAGTCCACCGCCACGCCGCTCACACCCTGCCCATCGGCATCCGTCACGCGCACACGCAGCGGCTCGGTGAGTTGCGTCCCAACGACGCCGGAAAAGGAATCGGCGGAGATTGCGACGATCTGTGTTGGCGGCGCCTGGGGTTCAGGCTCCGGTGTAACGTCCGGGTCCTGAACGCTGTCTCCGCACGCAGTGAACACGCCAAGCGCGATTACCCACGCGATTCGTTGACTCAACGAGGATCGAGTCATGGAGGCTCCTGGAGACCGGTCAATCACTTGCCGACGACCACGGGCTCTTCAGCCGGCTCGCCGGCGGCGGGGACGCGCTCGAAGGTCAGTTCGCCCCCGCCGGGCGCGCGTCCGACGCGTACCGTATCACCCTCGTGATAGTCGCCTTCGAGGATGGCGAGCGCCAGGGGATTCTGGATCAGCCGCTGGATCACCCGCTTGAGCGGCCGGGCGCCGTAGACCGGGTCGTACCCCTCCGCGATCAGAAGATCCTTCGCTTCAGGTGTCACCTCGATCCGCATCCGGCGATCCACGAGCAACCGCCCGACCCGCGCGAGCTGAAGATCGACGATCGGCCCGAGGTCTTCCTTGGTGAGCGGCCGGAACATGATTACGTCGTCGACCCGGTTCAGGAACTCCGGCTTGAACGTGTGCCGCAGCTCGTCCATCACCCGCCGCTCGGCTTCCTCGCGTGCCGCATCGCCGTACTCGAGGAGATACTGGCTGCCCACGTTCGACGTCATGATGACCACCGTGTTCCTGAAATCCACCACGTGCCCCTGGCTGTCGGTCAGGCGACCGTCCTCCAGCACCTGAAGCAGCACGTTGAATACGTCGGCGTGCGCCTTCTCGATTTCGTCGAACAGCAACACCGAGTACGGCCGCCGCCGCACGGCTTCGGTGAGCTGACCGCCCTCCTCGTAGCCCACGTAACCCGGTGGCGCTCCGAGCATCCGCGCCACCGCGTGTTTCTCCATGTACTCCGACATGTCGAGCCGCACCATCGCCCGCTCGTCGTCGAACAGGAACTCGGCCAGGGCACGCGCCGTCTCTGTCTTGCCTACGCCCGTCGGACCGAGGAAGATGAAGCTGCCGATTGGCCGGTCGGGATCCTGCAGTCCAGCGCGCGAGCGCCGCACCGCGTTCGACACCGCGCTCACGGCCTCTTGCTGGCCGATCACACGCCTACTCAGCTCCTCCTCGAGGTGGGTCAGCCGCTCGCGCTCCGACTCGAGCATCTTCGAGACGGGGATCCCGGTCCACTTGGCGACGATCTCGGCGATGTCCTCCGCCTGCACCTCTTCCTTCAGGTACTTCGCCGCGCTCTGGATCTGGCCGAGACGCTCCTTTTCCCGCTCGATGCCGCGCTCCAACTCCGGTATCTGCCCATACAGGATCTCGGCCGCCTTCTGCAGATCGCCCTGACGTGTCGCCTGCTCGGCCGCAATGCGCGCCTCCTCGAGTTGCGCCTTCTTCTCGCGCAACAACGCGATCGCCGCCTTCTCGGCCTGCCACTGCGCCTTCATCGACTGCGAGCATTCATCCAGTTCGGACAGCTCCCGTCTCACCGCACCGAGCCGGTCCTTGCTCGCTTTGTCCCGCTCGCGACCCAGCGCCTGCTCCTCGATCCGGAGCTGGATCATCCGCCGCTCGACCTCGTCGATCTCCTGCGGGAGGCTGTCGATCTCGATGCGCAGCCCGCTGGCCGCCTCGTCCACCAAGTCGATAGCCTTGTCGGGCAGATGCCGGTCGCCGATGTAGCGGTTGGAGAGCGTCGCCGCCGCCACCAGCGCGTTATCGGTGATACGGACACCGTGGTGCACTTCGTAGCGTTCCTTGAGGCCGCGCAGAATAGCGACCGTATCCTCGACCGAGGGCTCACCGACGTATACCGGCTGGAAGCGCCGCTCGAGGGCCTTGTCCTTCTCTATGTGCTTGCGGTACTCGTCGAGTGTCGTCGCGCCAACCACGTGCAACTCACCGCGAGCGAGTGCCGGCTTGAGCAGGTTGGACGCATCGACCGCCCCTTCGGCCGCCCCGGCACCGACGATCGTGTGCAGCTCGTCGATGAACATGACGAACTTTCCTTCCTGACTGGTGATCTCCTTGATGACCGCCTTGAGCCGCTCCTCGAACTCGCCGCGATACTTGGAGCCCGCGAGCAGCTGCCCGATATCCAGCACGACTATCCGCTTGCCGCGCAACGTCTCGGGCACGTCCCCGTCCACGATCCGCTGCGCCAAACCCTCGGCGATCGCCGTCTTGCCGACGCCCGGCTCGCCCACCAGCACCGGATTGTTCTTCCTGCGCCGCGACAGGACCTGGATGACGCGGCGGATCTCCTCGTCGCGGCCGATGACCGGATCGAGCTTGCCGGCGCGGGCGAGATCGGTGAGGTCCCACGTATACCGCTCGAGCGCACGATACTTGTCCTCGGGCTCGATATCGGTCACGCGATGGCTCCCTCGCACCGCCTCGAGCGCTTGGAGCAACACGTCCCTCGTGATGCCGTGCTGGCTCAGGATCTCGCGCGCGGACGAACCCTTCGTGTCGACCAGCCCAACGAGGAGATGCTCCGTGGAGATATAGGCGTCGCCCAAGTCCTGAGCCAATCGGTCAGCCCGGTCCAGAGCCGCGCTCAGCTCGCGCGCCATCGACGGCGACGGGGACCCGCCCCCGCCCTCCTGTGTCGGAAGCCGTTCGACCTCGCGTTGCGCCGCGTCGCGGATCTCCGCGAGGTTGAGGCCGCACTTCTGCAACACCGGCCCCACGATCCCTGCGTCCTGCTCCAACAACGCGACAAACAGGTGCGCGTCGTTGACGACCGGGTTGCCGCGAGACAGTGAGAGATTGGTCGCCGCCTGTAGCGCTTCGCTCGCTTTGACGGTGAGTCGGTCGCCTCGAATCATTGCCACTCTCGATCAAACTCCATAATGCCTACCACGTCACACGCGCCACCACCCACTCCCATACTGCCTCCAGTGCCAATAGCAACCCGCGTGCCGGCTGGGGCATGCAAGATTGGCACATCGGCGCCCGAAACGGCAGACGCGCCGACCAAATGGCCGACGCGTCCGAACGTACCGAACTCGGGCGAATCTCCCGATCCGCCTACTTGATGATCGTCATCTTCTTTGTTTCCCGCTGACCGTTGACGACCAGCTGGTATACGTAGACCCCTGATGCGGCCTCTCGGCCGGAGCCGATTACCTTCCCGTCCCAATACGCGCTGTAGCGCCCCGTCCCGTTCCACTGCAGTCGAACGTTATCCAACGGCTCGCCCGATCCTTGAAGGATCGGAATCGCCACCAACTGCGCGAGCACATTATAGATCCTGAGACTTACAACAGGTCGTGCCCCGTTCTCGAACAACCTTACCGCAACCGAGAACGGAATGGTCGTCTCAGGGTTAAACGGGTTTGGATAGTTGCGCCCCAGCTCGGCCCGCGCATCGGATTGCGCTTCCTGAGCCGCAACGGCAAGGGGCGCGGCCACCAGGAGCCCGAGCGACAGCATCGCCCAGGCAGTCTGCTTCATGTACGACTCCTAACAAAAATGGGTTCGGCTGCGGAGTTCTCCTTGTTGAGGTGTATCTCACCGCGTAGGCTCAAGTTAGATGGTGTCGGAACCCCTTGTCAAGCGCGGTCCCGGCCGCCTCACGTCACCAGCCCGCTCGCTGTAGCCCTGGGCATCGAGCCACTCCAGGAACGGAATCAGGTACTTGCGCGTAAGTCCAAGCTTGGCACGCAGTTGAGCCGGACTCGCTTCGCCCAGCCGGGCAATCTCGGCTGTGGCGACCTCGACCATCCGGTCCAGCACCTCCTTATCGAAATATCGCTCACTCCCGATCCGGCCCGCAGTGCCCTGCCTCACAAAGAACTCGGCGATCCGGCTTGCCTGGTCCACGTCGGTGTTGCAGCGATCCGCAAGCTCAGCCGCCGTACATCCCTCGAACCCCGCATCCCGCAGGACGTTCCCCAATCGCTCCGCGACCTCGTGTTGCGTGACGGCCAGCTCAGCGCGATGGGAGGCGAGTCGCGCGAGCGGACCGTCTACAACGACCGCACCCTGGGCAACGAGCTGTCGCTCGGCATGCGGCGCCAGTTGCTCAGACCGCACCGCACGCCGCCACTCCTGGCGCGACATCCCGGCCGCCAGAGGCTCGTCACGGTGAAACGCAGTCAAAGTCGCGAGCAGCGCGTCCTGCGCCCCGTCGACCACCGCCCGATCGAGCAGCCACCCGTCGACCGATACGACCCCATGCCGCGCTGCTTGCCCGACGGTCGCCTCGATCTCGTACGGGCGGATCCCCAATCGGATCGGCAGCTCCGCGACGGGGACCCCGCGGGTCCCGGATCGCTGCACCAACGCCGCCACCCGCGCGGCTCCGTCACCGGTCAGTCTGTCGAGCCCGACCGGTCTGCGCGGGCGAGGCGGGGGCCAGGGGTCGAGCACCACGACGCCACCGATGGTGGCGACCGGCGAGTAGGAGCGCAGCACCGCGGCATCCCCCCAACGCGCCAGAACAGGCGTCTCCAAACGCAATCGTACGTAGCCGCTTTCCCCTGGCCCGATCCGTGACCCCGCAGGCGTCACCCGAGCGAGCACTTCGGCCGTGCCGAGGTGCAGGCGCACCCGTGTGCGCTGCGTCAGGGGAGGCGCGCCGGACAATAGCGTCACAGCGACGTCGAGCCGTTCGACGGCCCTCCACCCATCGGCGCCGACGATCCACGACCCGCGGGCCACGGCCGACCGCTCCACGCCTGAGAGCGCCAGGGCGGTACGCCTGCCCGGTTCCACCCGGCGATGGGAACGTCCATGTACCTGGACCCCGCGTATGCGGGTCCGCTGCGCACCGGGGAAGATGGTGACCTCGTCGCCCACCTGTACCGAGCCGCTCCACGTGGTGCCCGTGACGACGGTGCCGGTCCCGGAGACCGTGAAGACGCGATCGACCGGTAGACGAAACAGATCCCGCCCGTCGCGTGGCATCGCCAGGCGTGCCGTCTCCGCGAGCGCCGCCTTCAGCTCGTCCAACCCGGTCCCGGTCACCGCCGAGACCGGAATGACGGCGTTCCACGTCACGCGGGAGCGCTTCATGCGCGAGCGGATATCCGCCTCTACCAGTTCGAGCCATTCGGGCTCGACGAGATCCACCTTGGAGATCGCCACCACACCGGCCCGGACGTGCAGGAAATCGAGGATCGCCAGGTGCTCGTCGGTCTGCGGCATCACGCCCTCATCGGCCGCCACCACCAGCAGCGCCGCGTCGATTCCGGTCGCCCCGGCGACCATGTTCCGCACGAAATCCTCGTGGCCCGGAACGTCCACTATGCTCGCGGTCAGGCCCTCACCCAACTCGAGTTCCGCGAACCCAAGGTCGATGGTGATGCCGCGCCGTTTCTCCTCCTCCAAGCGATCGGTATCGACGCCGGTGAGTGCGCGCACCAGCGCCGTCTTACCGTGGTCCACATGCCCCGCAGTGCCGAACACGACGTGCGCGCTCACCGCCCCTCCCAGAACGTCAGCGCGTTGAGTTCTCGGTCCTCGCTCAGATGCTGGCGCACGAATCTGGCAAGCAGGCGGCGATGCGCAACCAGATGTTTCGCGGGCAGCGGCGGCACGTCAGTGGAACCGTCGACGAACGCCGCCAGCGCCGCTTGGTCGGCGCGTCCCAAGGCCGCCCCACGCACTCCCCGACCGCACCGCGCACACAGCAGACCGCCCTCGGCGAGAGAGAAAGCAGCGCGCTCCGCGGGCGGCTTGCCGCACCGCACGCACGCGTCGACGGCCGGCGCGAAACCGAGGGCCACGACCACGCTCCAGAGCGACGCCAGCGCCACGACCTCGACCGCTTCCCGCTCGGCGCTCACCAGGCGGTCGAGCGCCGCCGAGAGCAGATGGAAGATCTCGGGATGCGGCTCGGCCGGAGAGCACCGCAGCACCAACTCGGCGAGCGCCGATGCCGAGGCGTAGCGGTTGAGATCACCCGCCAGCTCGAGACGCTGCGTGGTCACGTCGAACGCGGAGAGGGTATGGAGGTCACGATGCGCCTTGAGGTAGAAACACGCCATGCCCTCGCTCAGCACCTGGAGACGCGCCCCAAACCGTGACTTGGATCGTGTGGCCCCCTTGGCCAGCACGCTCTGCACACCGTGGTCGCGTGTGCTGAGTCGCACGATCTTCGACGTCTCACCGTACCGAAACGCGTGAAGCACGACGGCGGGCGTAGTGACCAACATGCAAGGATTATAACCACGCCCCCGCCCCCGCCCCCCACCCCTCACCCCCCACCCCCTTCTCCTCAGTATTCGAGGGTACCGCCCAGCCATACCGTCCGCCCGCGCGCCCGGAATCCGACGATCTCCTGATAGTCCTCGTCCAACACGTTCTCCACCCGTGCCGTGAGCGCCAGGCCCGGGGCGGGCCCGCGCGGCCGCAGCAGCGAGACGAGGAGCGAGAGATCCACGACCGTGTGGGCCTGCAACGCGACGCGCGACGGCGGCGCCGGGAAGCCCGGGAATTCGAGGTCATCGCGATCGCCAATGTAGCGCACGGTCGCGCCGAGGGTCGCGCGATCCTCGAAGCGGTAGACCGCGCCCGTAGTGAAGGCGTGGGTGGGACGACGCAGCAGCCGATCGCCGACCACGAACGCGGCGTCGGGACCGGCGTTGAAGCCCGAGTCGGTCACCTCGGTCGACAGATAGGTATAGCTCGCGGAGAGCTGTAGGCCCCGGACCGGGACTGCACGGACCTCCGCCTCGATGCCGCGCGCTGTGGCCTCCGCTACGTTGAAGTAATTGGGATCGCCGGGACCGGGGGGGCTGAAGGTGAACTGGATCAGATCCTCGAAACGTTGGTCGAAATAGGTTCCCGCCAGCACCACGCGTCCGCCGGCCAACGGTTGCTCGAGACCGACCTCCCAGCTCGTCGATCGTTCGGGCTCGAGGTCCGGGTTGCCCACGCTGAACGCCCCGTCGAATGTCTCGAAGAACGTCGGTTCCTTGAACCCTGTCCCTACCGAAGCCGTGATCCTCGTCCCGGTCGCCGTCATTCGATAACCGGTTCCGGCGCGGAACGTGACGAACGTGCCGAACTGCTCGTTGTCGTCGAGGCGCAGGCCGGCGTTCGCGGAGAGCCCTGACAGCGGCCCCACGACCACCTGGGCATAGTACGCGCGATTGAGGCGTGTCCGGTCCTTGTCGGTGCGTTGCCGTTCCTGCTCGATTGACGCCCCACCCGTCACTACCGCGGCCGGGGTCAGGTACACGTTGACGCGGGCATCGGCGCTGCGCGTCCGCAGCTCGGTCTGAGAGCGAAATGCGAAGAAGCCGACCGTATCCGCCGGCCCATCCTGCTCGTCGTCGAACAGACTGCCGATATCGTTCAACGCCAGGTGCAGGCGTCCTTGGATGCGGTCGGTGAAGTATCGGCCCACGTCGATGCCCAGGGTCGTGACCTCGTTGGCCGTGAACTGGTTCGAGTCGACGACGTTGCCGGCCCCGTCCGTAGGGAAGTGAAACTCGGCATCCGTGTAGCGCAGCGTGAAGTTCAGGTCGGTGCGTTCGTCGGGCGTGTAGTGGAACCGGCCGCTGGCGGTCGTGTTGCGATACCCGTTGTTGAACGCGTAGATGCCGTTACTGCGTAGGTGGCTCACGCCCAGCGAGTATCCGGCCTGCTCAGAGCCGCCGGTCACGGCCGCCTCGAAGTCGCCGCTGCCGTACGTCCCGCCCCGCGCTCCCGCGGTCACCCGCGGCGGACCGGCGCCGCGCCGCGTGAAGATCTGCACCACCCCCGTCACGGCGTCCGACCCATATACCACGCTCGCCGGGCCGCGCAGGATCTCGATCCGCTCGATGTTGTCGACCGTCAGGTGCGCAAAGTCGTACGCCCCACCCGGCTCGTTCACCGGCACACCATCAACCAGGACCTGCACATAATCTGACTCCCCGCCGCGCATGAACAGCGACGTCACGCTGCCGAACGATCCGGTCTGGACCACGCTCAGGCCGGGAACCGTGCGCAGCGCGTCGACGAGCTGCGTGATTCCCTGCGCCCGCAACGCATCGCCGCTGATGACCGTGACACGCGACGTGACGACTTCGCGTGACGTCGGCCGGCGGTGCGCGGTGACCACGATCGGAGCCAACACCACCGCTGTGTCCTGTTGAGCGGCGGCGCGTACGGGGACGCTCCCTGCGCCGGCGAGTAGGAGCAACGGCACGACGGAACGGCGGAACGAGGAGAAGTGGAAACACATATGGGGGATCTCCGATGGTTCAGGTGATTTCGTTCTTGCGGAGCGGAACGAACTGGGGGATACCGCGCCAGGGATGCGCGTCTACGGGCCACTCGAACACCGTCTCCAGCACTGCGCGTGTGAGTGCAGTCGCGGGCGGACCTGCGGCGGCCACCCGCCCGCGATTCATTATCACTACGCGATCGAAGTAGCGGGTGGCCAAGTTCACGTGATGGGTAACCAGCACGCCGGTCAGTCCGCGCTCGCCCACGAACGTCGCGGCCAGCTCGAACACCTCCATCTCGTGCCGGATGTCCAGGTTCGCGGTCGGCTCGTCGAGCACCAGAACGCGGGGTTCCTGAGCGAGCGCACGGGCGAGCCTGACGCGCTGCCATTCACCGGCCGAGAGCGTGGCGGTCCAGCGTTCGGCGAGATGCAGGGCGTCGGCGTCGGCGAGCGCCGTCTTGACGATCGCTGCGTCCCGCGCGGTGAGCGCGCCGAACGCTCCGGCGTGTGGGTACCTGCCGAGCATCACGGCCTGCCGGACGCGGAGCGGAAACACCGGTTCCTCGCGTTGGACGACCACCCCGACCATGCGCGCGAACTGTGGGCGCCGCCACTCGGACGCCGGACGGTCGAACGCCGTGGCGCGCCCCCCGTCGGGCTTGAGCACCCCGAGCAGCAGCCGGAGCAGGGTTGTCTTGCCACTTCCGTTGGGCCCGATGATACCGACCAGTTCGCCCTCGGCGACATGGAAATCCACGTCGCAGACCGCCGGCTCGGCCACACCAGGGTAGCGGTAGGTAAGCTGTTCCGCGCGGAAGATCACGTCGCCCATCGCCGCACCAATACAGCGAAGACCGGTACTCCCACGACGGCCGTGACGACGCCGACCGGAAGCGTCAGCGGCGCGAATGCCGTGCGCGCGAGGGCATCGGCGGCAGCCAGCAGGCTGCCGCCAAGGAGAAACGACGCGGGCAGCAGCACGCGATGCGTATGCCCCCAGAGCAGGCGAACGGCATGAGGGATGATGAGTCCCACAAACCCGATGATGCCCGAGACCGCCACCGCCGCCGCCGTAAGCAATGACGCCGCGATGTAGAGCGTCCGCTTGAGCGGTTCCACATCGGCACCGAGAAACCGCGCCGGCTCTTCGCCGAGCGAAAGGAGGTCGAGCGACCGGCTGGCGCGATACAGGATGATCACGGGGATCGATGCGTAGGCGGCGAAAACCGCGAGCGCCTTCCACGACGCGCCGTCGAACCCACCGAGCAGCCAAAGCAGCGCGCTACGAAGCTGCTCGGCCGGCGAAAGCGCCAGCACCGCTCCGACGAGAGCCGAAGCGAACGCTCCCACAACCACGCCCGAGAGCAGGAGAACGCGCGTGTCCAGCACTCCACTCGCTACGACCGCGAGGCGATAGACCAGCGCGATCGCCGTCAGGGCACCGACGGCCGCGGCGAGCGGGACCGCCCACGCTCCTTGGAGCCCGAGCGCTATTGCCAGCACGGCCCCAAGGCCGGCGCCGCCCGAGAGACCCAGCAGATAAGGATCGGCGAGTGGATTGCGTACCAGCGCCTGAAGGACCGCGCCGGTCATGGCCAGAGCGCCCCCGACGAGAAACGCGAGCGAGACGCGCGGAACGCGCAGATCACGAACGATGGCGACCTCGATGGGGTCGCCGCGCCCAACGAGCGCGCGGGCCACCACGGCCGTATCCAGCCCGGCAGGACCGACCGCCACCCCGAGCGCGAGCGCGGCGAGTGCGGCTCCCGCGAGCACCACCCACCGCTTCATCGACCCGCCCGTTGCATCGCGTCACGCAGCTCGCGTACGGCGGCGAGGGACCGGAATGACGGATAAGAGAACTGAGTTCCGGATACGACGGCAAAGCGTCGATCTCGCACCGCCGGCACCACCCGCCATTCCGGTCGCCGCGCCCAAGCCGGATCGGACGTGTCGCCGGTGAGCAGGATCAGGTCGGGATTACGTGCCGCGACGGTCTCGATGCTGACCTGGGCGGACGGCTGAGAGAGATCGGCGAACGCGTTTACGGCCCCCGCCAGCTCGAGCAGCTCGCTCTGAAAACTTCCCCCACCTATGACGATGGGGGGCTGATCCCAGGACAGGATCAGAACCGTCGGCCGCGGCTCCGGCACGGGCACCCGCCGTGCCGAGTCGAGCGCCGCCGCGAAGACGTCGGCCAGGCTGTCCGCCAGCCGCTCGGTGTCGGTGAGCCGGCCGAGCAGCCGCGCTCCGCGGGCCACGTCGTCGAGCCGATCCAGCGAGAACCGGATGGTCGCGATGCCAAGCCGTTCCAAGTGTTCCTGTACGGTCGCGTTAGCCGGCGAGTCGTACAGGATCACGAGATCGGGACGCCGCGCCGCTACCGCCTCGACGTTCGGATCGAGACCCTGACCGACGCTCGGCACCGCGAGCGCGGCCGGCGGATCGGCATCCCACTGGGTCCGGCCTACAACCAGCTCTCCCGCGCCGATGGCGAAGAGCAGTTCGGTAGTGGACGGGGCGAGCGAGACGATGCGCTTGTAGCCGCCGTCGATATCCGCCTCGGGTGGCACACATGCAGTGAGGACGCCGAGCAGTACGACCCGGTATCCCAGGAGATGCAAAAAACGCTCGACCGCTGTAACCCAGGTGGCCGAGCGCGACGCGAGGCATCGCATGTCCACCTGCCCTCCCGCGAGGGGTCGGTGTGGCGCGAACGGGAACGTCTCCTGGCTTCGGGCCCACGGCTCGCCTTCCCGGGGAAGACCCCAGTGGCTGATGAGCCGGGTGTGGTGCCCGTTTACAGTGGCGGGGCCGCGCCGGACTCACACCGGCTTCCGTGCTCCGCGTTCGCTTGGGCTATGTCGCCCTTCGATTGTAAGTGCCGAAGCTACCGATACTGCTGCCCACGCGCAAGCACCTCCTCCAGCTGCGTCTTGAGCCGTACCCGTTCTTCGCGGTACGCCGATTCGCCGCGCTCGCCCGGGGCCGCGCGCTCGTAGGTCTCATCGAGCGTCGCTATGCGGCGGGCCAGCGCACCGGGGTCCGTCACCGGCACGGGGCTTCGGCGCCGCCCCCGCCCCCACCCCCACCTGATCAGCGCCAGCAGCATCGCCAGCGCCGTCGCGGCCACGACCACGACCCACAGTCGGCCCACCGCGAACGGCTGGCGGCTGAACCGGAACGCCACATCCTGTCCGGCGCTCATCGCACGCCCTTCGTAGAGCGCGAATTGTGCGTCCTCGAAGATTTGAACGCCGCCGTACTCCAATGCGCCGCTCGCTACAACCGCTGTCGTATCTTCGAGCAGCACGGTGAGCCGTCTGATGGGTTGGTCGACCGGGATCACGAACTCGCGCATCCCGGCCGGCAGCACGTAGGTAAGCACGAGCTGTTTCTGACCCGGAGGTATGGGCGCGGTGACTTCCAGCGTATCACCCATCAGGGCGATGGCCTCCGGGCTCACCTCGCTCTCACTAACCTCGAATTGCACGATGCCGCGCGGGATGATTCCGCGCCACACGGGCTGGCTGGACTCGTTGGTAATGCGCGTCACCGTCCCGGTGTTGGCGAGCACGAGCACTTCGAGCACGGGCCGCCCGCCGTCTGCGTCGGGAACGCGCACAATCACGTGTCGCTGGTCCACGAGGATCGGCGGGCTCGTGCTGGACGTGTCGTAGACCACGAGCGTCTCGGCCGTGTCGGCCGCTCCGCGCGGAACGAGCGCCGAAGTGAAGTAAGTGATCCCACGAAACGTGGCGCTGACCAGGTAGACGGATGCCGAATCAAAGGCACTCACAGACAGCACGTAGCGGCCGTTTCGGTCCGTGCGCGCGGAATCGACGGGAGCACCACCCTGCAGGTGCACCTCGTGCATCACCACCCACGCATCCGCGAGCGGCATGCCTGCGGGGGGCAGCTCCCCTATGTATGCCTCACCGACAATAGAGAAGCCCTGGGCGGGTGCCTGTGCAGCCACCCCCAGGGCCATGACGACGACGGCGACGCCGCTACGGAGTAAACTTGCCGAAATCTTCAGGATCGAGCGTTTCCAGGTACGACTTGAGTTGATCGGCATCGAGCGGCTCCGTCGCGTCGCCCGGCCCCACCGTATCCACGGACGTGGCTTCCAGCAGGTCATCCTGCGTGAAGATCGGCGCCTTCAGTCGCAAGGCGACGGCGATGCTGTCCGACGGCCGCGCGTCTATCTGAATGACGTGGTCGTTACGGTGAATGTGCAGCTCGGCAAAGTAGGTGTTCTCCTTCACCCGGGTGATCATGACCCGCTGGAGATCCGCACCGAGCCCCACTATCACCTGTTTCAGGAGATCATGCGTGAGGGGACGGCTGAACTTGACCCCTGCCAGTTCCATCGCGATGGCGCTCGCTTCGGCCGGCCCGATCCATATGGGAAGGACCCGTTCTCCCTCTTTTTCCTGGAGGATCACCACCGGTGTATTGGTGGTTCGATCCAGACCCAGGTGCGCCACCCGAACTTCGATCATGGAGTGCTGCTCCTCGCGCCTCGCTAGTAACGGTAGTGATCTGGCTTATACGGTCCGTCCACCGATAGGTCAAGGTACTCCGCCTGTTTCTCGGTGAGCCGGGTCAAGTTGACGCCGAGGTGGTCGAGATGCAGCCGCGCTACCTCCTCGTCGAGGTGCTTGGGTAGCGTATAAACTTTGTTCTCGTACCGCTCGGAGTTCTTCTGCAGCTCGAGCTGGGCCAACACCTGGTTGGTGAAGGAGGTCGACATGACGAAGCTCGGATGGCCCGTCGCGCATCCGAGATTCAGCAGGCGGCCTTCAGCGAGCACGAGAATGCTGTGGCCGTCGGGGAACCGCCACTCGTCGTATTGCGGCTTGATAGCGATACGCTCGACGCCCTCCTCCCGCTCCAGACCCGCCATGTCGATCTCGTTGTCGAAATGGCCGATATTACCGACGATCGCCTTGTCCTTCATCCGTTTCATGTGATCGAGGGTGATCACGTTATAGTTGCCGGTCGCGGTCACGAAGATGTCGACGAAATCGATGACGTCTTCGACAGTCTTGACCTCGTACCCCTCCATCGCGGCCTGCAGCGCACAGATGGGGTCGATCTCGGTTACGATCACGCGACATCCCTGCCCGCGCAGGGCCTGCGCGCTTCCCTTCCCCACCTCACCGAAGCCGCAGACGACCGCCACCTTGCCACCGAGCATGGTATCGGTCGCGCGGTTCAAGCCGTCGATCAGAGAGTGCCGGCACCCGTAGATGTTGTCGAACTTGCTCTTGGTAACGGAGTCGTTCACGTTGATTGCCGGGAACCGCAGCGTTCCCGCACGCTCCATCTGATACAGGCGGTGGACGCCCGTCGTCGTCTCCTCGCTCACACCCCGCACATTCGCCACGACGCCGGTCCATCGTTTGGGATCGATCTCCTGCTCGCGACGCAGTACATCGAGCACCACGCGCCACTCTTCCGCATCGTTCTCCGGATCGAACGCCGGAACGGCGCCGGCCTCTTCGAACTCGGCGCCCTTGTGAACGAGCATCGTGGCGTCGCCGCCGTCGTCGACGATGAGGTCCGGACCGGACCCGTCCGGCCACCTGAGCGCACGTGACGTGAATCCCCAGTACTCCTCCAGCGTCTCACCCTTGTGTGCGAAGACGGGAACCCCCCTGGGACGCTCCACCGTGCCGGCCGGCCCGACGACGACCGCGGCGGCCGCGTGGTCCTGGGTCGAGAAGATGTTGCAACTCACCCAGCGCACGTCCGCTCCGAGTTCGACCAGCGTCTCGATGAGGACGCCGGTCTGGACGGTCATGTGCAAACTGCCCATGACCTTAACGCCCCGCAGCGGTTTCTCCACCGCGTGGCGCCGGCGGACCTCCATCAGCCCCGGCATCTCGTGCTCGGCGAGCCGGATCTCGTTGCGCCCGAACTCAGCGAGGCCAAGGTCGCGCACGTCGTAATCGAGTGTGGTGGTGTCCTGCTTGGTCGTCTCAGGTGTCACAGCGGTCATATCGATATCGATCATCTGGCTGAAGTATACAGGCTCCGAGCACGCGTCACGCGGCGTGGCGCACGGCATCCAGCAGCGTCTGGACCGCGCTGGGTTCTTCCCACGTGAAGAGGGCCACCTCGCGTCCGTACACCGTCTCCTTGCGTGGGGTCCGGCCGAAATGCCCGTAGGCGGCCGTGGGAAGATAGATCGGCGCCCTGAGGCAGAGCGAATCGATGATCCCGCCCGGCGTGAGGTCAAACACCTCCCGAACCGCCCGCTCGAGCGTGCCCTCCGGTACCTTCCCGGTTCCGAACGTCTGAACCGCGACCGATACGGGTTCCGCGACACCGATAGCGTAGGCCAACTGAACCTCGCATCGCCTGGCCAGCCGGGCGACGACGATGTTCTTTGCGGCCCACCGCGCCGCGTAGGTAGCCGACCGATCCACCTTGGAAGGGTCCTTACCACTGAACGCGCCGCCCCCATGGTGCGCCAGCCCACCGTAGGTATCAACGATGATCTTCCGGCCCGTGAGCCCGGCATCACCTTGCGGGCCACCAACCACGAAACGACCTGTGGGGTTGATGTAGTAAGTCGGGTCGTTCGCCTCCAGCGGGGACTCTTCCAAGACCGGTTTGATCACCCTCTCCCGCACGGCCTCGGTCAGGTCCGCGGCATCGATCTCCGGAGCATGTTGGGTGGAGACGACAACCGCCCGTACCGCCACCGGCACGTCGTCCTCGTACTCCACGCTGACCTGCGCCTTCCCGTCGGGGCGCAGCCAGTTCAGCTCGCCCGACTTACGCAATTCAGCGAGCCGCTGCGTCAGGTGATGGGCGAGCATGATCGGTATCGGCATCAGCTCCGGAGTCTCGTCGGTTGCGTATCCGAACATCATGCCCTGGTCACCCGCGCCACCGGTATCCACGCCCTGCGCGATGTCCTGGGACTGCCGGTTGATCGATGTCAGGATCGCGCAGGTCTCGTGGTCGAACCCGAAAGCGGTATCGGTGTACCCGATGCGTTCGACCGTCTGCCGCACGATCTGTGGTACGTGGACGTCGGCCGTAGTCGTGATCTCCCCTGTGACGAGCACCATGCCCGTGGTCACGAGCGTCTCGCACGCCACGCGTGCCATCGCATCCTGCGCGAGCATGGCGTCGAGCACCGCGTCCGAGATCTGGTCGGCGATCTTGTCCGGGTGACCCTCCGTCACCGACTCGGATGAGACGATATACCTGTGCTTACCCATGAAGTCGAAGTCCGTATCGCATAGATTAACCCAACTTAGTGTTGCGCCGATCCTGGGGCAACCAACCGGTCTCCAGCGACCCGAGGTCCACGTACTCGGCGATGTGTTCTTCGAGGATTCGCGTAACCTCGGCTGCCGTCGCCGCCTCACGGGCCGCTTCGGCCGCCCGCGCCGCCGTAGAGGCATTGATCCGGCGCACCAACCAACGAATCAGCGGCAGGGACACGGGTGAGATGCTCAAGTTGCGGTAGCCGAGCCCGATCAGGAGGAACGCGCCGAGCGGTTCGGAGGCCAACTCCCCGCAGACGCTGATCGGTAGCCGGGCACGCACTGCGGCATCCCGCACCGCATGGAGCATCCTGACGATTGCGGGATGGTAGGTCGTGAAGCGCTCGGCGAGCCGGGCGTTACCGCGGTCCACCGCGAGCGTGTACTGTGTGAGATCGTTGGTTCCCACGCTGAGGAAGTCGCTCACCTCCGCCAGCCGATCCGCGATCGCGGCGGCGGCCGGCGTCTCTACCATGACCCCGACCGGCAGATCGTCGGCCGCCCGCAGCCCGTCGCGCGCCAGCGACGCACGGGCCTCAGCGAGCAGCTCGCGGGTCCGCACCACCTCCGACACGTCGACGACGAGCGGCAGCATCAACTGGATGTCGCCATCTATCCGGGCACGCAGCAAGGCACGCAACTGCGGCAGGAACACCTCCGGCCGATCGAGACAGACCCGCAAGGCCCGCCACCCGAGGAAGGGATTCGGCTCGGGCAGGATCCGGAACGCGGCCGGGAACTTGTCGCCCCCGACGTCGAAGCTGCGCACGATTACCGGCGCGGGCGCAAATCGCCGCGCGACCCGCCGGAAGTAGTCGAGCTGCTCCTCCTCACTCGGGAGATCCGCGCGGCCCACGACGAGAAACTCGGTCCGCATGAGGCCCACACCCTCCGCACCCTGTCCTGCGAGCTGGTCGAGTTCTTCCGGCAGATCGAGGTTGCCGCGCAGGGTGACGTTCACACCGTCTAGGGAGACCGCAGGCTGCCCGAGCACGCTTTCCAGCTCTCGCAGGAGAGTGTGGCGTTTTCCCTCGGCCACCTCGGCCTCGCTCACCTGCTCGGCGGTCGGAGACAGCGTCACGCTTCCCCGCGCCCCGTCGATGATGACTTCCGTCCCGGAACGCACCTCGTGTAGCACGCCGGGCAGCCCCATCACGCAGGGAATACCCAGGCTCCGGGCGAGGATGGCTGCATGGGAGGTTCGCGTGCCCTCTTCGCTCACGAACCCGACGACGTGGTCCTGCTCGAACTGCACGGTGAGACCCGGTGTAAGCTCGCGCAGGAACACAACTGACGGTCGTCCGCCCGTGGGGGCAAACGCCTCGTCGACGGGCTGGCCGAGCAGGTGGTTGAGTATCCGGATCTGCAGGCCGGAGAGATCGGCCACACGCTCGCGCAGCCGGCTGCTTCCCGAGTTGGCCCACAGCGCACGCACTTCCAGCGCCTTGAACTCGTATGCACGTTCTGCGGAGAGCTGGTTGTCGCGGATCAGCCGCTCGGCTCCTTTCAGGAACTCGACGTCCTGCAGCATGAGGATCTGGGCATCGAAGATCTTCGCCTCTTCCGGACCGACCCGTTCGCGCGCGCGCTGCCGCAGCTGTTCCAGGCCGCGCCGTACCGAATCCACGGCGTCGTGCAGCCGGATCACTTCGGCTTCGACGGCGTCGGCCGGCACGACCCGGTCCGGTACGTCCGGGAGGTCGCGTCTGATGACTATCGCCGGGCCGGTGCCGATACCGGGAGAAACGCCGATACCCTGCAGTGTGCGAGACTCGTTCATATTTGGCTGAATCCGTTCTCTACCAGCGCCACCAGCGCGACGAGTGCCTGCTCGGCATCCTGACCTTCGGCGCGAATCGTGAGCTTGCTACCGCACTCCGCGGCGAGCGTCATGACGCCCATGATGCTCTTGCCATTCACTACCATACCATCCTTCTGCACCGTAATCTCGCTCTGGTAGCTGGATGCCAGCTTCACGAACTCGGCCGCCGGTCGTGCGTGCAGCCCCAGCGGGTTCACGATGGCCACGATCCGTTCCGCCATCGTCACATCCACTCCCCGATGAGTACCGCGGCGGCGACCAGAAGGCCAAGTCGCGTGCCGCGCAGGGTCGGCGCGATCCAGCGGGTGACGAGGAATGCAACGACGAACATCGCCGCGGCGGCGACCCGGGCGCCCACTTCGAGATCGCTAACCAACCAGGCTCCGGTTATCGGCAGCGCCGCGCCGACGAGGAGCGCGGCGGCCGGCCCGACTATCTTGAGCGCCGTCACCAACGCCGGCGACGCGAGCGCGCGGGCCACTGCAGTGCCTAGACGCCATCCCGCCCGCAGGCCCCAGAACCGCACGACCAGATGCGCGAGGTTGTGCAGCACGAAGAACGTCACGGCACCCACCCCGATCGGTGCTGTTGCCGACAGCACCAGGCCGATTCCGGACGCGGCAGGGAGCGTGCCGGCCCAGATCAGGCGGTCGCCCACCGAGCCGAGCGGTCCCAGCAGTACCGTCCGCAGACGCTCCACCTGTTCGCCGGCGATCCCATCGTGCTCCGCGCGCGCGATCGCGCCCGCGGCCAGCCCGGTCAGGTACGGATGCGCGTTGAAGTACCCGCCGGCTCGGCGCATCGCCGCGCGATACCGGTCACCGGAGACGCCACCCGGCAGCTCCCGCAGCAGCGGCTCCGTCGCATAACCGAGCCCCAGACCGAGCATCCGGTCATGGTTCCACGATCCCTGTACCGTGAACAGACGGAGCGCGGTGCTGACGAAAGCCCGTCTCATCGTGCCACCACCCAGACGACGCCCAGACCCAGCCCGACGGAGAACCATGTGATCCCGCGGCGACCCTCCGTGAGACGGAGCGTGCCGACAGTCGCCGTCGCGAGCGCCACGCCGATCATGACCGCTGCCAACAACACGGCGCCACGGACGGAGATGAACGACCAGCGGCGGACCACGTCTGCTAGCGCGAGGCCAAACCCGGTCAGCAGCACCGCCCGTGCGGCATCGCGACCGATGCCGCGAATATGCACGCGCCGCATCACCGTCGCGTCGCCCGCGTCGAGTTGCGCTGCGTGCCGGTGTACGTCCCACGAGTTCCAGCGTCGCAACGCTAACAGGCTCCACTCGCCCGCGTAGGCGACGAGCAGCCCGAGCACGACCGCGACTCCCACCGCAAGAAGACCGGGCGCGCCGGCCACAGTGTACGCTGCCGCCACCGCGGCGGGGCCGTAGTCGGGATACCGCACTCCGCCCACCGGTAGGATATCCAGGGCGAACAGTTCCAGGATCACCCCGACCACCATACCGGAACCCGGATCTCCCGTAATCACGCCGGCGACCGTCCCCGCGACCAACGGCCGGGCGATCATCATCTGCGGCACGCTCACGAGATCGAGTCCGACCAGCCCACCCCACAGGAGCAACAACCACAGTTCCGGATTCACCGCGCCAGGTCCTCTAATGCGATCGCCCGTGCCGTGGGCACGTCCTGCGCCGTGATCTCGATGCCGCGCGCGCTCAGATCACGCAGCTGTTCCAGTTCCCGCTGGCTGAGAAAGACATAGGACAGGCGCTCCGTTCGGTCTTCCCCCCCATGGATGCCGCCGAGATTCACCTTCGTTACGGGCGCCACGGAGCAGAACCGGACGAGCGTATCAACATCGGCCAGCAACACGATCGTGCGTTGACCGTTCACGGTCCACGCCGGATAGGCCGATGCTGCTTCGGACACCGAAACGAACTCCACTGTCATGTTTTCGGGCACCCCCATACGATACAGTTCCTGCTCCCAGTCGTTGTGCGCAATCCCGTCGTCGATCAGTACGATCCGCTCGCAGTTCACGGCCCGGCCCCATCCTATTACGACCTGCCCGTGGATGAGTCTATCATCCACCCGTACCAACAGGACGCTCATGGCGCCCACACGCGCATGGCGCGATCCCCCGTGGCGATCGCCCGTTGTGCGGCATCGGCAGGGGAAGCTTCGCGATGATATACGAAATCGATGAGCATGGCGAGGTTGACGCCCACGACCACGGCGACCTCATCGTGGGTTCGCAGGTAGGCGGCCGACGCCTGTAGACAACTCCCGCTGGGAAGATCGACGAACACCACCGCCGGCTGCGCTCCCACGGCCGTCGCGAGCTGTTCCAGCAGGAGTTCGCGACCGCAGTCCTCATTGCTCACCGGAACCAGCGCATCGGTCTCACCAGTGATCCTGCCGACCGCGTCGACCAGCGCACTAGCCAGCGCGCCGTGCGAGACGACTACGCCCCGCAACTGTTCACTCATCGTCCTCTTCGAGATAGTGCCGCAGGTCGCGCTGCTCCGTCATCCGCCGAATGAGCCGATCGTTGAACGTGCGCGCGGAATCGTAGCCGCTGTATCGCAGCAGAAGATTCATGGCCACGACTTCCGAGATCACCGTGATGTTCTTTCCCGGATTCAGCGGGACCATCACCTGCGGCAGCTTGACGCCGAGGATGTCTTTGGTCCTGACGTCCAGACCCGTGCGGTCGATCTCGCCTTTAGCGGTCTCCCACTCCTGGAGTTCCACCACGACCTCGATACGCTTCTGCTGCCGGACCGCACGCACGCCAAAGAGGGCGGACACGTCCACCAGACCGACGCCGCGGATTTCCATGTAGTGGTGCGAGAGTTCATGTCCCTTCCCGATGATCAGATCGGTCCCGCGCCGAGTGACGTGCACGACGTCGTCGGCCACCAGCCGGTGTCCCCGTTCGACGAGGTCGAGGACACACTCGCTCTTGCCGATCCCCGACGGCCCTACGAAGAGCAGCCCCACCCCATACACGTCGGCCAGCGACCCGTGGATCGTCGTCGTGGGCGCGAATGCATCCACGAGAAACGGTGTGAGGCGCCGGTAGAACTCGGCCGTCTGGAGACCACTACGGAGCACAGGGATCTCCCGTTCCCTGGCTGCGCGCACGAGGTCGCGCGGCACGCTCAGCCCCTTCGTGACGAACACGCACGGGAGATCGTACTTCAGGAAAGTTTCGACGGATCTCCGCCGCGCCTCGACGCCGAGCGACCGGAGGTACGCGATCTCCGTCTCGCCGAGCACGTGGAGTCGATCGCTCATGAAGCGTTCGGTGTAACCGGCCAGTACGAGGCCGGGGCTCGAGACCTCGGGTACCGTGATGCGGCGCTCCAACCCGATGTCTCCGGTCACGACAGCGAGCTGCAACTCCGTGCCCTTCTGCTCGATCAGTTCCCGGACGGTCAGCGCCATTGTCAGGCAGTCGGCGCGCGTCGGGCGGGCCGACCTCCTTTCTTGTTCAGTTGCGACCGCAGTCGCTCCACCGCCCGGTCCAGCGCGGACCTGAAGTTGTCCGCCTCGCCGGACGCGACGTGGGCCTGACCCCGGGTCAGGAACATTCGCAGCTCCACGACCCTGCGCTGATGGTCCTCGTCGAACACCACCTCGGCGCTCTGCGGCCGGTGAGCTATCTTCGCGAGTTTTGCCATCAGGAGCAACGCCCGTTCACGCAACTGATCGGGTATGTCGCAATGCCGTGCCGTGATGCTGATCTTCACAGCTGGTCCTCCTTTCCTTCGGGCCCGCTGGCACGAATCGTTTCGGCGAGATGGGCCGCGGTCTGTTCGGCCGCCGCGTTCCAGGACAGGGTTTCGGCGAACTCGCGGGCCGCGCGTCCGAACCGGTCGGGCAGTCCGGGCTCCGTTCCGAGGCGCAGTAGCGCCCCCGCCAGAGCGGCCGGATCATCATGGGGAACCAACAACCCCGTCTCCTCGTGCCGCACCGACTCCCTGAGCCCGGGACTATCGGACGCGATCGCCGCCGTGCCGCAAGCGGCCGCCTCAACGTTGGAGATCCCCCAACCCTCTTTGGCGGACGGAAACACCACAGCCCACGCCCGCCGCATCAACGATCGCTTCTCTTCATGGGAAACGAAACCGAGAAACTGTACGGCCTCCACCAACCCCAGCGAGGCGGCCAGCCGTTCGAGCCGAACGCGATCGTCTCCTTGGCCGGCGATCAGAAGCCGGAAGTCGACTCCATCCCGCCGACTCAGCGCAATGGCGCGGATCGCGACCTCCAACCCTTTATAACGCTTTAACCGCCCCACGTACAGGAAGGTCGGCACGCGCTCGCGCCCGACTACGGCGTCGTGCGTATACCAGTCGGTATCCACTCCGGGATAGATCACCCGCACGCGTTCCGGAGCCACGCCGCGCGCGACGAGATCGTCGCGCGTGCTGACGCTGATCGCGTGGAACGCGGCCCGCCGATACACGAATGGGATCGCCTGCTCGGCGAGCCATACGGTGGCAGCGACGGGGAACGTCGCCTCACGGAAGGCTGTGGTCCCGAACAGGTGAGGCACGATCACGTAAACCGGCAGCCGTGTGACGGTTGGCAGGTATAGCGGCAGCTTGTTGATGTCCTCGACGACCACGTCGTAGCGGTTCCTGCGGATAGCCGCCCGAACCGCCCCGCGCCCGCGCATGGCGAAGGTGTAGCGCCCGGCGTAGCGCCGGACCGTCACACCGCGCAGTCGCGTCTCGGGATCCGCCCCGTTCCAGCCTGACGTGACGAGATCCACTTCATGACCGGCCTCGACGAGCCTGCCGAAGATCTCGAAAAAATGTACCTCGGCGCCGCCGGCCTGTGGGTTCTCCAGATCCAGCCAGTTGACGGCGAGGATCTTCACAGCCGACCGTGACGGCGCGCCAAGGCATCCAACACGCCGTTGATGAACGCGGGAGCCTTGCCCCCGGCGAACCAATGCGCGAGGCGCAGCGCCTCCGAGATGATCACGGGCGCCGGAGTGTCGCTGCTGATCAGCTCGTGCATACCGAGCCGCAAGATGTTCCGCTCGACGACGCCCATCCGCGGAAGCCGCCAGTGGGCCGCCGCTTGCTCAATCTCGTCGTCGAGCCGCGTTACCTCATCAGCCACCGCTCGGGCCAGCGCCTCGGCCGCTTGCAGCTCCTTCCCCCGTCCGCGACACAACGGCACGAGGCGATCCGCGAGATCGGCGATCGGCGGCCGGTCTCGCAGCTCCCACGCATAAAGCAGTTGGAGGGCCCGCGCCCGCGCTTTCGACTCAGGCCGGAGCATCCCTCTCCACTCGTCTGATCGCACGCAGCGCTTCCACAGCGGCAGCCGCCGCTTCTCCACCCTTGTTCCCAGCCGCTCCACCCGCCCGCGCCAGCGCCTGGTCGAGCGTGTCGCAGGTGAGCACGCCGAACCCTATGGGAACCCCATGTCGTAGCGCAACGTCGCCTAGCCCCCGCGTCGTCTCGCGCGCGATGTAGTCGAAGTGCGGGGTCTCGCCCCGCACGATCGCTCCTACAGCGACCGCCACACAGTAGCGGCTCGTCGCCAGGCAGCGCTGCAACGTCACCGGCAGCTCGAACGCACCCGGCACCCACACGACATCGACCCGATCCTCCCCGAAGCCGTGCTCGCGCAAGGTCGCCAGAGCACCGTCAACCAGACGGCGCGTCACCGCCTCATTGAAACGGCTCGCGCAGACCAGCACCCGTTCGCCGCCCGCCGCGTGCGGTTCCGTACCGGATGCCATTAGTGGTCGAGCAGATGACCCAGCTTGTCGCGCTTCACCGCCAGGTAATCGCGGTTCTCTTCGGTCGGATTCGCGACAATGGGCTCCCGCGCGACGATCTCGAGCCCGTAGCCGTCGAGCCCGTGGAGCTTGCGCGGGTTGTTGGTCAGAATCCTGATCGAGCTGAGCCCCTGGTCGACGATGATCTGCGCGCCGATGCCGTAGTTGCGCAGGTCGGGCGCGAACCCGAGCCGCTCGTTCGCCTCAACGGTATCGTGCCCGAGATCCTGAAGCTCGTAGGCCTTCAGCTTGTTGAGGAGCCCGATCCCCCGGCCTTCCTGGTCGAGGTATACGATCACACCCGCACCCTCCTCGGCGATCCGGCGCATCGAGCTCCGCAACTGCCAGCCGCAGTCGCATCGCGAGGACTCGAAGGTGTCGCCCGTGGTGCACTTCGAGTGCACGCGCACCAGCACGTCACGCTTGCCCGCGACCTCGCCGTAGACCAACGCTATATGCTCGTGATCGTCGATATCGTTCTTGTAACCGATGATCTGGAACGTCCCGTAGGGCGTCGGCAGTCGCGCCTCCGCCACCCGGTGGACCAGGCGTTCATGCTGCAACCGATACGCCACCAGCTGCGCCACAGTGATGAGGGTCATGCTATGTTCTCGTGCGAACCGCTCCAACGCCGGGCGCCGCATCATGGCGCCGTCCTCGGCCAGGATCTCGCAGATCACACCGGCCGGGTAGAGACCGGCAAGGCGGGCGAGATCGATGCTCGCCTCGGTGTGACCCACGCGCTGGAGGACGCCGCCAGAATGCGCGCGCAACGGGAAGATGTGGCCGGGACGTCGCAGGTCCGCAGGCACGGTGGACGGGTCGATGGCTACATGGATCGTCTTGGCGCGGTCCGCCGCCGAGATTCCCGTGGTGACCCCGAACCGGCGTTCGGCATCGATGCTCACCGTGAACGCCGTCTCGGACGACTCCGAACTCCCGTCGGCCATCTGCGGCAGGCCGAGCGCGTCACACCGGTCGGACGTGAGCGTGAGGCAGATGAGCCCCCGGCCGTGCGTCGCCATGAAGTTGATCTTCTCGGGCGTCACCAGCTCGGCAGTAGTGATGAAATCCCCTTCCGCCTCACGGTCTTCGTCGTCCGCGACGATGACTAGTTTGCCGGCCCGGGAATCGGCTATCGCCTGATCTATCGTTCCAAAACCCATCTCAGCTTTCCTTATGAAGTAGCTGGCGCACGAACTTCCCGAGCACGTCGCCTTCCACGTGGACACGCGCGCCGGGGACGAGCCGTCCCAGGGTGGTCTGCTCGCGCGTATACGGGATGACGGCTATCTGCACCACATCGGGTTCGGGCATCGCGTTGATGGTCATGCTCACACCGTCGACGGTGATGGATCCGTGCGGGATCGACAGCTCGGCCACCGGCTGCGGGAGCCGGATGTCCACCAGGACCGCATCCGCTTCCTCGCGGACCGCCAGCACCTCACCGAGACCATCCACATGCCCCTGCACGAAATGCCCACCCAGCCGGTCTCCAACGGCGAGCGGCCGCTCCAGATTCACCGGGTCGCCCGGCACAAACTCCCCGAAACGGGTGCGGCTGCGGGTCGTCACGACAGCATCGACCGCGAAGACGTCATCCTCACACTCCACCACGGTGAGACACACGCCGGCGACCGCGATGCTCTCCCCCAGCTCCAGATCCCGATACGGTGCTTTGATCCGCAGTCGGAGGCGATCATCCTGGCGTTCGACGCTCTCGATGCGTCCTACCGCGGTTACGATGCCGGTAAACATAGTTCGCGATCGACCACCAGTAATGTATCCGGTCCCAATGCGCGGCGCTCGACGACTGACCAAGGAAGCGCCTCTCCCAGCGGCACCGCATTCCGCGTCCCGAACGCCGTGACGCCGCCACCGAGCCAGATCGGGGACTGAATCCAGTAGAGCCGGTCTACCAGTCCGGCGTCGAGCAGGGCGCCCGCGAGCTGCCCGCCCCCCTCCACCAGGAGCGAGCGCACGCCCTCGCCACGGAGTACCCGCAGCGCGTCCCCCAACCCATCGGCGCCGAGCACGCGCACTCCGAATCGGCCCAACTGCGCGGCCGCCCGGCCGGCCACACCCGAGCCGACGATAACGAGCGTCGCCGTCTCGGACGCGGTGGCGATGAGCCGCCCGTCACTCGGCACCATACCGTCGCGGGCGAACACGACGCGGAGCGGCACATTACGTGGGACGACGGCCCCCCGCACCGTCAGCGCCGGATCGTCAACCTCAACCGTGCGCCGCCCGACCCCTATGGCATCGAACCCGGCCCGTAGCCAGTGAACGAACTCGCGGGCGGCCTCACCGGAGATCCACTTTGAACCGCCAGCCACGTCGGCGATGAATCCGTCAACCGACGTCGCCAGCTTCAACGCCACGAAAGGCCGTTCCGGCCGCGCCACTCCCCAGAGATATGCGGCGTTCATCGCCGCGGCTTCGCGTGCTTCCGTCCCGATCGTCACCTCGACGCCGGCGGCGCGCAGGCGCTCGACGCCGCCGCGTGCTTCCGCGCCCGGATCACGGCCGGCTATCACGACACGCGTCACACCCGCCGCGATGAGCGCATCGGCGCACGGTGGCGTCTTGCCATGATGGGCGCACGGCTCCAGTGTCACCACGCATGTGGTGCCGCGGGCGTCGTCGCACCGCGCCAGCGCCGCCGCCTCGGCATGCGGGCCGCCGTACTCCGCGTGGAACCCGTCGGCCACCGGCGTACCATCACGCAACAGGACCGCTCCGACCAGCGGGTTGGGTGCTACGCGTCCCCAGCCTCGGAGTGCGAGCGCGGTCGCGCGCGCCATCGCTTCGCGCTCCTGCATGGTCAGGGAACGATCGTAACGCCACCGCCCGCAACCACCTCCCCGATCACCCAGGTCTCGACGCCTGCGGCGGTCGCGGCGTCGCGCACGCCGTCGATGTGGTCCGACGAGACGACGGAGATCATCCCTATGCCCATGTTGAACACGCGGAACATCTCGTCGGGCGATATACTGCCGGAAGAGCCGAGCAACCGGAAGATGGGTTGTACGGGCCACGCGCAAGAATCCACTCGGGCGCCACACCCGTCGGGAAGCGACCGCGTGAGATTGCCGGCGATGCCGCCGCCCGTGATGTGGGCGAGCGCGTGCATACGATCCAGAACCGGCGCCACGGCGGCGTAGTAGCTCCGATGCACTCTCAGCAACACGTCGCCGAGCATCGCACCGAGATCCTCCAGGTGCGTGTCCAGCTCGAGGTCCAGCTGGTCGAAGAGGAGGCGTCGCGCGAGCGCGTATCCGTTGGTGTGGAGTCCGGAGGACCCGTATCCGACCAGCTCGTCACCCACCCGCACACGGTCCCCGTGCAGCGCTGCGCGCTCGGAGACCACTCCCACGATCGTCCCGGCCAGATCATAGTGGCCCGGACGGTAGAGGTCGGCGAGCTGGGCCGTCTCACCGCCAACGAGCGTCATCCTGTGCGCGCGGCAGGCGCGTGCCACTCCCTCGACGAGGGCCGCCACCGTCTCGGGGACCATCTCGGCGACGGCTATGTAGTCGAGAAACGCGAGCGGACGGGCGGCGTGCACCAGGATGTCGTTGACGCAGTGGTTGACGAGGTCCTCGCCGATCGTGTCGTGGCGCCCGGCCCGGATGGCCACCAGCAGCTTCGTTCCCACACCGTCGGTGCTCATCACCATCACGGGATCGGCAATGTCGGACGGGAGCCGGAGCATGCCACCGAAGGCGCCGGCCGCGCCGTGGGCCAGCGCCGTGCGCGTCGATGCCAGCGCCGCCGTGATGCGTGTCTTCGCGGCCTGCGCCGCATCCAGATCGACGCCGGCGGCCCGGTACTGCTCAGCCGTCGACATGTTCCCACTCGGGGGCGATATCGAAACGAACCAGTTCGGCGAAATGCTCGATCCGGTCGGCAATCTCGGCCGAGCTGATCTCGTCGAAGCGTCGCACCGAGAACTGTTCCACCGCAAACGAGCCCATGGCGCTGCCGAACACCATGGCGCGCCGCAGGTTGTCATGCGACAGGTCGTCCGTGCGTGCAAGATGTCCCATGAACCCGCCCGCGAACGCGTCGCCCGCGCCCGTCGGATCGAAAACCTCCTCCAACGGGTAGGCAGGCACGTAGAAGATCCCATCAGCGCCCACCAAGACCGCTCCGTACTCCCCCTGTTTGATCACGACGTACCGGGGCCCGTGCCGGAGAATCCAACTCGCGGCGCGATAGACGTTCCAATCACCCGAGAGCTGCCTCGCCTCGGCGTCGTTGACCATCAACACGTCCACTCTCCGCAGCAGCTCGAGGAGGACGTCGCGCTTCCCCTGGATCCAATAGTTCATCGTGTCGCACGCGACCAGCTTCGGGTCGCTAACCTGATCCAGCACACCGAGCTGCAACTCGGGGTCGATGTTGCCAAGGAAAACGAACTGGGCATCCCGGAACTCGGCGGGGATCCTGGGTTGGAAATCCGCGAAGACACCGAGCCGCGTTTCGAGCGTCTCCCGGTTCTGGAGGTCATACGAGTACTTCCCCTTCCACCGGAAGCTCTCTCCCTGCGCGCGAACGACCCCGCTGAGATCAACGCCGCGTTGCTCCAGTCGCTCCAGCTGTTCGACCGGGTAGTCGTCGCCGATGATGCCGACCACCTGGACCGGATGGAGCAGACAGCCGGCGAACGCGAAGAACACCGCCGAGCCGCCCAGGGCGTCCGCCGTGGACCCGAACGGCGTGTCCACGGAATCGAGGGCTATACTGCCAACGACGAGAAGGCTCACGCTTACATCCGTTCCGGGGCACTGATCCCCAAGAGGGTGAGTGCGTTGCGTAGTACCTGCTGTGCGGCGCGCGCCAATGCGAGCCGCGCCCGCTCAATGGGCTCCGGCTCCCCGAGCACCCGGTGATGGTGGTACCACCCGTTCACCAACCGGGCCAGGTCGTCCAGATACGCGACTATACGGTGCGGCTCGAGCAGTTCCGCCGCCTTGCCGACGACGCCCGGGTAGGCCCCCAACGATTTCAACAGCTCCTGCTCGGCATCCTCACGCAGCACGCTCAGATCCACCGACCCGCGTTTGAAAGTGTCCGGATCGACCTCCGCGTTTCGCAGGATGCCTGCCATCCGTGTGTGCGCGTATTGCACGTAGTAGACCGGGTTCTCCTCCGACTGCTTGGTTGCGAGATCCACGTCGAAGACGAACTGCGAGTCGCCCCGACGGGACAGGAAAAAGTATCGTGCCGCGTCAACGCCGGTTTCCTCGAAGAGATCCCGCAACGTGACGAAATCCCCCGACCGTTTCGAGAAGCGCACTTCCTCCCCGCCACGCATCACCCGCACGAGCTGCACGATCACGGCCGTGAAGAAATCCTCCGGCAACCCGAGCCCGACGAGGCCGGCGCGCATGCGGGCGACGTATCCGTGGTGGTCGGCCCCCCACACGTCGATCGCGCGGTCGAATCCGCGCCGGGCCTTGTAACGGTGATAGGCGAGATCAGGGAGGAGATAGGTATACGTCCCGTCCTGCTTGCGGATGACCCGGTCCTTCTCATCACCGAACCGTGAGGTGGCGAGCCACCGTGCGCCGTCCCGCTCATAGGTGAGGCCGCAGCGGTCGAGAGCCACGAGCGTTTCCTCGATCATGTCGCTTTCGTAGAGCGAGGATTCCTCGCTCAGTACGTCGAAATACACACCGAACGCCTCGAGGTCCCTGTCCTGCTGTGCGCGTTGATCCTCGATTGCCGCCCGGCGGCAGCGCGCGATCGCCTCCGCTTCGGGGAGGTCGGCGAACGCGCGTCCCTCCTCTTCCAGCAGGCCATCCGCCAGCTCGACCAGGTAGGCACCGTGGTAGCCGCCCTCCGGAATCTCTGCTGCGCGCCCGACCCGTTGCTGTATCCGCGCCCAAACCGATCGGGCGAGCCGGTCGATCTGCACCCCGGAATCATTGACGTAGAACTCGCGGGTCACCTCGTATCCGGTGGCCTGAAGGAGTGACGCGATCGCGTCACCCAGGGCGGCACCGCGCCCGTGACCCACGTGGAGCGGTCCCGTAGGGTTCGCGGAGACGAACTCGACGTTGACCCGTCTTCCCGTGCCGACGCCGGAGCAGCCGTAGCTATCTCGGGCCTCGAGGATGGTCCAGACGACCTCAGAGAAGGCGGTATCGGCCAGAAAGAAGTTGACGAAACCGGGGCCGGCAATCTCAACCTTCTCGACCACGTCGCTCGGCAACGCCAGGCGCTCCACCAGCTCGGCCGCGATGTCGCGCGGATTCCGCCGCAGCTGTTTGGAGAGCTGCAGCGCGAGATTGGTAGCGTAGTCACCGTGCGACGGGTCCCGCGGCCGTTCGAGAACGAACGCGGCGCCCGGCGCACCCAGATCACGGGCGACACCGGCGAGCGCGTCCCGCAACCGGTCGACGCCTGCGCTCAGGGTTACGCCTCCGTGTTCTTGCGTTTGGAGTCGGACTTCGGCGCGCTCTTTCCGTCGCCGCTCTTGTCCTTTTTCTCGGATTCGGCGGGTTTCTCCTCGCCGTCTTTCGACTTCTTCTTGTAGTCGGTGATGTAGAACCCGGAGCCCTTGAAGACGAGCCCAGCCCCACCCGTTATCAGACGATTGGTCGTCGTGCGGCACTCCGGGCACGCCGGCCGTCTGGTGACACTCATCTTGTGGAACTTCTCGAACTGGTGCCCGCAGCTGGGACACAGGTAGGCATAGGTCGGCATTACAAGCCTTGTAATGAGTTACACAACATGAACTTAGCGACGCTGCGACAGGTGGTCAAGCAACGGCGCGGAAGGTGCCCCACACTTCGCGGAACGCATCAGTGATCTCGCCGACCGTGGCCCGCGCGCGCACGGCCTCCACGATACCCGGCATTAGTGGGTCGCCCCCGCCCCCGCCCCCTCCCCCGCCGCCGCCGCCGCCGCCGCGCGCGGAATCGCGCAACCGATCCAGTGCCGTCCGCCACGGAGCGTGGCTCCGCCTGCCCCGCAGCTCTCGCACCCGTGCCATCTGCTCCCCGGCCAGCGCGGAGTAGTCGGGCGCCTGAACGAAAGGCGGTGGCTCGTCCTGGACGAACTTGTTCACCCCAACCACGGTCAGGTCGCCTCGTTCCTGGGCGCGCTGCTGCTCGTACGCGGAGCGGGCGATGGCGTCTTGGAACTCACCCCGCGCGATCGCCGCTGCCGCGCCACCGCCCGCTTCGATCTCATCCAGCAGGACCCGCACCTCCCGTTCGATCGTGTCGGTGAGATGCTCCACATAGTGCGATCCACCGAGTGGGTCTACCGTCTGCGCCACGCCGGACTCGTGGGCAAGCACCTGTTGCGTCCGGAGCGCGAGCCGCGCCGCCTCGGCGCTCGGCAGCGCCAGAGCCTCGTCGTAGGCGTTGGTGTGCAGGGATTGCGTCCCGCCCAGAATCGCGGCCAAGGCCTGCACCGTGACCCTGACGACGTTGTTGAGCGGTTGCTGCGCGGTGAGCGTGGACCCGCCTGTCTGCGTGTGGAACCGCATCCGGCACGCGGCATCGGTCCCGCTGTAGCGCTGGCGCACGATCTTCGCCCAGAGTCGCCGTGCCGCCCGGAATTTGGCGACCTCCTCGAACAGATCGTTGTGGCACGCAAAGAAGAACGAGATCCGCGATGCCACCGCCGCCGGATCCAACCCCGCGACGCGGGCGCGATCGAGGTACTCGATCCCGTTGGCGAAGGTGAAGGCTACCTCCTGCACCGCGGTGGCACCGGCTTCCCGGATGTGATAGCCGCTGACCGAGATCGGGTTGAAGGGGATTTCCTCGTCGGCGACGAACCTGAAGATGTCGGTGATAAGCCGCAGGGACGGTTCCGGCGGGTATATGTACGTCCCGCGGGCCACGTATTCCTTGAGGATGTCGTTCTGGATCGTCCCGCGCAGCGCCGCACGCGGAACACCGCGTTCCTCCGCCATCACGATGTACATCGCCAACAGAATCGCCGCCGTGGCATTTATGGTCATCGACGTCGAAACCCGATCGAGCGGTATGCCATCGAAGACTCGCGCGAGATCGTCTACCGTATCGATCGCTACGCCGGCACGGCCCACCTCGCCGGCGGCAACGGCCGCGTCCGAGTCGTACCCCATCTGAGTCGGGAGATCGAACGCTACCGAGAGTCCCGTCTGGCCCGCATCCAACAGGTCGTGGAACCGCGCGTTGGTCTGCTCGGCGGTGCCGAACCCGGCGTACTGCCGCATCGTCCAGAGCCGCCTGCGGTACATCGTCGGGTGGATCCCGCGCGTGAAGGGAAAGGCGCCGGGCGCCTCCGGCCCGTAAGCCGGGTCGATCGGTATTCCGGATGGCGAGCGGCGCTCGTCAGTCACGACACGCCGGCTTTCCTCGATGCCAGCGTGCGCTCGACGAAGGCGACGTCGTCCCTGCTCCCGATCACCAGCGGCGTGCGTTGGTGGAGCGAGGTGGGCTCGATATCGAGGATCGGCCGCTCACCGTCCGACGCCGCCCCGCCGGCCGCCTCCACGATGAACCCCAGCGGCGCCGCTTCGTAGAGGAGGCGCAGCTTCCCCTGCGGTGACTTGCTATCGGCGGGGTACATGAAGACGCCGCCCTTCATCAGGTTGCGGTGGAAGTCGGCCACCAGCGACCCGATATAGCGCGCGTTCCTGCCGTGTCCGGCACCGTCGAGCCCTTTGAACGCCCGCACGACGGCCTTGTATCCCTCCGACCAGCGATCGTAATAGCTCTCGTTGATGCTGTAGTACGTGCCTAACGGCGGGGTCGTGATGTTGGGATGGCTCAGCAGGAACTCACCGATCGTGGGTTCCAGGGTGAAGCCATGCACGCCCCTCCCCGCGGAATACACCAACACGGTGCTCGATCCGTACATGACGTAGCCGGCCGCAACCTGGCTACGACCCGGCTGGAGACAGTCCTCGAGCGTCCCCGGCCGTCCGGCAGGAGTGATGCGACGGTGGATCGAGAAGATCGTGCCGACCGAAACGTTCACATCGATGTTAGAGGAACCATCGAGCGGGTCGTAGGTGAGCACGTACTTGCCCGGCCTGTTCTCCAGGGGAACGGGGACGGGGTGTTCATCTTCTTCCGACGCGCAGACGCACACCCTGCCCGTCTTCCCGATCACGCTCTGCATCACTTCGTTCGCGAGCACGTCGAGCTTCTGCTGCTCTTCGCCCTGCACGTTTACCGCCCCCGCCTTCCCGAGGACGTCGACGAGTCCGGCACGCCGGGTGAACGCGGCGATGTGCTTCGCGGCTAGGGCCACGTCGTAAAGGAGGCTGGTGAGTTCCCCGGTCGCCTCAGGATGCAATCGTTCCTGTTCGACGATGAAACTCTCGATCGTAACCAACGCAGCACGCGACACTGGAGCCTCGCACGGAGAGAGTTGGGCTTGCCCTGGCGTACCGTAAAATAGCGTCCGTCCGAGCGGACCGTCACCGTCCCGCCGCGGTCGGTACGGAAGAGGGCGATCCCACGGTCGGTGAGCCTCTCCAGCACGGATCGCGCCGGATGGCCGTAGGTGTTGGGCCCGACCGAGACTACCGCGACCTTCGGGCGCAGCGCGTCGAGCCACGCGGCACTCGAGCTACCCGAGGATCCGTGATGCCCGACCTTGAGGACCTCGATCCGCCGCACCGCTCCCACCAGCAGGGATTCCGCCGGCCACCCGATGTCACCCGTCAGGAGCAGATCGAACCGGCCGAAGGTCAGCTGGACGACCACGGAATTCTCGTTGGCCCGCACCTCCCGGCGGAGCCACGACCGCGTCGGATGGAGCACGGCAAACCGTACCCCGTCGACGGTGATCGTGTCGCCCGCCCGAGCGGGGCGCCACATCGCGCCCGCGGCATCGACCGTTGCGAGATGCTCGAGGTAGAGCTCGGTGCCGAGCGGCTGACCTGGCTCGAGCACGAGCGCCGGCGGAAGCGCGCGTACCACGGCCGGGACCCCGCCCAGATGGTCGGCGTCGCCGTGGGAGACGATCACCAGGTCGAGAGCGCGCACGCCGTGGCGGCGCAGGAACGGCACGACGACCCGCCGGCCGGCGTCGCCGCCGCCGAAGCTCCGCGGACCCGCATCCACTAGCACCCACCGGCCGCGAGGCGTTCGCACGGCGATCGCGTCGCCCTGGCCGACGTCGAGAAAATGTATGGTCACCTCGTCACCCCGGGCCCCGTCGGGCAGATGCCCGGCTGCCACGACCAGCCAGCTCGCGGCGGCGCCCGCCACGAGCAGGCGGCGACGCACGATGCCCCAGGTGGGTCTCCGAACGACGAACCAGGTAGCGGCAATCAGGATCGCGGCCCACGGGGCGGCGAACCGCACACCGGGCACCCCAGCGATGTGGCCGCCCGGCACGGCCGCGGCGATCCGGGCAACCCGCTCGATCACCGTGAGGATCAGCCCGGTGCCCCCAGCCACCGGGCCGCCCGCAACGAGGCTCGCGAACACACCGGGCACGGCCAGGCCCGCCAGCGGGACAGCCACCACGTTGGCAACGATGCCGATCGGCGCCACGGCGCCGAACGCGAACGCTGTGATCGGCGCCGTCGCGAGCGTGGCCCCAACGGAGACGGCGAGCAGCCTGCGGATCGGACCCCGTCGCGCCGGGCCGCGGATCACGCGACGCGCGAGCGACGTGCCCCACACTGCCGCCACCGACAGCCACGCACCGACCTGTGTCGCCGCTCCCGGTGTTATGGCCAGCACTACGAGAACGGCGACGCCCAGCACGGCCCCTGGAGGCGGATGCCGCTGCCGGTGGCGCGCCACCCCGAACAGCGTCACGAAGGTCGCGGCCCGCGTGGCCGGGGCCGGAAAACCCAGCAACGCCACGAACCCCCAGATGGCAACCGCGGCGAAGGCCCACGCACGGCGGCGCGCCCCGAACATGCGGGCAAGCAGCACCAGCCAGCCGGCGAGGAACCCGATATGCAACCCGGAGATGGCCAGCAGATGTGCGAGCCCGCTGTCGGCGAACTCGGCGCGGAGGGTGGCCGGAATGTCGCTGCGCCGGCCGAGCACAAGGGCCTCGACGAGGAACGCACGCTCACCGTAGAGCCGCCGCAGCCGGCGGCTGACGGCATCGCGCACCACGTAGCGCAACGTCCGGGCGCGATGAAACGTGCGGAGGTGCCGGATCCGGTATCCGCCCGCGGGATGGAAGCTCCCAACCGCGACCACGGTGGCGCCGGCGTCAACCTGATCTCCGTCGATGCGCAGGCGCAAGAGCCCGTCGCAGCCCTCCGGCGCGTGAACGATCGTGCCGGTGGTCAGCCCCCGCTCTCCAGGCGCGTCGTGCACCTTGAGAATCGCGGCATGCTGCCCGGCGGACCATTGCACGGCGCATGAGCGGTCCCGCGCCCGGCCGGCCCGCACGCCGGTCGCGCACCCCAGCAGCAGCGCGGCGAGCAGGACGCCGCGCCATTGGGAGGTGCGCGCGAGCGCAATCGCGAGCATGCCGAGTGGCACAATCACGCCACCGGGAACCAAAAACACGAGGCCGGTCCACAGACCGGCCCCGAACGCGACCACGAATTGCCCGACCGGCGGCATCAGCGCCGCCGCACGATCACCCGCCTCCCGCGGCCCTCCGGCTGCACTCCGGTCGCGGTGATTCCTGCACGATGCGGCAGTCCGGCACCGTGGAAGCGAGGCGTTCGTACTCCCGCCCCACGATCTCCTCGTTCAGGTTGGCTATCGCCATATCGCCAGCTCCCGGCCGACGGGAACGGGAACGGGAACGCCGGTGAATGTCGAGCCGGTCGTGCCGGTAAGCCGAACGTCGAGATACGAGCCGATCGAGTCGGTCGGCCCGTCCACCAGCACCACTTTGTTGGTGCGGGTCCGTGTCTGCAACAGGCCACCGCGCTTGGCCAGCTTCTCCACCAGCACCTCGTGGGTGGAGCCGACGAGTCGCATGTTGCGCTGTCGCGCGACGGCGCGAACGGTCTCGATGAGGCGCTCGAGCCGCTCGCCCGCCACCTCGTCGGGGATGGCATCGGGGAGCCGCAAGGCTCCCGTTCCCTCACGCGGCGAGTACTTGAACGTGAACGCGCCGTCGAAACCGACCTCGCGGACCAGGCTCTCCGTACGCGCGAAATCGGTCTCGGTCTCTCCCGGAAACCCGACGATGAGGTCGGTCGTGATGGCGATCTCGGGTATCGCCTGCCGCAGCCGCGCGACGCATTCCAGATAGCGCTCGCGGGTGTAGCGCCGACCCATCCGCTTGAGGACGCGGGACGAGCCACTCTGCGCCGGCAGATGCACGTGCTCGCAGACCGCAGGTACCTCCGCCATCGCCGCAACGACACGGTCCGTGAAGTCTGTGGGATAGGGACTCGTGAACCGGACACGGCGGATCCCGGGAACGGCGCCGACCGCGCGCAACAGTTCGGCAAAATCGTGTTCACCATCGTGATAACTGTTGACCGTCTGGCCGAGCAGCGTGACCTCGGTGACCGTCTCGGCAGCCAGCCGGCGCACTTCCGTGAGAACATCCGCCAGTCTACGGCTTCGTTCCGGTCCGCGCGTCATCGGAACGATGCAGAAGGTGCACCGATAATCGCAGCCTCGCTGCACCGTGACGAACGCCCCGACCCGCCCGGTCCGCTCGAGCGGGATGTCCTCGTAGTGTTCCCACGCCTTGAACGTGGTCTCGGCCGCTCGTGCCCCACCGCGCGCGCCCTCGATCAGTTCCGGCAGCGCACGGTAACCGTCCGGTCCGATGACGAGATCGACGTAGGGCGCCTGCTCGAGCAGGGTCGGTCCCAGCCGCTGCGCCATGCAGCCTACCACGCCGAGGACCACTCCCGGCCGCTTGTAGCGCTGCAGTTCTCCCAACCTCCCGATTACGCGCTGCTCGGCGCGATCCCGCACCGCGCAGGTATTGACGAGCATGACGTCGGCCGCGCCCGGATCGTCGGTCGCCGCATACCCTTCCCGGCCGAGCAGTCCGAGTATCACCTCGGTATCGGCGACGTTCATCTGGCAGCCGTAGGTCTCGATGTAGACCCGTTTCATCAGTGCCCGCTCCACTCGACAGTGAGTCCGTTATCGTTGCCGCGCAGCAGTCCCGTGAATCGGCTGGGGAGGGCTCCGGCGGCGGTCGAAAGACGAACCGTAAGGTAATCTCCGGTGAGTCCTTCGAAGCATCCGGCGCGCCTGCCCAGGAGCACGACGTCGCCGGGTTCACCACTTCGCCGCGCCGTGTACGACGCCGCTTTCTCGGCGACCAGCGCGCGCAGTTCCGCAGAGCGCGCGCTGGCCACGGCAGCCGGCACCGGTGGGCCCAGGCGTCGCGCGGCCGCGTCCGGCCGTTCGGAATAGGGGAAGACGTGGGCATAGGTGAACGGAAGATCGGTCAGGACATCGCGGGTGGCACGGTGATCGTCGGCCGTCTCTCCAGGGAACCCCACTATGATGTCGGCGCCGAGCCCGAACGCCGACATCCGGGCCGCCAACCGCTCGATCCGCTCAACGTAACCCGCGGCCGTGTACCAATGCCGCCCCATGCGACGCAGCAGTCGATCGGACCCCGACTGAAGCGGCGCGTGCAGGTGCGGCGCGAGACGGTCCGGTGCCCCGATCATCAACTCTGCCAGCCGGTCATCGACCTCTGTCGCCTCTACCGACGAGAGACGGAATCGTAACCCCGGCACACTGTTGACCAGCAACTCGACGAGTTCACCCAAGGAACCGCCCCTATCCCGGCCGTACGACCCGATATGCACGCCCGTGAGCACGATCTCGTCGGTGGTGGCCGCCAATGCCCTTGCCTCTTCGAGAATCTCCGACGCCGGTCGCGAGCGATTCGTACCGCGCGCGAGCACCGTCGCGCAGAACGTGCAGTGCTCGTCGCAGCCGTCCTGGATTTTGAGCCACGCGCGGCTCCCGCGGGCGAAGGTGCGCAAGATGCGCTTCATTGGGACGTCGGGGACGCCGAGGGCGGCAAGCACAGCGGTGGGGTCGGCACCCGGTACGACCCGCTCCACACCCGGCAGCGCTGCAATGGCCCCATCGTCCAGGGCCGCAGCACAGCCCATTACCACCGTCCGCACGCCGGGCCGCATCCGCGCGAGCCGCCGCACCAGCCTGCGCATCTTCGCTTCGCCGGTGTGTGTCACGGTACAGGAATTCACCACAGCCGCGTCCGCGAGCAGCGGGTCGTCGACCACCGCCACACCCGCCGTCTCGAGAGCCTGGCGCACGACCTCGGTGTCGTACTGATTCGCCTTGCAGCCGAACGTGTGAAGGTAGACGGCGGTCACGGACGCACCGTCATGGAAACCGAGATCTGCCACGCGCGCTCGCTAACACCGGCGCCGTCGCGCAGCGCGCGCTCGAGCGTGAAGTCAACCAGTCCGCGGTTCGAGGCGAAGACCAAGCCGGTGCCCAGCGCCAGGTCGATCTCGCGGGCCTGCTCGGAACCCGGTGCGAAGGGAAGCTGCGCATACCTGAAGCCGAGCCGCAGCGGAATCCGGGACGTGCCTGCCGCGCCGAGTTCGATCCCCGTTCCCACCTCCCATGTGTCGAACGCCGACTCATCTGGCGCCACGAGGTCGGGGGCGGCATCTGACCACGAGCGCCATGCCGCCGTGGCGGTCACACGCAGCGCGGGCAGAGGCGCCAGCTCGATTCCCGCGCTCAGAGTAACGGGCAGGTTCACGCGCCCGGCCGGGACCGAGTCAACTGCCTGCTCGAGTGTGCCGTCGATTCGGCCCGTCACGCCAATGCGGAAGCCGGGCGCCACCGTCACGATCGCACCGGCGGATACTCCGGTCCCGGAGAAACTGGCCTTGCCGGTGCGCTGGAACGACCGGAATGCGCTGTCGCCGAACTCACGCCGCACCACCAGCTTGGCCGAACCACTAATGAGATGTATCGCCGCGCCGACCCAGATCCGCCGCGCGGGGGTCCACGCGACCGCGCCGCGCAGGTCCACGATCCCGCCGTTGGAACTCAGACGATCTTCCACCGCTACCTGCTCGCCGCGCAACGGCACGGTGTCGGCCGAGATCACGTCGAAGGTCCGCTCGGCATAGCTTGCGAAGCTGAACGCGTAGTGCACGCGGCGCGTGATAGCTCCACCGATTAGTGCAAGGGGAAATCGCGTGGCACGGAGTCCCTCTACGCGGGTGTCGCCTATCTTATATGTGCGGTATTCCGTGCCTGACACCGCGATGACGGTGAGCCGCGAGAATGCGGTCGCGGCGGCCGGGTTGACGGCCGATACCGGATCGAAGACCGCCGGCCCACCGCCGAGCGCACGCGCACGCGCACTGAGCGGCCGGCCGGGAAATCCGATCCCGCGAACCGCGTATACGGAGTTCTGCGCCGCAAGGACCGCTGGCCCTCCGGCGGCGAGGATCCCCGCCAACACGACAACGAGCCGGCCCATCATGATCCTCCCGGCTCAGCCGAGGGCACAAAGGTGATATGTAGGGTCGGCCGCGCCGCGGTGAACGCGCTCGATCCTGCACGGACTTCCGAGAGCCTCGATCCTTCGGGCACGGCACGGAGCACGAGCAGGTGTGGCAAATCCTTGTTCACCAGCCAGGCCCGCAGGATCTCGGTTACGTCGACCCGAATGGTGTCCGCCTGCCCCACCGCAGCCACAGTCGAGCGGATCTCCACCGAGTCGATCGGCACGATGAGCAGCGGCGACTTGGCTCCAAAATTGGCGGTGACGGCCTGAGCGAGAATCCGGATCGAGTCCCCTGGTGCGCCGAGCACTGGCTCGGTGGGGACCAGCTGAATCGTGGCGCGCACGATCGCCGCGGAGTCGCGTGCCGCCGCCGGCAAGGTGACGCGCATCAGCGCGCGGGCCGCCGGCACTCCCCCGATGCGGAGCACCCCGGCGCCGGCCGCGGGGAGCGGCGGCGCCACAAACGTGTCGAGTTCGGGGACCCGTGCGTCCTTGCGCGGCACCGCTGTGCCGGCGGAATCCACCTGTACGAACCTGGTGAGCTCCGCTCCCTGGTTGCTCTCGAGCGTGCCCAAGTTGACGAAGGCGCCGGTTGTGCTGCGCAGCTCGATCCCGATCGCCGCGCGCGGCCCATCCGCTGTGAACGTCGGGAATGCCGACTCCGGAACCACGGCTTTCAAGGTCCCCGTCTGGAGCGTGTCGGGAACCGGCACGACCGCTATGCGGGCGCTGTCGACGAAGAACGGATCCAGATCGCCGAACGTAGCGGTCGAATCGACGGTCACCGGCAGGCGGTACAGCACGAGTTCCAGACCGGTAGCCTCAGCGGCCCTTGCCTGGACGGAGATACTGACCGAGAAGGAGTCGATACTGCTGACGGGCGCTGTGATCGTATCGGCGGCGTTCAGCAGCAGCCGCTCCGGGAACGCGAAGAACCGCATGACCGCGCGGCTAGCCGTAACGGCGCCGGTCCCGGCGGGATCGTTGACCAGCTGCAACCCGGCGGCTTCCCACGGCGTCACGTAGCCTACGAAGGTCGAGTCGGCCCGGATGGCCTCGACCAGAACCGTATCGACCAGCTGGACGGATTCCGGCGGACAGTATTCCGGGCATGCGCCGGGAGCCGTGACGGCTTCCTGGCACGCCGCGACCCCGAGCGCCGCGGCCAGAACCACTCGCGCCCCCGGGACGACGTGTTTGATCGGGTTTCTCTTCAACGGCTCCCGCTCACTTTTCAAGGTACTCCGGGCCAAACCGCGCCGGCAACAAGTCGTCTAGGCGCCAACGGCGCGCACCACCGGGCCCCACCGACTCCACCGGCATCGAACCGTCGCAGAACTCGGCGAGCACCTGCCGACACGCGCCGCACGGGGCAGCCGGCGGATCGGCTGCCGTGACGATCACCAACCGCACGAAACGCCGGGCACCGGCGGCGATCGCGGTGCCGACCGCCACGCGCTCGGCGCAGTTGGTGAGCCCGTACGACGCGTTCTCTACGTTCGCGCCTGCGTAGATGGCACCGTCCTCCGCTTCGAGTGCAGCACCAACCTTGAACCCGCTGTACGGCGCGTGCGCCCGCTCCCGGGCCTCCCGGGCCGCCGCGACGACGCGGTCGTCCACGTTATCCGTCACACCCGCATCCGTTCACGGCATCACCTCCGTGAGAAAAGACGTACCGACCCGGGGTTCCATACCAAAATAATCGGCAACCGTCGCTCCAATGTCGGCGAACGTCTGGCGCGTCCCGAGAGCCGACGCCCGAACCCCGGGCCCGAGCACCAGGATCGGCACCGCCTCGCGGGAATGATCGGTCGAGCCGGTCGTCGGGTCGTTGCCGTGGTCGGCCGTCAACACCATGAGGTCACCGGGTCGCAGCAGCCCGACCAGCTCCGGCAGTGCCGTATCCAGCTCCTGGAGCCCCCTGTACAACCCCGCCACGTCGTTCCGGTGCCCCCACGATTGATCGAACTCGATCACGTTCACGAACAGCAGGCCCGACTCCATCGTGCGAAGCGCCGCGGCAATCCCGTCGTACGCGTCCCGGTTGGTCGGCGTGTGCCGGCTCGTGATGTTCCGCGCCGCAAAGAGATCGTCCACTTTTCCGACCCCGACCCGTGGCACACCCCGCCCGGCCAGACGGTCGAGCAGCGTGTCCGCCACCGGTGCGAGCGAGAAATCGCGACGGCTGGCGGTACGCTCCCACGATCCCGGCGCGCCCACGAACGGGCGGGCGATCACCCGCGCGACCGCATGTTCCCCGACGAGGATCCCGCGCGCCGTCTCGCAGGCGGCGTACAGCTCGTCGAGCGGGATCAGCTCCTCGTGCGCCGCCACCTGGAAGACGCTGTCCGCCGACGTGTAGACGATCCACGACCCAGTCGCGAGCTGCTCCGCCCCGTACTCATCGATGACCACCGTGCCAGAGGCCGGCTTGTTGGCGATCACTCCCCTGCCGGTAACGCGGGAGAACTCATCGATGATCTCGGGCGGGAACCCGTCGCCATACGTCGGGAACGGGACGTCGAGGATCAGCTCGCAGAGTTCCCAATGTCCGCTCGTGCTGTCCTTCCCCTTGGAGCGCGGCAGCGCGACTCCGTAGGCGGCCCGCGGCGTCTCACAACTCATGCCCGAGAGCGGGCGGCAGCACCCCAGCCCCAGACTCTGCAGAAAGGGAAGCCGCAAGCCACCAACCGCCCGGGCGACGTTCCCCAGCGTGTCACTCCCTCCGTCTCCGTAGTCGTCTTGGTCGGGACACTCGCCGATCCCGAGTCCGTCCAACACGATCAGCGCAAAGCGACCCCGCTCGTGCGAGATCACGGGCCGCGGTACCGCCGTTCCAGACGCGGCCCGAGGCGCACCAGGATCTCGTAGGAGATCGTATCGGCCCAGCCGGCGAACTCGTCGAGGGTGATCTCGTCGGCGCCGGTCGCGCCGATGAGCGTCGCCACATCTCCCACGTCGATGCGCTCATCCGTACCGACGTCGATCATGATGAAATCCATGGTCACGCGGCCCACGATCGGCCGGCGCTCGCCCGCGATCAGCACGCAACCACTCCCCACCACCGACCGAGGGACGCCGTCGGCGTACCCTATCCCGAGCGTGGCGATCCGGGTCCCGACGGGAGCCCGCCAGTCGGCGCCGTAACTGACGGAGTCACCCGCCGACACCGTCCGCACGCTCACCACGGTCGCACGCACGGCGGCCACGGCCCGGGGGCGGGGAAGATCAGGTCCGGCACGGCCCCCATAGAGAAAGATGCCCGGTCTCGCCAGATCAAACGGATCCTCGAGCCGCCAAGCTCCGGCGCTGTTCGCCACATGGACGAGCGGCGGCCGTTCGGGCAGCGCCGCGATGGCCTCGCCGAAACGCGCCATTTGGTCCGCGACCGATCCTGGAGACGTGTCGGCCGAATGGAGATGCGTGAACACACCCTCGAGATGAGGCGACGCGCAGCGCGCGATCCGTTCCCGTTCCGTCCACCTCACGCCGCAGCGGGACATTCCAGTATCGATCTCCAGGTGAAACGGACGATCCCACACCGCCACGGTCCCGGGATCGTCGAGCACCGCGCGGAACTCGTGCCGGTGGTACTCTTCCAATAGGCTTTCTCCCGCCGGTGTGAACACCACGATTGGGCGCGCGATGCCGGTGCGACGGAGTGCGGCACCTTCGGGAATCGTGGCGACGCCGTACCCCCACGGGTCGAGCGCCTCCAGCGCCCGGGCGCACTGCACCGCACCAAGACCGTAAGCGTCCGCTTTGACCATGGGAAGGAGCGGCACGCCGCCCGCTGCCGCTTGCACCGCACGCGCGTTCTCAACCAGGTTGCCGAGGTTGACCTCAATCCACGCGCGTTGACTGACCACTCGCGTTGACACGTCCACAATGGGGCCGGTATTGTACCGGTCCGAGGAGGCAAATGCAAGAACCATCAGCGCTTGGACGCATCGTCGAGTTGGTCCGGGACCTGCGGAACCGCTGTCCGTGGGACGGGGCGCAAACCAGGGAGAGCCTGCGCCCCTACCTCATGGAGGAGGTCTGCGAACTCGACTACGCGATCGGTCGCGGTGACGCCGACGCCATCAAGGTCGAGCTGGGTGACCTGCTGCTGCACCTCGCGTTCCAGATCGTGCTCGCCGAAGAGCGCGGCGAGTTCGGCACCGAGGATCTCACCTCCGCCGTGGAGCAGAAGATGTGGCGCCGGCACCCACATCTGTTTCCCGATCGCGTCCCGGCACAACAGGGACAGGAGGATGAAAGGCAGCTCTCGGCTCACGAGCAGTGGGAGCGCAGAAAGTTGGCGGAGAGCGACACCGAGCGGCCGGGCGTTCTCGACGGGCTCCCGCCAACGATGCCCGCGCTGGTGATGGCCTACCGGCTGCAGCAGCGTGCGGCCGGTGTGGGCTTCGATTGGCCCGACGCCCAGGGGCCGCTCGAGAAGGTGCGTGAGGAAACCGAGGAGATCACTCGCGAAATGCGGGCCGCGCCCGACGAGGAACGCGTTCAGGCCGAGGTCGGTGATCTGCTGTTCGCGGCCGTGAACCTGGCACGCAAGCTGGGCTGCGACCCGCGGGCCGCGCTCGAAGGCGCGAACGATCGGTTCCGCGGGCGGTTCCGGGCGCTAGAGCACCTTGCCGCCGAGCGCGGGATCGATGTGGGACGGGCAGACCTAGGGGCGCTCGACGGTCTATGGAACGAGGTAAAAGGGCGCGCGGCCCGGTAGGGGGCGTTATGGATACAACCGGTGCATCTGCCGCGGGAACGCGATCGCCTCTCGAATATGGGGTATCCCGCAGATCCACGCGACGGTCCGTTCGACCCCCAGCCCGAACCCCGAATGGACGAACGTGCCGTAACGGCGGAGATCCAGATACCAGCGGTAGGTCTCCTCGGGGAAACCTTCCTCGCGAATACGGGCGAGCAGCCGGTCATGGTCGTCTTCGCGCTGGCTGCCGCCGATGATCTCGCCGTATCCTTCGGGCGCAAGACAGTCGTTGCACAGTACCGTGCGCGGATCGTCCGGGTTCTCCTTCATGTAGAACGCCTTCGCCTCGCGCGGATAATTGTAGACGAAGATGGGACGATCGAATTCCTGCGCGAGCCGCGTCTCGTCATCGGCGCCGAGGTCGCTGCCCCACTGGACGTCGCTTCCCTGGGACTGGAGCTTGGTGACGGCATCGGTGTACGAGAGGCGATGAAACGGCGGCGTGACGCGTTCGAGCGGGGTCACGTCGCGTTCCAGGACCTCGAGATCGCTCTTCCGTCGCTCGAGACAACGCTCTACGATGTAGGAGACGAACGCCTCCTGAAGTCTCATGTTGTCTTCTGAGGTATACCAGGCCACCTCGGGTTCTACCATCCAGAACTCGGTGAGATGGCGACGAGTCTTCGACTTCTCGGCACGGAACGTCGGTCCGAAACAGTAGACGCGCCCGAGCGCCGCGGCGGCCGCCTCCAGATATAGTTGGCCGGTTTGCGCCAGATACGCTTTGCCAAGATCGAAGTAGTCGGTCTCGAACAGGGTGCCGGCCGACTCGCCGATCGACCCTGTGAGCAGCGGGGTGTCCACGAGCACGAAGTCGCGCTCGTAGAAGAAGTCCCGGATAGCCTGCACGACCTCGTGGCGGACCCGCATGATCGCTACCTGCCGCCTGCTGCGCAGCCAGAGATGCCGATGCTCGAACAGAAAGGTGGTGCCGTGCTCCTTGGGCGTGATCGGGAAGTCCTTGCTCTCACCGAGAATCGTGACGTCGGTCGCGCTCAGTTCGACTCCGCCGGGCGCGCGCGCGTCGATGCGGACGACCCCGGTCAGCGCCACCGACGTCTCCTGGGTCAGCGACCTGAATCGCTCCCACACCGCCTCCGGCACTTCCTGTTTTGCGACGACCGCTTGCAGGTATCCGGTTCCATCCCGCACGACGGCGAACCCGATCTTGCCACCCGACCGGGTGGTCGTGACCCATGCACGAACCATCACCACATCGTCAATGTGATCCCGCAGATCTCTAATGCACGTATGCTCGGACATTGGGCGCGAATCGTAGCGCTCGCCCTGGTGAGTGTCAACGCGGCCGGCTGCGCGCCGCGCGGGCTCAAAGCACCGGCACATGACCCGCGGATCTGGACGCAGTATCTGGGCGCGGCGAGTCGCGCCCCGTCCGCACGCGAGGTGCTGGGCGCCGAACTCGCGCCGCTGTGGAGCGCGGACATGGGCAAGCCGGCCGCGGGAGCGTTGGCAGTGGGGGAACGTGTGGTGGCGGTCATGGGATTCGATCGCTACCTGACGCTGGTCGACTGGGAAACGGGCCGGCGACTCTGGCGCAGACGGTTGAATACCACCGGAGCGGCCGGCCCCCTGCTGGCCGGCGACCGAGTATATGCCGTTACCGGTGGACAGAAGGGTAGGATTTACGCCGCTCGGCTCCAGAACGGCGCGAAGCTGTGGAGCTTCGACTTCCGTTTCGTGAGCGCTCCCATCGCCGTAGCAGACGAGGTGGTCGTCGCCGCCAGCGAGAACGGCCGCATCGTGGCCATAGATACTGCCGACGGACGGGTACGCTGGCGACGCGCCCTCGGGCGTCCGGTTCGCTCGGGCGTCAGCCTCATCGGCGACCGCGTGCTCGCCGCGACAGATGATTCGTTGTTTCTGCTCTCACTCGACGACGGCCACACCCAACTGGCGGCCGCGCTGCCGGGCCCACTCGTCGCCCCGCCGGCTCTGGCCGGTCAAACCGTCATCGTGGCGTCACCCGACGGATACATCGCGGCGTTCGCTGCGGAGGATCTCCGCCAGCTGTGGATCCGACAGGTGGGTGAGCCCATCTTTGGCAGCCCTGCGGTGGCACGGGATACCGTGTACGCGGTAACCGTTACCGGCCGGCTCTGGGCGATCCCGCTCGCGGAGCCCGACCGCGGCACCGCAGTCGAGCTGGGCGTTCCGGTCCGCGCCGCGCCGGCTCCGCTGGCAGATGGCGTACTCGTGGGCACGGTAGGCGGCGAAGTTCTTTTTGCCCCGGCCGACGGGTCTCCCGTCAGGCGCCGGGTGCGCGTGGACGGCCCGATAGAGCAACAACCGATCGTGAGCCGCGGTACGCTTCTCGTGGCCGACGGTCGTGGTATACTGCACGTGTGGAGGTGAGACACGTGAAGCGGCAGAGACTCGACGCGCGCGGGACCGCCGCGCGTGCCTTGCTGTGCGCCCTCGCACTCGTCGCATCCGCTCAGTCGTCAGCCACCGCACAGACCACTCGTGACGGCGGCACAGACAAACCCTGGTACGTATCGGCGTCGCAATGGGGCAGATGGGGCGCGCTTGCTGGTGCGGTGGGATTCACGGCACTCGCCGTGATACGCAACGACGATGCCGACGAAGTCTTCCGCGGGCTCCTCGTGCTGTGCGGCAATGCAAGCCAGGCATGCGTGCCCGGCGCGGACGGCAGCTACGTCGATCCGGGAGCGGAAACGCTCTACCAGGAAACGCTGCGACTCGATGCACGTGCCCGTACCTGGATGATCCTGGGTCAGATCTCCCTCGTCGCGGCCGGTGGGATGTTTCTGATCAATCTGGTCTCCGGCGAGAACGAGCCGGACAACATTCCCTTCGCGCCCCTCGAGCTGGTCGCGGGGCCGCGCAAACTAGGGCTAAAAGTGAGGTTCTGATGCCGAGTCCACTCGCGCAGCAACAGTGTGTCCCGTGCAAAGGCGGCACCCCACCGCTCACTACCGGGGAGCGGGAGCATCTACTGGAAGAGCTGGGCGGTGGGTGGGCGGCACACGACGCCCATCACCTCCACAAGGAATACACGTTCGAGAATTTCGTCGACGCGCTCGCGTTCACCAATCGCGTCGGTGCCGTGGCCGAAGAACAGGGGCACCACCCGGATATCTTGCTCACCTGGGGCAAGGTGGGCATCAAGGTCTGGACTCACGCCATCGACGGTCTGACGGCGAGCGATTTCATCCTGGCCGCGAAAGCCGACGCGGTGCTCTAACTCCCGGTACGGAGCTGCTCGGCGAATTCGTCCGGCAGGCCGCTGGCTCGCACACCCTCCATGGCGGCAGCAAGATCGTACTCCACCCGCACGATATCCACAGCGACGTCGCCTTCGCGCGTCTCGAGCAGCACGTAGCCCGCCCGCCAGTCGCCGTCCTTGGGACGTCCCACGCTCCCAGTGTTCACGAACCGGATGCCATCCACCGTCCGAGACCAGGGCTCGTGGGTATGCCCGAAGGCCAGTACGTCCCCGTCCCTCGCACCTGCCACCGCCGCCATCTTGCGGCAGAAGTCGTCCGGCCGATCGGCCGTCCAATAGACGGTGTTGAGTACGGGGGATCCGTGCACCAGGATGATGCTAGGTGCCGCAACATGCCCTCCTCCGGGGCGGATGTCGAGCCGGAACGGCAGCGACGCGAGATACCGTTTCGATTCCGCCGACGTGTGCGCGCGGGTCCACGCATAGCTCGCGTGCGACAATGCCTCCTGTCGCGGGTCCTCGTAGCTGCACCCGCAGTGGTCGGCGTCGGTCGCGACGGTGGAATCGTAGTTCCCGGCGACACCGGCGATTTCCCGTTCCCGAAGCAGCGCCACGGTCTCGTCGGGCCAGGGTGCGTAGCCAACCAGGTCACCGATGTGATAGGTGGTCGAGACCGAACGTCCGGCAATGTCGGCGAGCACCGCTTCCAAAGCCGGGAGGTTCGCGTGGATATCGGATATCAGCGCCAGTCGCATGTCAGGAGGCCGGCTGGAGAAAGAACCGTTCCCGCGCTCCGGTTGAATACCAGAGACGTGCCGATGAGCTTGGGATCACGCATGTGTTGCCCAATCAACTCGTACTTCACTTTAGACCGATGGCGATCGGCACCAACACGTCCGCGCGCTAGCTAGCTAATGCCGGCATCCGCAGTCCGGGGCTTGCTCGCCCGCACGAACGCGCTGAAGAACTTCCCGTCGATCTCGCCGGCGATTGCGTCCACGTCGAACCCGGCTTCGGCGAGGGCTTCCTTTACATCGGCGGCCCGATACTCGCGTGTGGACTCCAGACTGATGTCGACGAACCCGGCGTGTTCCAGCTTGGCCTCGTAGTCGCTCACGCTGAGCGCACCGGCAATACATCCGGCCCAGAGTTCTATGGTGCGCCTGATCTCGGGCGCGACCGCGCCACGCACTACGACGTCCGAGACCGCAAAGCGCCCGCCCGGCTTCAGCACCCGGTACGCCTCGGCCAGCACTCGATCCTTGTCGGCCGAGAGATTGATCACGCAGTTCGAGATGATCACGTCGACCGAGTTGTCGGGTAGTGGGATGTTCTCGATCTCACCCTTCAGGAACTCGACGTTCTCGACACCCGCCTTGCGCTCGTTCTCGCGTCCCAACTCGAGCATCTCGTCGGTCATGTCGAGCCCGTAGGCCTTGCCGGACGGTCCAACACGCCGCGCCGACAGCAGCACGTCGATCCCGCCGCCGGAACCGAGGTCGAGCACGACCTCTCCCTCCTTGAGTTCCGCCAACGCCGTGGGATTGCCGCAGCCGAGCGACGCGACGACTGCCTGCTCGGGGAGGGTGGCCACCTGGTCACCGGCGTAGAGGTTCGACGTCACGGAATTGGGATCGCTGCACCCGCATCCGCACCCGCTGTTCGAGCCGGTACGGGCTTGCCGCGCCAACTCCCCGTATTTTTCGCGCACTTGCTGTTTCAGCGTGTCAGCATCCGACATCGTCGCCTCCAATTGTCAGCAAGAAACATTGATACAACGTTCGAAAAAACCCGCGTCACCAGTAGCAGCCGGGCCTGCCCAGTCGGGCCGACTCCTGGTAGGCGTCGAGCAGGCCGGTGAGCGCGCCGCCACAGTCCTCGAGGGCCTCGGGTCGCAAAGCGTAGTACATCCACCGGCCCTCGCGTCGGGCGGTGATGAACCCAGCCTCGCGCAACGTCTTGAGGTGGTGTGACAGCAGCGGCTGGGGGATGTCGAGCTTGGTCACCAGCACGCACACGCATTGCTCTCCTCGCGTCAGGATCCGCAGGACCTTGAGCCGCGTCTCGTCGGCCAGAGCCTGAAACTGCTTGGCCACCCGAGCCGGATTCACTGTGGTCGCGTTCGCCATGGCAGCATGATATCAATAGTTTTTGATATGTCAAGCATACGAGGCGGGTGTCGCGTCGCGAGCAGATCAGTGGGCTGAGGAGTTTCTCCAGGAGATCCATCCCTGCCCGATGCCTAACCGAGTGAGCGGGCTTGTGAACAGCGGTTCCGGGCGACGGGGGGGGCATCCCGTCTGCCGTTGGCTGCCGGGATAGCGAGGACCATATTGGTGGTATGGCCACGGGTAACTCGCCCAGCGATACCGCACCGGAGGTACTGGAGGCGCAGGTCAGACTGGTCGCGCGCCTGACACCCGCGGAGCGCGCGCGCCGAGTCCGCGATCTCACCGTCGCGGCCAGCACGCTGGCGCTGGTGGGCTTGCGGCAGCGGCATCCTCGTGCGGACGAGGCGGAACTGTTCCTGCGACTGGCAGCGCTGCGCCTGGGGGGCGACGTCGTGGAACGCGTCTACGGTTGGCGGGCGCCCCCCGATGGCGCCTGACCAACCTCCCGATCCGATTGCGGTCGCTCTCGAGGTCGCAGCGATCCTCGAACGGCTCGGCATTCCCTATCTCGCCGTGGGGTCCCTGGCAAGCTCTATCCATGGAGAGCCCCGCTCGACGAACGGCATCGACCTTGTCGCCGACCTCGAGCCCCGGCACGTGGAGGGTCTGCTCGCCGCACTGGGTGACGCCTACTATGTCAGCCCGGATGCAGTGCGAGAGGCGGTGCGCGAGGGCGGCACGTTCAACACCATCCACCTTGGCACGGCGCTGAAGGTCGACGTGTTCGTTGCGGGGCGTGACCCGTTCGACATCGAGCGCCTCAAGCATCGCGAGCGGGTCGAGATCTGGTCCGACCCGCCGGGCGAGCTATACGTCGACACAGCCGAGCACACGGTATTGCGCAAGCTCGAGTGGTACCGGCAGGGTGACGAGGTCTCCGAGCGGCAGTGGGGCGATGTCTTGGGCATCGTGCGCGCGCAGGGAAACCGCCTGGACCGCGCGCGGCTCACGGCGTGGGCCGGCCGGCTCGGGGTGAGCGACCTGCTCGAGCGGGTGTTGAGCCAGGCAGGCGAGATGTCCTGACCGCTTCTTCCACCAGCCGGCTTCCCGGTCGGGTGCGAGCAACGACCTTCTCCGGTGTCCGGGCTCTCTGCCCCTCTGCCCCTCTCCTCGAGGTTTCAGTTTATTCCCGCACGGCCCTCTGTACAGCCTCGATCAACTTGGCCAAGTCGTAGCCGATCCGGCCTTTGAAGACGATCGTAACCTCGCGGATTGTCATGGGGTTCGCGGTGAGGTCGCCGCGGATTTGAGACCGCACCCAGCCGTACCGTCGGGTAGAGCAAGAGAGTGGTCACCCACGCCACGTACGCGGTGTAGTCACCAAGCATGCGGGGATCGGGCAGACCCGATCCCTTCCAAGTGAGCCCCCACTCAGCCGATTGGCATGCTGATGGCGATCTGCTGGGTCCAGACGCGCACGTCCGCGAGGCCCAGGGGTCCCGAAGGTGCCGGGATGAAGCTGGCTTGGGCCGCGCCTTGACGCTGGAATCCGTCGAATGCGACCCCGGGCTGTCCGGTCCCAAGGGTGAGCCGGCCAAGATAGTGCAACTCGAATTCCGGGAGGCGGATGGTGGCCCCGAGGCTGGGCGTCCACTCCATCCACTGCTCCGACTGCGTCCGACTCTCGCCGAGAACCAGGTCACGCTGGCGGAGGCGATAGTTGAAGGACCGCAGTTCGAGACCGCCGCGGAGGGTGGCGATCCCGACGTCATGGCCGAGGCCGATCCGCATGATCGCGTTCGAGAACCAGAAACGGTTGTCGACTGTCTTGGCACCGGTCGGGATGGTCACACCGCTGGCCGCGGTAACGGGCTGCGCCGCCTCGGCCCACGTGTGGAGGCGCACGGGTTCATAGATGATGTCGACCGCGAGGATTGCCGGCCCGCGCCGGTTGGAGATCCCGATCCCGATATTGTACGCCCAGCTCGTGCCCGGGTCGCGCGGGATGTTGGCCAGCTCGTAATTCGGGATCTTGGGGTGCGATCTCACGTTCGCAGTCAGAATCCCGCCTATCCGGAGCTCGTCGTTCAGCGCCTGCGTGTACCCAAGGTGGGCGCCCCATGTGTTCGTAAGATCCAGGTTCACCTGGATCACCGTCTCCGGATCCGTCGTGAACCGACGTTCCTCATTGAAGTAGGTCACCTCGTGCGACATCGAGAGCCGATTGAAGAGCAGGAGTGCCTCGAACGTTCGCCCGTGCTCGAGGTCGGCTACCATGCCGACCCGGACGTCGGCGAGGTACCCAGATTGCTCGACATCCAGTGCGGACGCGTAGAGGAGGTCTACGCCGTCCAAGGCTTGGAGGTCGGCGGCGAACGCGGACGCCCCGAGTGAGACCCTCGAACCGGGCAAGGTCCTCCCGCCAAACGCAAAGGCGTACAGGTTCCGGTTCGATCGGCTAGAGAGGGTGGTTGTAAACGGCTGGTCCCCCCGTGACCGTGCGAACGGGCGGGTGTCGATTCGCTTCCTGGCGCTCAGCTGCTGGAGGGCCACGCCTCCCCCGCCGAACGAACGGCCCCAGCGCCCCAGCATGGCGACGGGGACCGACACGGCGTGCCCGTTCCCACGGGTGATCGCGTACACCGTGGGAGACATCACGAGGCGTGTGTCCGGCAGCCGCCCGCCCTTCGCCGGGTTCACCAGCGGATCGTAGAGCGAGTCGTCGACGGCGATGGACACGCCGCCCAGGCCGAGCGTCTGCGACGGGAAGAGCAGGAACTGATCACCGGCGGCGACGGGCACGGTCTTGAGGTTGATGAGTTGTGAGGAGGCGGCGACCGGGATCGCCAGGAGCGCGAGAAGCGCGAACGAGACATTGTGCATGGCCCCTCCCTTCGGAATGGCAAGGAATTTGCTTTCCCCTGTCCGAAGTATGTCCTGTGGTATTGGTGGTGTCGAGCCGCCCGGATGAGACTCCCGATGTACCCGTTGCCAGCTCGAACACCACGCAGGGTCACGATCGGCACTACCGCTCAGCTGATGGCCAGCCTGCGGGACGGTCACTGGCTTTGCCGGGCACCCCGCACGTGGCCGCCCCACTCACACCGCCCAGATGATCTCCACTTCGTAGGGTGCGAAGTGCCGGTCGGCGGTGAGGAGTCGCAGACGCTCCGCCTGGCACTGGGCCACGAGGAGCCGATCGAACGGGTCATGGTGATGGGGCGGGAGCGTAGCCACGCGCACCGCGTGGTCGTGGACGATGGGAAGGCCCGTTGTACCGGCGCGCGCCATCCGGCTCGGCACGTATTCGGGCGGCGGCACCGGGAGCGGGAGCTTGCCGAGCGCATACTTGATGGCGATCTCCCAGGCGCTGGCCGCTGAGAACCAGAGCTCAGTGCCGGGATCCTCGATGACGTTGAGTGCCGCCCTACTAAACCGCTCAGGCTCGGCCTGCATCCACAGCCAGCACTGAGTGTCAAGCAGCACGCTCATCGCTCGAAGTCCGCGAGCAGGTCTTCGGGGAGGGGTGCGTCAAAATCGGCCGGCACCCGGAACGAGCCTCGATCGGTTCCTAGCTCTCGCGGGCGTCGCACCTCGATAGGAACGAGTCGCGCCACAGGGCGACCACTCTTGGCGATCACGATCTCCTCGCCCGCGGCCACGCGTTGGAGCAGGCGGGAGAGGTGGGTCTTGGCCTCGTGGACATTAACGGTTTTCATGACAGAAAATCTAGACTTAGGCCATGACTAAGTCAACCACTCCGTGCTGTTCTGTCGGGCCGCCGTCCGGCGTCGTCGAACGCGCCCGCGCGATGCCTGATTACCCGCGGATGACGTACAGACGCTTGACCCTTGCGACGCTCCGTCCGGCCGCATGAAGAGAGGATGAGATCGGGGGGCGGTTTCAGACCACCTCGATCCGCGCTTCGTGCCCCGGCGCAGCGGCGAGTCGTGCATCTCGCGTGAGCAAGGGTGCCCCCAGAGCCTCCGCGAGGGCGACGTAGGCTGCGTCGTACGCGGTGAGGTTTGCTCGCAGCTCCCAGATCCGTGGCAGCAGGAGATCGTGCGGGTAGCGATGGATGGGCAGATCGGCAAGGTCGTCCAGCGCTTGCGCGCCGCGCTCGTCGTCGAGCTCACCGGCGTTCCAATAGCGCAAGGTCGAGTGGATCTCCTGCGAGATCCACCGCGTCAACCAGCAGCGAACGCGGCGGCGAGCGCCCGATCAAAGGTCTTCAGCTCGTGCACCCGCCGCCGCCTGCAGCTCGCCAAATGCAACAGGTCACGAGCGCCCAACCCCGGATGCCGGCCCACGAGGTCCCGTGCGAGGCGGACGTCCTCCCGCTCGACCGGCCAGACGATCGGGATCCGAGCTTCCGCGAGCATGAGTGCCGCATCGAGTGATTCGAACCGGCCCACCGGGAGATACGCGTGAAGCAGCTCCTGCAGCACCTCCGCCGAAGTCACGAGGCCGGGCCCACGCTCCAGCGCCTCCCGGAAGAACGCCCGCGCCTCCCGCCGCAAGGGGTGGTCCCCGCCAACGGCGTACATGACCACGTTCGTATCGACGAAGATCACGATGGCGCCAGCCCGGACCGCCGCGACCGCTCGATGACCCGGCGGTGCTCCTCCCAGTCCGGCTCCCGGCCCCGCTCGCGGGCATCGCATGCGTCAAAGAAGGCGCCGAGTTCCTCGGCGGTACCTATCCGCACCCCGGGGTCCTCGGCCGCGAGCTTCTCGCGCGCCGCCTGACGCAGCCACGCACCGAGTGACATCCCCGCACGCTCCGCATGCCGGCGGTACCGCTCCTTCTCAGCCTCGTCAACCAGGAGGTGGATTCTGGTCATCCCGCAATCCCTCAGTGCCCGTGATGTGTGTATCTACTACTCATGTGTATGATTATAGCACATCAGGAAGCGAGCACCAACTACGCCACGCCTCGCCCCGCACCTCTCTGGTGGGACGACTGACGGCGGCACCACCCTGCACCGTCCTACACCGTCCTACACCGTCCTACACCGTCCTACCCCACCCGAAACAACTCCACCCCCCTCACGTGCCGTCGCTCGATGCGATGCCGAATCGGCGTATGCTGCGCGTGGCTGAGTGACGGGTCTCGCTCGAGCAGTTCCCGCGCCGCCCGCTGGGCGATGCGGATGAGGTCGCCGTCCTTCCCGAAGTCGACCCACCGCAGCGCGATCCCGCCCGACTGCCGCGCCCCAGCCAGTTCCCCCATCCCTCTTTCCTGGAGATCCAGTTCGGCGATCTTGAACCCATCCGTCGTGCGTGCGAACCGCCGCAGGCGTTCCCACGCGGTGCGGGCATCGGCGAGCAGGATGCAGTGACTCTCCTCGGGCCCGCGACCGACACGGCCGCGCAACTGATGGAGCTGGGCGAGGCCGAACCGCTCCGGATGCTCGATCAGCATGATCGTGGCGTTCGGCACGTCGATCCCGACCTCGATCACGGTCGTCGCGACGAGCACCTGGATCTCGCCGTCCCGGAACCGCCGCATCACGGTATCGCGCTCCTCGGGTTTCATCCGCCCGTGAACCAACCCGACGGTGGCCGGCGCCAGCGTCTTCTCCAGTTCGCCCGCCATCTTGACCGCGGCCTTGAGGTCAAGTTGTTCGGATTCGTCGATCACCGGATACACCATGTAGGCCTGGCGCCCCGCCGCGCACTGCTCGCGCAGGAACTGATAGACCCGCGCGCGATCGCGACTCGTTCGGACGGCGGTCTTGACCGGCAGGCGCCCGCGCGGCTTGTCCTTGAGGGCCGAGATATCGAGATCACCGTACAGCGTCAGCGCGAGGGTGCGCGGGATCGGGGTCGCCGACAGAAGGAGCACGTCCGGCGCCCGTCCCTTCTCGATCAACGCCGCGCGCTGCTCGACGCCGAACCGGTGTTGCTCGTCGATCACGACCAGCCCCAGTCGTCGGAACTCGGTCGTCTCCTGGATCACCGCATGGGTTCCCACGACGATCGCGGACTCTCCCGAGGCGATACGTGCCCGGACCGCGCTCTTCTCGCCGGCCGACAGCCTCCCGAGCAAGAGGTCGGGTACGATGCCGAGCGGAGCCAGCAGATCGGTCAGGGTCCGGCCGTGCTGCTCGGCGAGCAGCTCGGTCGGAGCCATCAGAACGGCCTGGTAGCCGTTCTCCATCGCCAGCAGCATGGCGAACAACCCGACGACCGTCTTCCCGGCCCCCACGTCGCCCATCAGCAGGCGATGCATCCGCGACGATGACGTCATGTCCGCCGTGATCTCCCGGATCGCTTTCTTCTGGCCCGCGGTGAGGGTGAACGGCAACGCCTCCTTCAGGGCGGACGTCAGCTCGCGCTTGTTCTCGAAGGTGGCGCCGCGCTCGGCGTTCTTGGCTAGATGCCGCGCGCGCGCGACCACGAGATGGAGATCGAACAGCTCGTCGAACGCCAGCCGTCTGCGGCCTTCCTCACAGCCACCCTCCGCCCCCGGCAGCGCGGGTACGGAAGGGCAATGGACGGCGCGCAGCGCATCCTTCAACGGCAGCACGCCCGCGGCATCGCGCACCGACTCCGGCAGGACATCCTCGATGCAGTCGAGAATCGCATCCAGGTTCTCGGCTATCACCCTACGGATCTGCCGGTGACTCAGGCCTTCGGTGGCCGGATACACCGGCAACACCATCCCCTGTCTCGGTCGTTCGCCGCCCCCGTCCCCGCCCCTGCCCCCGCCCCCGGCGTCATCTGTCTCGCCAGCCTCTTCCAGCACGACCTGCTCGCGCGGCACGATCTGCCGGCCGTGGTAGTGCTTGACGGGACCGGTGACGAGGAGGAGTTGTCCCGGCTCGATCACGCGGTCAAGGAACGCCTGGCCAGGCCACGCGCACTCGATCACGCCGGAATCGTCCCGCAGGATAGCGCGGAAGATGCGAAGCCCTCGGCGGGTGGGAATGACGTCCTTGGAGACCACGCGCCCCACCAGGGTCACGTCCAGGCCTACCACCGCGTGCGTGATGGGCGTGACGTTGGTGGCGTCGAGGTAGCGGTGCGGCGTGTGATAGAGGAGATCTTCGACCGTGTCCACGCCGATACGGGCGAATGCCTCGGCACGCCGCGGCCCGACCCCTTTGAGAAACTGGACCGGGGTATCGAGCCGGATCATCAGTCGGCGAGGAGCCGCTCCGCGAACACGAGTGGCTCGAAATCCTCCAGATCCTCGAGCCGTTCGCCAACCCCGAGGAACCGAATGGGGACACCCAGCTCGCGCCGGATGGCGGCGGCCGCGCCGCCCTTCGCCGTCCCGTCGAGCTTGGTGATGACCAACCCCGTCACCGGCACGGCCGCGGTGAACGCCCTCCCCTGCTGAATCGCGTTCTGACCCACCGTCCCGTCCAAGACGAGCAGGGTCTCATGGGGCGCACCGGGACGCCGCCTGCCTATAACGCGCACCACTTTCTTCAGCTCCTCCATCAGGTTGTCCTGGGTATGGAGCCTACCGGCCGTATCGACCAGCACAACATCAATTCCGCGCGCTTCCGCCGCATCGATCGCATCGAACGCCACAGCCGCGGGGTCGCCTTTGGGGCTGCCGGTGACGCACGCGACACCGAGCCGGTCCGCCCAAACCTTGAGCTGATCGCTCGCTCCCGCACGATACGTGTCTGCTGCGGCCACCAGGACCGTCTTCCCGGCACCGAGCAATCGGTGCGCGACCTTCGCGAGCTGCGTCGTCTTGCCGACGCCGTTCACGCCCACGAATACCACGACAGCCGGCCCACCGGTAACGTCCAGGTCAAGCGCGCCGCCCCCGTCCGCGAACTGCTGCGCCAGCACCTGCGCCAGCCACTCGCGCATAGCATCCTCCGTGCGAATCTCACCACGCCGGAGCTTCCCTTCCAGCGCTTCCACGATGTCGAACGCGGCCGCTCCGAGATCGGCCTCGAGCAGAATCCGCTCGATCTCGTCGAGCGCGTCGCGGTCGAGGCCCTTGACGAGCACCGCGACATCGCTGAGCGCGATGCGCTTGATCTGTCTCCACAGTCCGCCCTTCACGGTAGCCCCTGTCTGGTGCGCCACGCCCATTCACCCACCAGCGCGGCAATGACCACGACGAACAACCACCATCGGTCCCGGGCCCCGACGAGGAAGGACCGGGCACGGCCCGATCCTGCGCTGGACATAGCGGTTACCGGTCCGGGGTGGAACTCCGGAGAATACGACTCTACGACCGCGACGCCCGACGCGCCCGTGAGACCCGGAACACGCCAGCGGTATGTAGCGGGCGGCAGGCGCAGGGTGGCGGTTCCCTCGTCGTCGAACCTGAGCGATACGACGAACGTCGAGTCGGGTCCCCGCATCTCGAGTTCCACATCGCGCCCGGGGCGCTCGCCGGACCACCGGAACAGGATCGGGTGACCGCGCAGAGTGGCATTCGTGGCGGATAGCGGGACGCGCCGCAGCAGCGCTTCGGAGGCGAGCAACCAGTCGACGCCGGCGGCAAGCAGCGTGCGGTACGCCTCGCGGGACGCGCCGCCGCGGAACGCCCAGCGCCACATCCCGCCTGCTGCCGTGGTGATCTCACGAACACCAGCCGAGTCATGTCCCACGATCACTGGCCGCTCGGCGCCACGCCGGCCGAGCCGCGCCGAGAGCGCCACCCACTCGCCTTCCACAGGCGCGATCGGCACGATCCCGGTGAGGGGCGGCAGTGAGTCCCACTCCACGACGCCGAGGGGACCGGCGAGGGGCGAGGCGGGCACGCGGCGTACCGGATACCAGTCACCCCGGGCGAACCGAACGCCGGCGGCGCCCGACGGCCAGCGCCACCGCGGTCGCCGGGTGGCGGCCTCCGACCACCTCCCGCGGGTCACCAGGAGCGCCGCCGTCCGCGCCGCAGCCCGTAGCGTGGCCGCGCCCACCGGCTGCTGCGTCTCCATTTCGATCCAGCGACCGTCCCCGATCTCGCCGTACCCTCGCACGTCGCCACCGGTCACCTCCGCGAGTTCGCGCATCAAGAATCGGCCTTCCCAGTCTGCCGGGCTGGCCACGACCACGACCGCCGGCACCTCCGAGACCGTCACGACGCGCCATCGCACGTCGTCGCGCTCCTCGGAATCGCCTGTAACGCTGAGGCCGACCCGAACGGCGTGGCTGCCGGACGCCAGCGCGCCGGGCGGAAGCCACACCGTGCGGCGCGCCGCCCCTGGCGGTGTGGGGATCGGAATCGAGCGTCGCAGCAGCACGCGGCCGGTCGCAGAGATCTCCAGTGTACCAACGGAATCACTCAGGGGGCCCCAGGTCCCGATCTCGACGGTGATGGGAATGGAGTCTTCCTGCCGGACGCGAGACGGTATGACGACCTCGAGCAGCGCCGCATTGGGCACGGTGTCACGCACCAGCAGCACGACCGACGCATCGTCGCGGAGCGCGGCGGGCAGGGAAGCGTAGTCGGCGATCTCGCCATCAGTGACGATGTAGACGGGTCCGCTGCGACCGGCGGCGGTGCGCAACGCCTGATCGACGAGCGTGAGGCCCGCCGTCGGCGGTGTGGTATCGAACGGGGCGACGCCGTCCCCAAACCGCAGGATCACGCCACGGTCACCGGCAAGAACCCGTGCGGAGTCGAGCGCGGCGTCCCACCTACCCCCGGCGGCGGCCAGAGAGAGAGAGGCATCGAGCAGGACGGTCGGCGGGGCCGCTTCGCCCGGCCGCTCGCGCACCGGGTTCACGAGCAACAGGATCAGGGCGCCCAGCGCCGCGGTCCGGAGCGCCGCCAGTCCCCAACCCGCGAGCCCCAACCGCTCATGCGCGAGATAGACGAACCCCGCCACCGCAGCAGCCACCCCCACCCCCACCCCTACCAACGCTATTATGCCGAGCACGCCAGGGCCTCGGCGAGCGTGAAGCGACACTCGTGGAGCGCCCGCCCCACGATCACGCCCTCCAGTCCGAGCTGCCGCGCGCGCGCGATCTCGTCCACGCTACCTACGCCGCCCGCCAGAATGATCCCGGCCCCCCGGCCGACCAGGCGCACGGCGCCTTGGAGATCAGCACCCACGAGCGTACCATCACGATCGAGGTCGCGGTACACAATCGTCGTAACGCCACAGGCCACCACGCGATCCACGATCTCTTCCGCACTGCCGGCTACGGTGCCCGAACCGAGCCGGGCGGTGGGGAGGCCGGCGCGGACCTCGAGGTTCACGCCCAGGCGCTCGGGACCGAGTTCGCGTGCCAGTGGAGCCAGTCCCGCGATCAGTTCGGTCCCTACGATCACGCGTGCAACCCCCCAGCCCGTCGCGGCGCGCGGCAGTGCCGGATCGCTACAGCCACCGCCGAGTTGCACCCGCGCGCCCGCTATTTGCGCGATCTGCCGAATGGCGGCTGTGTTGTCGCCGCGGCCGAACACGCGATCCATGTCCACGACGTGGAGCCACCGCGCGCCGGCACGGCACAACGCGGTGGCCTCAGTCACGGGGTCAGCCGAACCGGCTGAGCCGCGGGCTACTCGACCACCCTCGATGTCGATGGCGGGATAGATCTGCACGGATTGGGCATACCCGGAAAGGACGTCGAACGATCAATCCACCGGTACCGAGCGGTCAGCGGAAGCGCGTCCCAACAAGCGGTCGAAGCGCACGCGCAGCGCGTCGAACTCCGCGCGGCGGGCCGCGGGCACGGGCTCGCCGTCACCGAGATCCACCCGGCGCGGGTTCAAGTACCGGCCGTTCTTCAAGAACTCATAGTGCACGTGCGGCCCGTTGGCGAGGCCGCTCATGCCCACGCTGCCGATCCACTGACCCTGGCGCACGCGCACGCCGGGGCGAATGCCCGGTGCCAGCCGTCGCATGTGACCGTATCGCGTCTCGATCCCTTTGGGGTGCCGGATCGAGACCATGATCCCATACCCACCCCAACGACCGGCCCGCGTGACCGTGCCGTCACTGGTAGCCTCGATCCGCGTACCCGTTGCCGCCGCGTAGTCGACGCCCAGATGGGCACGCCGGGTCCGCAGCACCGGATGGAGCCGGCTACCGAAGCTCGACGAGATGCGCCGATACTGCACCGGATACATCTTGAACGCCCGCCGCAACGACCGGGCGTGCTCATCGTAGTAGACGTTCCGGCCCGCCTCGTCGGTCATGACGTAGGCGGTGTTCTCCGGTCCCCTGGTCTGCACGCTCGCCGCTAATACCCGGCCGTACCGCGTCTCGCCGAGTGATGAGGTCAACCGCTCGTAGAGTACGACGAAACGATCGCCGGGATAGATGTCGCGGAAGAAATCGATCTGCCAGCCGTAGATCTCGTCGGCGAGGTTCCAGACGAGGAGCTCCCGGTCACGAAACGGGAGGATCGAATCGGGAATGGCCCGATGAATCGCCTCATTGAGCGTGGATTCGATCGCGCCAGTGACCCGCTTGGTGTGCACCGTCCAGGTGATCTTCTCGGACAGCGCGCTCCAGCGCCCGTCGTCCGTCCGGTCGAGCCGCAGGAACTCCTCGTCACGCAGCCGCACGCGCACGCGATCGGGCAGCGAGTCCCCCACCGGATAGCGGAACTCGAAGACCGTGTTGGGACGCACGCGACGCGGGTTGACGCCGTCCATCTGCGCGAGAAGGTTCACGAAATCCGCGCCGACGATCTGCTGGCGCGCAAACACTTCCGACAGGGTCTCGTTGCGGCGGATGGTATCGGCGACGTCAACGAACGCGCGGGTGACGACGATGGGAAGAGCGACCGGGACCCTCCCCATGGACCAGGCCTTACCCCCCAACCATGCAACGGCGCCCACGAGCGTGGCACCGGCCACGCCGACTCGAACCACGCGCCGCAGCATCAGTCCATCTGCCGCCGGATGAAGGTAGGGATCTCCATTTCCGAGACGTCACCCGCCTCGCCTTCAGCGGGAGCGGCCGGCTTGGGTTGCGGGGTGACCGGCCGGCTGACCCGCGGCTGCGTGCCGCGCTGCGGGAACGGGAGCACGCCGGGTGTCGCCCGACCGAACGGGCCTTTGCCCTGCGCGGCCTGTTTGTCGAAGCCGGTGGCGATCACCGTCACACGCACCTCACCCGCCATCGCCGGGTCGTGCACGGCTCCGAAGATGATCTCCGCCTGATCGCCGGACGCGTCGTGGATCACCTCGGAGATCTGGTTGACCTCGCCGAGCGTGAGGTCCTCGCCGCCAGTGATGTTGACCAGCACGCCGGTCGAACCGTTGATCGAGACCTCGTCGAGCAGCGGGCTCGAGATGGCCTGCTGCGCCGCTTCGAGCGCCCGGTCGTCACCGCGACCGATACCGGTGCCCATGAGTGCCGACCCGCCGTTCTGCATGACCGTCCTGACGTCGGCGAAATCGACGTTGACCAGCCCGGTCACGCTGATCAAGGTAGAGATCCCCTGCGTCGCGTGCAGCAGGACCTCGTCAGCTTTCTTCAGCGCCTCCTGAAACGGAACGTTCTTCCCGACGACCGCCAGCAGGCGCTCGTTAGGCACCACGATCATCGTGTCGACGTGCTTCCGCGTCTCCGAGATGCCGATCTCGGCCTGGCGCATCCGCCTGCGGCCCTCGAACAGGAACGGTTTGGTGATGATGCCTACCGTGAGCGCGCCGACATCCCGCGCGAGCTGGCAGATGATCGGTCCGGCGCCTGTACCCGTACCCCCGCCCATCCCACAGGTCATGAACACCAGGTCCGCGCCATCAAGAGCGCGCAGCACGTCGTCCCTGTTCTCTTCGATCGCCTGCCGTCCGATCTCCGGCCGCGCGCCGGCGCCCAGACCGCGGGTGAGCTTCTTCCCGATCTGGATCTTGACATCGGCCCGGTTGTTCAGCAGTGCCTGCGAGTCCGTGTTGACCGAGATGAACTCGACGCCACTCAACTGTTCGTGGATCATGCGGTTCACGGCGTTGCCGCCACCGCCGCCGACGCCCACGACCTTCATGCGAGCCTTCTGTGAGGTCGTCTCCTCGAGTTCGAACACCATAGGCCGTTCTCGTCTCGCTTAGAAGAAGTCCTGGAGCCAGCGCTTGACCGGCCCGAAGATCCGCCCGACCGCCACACCACCATCATGTGCTCCCAGTACCCGCTCCCGCGCCGCCCAGAGTGCCAGGCCGACCGGGACAGCATAGCGCGGCGACTGCACACTGTCGATGAGCCCGCCGATCCCCTGTTCGGGCGTACCGACGCGCACCGGCATCGCCAACACCTCGCGTGTCAATTCAATGGTGCCAACAAGTTGCGCGCCACCCCCAGTGAGGATCGCTCCGGCGGCGAGCCTGCCGACGTACCCGGAACCCTCGAGATCCTGCTGCACCAGACCAAGGATCTCGTCGATCCGCTGATGAATGATATGCGCGAGCAGCTCACGTTTGGTCCGGCGCTGCCCCTGCCCCGGAGTCCCGGGCAGCTCGATGGTCTCGTCCGGATCAACCAGCGGTGCGTACGCCACACCGTATCGCTCTTTCAGGCGCTCGGCATCGGCCTGCGTGACCCCGAGTCCCTGCACTATATCGTTCGTCACGTGCGAGCCGCCGAACGGCAACGACCCGTAGTGGCGGATCTTACCGTCTTTGAAGATCGCCAGGCTGGTCGATCCGCCACCCAACTCGACGAGCACACACCCCAGTTCACGCTCCTCGGCGGTCAGAACGGCGAGGGAGGCGACCAGCGGCTCGAGCGCCAACCCCGCGACGCGATACCCCGCCCGCTCGACGGCCCGGCGCAGGTTCTGCGCGGCCGTACTCTGCATCGAGACGAGATACATGTCGACTTCTAACCGCAACCCCGTCATGCCGACCGGATCGGAGATCCCACCCTGGCCGTCGACCTTGTACTCCTGCGGGATGTTGTGCAGGAGTTCCCGATCGGCGCCTAGGGTCACCGCTCTCGCTCCGTCGTCCACACGATTCACGTCGGCGCGGGTGATCTCATCGCCCGTCACGGCTCCCAGTCCGACCTCGTTACGGGTCTCGACGTGCTCGCCGGCAATGCCGCATAACAGGGCGTGGCACTGCACACCGGCCATGCGCTCCGCGTCGCGCATCGCCTGCTCAATGCTACGCACCGTCTCCTCGATATCGCGTACCATGCCGCGCCGCACGCCCGTGCTCTTGGCAACTCCGACTCCCAGCACCTTGACGCCCGGGCTACGGGCCTCGCCTGTCGCCTCGCCAATCACGGCACACGTCTTGGCACTTCCGAGATCCAAGCCGGCGATCAGCCGGTCACGCCTCACGTACGACTCCGCCGCGCCACGACCCAACCCGCAAACCGCGCATCCAGTTCCGCGGCGGTATCGCCCACCGCCTCCAAGTGCCGCTGCACCGCACCCACCGCCTTGATCTCATCAGTTGTAGGCAGCATCCGCAGGAACACGCGTTGCCATCCCAAGTCGAGCGCGACGCCGTCTTCGCCGGCTGCACGTGCCCAGTTGACGTTCCGGTACATCGTCAAGTCGCTCGCGCGGACGATACACAATGTGCGCACCAACCTCCGATCGGCACGCCCGACCAGCGGCAGGTCGAGCCCGCCCCGTGTCGGATCGTACGGCAGCGGGCGCGCGTCGCAGTCGAGCGGGATCATGCCCGTCGGGCCGGATACGAAGGCCGCCGGCACCCGCTCCACCAGGGTCACGCGCAGCGTACCCGGCAGCCGCCGCTCGATACGCGCCTCCACCACGCCCGCCATGCCTTGCACCCGGCGAATCGCTTCCCCCACCGGATCGAACAGATTTTGATCCGGCTGCAGCGCCAGGGCATCGAGTACCCGTTCTGCCGCGAGATAGCGCAGGCCGACCAGCTCGACCTGCCGCACCCGAAAAAACGGGATCTGGCGCAGCAGCAACGGCGCCGTCACCGCCAGCGCACCCGCGGCCGCAACGGCCCCGATCCACACCGCGATCCTCTGATTCACGTCGCCTCGCCCCGCAACTGTCGCAGCAGTTCGGGACCGACGCCGGTTATGTCACCCGCGCCGAGCGTCAGCACGACGTCACCCGCGCGGACCAGGCTGGCAAGTTCGCCGGCCAATGCCGCCCGCTCCGCAACCCAACGCGTCTCCGCCCCCGCCCGCTCCGCCGCCCGCATCACCTGCCGCCCCGACACCCCGCGCACCGGAGCCTCGCGCGCGGCGTAGATCTCGGTCACGACCACGACGTCCGCCAGCGCGAGCGCGACCCCGAGGGCTTCTCCGTGCGCCGCGGTGCGCGAATACAGGTGCGGCTGGAACACCGCAACCAGGCGCGCCGCCGGAAACCGCTGTCGGGCGGCCGCAAGCGTCGTCGCGACCTCGGTCGGGTGGTGCGCGTAGTCGTCGACCACCGTGATACCGCGCGCTTCGCCCACCACCTCAAACCGGCGCGACACGCCGCGAAACGCCGCGAGTGCCTCAGCGGCCGCCTCGACATCACCATCGAGGCTCCCCACCACGGCTAGTGCCATGGCGGCGTTCCGCACATTGTGCAGCCCGGGCACGCTGAGCCGCAGCGCGACTCTTCGGCCGCCCGCAATCGTCACCGCCGCCCGGGTGACCTCACGGTCCGGCACGATATCGCTCACACGCACGTCGGCGTCGGCATGGAGGCCGACACGCCATACCGGCCTGCCGAGCGCGTCCGCCACCCGCAACGCACCCCCGTCATCGGCACTGACGAGCACCCGTTCGGCATGTCCCGCGAACTCAACGAACGCGCCCTCGAGCGCCTCTACGGTACCGTAGCAGTCGAGGTGATCGGCCTCGACGTTGTTGACGACCGCTACATTCGGCCGCAGCACGAGAAACGCGCGATCGTACTCGTCCGCTTCGACGACGAACCATGCGTCGCCGCCCAGGTACGCGTTCCCACCCCACGCCGCAACCCGCCCCCCTACGAGACCCGTCGGCCGAAAGCGCGCGGCCGCGAGCGCGTCAGTCGTCATGACGGTCGTAGTCGTCTTGCCGTGCGTTCCGCCGACGGCGACGACCTGCCCGTGCGCAACGGCCTCCTGAAGCGCTTCGGCCCGACGCATGACGGGAATCCCCGCCTTGCGTGCCGCACGCAGCTCCGGATGATCGGCCGGCACCGCCGCCGTATAGACGACGGCACGCGCGTCCGTTACGTGGCTCGGGTCGTGCCCGGTCCGTATCTCAGCACCAGCTCGCGCGACATCAGCCGCGCCCGCAGGATCGGTATCACATCCGGTGACTGTCACGCCACGGCGCCTAGCCATGAGCGCCAGGGCACTCATCCCCGCGCCAGCTATCCCCATGAAGTGGATCGGTCGGGGATCATCCGAGGCAAACAGCAGCATTGGTTGGGCAGCAAAGATAAGATCAAATCACCATTTACGAAAGACTTACGCGATCATGGCACGAGCAATAACAGGCGTTCCGCGATGGCCCTCGCCGCGTCCGGACGGCCCCGCCGACGCGCAGCCTCGGCCATCCGGGCAAGCCGGTCGCGTTCGCCGAGCAGAGCACGGACCCGCTCGGCGAGCACGACGGCCGACAGCGCCGCCTCCGGCAGGTGGGTTGCCGCGCCGGCCATCTCGAGCGCACGCGCGTTCGCCGTCTGGTGATCCGCGGCGGCCGACGGCAACGGGATCAGTATGCTGGGAAGTCCCCACGCCGCGAGTTCCGCGGTCGTCATCGCGCCCGCACGCGCTACGACGAGATCGGCGGCGGCGTACGCATCGCCTATGGGATCCCAAAACGGCCGCACGAGCACGCGGTTCGGTTTGGCGAAGGCTCGGAACTGTTCGTAGGTGCCGTGACCGGTACTCCACAGGAGCGTCATCTCGCCGAACGCGGCATCCGCCAGCGCATTCGCCACGGCGTGGTTGATGGCGCCCGCCCCCTGACTCCCTCCCATCACGAGCGTCACAGGAACATCGGCCGGGAGCCCCAGCGCCCGCCGCGCCTCGTCCCGCGTTCGGCTCGATGGAGGCACGATCGGGTTTCCGAACTCGTAGACGGCAGCGTTCGGACCGCAGCGGATGCGCGCCCTCGCCTCCGGGAAGCCGAGATGGATCTGTTGCGCGCGCGGTGCGAGCCGCCGGGTCGTGAACCCCGGATAGGCGTTCTGCTCCTGGAGCGCGAGGGGGATGCCCCGGCGCACCGCCATGTGGAGGATCGGACCCGCCGCATAACCACCGGTCCCCACAACGAACACCGGCCGCTCCCGCTGCAGCACTTCCCGGCAGCGACCGAGGAGACGGGGCAGCAGAAACGGCCACCGGGCATTGCGCCACCAGGCGCGCCGATGGATCGGCTCCGCCGGGAGCAGGTGATATCTGAATTCGCGCTGCGGCAGGATCTCCGATTCCACACCCCGGAGCGCCCCGACCAACACGGGTTGCACGTCGCTCCGCAGCTCGCGCAACGCCGCTGCGATCGCGAGGGCCGGCATCAGGTGTCCGCCGGTCCCGCCTCCGGCGAGGAGGACGTTCATCGGCTCAACGGCGCGCTCGTGCCCCGGCACGGCCGATACTGATGAGTACGCCCGCGCTGAAGATCGACACGAGCAGGTTCGAGCGCCCGAATGAGATGAACGGCAGCGGCAGACCGGTGGTGGGAATGAGGGCGAGCGTGACGGCGACGTGCAGGATCGCCGTGACTCCCACGAGCGCCGTGAGACCAACCGCCAGCAACATCCCGAACCGGTCGGCGGCACCACGCGCGATTCGCAACCCCACCCAGATCCAGAGGCCGAACAGTAGGATGATCACCGTTCCGCCCACGAACCCCCACTCCTCGCCGATCGTACTGAAGATGAAATCCGAATAGGCCAAAGGCAGATAACCGAGTTTCTGTAGTCCTTCTCCGAACCCGACTCCAACCACGCGTCCCGCACCGATCCCGATCAGCGACTGCTGGATCTGCCAGTTGGCCTCGGTGACTTCGGCACCGGAACTGAGGAAAGTCACCATGCGCGAGAGCCGGTACTGCACATTTACGAGTTCGTGCCAGAGCACGGGCGTCGCGGCCACCAACAGGATCAGAAAGTGCCCGATCCGGGCTCCAGCGGTGAACAGCACGATCCCGCTCACCAGGGCGGTGAGCAGCGCGGTCGACAGGTTGGGTTGAAACAGGATGAGCACGCAGACGGGCACGACGATCACGAGAAACGGCAAGACCCCCTGCCGAAACTCGCGAACGGTCTCACCTTTCTTGGTAGCCAGCATTGCTACCCACACCACCACGACGAACTTCACGAACTCGGACGGCTGAAGTCGTACGGGACCGATCGCAAGCCAGCGGCGGGCACCGTTGATCTCCGGCACGAGTCCGCGCAGCCCGGGCAGGAACGGCAGCCACAGGATCGCCAGCGACACCAGCATGAGCGGCCACGCGCTCCGGCGCCACACGTGGTAATCCACCCGCGCCGCGACCAGGAGGCCGAGCCCTCCCACGACGACGCCGGTCAGCTGTCGGAGGGCGAACGACGCTCCCAGCGCACCGTTTTGCACGGCGAGAATGCTCGACGCGCCGTAGACCGCCGCCACACCGAAGACGGCCAAGGCCGCGGTCACGATCGCAAGAAGCCTGCCCTGCCAATTCACCATAGGGGAAAGCGCATTCGTGGTCATAGCGACAGCACGAGGGCGCGGAAGCGCTCGCCGCGCTCCTCGTAGTCGGTGAACGCATCGAAACTCGCGCACGCAGGCGAGAGCAGCACCACGTCGCCTGAGCGCGCGAGTGCCCTGCTCCGCACCACCGCGTCGTCCAGCGCGTCGACCGCCGTCACCGGCACCTGATCACCGAGGTCGCGTTCCACCAGCGGCGCCGCTTCACCGAACGCAACGACGCCGCGGCAGCGGCCGACAAGGACCGGGGCGATCGCCGTGTACGGCTGCCCCTTGTGACGCCCGCCCAGCAGCAGCACGAACGGACGTAGCATGGCCCGCGCCGCCTTCACGGTCGACGCCAGGTTCGTCGCCTTGGAGTCGTTTATCCACAGGACACCATCCAGGTCCCGGACCGGCTCCAGTCGATGCGGCAGCGGACTGAACGCGGTGAGCGCCTGGCCGATCGCCTCGGTCGCCACGCCTGCGCTCCGGGCGGCGAGCGCGGCGGCGAGCGCGTTCTCGATGTTGTGCTCCCCGAGCAGGGGAAGCTCGCGTCGTGCGAGCAGAACAGTATCCTCGAGCATCAGCCGCTCGGTGGTCCTGTCATACCAGGCATCCGCAGGAGCCGACAGGCGCCACAGGCGGCGCGTTCCCACCGAGTCGCCGGCCAGCTCGAGTACCGCCGTGTCGTCGCCGTTCAGTATCCATACCGATCGGCTCGACGCGTTGCGAAACAACAGCCGCTTGTCGGCATAGTACTCCTCAACCGAGGCGTACCGGTCGAGGTGGTCGGGTGACAGGTTGGTGAGCACGCCGACGGCAGGGTCGAGGAGGGGCGAATCGTGCAGCTGGAACGACGACGCCTCGACCGCTATCCACTCCGGCTGCTGCATCTCGCCGGCCAGCTCGATGAGCGGACGACCGATGTTCCCGGCCGCTTCCGCCCGGATGCCGGATGCGCGCAGGAGATGCGCGATGATGGCTGTTGTGGTGCTCTTACCGTTCGTGCCGGTGACGACGATCAGCTTGGCCGCCGCCAGGGCCGCGGCCGCCACATCGAGTTCGGAGCGAATCGCGACACCTGCCGCCCGTGCCGCGACGACCGGTGGCGCGTCCGGCGGCACCCCGGGGGAGACGATCACTGCCGCCGCGCGCGCGACCCGCTCGACGTCGTGCGCGCCGATCTCGACCGCGACGCCGAGCGCCCGCAGCTGCTCCGCCGTCGCGACGGTTGCCGCGGTGGACGCGACGTCGGACGCGTACACCGCCACACCGCGGCCTGCGAGCCAGCGGCTCATAGCGCTGCCGCTGCGCGCGATCCCGATCACCGCCACCTCGCCGTGCCGCCAGGCGTCGGGGATCACCGGATCTTGAGCGTCGACAGTGCAACCAGCGCACACAGCAACCCCACGATGTAGAACCGGGTGACGATCTTCGACTCGGGCCAGCCGATCTTCTCGAAGTGATGGTGCAGCGGCGCCATACGGAACACCCGATGCTGCTCGGCGTATTCGCGACCCCGGCGGCGGCGGCGCACCTTGAAGACGGCCGTCTGGATGATCACTGAGAGGGCTTCAGCCACGAAGACTCCGCCGACGAGCAGCAGCAGGAACTCCGACTTGAGCAGGATCGCCACGGTGCCGAACGCGCCGCCGAGCGCCAGGCTTCCGGTATCACCCATGAAGACCTCGGCGGGATGCGCATTGTACCACAGGAAACCCAGCGCGGCACCCGCGAGGCTCCCGCAGAAGATCGTCAGCTCTCCCGCGCCGCGCAGATAGTAGAGACCGAGGTAACCGGCCCAATCGACGCGGCCAACCAGATAGGCGAACACCGCGAAGGCCACCGCCGCGATGAGCGAGAGGCCGGTGGCGAGGCCGTCGAGGCCGTCCGTGAGGTTCACCGCGTTGCTGGTTCCGGTTACCACCAAAGTCACGAACACCACGTATGCCCAGGGCGCGAATATTACGATGACATACTTGAAGAAAGGCAACGTCGTAGCGTTCGCCGGCACGGTGTCGGCCAGTGGGTAGAGGAGCAGGTAGATCCCGAGCATCACGCCGAACGTGATTTGGCCCGCCAGCTTGTGTCGGGCAACCAGCCCGCGCGGTTTGCCGCGGACGATCTTCAAGTAGTCGTCGATGAACCCGATGGCCCCCATCCACAGCGTAGCGATCACCGCCACCCACACGTAGCGGATGTCCAGCCGGGCCCACAACAGCGTGGGGAGAATCGCGCAGGCGAGAATGATCAACCCACCCATCGTGGGGGTCCCCCGCTTCTCCCGGTGTGTGGCGGGACCGTCCGCGCGAACGATCTGTCCGACGCCGCGCCGTTCCAGCACCCGAATGATCGGCGGCCCGATGACGAAGGCCAGCAATCCGGCGGTAACCGCCGCACCGACCGTGCGGAACGAGATATAGGTGAAGAGGTTGAAGAGCTGGAAATCACCAGCGAGCGGCGTCAGGAAGTGGTAGAACACTGGGCCTCGCGATTGGGAAGAATATGCGGGAGCGCCCGCTCGAGCTGCACGCCCCGGGACGCCTTGAGCAGCACGAACTCACTTCCCACCAGGCGGGACGCCACCCGGCGCCCGAGTTCCTTCGCCTCATCTGCGATGACCAGCCGACCCGCCAGCAGGTCATGATGTCGCTCGAAGGCCGGCACGAACGCGCCGAGGGCGCCGATCACGGCGGGCTCGGCGGCTACGATTGCGTCGGCTACGCTCTCGTGCGCCTCTATTGTGGTGGGCCCGAGTTCGAGCATAGTGCCCACGATCACGACGAGCGGACGCCGGCCGCACAGCACGGCGGCCGTCTCGAGTGCGGCCGCGAACGACGCCGGATTGGCGTTGTACGAGTCATTGAGCACCGTGAGCCCGCCCGCCCGAAGCAGCTGGCAGCGCCCGTCCGGCAAGGTGACCGTCTCAAGCGCCTCGGCAACGCTCTTGATATCCAGTCCGAGCACTTCGGCGAGTGCCAGCACCAGCATCGCGTTCTCTCCCTGGTGCCGTCCGAGCAGTGGAATGCGCACACGCTGACCGCGGAAGACCAACTCGGGTCGACCGATCCCGTCCAGGCACCAGCTGTCGGGACGGACCTCCGCACCGTTCCCGAGGCCCGCGCTCGCCGTCGGAACGCCCAGCGCCCGCGCCCGCTCGATGAGGTCCGGTGGATCCGTCCCGACCACGGCACTGTTCACACCGTGCAGAATGAACAGCTTCTCCTCGAGCACCGCTTCCAGCGATCCGAACCCCTCCACATGCCCGGTGGAGACGTTCGTGATGATGGCGGCGGTCGGGGCGATGATCCGGCGCAATCGCTCGATCTCGCCGCGCTCGCTCGCTCCAGCCTCGACCACGAGTGCGTCGGTATCATCTGGTGTCGCGAGAATGGTCAGCGGCACCCCGATCTCGTTGTTGAGGCTGCCACGCGTCGCGTGGACGGACCACCGCACGCCAAGAGCCCGCGCGAGCAGCTCCTTGGTGGCGGTCTTCCCGTTGGTACCGGTGATCCCCACCACCGGTCCGGTCACGTCCTCCCGCCGCCGGCTCGCGAGCCGGTGAAGCGCGGGCAGCGTATCCTCGACCTCGAACAGGGCCAACCCCTCGACGGGCCGTGTCCCCCGACACACTACCGCCCCGGACGCACCGGCGTCGCGGGCCGCCTCCAGGAAATCGTGACCGTCGAACCGTTCCCCGCTGAGCGCGACGAACAGATCGCCCTCGGTGAGCGTGCGGGTATCGGTCGAGACGGCGCGGAACCGACGGGCCGCACCCGCCGGATCCGGGATCTGTAGCGTCTCGGCAACCAGCCCACTCGTCCAGTCAGTCATGCCGCAGGCGACCCCAACGCGTCGAGCACGATAACACGCTCGTCGAACGGGTGTTTCTCTGTCCCGAAGATCTGGTATGTCTCGTGGCCTTTCCCCGCCAGGAGCAAGCAGTCGCCCGGCGCCAGCATCGTGAGGGCACGATGGATGGCGTCCTGGCGATCCAGGATACGAAGATGTGGGACTTCGGCCATTCCCGCCGCGATGTCGTCGAGGATACGTTCTGGGTCCTCGGTGCGAGGATTGTCCGCGGTCAGGATCACGACATCAGCCTCGCTCGCGGCGATCTTCCCCATCACCGCGCGTTTGCCCCGGTCTCGGTCTCCTCCGCAGCCGAACAGCACGATCAACCGCGCTGCGGTCACCCGCCGGAGGGTGCGGAGAACCCGCAGCATGGCGTCGGGCGTATGCGCGTAGTCGCGCAGAACCGTGTAGCGCTCCGACACGAGCCGTTCCATCCGACCCGGGACCTGCGGCGCGTCACGCAACGCACCCGCCACGGCCTCCGGTTCACCGCCTAGACCCCACGCCGCCGCCGCCGCCGCGAGAGCGTTGCTCACGTTGAACTCGCCGAGGAGCGGCAGCACTGTGCGCGTCTCGTAGGTCTCGAACCGAATTGTGAGCGCGCTGCCGGTGGCGTCCGCCTCCACCGCGACCGCCCGCACCGTGGCGTCCCGGTGGACGCCGTAGGAGATGCGTCGCACCCGGTCGCGCGACGGGAGCGCCTCCCATGCCGGATCGTCGGCGTTGATGACCTCGATGCCGTCATCTTCGATCTGGTCGGAGAGGAGCGCCTTGGCTGCCAGGTAGGCGTCGAGCTCGCCGTGATAATCGAGGTGCTCGTGTGTCAGGTTGGTATAGACGCCCGCCTGGAACGAAAGCTCGGCGGTGCGGCGCTGGTGGAGCGCGTGCGATGAGATCTCCATCACGACCGTCCGCACGCCACGATCGCGCAGCGCGGCGAGTGTAGCCTGCAGCTCGACGGGGCCGGGCGTCGTGAGCCCGGTGGCGTCGGGCAGGCGTTCTCCGGCCCCGCCCACCACCCCAAGGGTTCCCAACGCCGCCACGTCGCCCGCCGCGTTCATCAGATGGCGGGTCAGACTCACGGTCGTCGACTTCCCGTTGGTGCCGGTGACACCGACGAGCCGGAGCGCGTCACCGGGCCGGTCGTACCATGTGGCGGCCGCAACCGCCGCCGCGATCCGGCTGTCCCGCACGACCACTTGGGGAATGGCCGCCTCGACCACTCGGGTGACCAGCGCAGCCACCGCACCGCGGGCAGCGGCGTCGGCCACGTAGTCATGACCGTCGGCGACCGTACCTTGGACGGCGCAAAACAGGACCGCACCGTCAACGCGCCGCGAGTCGTCGACCACACCGGCGATCTCGGGTGCCGCGTCGGGGGCGCGGACCAGCTCGCCGCGCGCATCCAGCGCGTCGGCTATGCGTCGCAACTCCATCAGAGTGACCCCGCCCGCGCGCAGAATAGCGTCACCATCCCGCCCGGCTCCACCGAATCTCCCGCCACCGGACGTGAGCGCACCACGATGTCCCCCACGACCTCGACCCGTGAGTTCAGCCCGGCCTTGTGCAGCCGGCGGACCGCCTCACGCAGGTTCAATCCGGTGATGTCGGGCACGAGGCGGGGGCCGCGCACGGGCCGCGCGGAGGTGTCCGGCCAGGCCACCACGAACGGAACGGTGCCGGCATCCACCGGCACGACCGGGATCGGGAGCGGAGGGATCCCGCGCGCCAGGCGGCTCCGGTCGAGCGCTGCCGTTTGCGCGGCGAGTACCTGCTCGAGAACCGCGCGGGTGAGGGGGGCCGCGGTCAATGTAGCGTAGGTCCCGCGCGGGTTCTCCAGCTTCACGATCATGACCAGCTGGGGATCGTCCGCGGGAAAGAGCGACGCGAACACCGCGATGTGCGAACCCGGGACGTAACCACCCGGACCGGCGACCCGGGCCGTTCCCGTCTTGCCTGCGACCTCATAGGTGCTGAGCGCCGCGCTGGCGCCGGTTCCGCCGCGTGCCGTGGCGGAGCGGAGCATCGCCCGCAAGCGTCGGGCGATCTCCGGTGTCACTACCCGACGCACCGGTTCCGGACGGTGCGAGTAGGTCACCGAGCCGTCCGCACGACGGATCTCGCGCACCAAGGTAGGGCGGAGGAGAATCCCGTCATTCGCGATCGCCGCATACGCGAGAGCGAGCTGCAGCGGGGTCACCGCGATCTCGTATCCGATGGCCAGTGCGGCCGCCGTCGTGCCACTCCATTTACGGGGCCGCCTGAGAATGCCCCGGGATTCGGCGGGATACTCGATACCGGTCGGGGAGCCGAAACCCATGTCACGCAGCATACCGAATTGTTCCACCGGGCGGAGCCGGGAGGCGAACTTCACCATTGCGATGTTGCTCGAGAACCTGATCGCCTGATCGAGCGTTATCCACGCAACGTCCAGTTCGTGATCGTCTACGAGCGTGCGGTGCGGCAGCTCCCAACGCCCGCCCTCGCCGTATACCGTATCGGTGGCCACGACCCGGTCATGGACCAGCAACGCCGCCGCGGCGAAGATCTTCGCCGTCGACCCGGGCTCGAACACCGTGGTAAACGCGCTCGCCGGGGCAGATCCGTCGGACCGGCGGGATGCGACGGCCAGTACCTCACCAGACTCCGGCGCGAGCACGACGACGTCTCCGCCATCGGCGCCAAAACGGTCGACGGCCTCCGCCAGCGCGTTCTCCACGATCTCCTGTATGCTCATGTCGAGCGTGAGCTGGATGTCGTGACCGCCGACGGGGAACGCGCTCAACCGTGACGGCGATTCGTATACCCGGCCGCGGCCATCCCGAATCACGACGGCGCGCCCCGGGGTCCCCGCCAAGAGCGAATCGAACACCCGCTCGATGCCACCCGCCGGCCGGCCGGCCGCCGGAGGACGACCGAGTACGGAGCGCGCGAAGTCCGGGTCGGGATAGAACCGCGTGAAGACCGGCGACAGGTGGACCCCGCGCAGCCGGCGTAGCGGGTGCACCTGCGCGGAGCTGAAGGGACCGTCGAAGTACGCCCACCGCCTGCGGAGCGCGCGCTGCACCTCAGGCTCCGAGAGCCCCAGTTGCGATCCGATCAGCCGCGCGGCGGCGGCGGGATTTCGCAGCTCGTTGGGCGCGAGCCCGACGTGGAAGCTCTCCTGCGTGGTCGCGAGCGGCACACCGTTCCGATCGTACAGTACACCGCGGCGCGCGGGAAGGACGACGGTTTCGGTCCGCTGGCTGTCGGCGAGCGCCGCATAATGGCTGCCCCGGACGAGCTGTACTTGGGCGGCCCGGATCACGAGGACGGCGATCCCGATCGCGAACGCGATTCCCACTGCCGTCAATCGGACCTCGGGCTTGGCCATCGTTCAGCGCATCTCCGGCGCAGGTACCTGCAGAATGACGATCTCTGTGTCGGCGGGCAAGCGCAGCCCCAAAGACTCGGCCCGTGGGATCAGGATCGCGCGGCTCCCGCCCTCCCGGATGCGTCGCAGGAGAACGGCCTTTTCGGCTTCCGCGGCGGACCGTTCCGTGCGCACTTCCACCAGATCGACGGCCGCCACGAGCGCCGAGGTCTGTCGCGTGTTCACCCAGACGAGCACGCCGAGCAGGAACGCCAGCCAGACGGCGAACCAGTAACGGCCCTTAGCTGCCATGAGTCCGCTCGAACACCCTGAGCTTGGCTGAGCGCGCGCGCGGGTTGGCGGCGATCTCGTCCGCGCTGGGGAGGATCGGCCGTCGTGGCGTGAGGGTGCCGAGCGGTGCGCCGCGACACGTACAGATAGGCTGGCCCGGAGGGCAGATACACGAACGCGCCCATTCCCTAAACGCGTGCTTTACAATGCGATCCTCGCCCGAATGGTAGGTGATCGCAGCGAGCTTGCCGCCCGGAGTGAGCGCGTCCCGCAGGACGGGCAGAGCGGTTTCAAGTTCGTCCAGCTCCCGGTTGACGGCGATCCGTACGGCCTGGAACAGGCGGGCAAACACGGACGGGCCGGCCGTCGGACCGAGCGCCCGTCGGATGGCGTTGACCAGATCGTCGCTCACGGTCAGGGGCTTTCGTGTGCGACGCTCGACGATCGTGCGGGCGAGTCGCGCCGCGCGCCGCTCGTCGCCATAGGTGCGAAAGATGTGCGCGATTTCGTCCTGTGGCGCGCTGTTCAGCAGATCGGCGGCGTTCGCTCCGCGGTTCGACATGCGCATGTCGAGCGGCACGCCGGGACGAAACGAGAACCCGCGCGCATCGGCATCCAACTGCCGGGAGGATACGCCAAGGTCCAACAGCACCAGGTCCGGAGCGAATCGCACGATCTCCCCGATAACTCCGGCCGATCCAAAGCTCCCTTCCATCCAGCTCACCGAATCACCCAAACGCGCCCGGCTTGCGGCCAACGCTTCCGCGTCGCGATCGACGGCGAGAACCTCCGCCCCGGCCGCCCGCAACAGGACAGCGTGTCCGCCGCCTCCCACGGTCGCGTCTACCGCCCGCAGTCGGCCGCGCGCAAGCACGGCCACGGCATCGGCGAGCACGGGAGTGTGGTAGGCCGTGGTACTCACATCCGTAAAGAAAGCGGCCCCGCGCGTTTGGCAAGCGGGGCCGTTGATTGTGCGACAACCGAGTTGTCGCTGAGCGGGGCTGACGGGATTCGAACCCGCGACCTCCGGTGTGACAGACCGGCACTCTAACCAGCTGAGCTACAGCCCCCGATACGGCTAACCGTTGAAGCTAGAGCCCAGCGGCGTCACTTTCAAGCGGGCGGTTCACGGACACTCGAACGCCGGCTTGTAGGTCTTGACCGCCGTCTCGTAGTGGCCGATGTACTCCAGGATCTGTGTCGCCGTTTGCTCGCTGACCGACCGGCCCAGCTCCATCGCCCGATTCGCCCGGTCGATCAGGTCGATCTCCTTGTCCACCATCTCGCATGTCTCGCTCTCGCGGACCTCGAGGTCGAGTTCCGTAACCCAGAAGAAGTATGCGAGCGCCAGGAAGAAATTGGCCGGCGCGGTAAGGCTACCGCGCAGGTCGTGCGCCAGCGCCTGCTCCAAAAAGTGGGCGGCGAGCGGGAGATGCGCCATGAGCCTCAGCTGCGCGATCCTGGAGCCCGGGTTGTAATAGAGCGCGGCGAGGTTCATCGAGGTCGCCGTATCGCTCGTCTGCGCCGCGACCAGCTGGAGCAGCGTGTCGGCCTTCCACAGCCGTGCCGTATCGAGCGGCACGGCCGTGTCGACCACCAGAGAGCTGTCGAGCAGCAACTGCACGGCCGCCAGCGCGCTCGAGACCTGGCTCGAGTCGAGCATGAGAATCCGGTCATACGCAGCTAGCGCTCCGTCATGCTCGCTGGCTGCCTTGAGCGCGGCAGCCCGCGCCCGCCACAACGAGATCGAGTTGGGGAGATGCTCAACCGCCTCCCCCGACCACCGCAGCATAGCCGCGATGTCCTCGATCGACTGTGCCACGCCAAACACACGCGCGTAGAAGATCGAGTCGCCGATCAATGAGGAATCTACCTCGTATTCTGCGCCCAGCGCGTCGAGGGCACACTCCCATAGCTCGCCTTCGACGCACGCGCGCGCCTTGTACTGGAGTGTCAGCAGATCCAGCGGGTTCCGGTCGAGCGCGTACTGGAGGATCTCCACCGCTTCCTCATGCCGTCCCTGTTGCATGCGCGCGACCGCCACTCCGTGCCGCAGCTTGATGTTATTGAGCTCCGCCCGGAGCTGCGACGCGAACGCGTCCACACCCTTCGTCGTGTCACCGGCATCGAGATAGCGGCGTCCGAGCATCTCCCACGCCCGCCCGTTGAGCGAATCGCCGCGCACCGCCCGCTCGAGAGCGAAGATCAGCGAATCGTTCGGCTGCTGCTGCACCTCAAAGAGCAGGGCCAGGCACAGCGCCGCAGACGGGTGGTTGGGATTGATCTCGAACGCCCGCTTCACCCGATCACGGGCCCCGCGGAAGTCGCTGCGACCGCGCCGCTCGTCACACTCACGCGCATACCCGGCTGCTTTGACCTGGTCGTCGAGGGCATCGGCCACGTCACGAGCGATGTTCCGCGCCGACCGGTCGCCGCGGGATACAACCACTGTCCAGCCGGACAGGCCCGAGCCGGCCGCATCGACCAGACGCAATGTTACCTGGACACTGTCACCCGTGCGTTCCACCCAACCCACGATGTAGCCCCGCGCCTGCAGAAACCGCGCAAGCGGGCCGGCGTTCGCGGCCGGCAGTGGCTTGTCGCATTCGAATCCCGAGGCCTCGAGTGCCTCGCAGATCGTCTCGCCCGGGATGATCCGCATCTTGAACCGGAACTTCGATTCCATGCGGCGGCGAATCTCGTTGCCAAGCTCGATGGCGAACGCCGTATCGACGGCGCCCACCGGAATGGGAGGCAACACCAGCACGCGTTCGTTCGACCGGCGGACGGCATTCTGAGCGTGAATCGCTCCTGGCGTTGCCGCCGCCATAGTAATCGAGGCGAACCACAGCAGGCGCATTCGCCTGATCGAGCTGGGTATCTGCACGCTTATCGACCTCCAAACGGGCCGTCGTCATTGGCTTGCAAGATGGGCGAAGAGGGATTCGAACCCCCGACATCCTGCGTGTAAGGCAGGCGCTCTAGACCAGCTGAGCTATTCGCCCAACGCGGCACCGGTTACAGCGCGAGCCCGAGGGGAAACAATACGCAATAGCCGAGCACCAGCAGTATCGGGGCGAGCGTGGTCGATCCCCCCGCGAGCAATCCGTACCCCGCCGCGAGGGCAAGTACCGCGGCCCCGAGAATGACAAAGTTCTTCGGGCCGAAGTGCAACTTGGCCGCCGACACGCCCTTACCCGACATAGACACTGACGCTAACCGGAAGTTCCAAGCTCGTCAAGCAGGGTTTTGGGGCTCCTCGGGCGGGATCACCCACCCCTCGTCCAGCAACGCTTTCCGATCCCGGTCCCTGCGGCGGCGGCGTGCCCAGACCACACCAACGACTACAGCCGTCACGCTCCAGAACAGCGCGAACGACGTAAAGATCCGCAACCACCCGTATCGCGCGCGGATGTCGCGGTGCCACATCGCCTCCAGCTGATCCAGCGTGACGAGGTGGGTGCGCCGTACCGCCCGCTCGAAGCTGCCTGTCGCGCCGGCGTTGGCGATCAGCGGTCCGAGCCCTCGCTCTCGTCCCAATCGCTCCAAGAACAGCACCGCCGCCGTCGCGAGCGCGTACGCAGCCCGGGCGTGCGTCGGGCCGCTTCGCAGTTCCGCGTTGAGGCGTCCGAAAGATGGGATGTCACCCGTCATCAGCGCCCAGTTCAACCCCAGCGCGTCGAGCCGTCCCCATTCCTGCGCCGCCCGGGCCGCATACCCCTCGGCGAACCATAGAGGCAGGCGCGCGGCCGCGCGATGGAGCGCCAGATGGGCGAGCTCGTGCGCGAGGGTACCGAACGGATCTCCGGCGAGCATGATCACTACCGTGTTGGACCTGGGGAAAGCCGCACCACCGCTCCACGACGGCAGGCGACCGCGGGTGACGGAATCGAAGCGCTCCGCGGAGCGCGTCACGATGAGCCGTATCGGGGCCGAATCGAGCGCGGGCATCCCGGGCCACGGACCCGCACGGTCGGCGAATTCGGCCAGGGCCGTGGCGGCCGCCTCGTCACCCTGCCAGTATACCGCCTCCACCCTGCCCACCCGAACGGTAGCGGGCTGCTGGAAGGAGAGGCCGACTGATACCGCGAAGATTACGAGCGAGGAGGCTCCTGCCCCTGGGCGGCCAGGTCGAGCGCCTCGCGGCATTTCTTGCCCCAGGGATTGAACTTGTTGGTTTCGAACCCTTTCAGCCACGTTGCCTTGGCAGCATCCCGGTCACCCGCGCGCCAGTGCGAGCGACCGAGTTCGTAGTACGCCTCGATGAGATTCGGTCCGAGCTGCAAAGCCTTCTGGAAAAACGTCTGCGCATCCTCGTACATCTCACGCTCGAAATACACGAGCCCGAGGTAATAGTGCGCGTAGAGTGTCGCCTTCTTGTCGTTGTCGAGCCGGATTGCTTTGGAGAGGTGCTCGATCGCCTCGCCGAATATCTGTTTCTTGAGACAGACGTATCCGACATTGATCCGCGCCAGCGAGTTGGCTGGCTCTTTCATGAGCACCTTCTGGAAGGCCCCGAGTGCGTTGTCGTAGTCCTCGTGTTTCATCTGGGCCCAGCCGAGCAGCGACTCTGCCTGCACGTCGCCCGGCGAGTACTGGAGCGCCGTAGACAGCGCCTGGATGGCGCCTTCATAGTCTCCCAACGAGATGAGATTCCAACCTTTCTCTATCAGGGTCGAAGCGTCGATGTGGCTGGCGTGCAGCGCTGGCATCTGGCCCGTGAACTGCGGCGCCTGATCTCCTATCTGGCTTTCCCGCAGTTCCTTGTATTTGTCGACCAGGACGCGGATGTCTTCCTTCAGTGCCTGCAGATCTGTGATCGACTCGTCGACGATCTTGAACAGCGCGATGATCTCCCGCTTGACCGCTTCGCGTTGACTATTCGACTTCGCTTCGTCGAGACGACGTGAGATCGACGAGTAGCTGGCGCGCAACGGCGCCACGGCTGCATCACTCATGTCCCGCCCCCACCATCAAGTCCTCGAGGGTCACCCGCTCGGCGGACGACAAGAGCCGCGAGACCGCGAGGATGACAATCGTCCTACCACCGACATTCAGAATCCCGCTCATGAACTCCGCCGCCAGCTCACGCACTACCCCCGTGTTGGATCGCCGCCTGGGGCATCCCATAGATAACCGCCGTCTCCCGATCCTGCGCGAACCCCGCCCCACCGGCATCGCGAATGGCGCTCAGTCCTGCGGCGCCGTCCCGTCCCATGCCCGTCCATACGACTCCGACCGCGTGGGGGCCGAACAGCTCGGCCACCGAACGAAACAGTGGATCTAGGGACGGACGCCCCACGCCGGGGCACGCCGGGTGAGCCGAAGGCAAGGGCCGTCGAACCCCATGTCCACCAGCAAATGATAATCGCCGGGTGCGACGTACGCCGTATCGGCCAGCAGGGGCGCCCTGCCAACTGGCAGTATACAGCGCCGTCGCGCGCCGCTCACAGCCCCGGAAGCACGCTCCTAGCCAGCGCATCCCAGGTCTCCCTATTGCGAAAGAACTTGGTGACGTTGATCGTCAGCGTATCCAGCAGCCGCTCATACTCCGCCGTGTCGCATGCGAGGATCCTGGAGCGGCGGACAGGGCGGGATCCTGCTCGTCCGTCAAGTGAGTGCGCTCAGCGTTTCGAGGTTGGTCTTGACCAGTTCGTGACCCGGGTTCAGCTCCAGAGCGTGTTTCCAGCAGGTGGCGGCCTGCTCGCGGTCGCCGCGCTTGTAGGCGATGTTGCCGAGCTTGAAGTAGATGTCGTCCCCGAGCGTGGGGTCGAGCTTCACCGCCCGTTGATATGCCGCAGCCGCGTCGTCATACTGGGTCGTGCGGTACAAGATATCACCGAGATTCTTCGACAGTTGTGGTACCGACGGGTCGTTCGCGAGCGTGGACCGCAGGATCTCCTCCGCCTGCTCTAGCTCGCCCAGGATCTCCAACAGCGCCGCCAGGTTGTTGCACAGGATGGGATGCCCGGGATGCTGCTCGAGACCGTCACGCAGCAGCACCTCGGCGGCAGCGTATTCATCTTGCGCGGCGGCGGTGAGCGCCCTGGCCCAGTACCACAGTGGGGGAAGCTGGTTCTCGCCCGCGATCTCACATGCACGGTCCAACCGGCCTTCGGCCACCCGGTACTCCCCGCGCTGGAGGGCGACGACACCCCATCCGGTCATGATACGGTGGTCCCGCCGCGCGCGGGTCGCCGCATCACCGTATGCGGTATCCGCGTGATCGAACTGACCGAGTTGTTCGTAGGCGAGCGCCAGGTTGTGCAGCACGCTCGGTTTGGCCCCGACCCGCTCAGCCGCGGTCCGCAGGAACCCCATGGCGTCCTGCCATCGTGCGTGCTTCAGCGCCACGATACCGAGGTAGAAGAACGCCTCCCCGTCATCGGGCCGGAGTTCCGCTACCCGGCGGAATTCTCGCGCCGCCTCATCGAGCATCCCGGTCTTGTAGAACACCACGCCAAGGTTGTGGTGTTCCTGGATGCGGACATCGTTCACGTCCGCCGGTCGCGGCGCCTGGCTCCTGCCAGTGCGGTGTGCGAATCCCGCAGAGATGAGCCCGTAGAGCGCTTTGCCCACCTCGAACTCCACGATGCCGGCGTCCTCGATCACACTTGCGACATCACGGACCCCATCCAGCAACGGGAGAATCTGCCGCTGTTGCTCGGTCAGCTCGATGTCGGAGGATTCGAGCCGCTCGCGGTCCACCGAGAAGACCAGGTCGAACGAAGTGATCTTCTTTTCGATCAGGCTCCACTCGTCGATGCGACGTGCGCCTTCGAGCAGCAGCGATTGAGGGCTGATCGAGACCAGGAATTCCTCCCGCTCGGGATACACGTCGCTCTCGAAGCTGAACGTGCCCTGCGTCCAGGTGAAGAGGAAATAGACCGCTTCCTCTATCTGAACGCGTATGAAATGTTCGAGGTCCTCACGCGTTATCGCATTGTGCGAGATGAGGATCTCGCCCAGCCGGCGGTCGCGCTCGTGAGCCTGCTCCTCGACCGCTGCGTTCAGCTGCTCCGGCGTGATCTTCTTATGTTTGACGAGTATGTCACCGAGTCGATCCCGCCGGTTCACGATGGACGCGTACGAGATCCGCCCCTTGTCGAAGTAGATGTACCCAAAGTTGTTCCGGTCGGCGACCGAGAGGCAGCCGGGTTTCTGCCCCAACGCGAGGAGTTGGAACACGTCCGGCAACGACGCTTCCTTGAGGCTCCCCTTGATCGCCATCAGGTCAGCTCCTCGATGATGCGGTTTGCCGCGTCTGGCCAACGCCAGATCATCTTCTCCCGGCTCTGCACACCCCCGGAGGGTGTCACGACGATCCCGCTGGTGCGAAGTCGAGCCGACGAGCGCCGCGGCCGCTCTGCCACTCCTTCCAGTAGCTCGCGCGCGAACCCGACCGATACCGCTACTCCCTGTGATTCAGCGGAGTCGGTCACGCGTTGCACCGTGGCAATCACGGAGCGGAGTGACTCGGCCTGACGGTCGGCCAGATACGCGGCGAGGTCGTCATCAACGTCACCCACGCGGGCGCTCAACTCGCGCTTCACCAGCGCCAGGCGAAGGTCGCGGTCAGGCGGCGCAAGATGGGTAACGAGCCCACCCTCCATGCGCGATATGAGCCGCTCATTGACGCCGTCGAGTTCTCGCGGCGGCAGGTTGACCGTAAAGATCACCTGGAACTGTTTATCGACGAGCACGTTGAACAGGTTAAACAACTCCTCCTGCGAGCGTTCCTTGCCTGCCAGCAGATGCACGTCGTCCAAGAGCAGCGCGGAGACCCTGCGGTAGCGCGACCTCCAGGCGTCGAGCCGGTCCCGCTCTATGGCCTGAACCAACTCGTCGAGGAAGTCCTGAGCCGACAGGCACGCCACGAGGGCGTCGGGCCCGGCCGAGAGGGCGTGGCCGATCGCGTGCAGGAGATGCGTCTTCCCAACACCGGTCGGGCCGACGATCACGAAGGGGTTGTAGAGCGTTCCCGGATTCTCTGCGACCGCGCGCGCCGACGTGAGCGCGAGTCGATTGGACTCGGCCTGCACGAAATCATCGAACGCCCAGGCGGCAGACGGGCCCGGCGGCGGCGCTAGTCCGGCTTTGGCCAAGCGGACCAGCTCCTCCGCGTCGGCTAGCCGGTCCGGATCGTGGAACGCGGCATCGCCCGCACACGCGGCGTCGAGAGCCGTCATCTCCCGCTCGAGTTCCTTCAGGCGCGTGACGTCGAGCCCAAACTGGCGCACGACCACGTCCGCGCCCACCGGTGTCTGCTGTTCGAGGAGCTTCGCTATGCGGGCCGCACGGTACCCGTGCCCCTCCCAATACACGACCGCTTCATGAAGGCGCCTCCGCCACGCCTCCATCTGCTGTGACAGTGCGGTCCCGACCGATAACAGGAACTGGTCGAACTCGTCGGGGGCTGATGTAGCTTCGGCGGCCGGTTCCCCCACCGCCACCACCTTGGCGGACTCCTTCAGACCCAGCAACGTGCACGCCCCCTCCGCCGTGAGTGCCGCTTCGTTCACCGCCTGGAACGCTATCAACCGGTTGAGGAGTCCCAGTAGCTCGCGCACGTTGCGCGACTCGTACTCGGCCACCGATGCCAGCACCGCCTGCTCGAAATTCACGCCACGCTCCTCGGCCTTGCGCTTGAGAATGGCAAGCCGGGTCTCGAACTCGGGCTGGTCGATATCGACCACGAGCCCGCCCGCGAAGCGTGAGGTAAGCCGCTCGTCGAGGTCCCCGATCCCGGTCGGGGGCCGGTCGCTCGAGAGGACGATCTGCTTTTGGGATTCCAGAAACGCCGTGATGAACCGCAGCAACTCCGACTGCGTCTCGAGTCGGTGGGCCAGAAACTGCACGTCGTCCAGCAACACGATATCGACCGAGTTGAACCTGTTGCGGAACGCGTCGCTCTGTCCCGCGGCGACGGCGGCGTGATATGCTTCGACGAACTCCTCGAGGGTCAGATACTCGACGGCCAGTTGCGGCGAGATGGTCTGGGCAAGATGACCCAACGCCATCATCAGGTGGGTCTTGCCCATTCCGCTGGCGCTGTAGATGAAGAGCGGGTCGTACGCGGTTCCGGGGCTCTCGGCCACGGTGCGCGCCGCGGCGACCGCGAGCCGGTTGCTCGGCCCGACGACGAACGAGTCGAAGGTGAAGCGCGGGTTCAGCTCCCGGGTCACGTCGGACTTTCCTCGCTCAGCTTGCGGAGCACCCGCTCGGAGATGGCCTTCAACGTCTCGAAGACGCCCCGGCCGGTCACCGCCGCCGCCGGGAAGCTCGGGACGCCGCGGAAGTTGAGCTGCTCGTCCATCTCCTCGTGTGTGAGCACCAGGTCGCGCGGCAGGTCCTGCTTGTTGTACTGCAGCACCAATGGCACCGTGCGCACATCGATGCCCTGCTCCAACAGGTTGGCTTGGAGGTTCTGCAGGCTCTCGATGTTCTCATCGAGCTGCCGGGCCTGACTATCGCTCACGAACACCACACCGTCCGCACCCTGCAGCACCAGCTTGCGGGTCGCGTTGTAGTAGACCTGGCCGGGAACCGTGTAGAGCTGGAACCGCGTCGTGAACCCGGAGATCGTGCCCAGCTCGATCGGAAGAAAATCGAAAAACAGGGTCCGACCCGTATGCGTCGCGAGCGAAACCATTCGGCCACGACGTTCTTCCGGCACCCGTGTGTAGACGTACTGCAGATTCGTCGTCTTCCCCGACCGTCCGGGGCCGTAGTAGACGATCTTGCACGTGATCTCGCGGGTCCTGAAGTTGACGAGCGACATGTGCCCCTTACTGGAAAAGGGTCGCGAGACTCTCGTTCAGATCCCGCTCAAAGTCCGCCGCCAGGACAGCTCGTTTGGGTGCCAGAGCCGGCGCTGCCGCGGACAGCTCCGCCACCAGCTCTTCGAAGAATAACTGTACCAGCCCGACCGAGGACTCGGCACCGTAGACCACCAAGACCAGCAGTCTGCCGCGGGGCGAGTCGAAACCCGCGAGGAACACGCCGTGCCGGTCCCCTTGGTGACTCAAGGCCCGGAACTCCCGTCCCTGGAGCATGCGCGCGAGTTCACTGGTGGACGCGACGATCCCCGCGCCCAGCACGGCTGCCGACATGACGTCCACCGCTCGCGTGAACCCATGCTGCGCCATGACCTGACCCGATGGAGTCATCACTAGGGTCAGCCGCGCACCCGCCTCACTGACGAATCGCTCGAGCGGGCCCAGGATCCAGGGCTCTACCGCGCGGGTCGGCTTCACGCAATCCCCTCAACGGCCCGCAGCATCTCGAGACGCGCGAGCCCCACGTTGACATCGGCTTCCCCTACCACGACGAGTACCAAGCCGTCGCCCGCCGGTACAGTGAGCAAGACTCCTTCCTCGGCCTGCAGGTGCACGAAGTAGGGCGTTCCGACACCGCTCGCCTCCGCGGCTCTATGGAGCCGCTTGACGAGCGATGCCGCCAGCGCCGCAACCGCGTTGCCGCGCACCCCCTCCATCAACGATTCCGCCACCACGATTCCGTCATCCGCCGCGACGAGCATCGCGCCGTGGACACCGCGCACCCGCGTGATGGTGTCCAGCAGCGCCACGAACCGGAAGTTCACCGCGGCTCTCCCTCGAGCCAGGCCCGCGCGGCGGCACCAGCCCGTTCGGCCATCAGCGCCACCCGTCCGGGCGGGATGCTCCGGTCGCATTTGACCAATAACAGTGCTTCTTCGGAAGGCCGCGACACGTACAGGTGACCCTGCGGCCCTTCCGCCACGATCGCGCGCCAGGCGCCCAGACCGAGCAGGCGTGCCGTGCGCTGGGCCTCCTGCGAGGCACCCGCAAGGTAGGCTGCGACCTCCTCGGCAGCATCCTCGTTCCGCGCATTGCGCAGCGAGCCACCGAGCACCCGTCCACGATCGTCGACCAGCAGGATGCCTTCCCACGATCCCTCGAACCCCGCGAACACGTCCGCGGTACGTTCCACGGGTTCGGCGGCCGCGCGCTCGGCCGCCGCCCGCACGCGCCGCAGCGCCTGGATCACCGACCCGTCGGTCGGGTCAACCGAGAGCGCCGTCTCGAGGTGATCGAGCGCCGCATCCAAGTCACCGTAGCGATAGAACAGAAACCCTATTCCCTTGAGGGCGCCGACGTGACGCGGCTCGAGCTGCAGGGTGCGCCGCCACGCCTCATGCGCAGCTTCTACATTGCCGGCGTCGATCAGGACCCGCGCGTACACGTCGTGAGCATCCGCGAGATCGGGATGGCGTTGCAGGCCGGTCAGCGCCACCTTGGCGGCGGCGTCCACCTGTCCGCGCACGCGCAGCGCCTCACCCAACTGGAGGAAGACCAGGCTGGCCGGATCTCGGGCAAGCTCCGCCGTCAGCCCCTTGATATCATCCGCCATATCGCGCCCGCAGGATCGCGTCGAGGGCCTGCGCCGCATCGGCGGCAGCCGTCACCCGGTTGCGCTCTTCCGGGTCGTCATCTTCCCCTCCCACGGTCAACGACCGCCGCCACCAATCCGCGGCCTCCGCCAGCTTCCCCTGCATCACGAGCGCGTCGCCGAGGACACGGTGCCCCGGCGCCAGGAGCGGATCGAGACCGAGTACGCGGCGGCATTCCGCCTCACCTTCTCCTGGGCGTCCCGCAGCCAACTCAACGGTAGCGGCGGCCAAGTGCACCAGTGGAGATCCGGACTGGGTGGCAAGGAGCTTCTCGACCTCCTGGCGGGCCTGGGCAACCGAACGCTGCTCGAGCAGCAAGTCGATGCGCGCCAATGCGCTCTGCAGGTCACGCTCGTCACCCCCACCACCACCGCCACCTTTTTCCTCCTCACCGCCGCCTCCCGCGGCGCCCGAATCCCGTAGCGAGAGGATGCCCGCGCTCTGCAGTCCGAACACCATCTTCGCCACATCGAACTCGGCGCGACCCAGGATCTGGGCGATCCCGCGCAGATCGCGGGTGCCGTCGACCATCGCCAACACTTCCCACTCGAGGGGCAGCAGATCGAGTTGGCCGCCTTCACCCTCAGCCACGGGCTCCAGGACGGGGACGACGCCCAGATGGGGAACCTGTCGCTGGATCCGGGACCACTCGTCAGTGCGCCGGGCCGCCTCCATGAGAAGCACTTCGGTCGGGATGCGGACCGGCGCACCGGTCGCGAGATCCGTGGGCGGGCCTTCGGTGAAAGAAAAGTGCCCTTCCTGCCACCCCATCACCTCGAAGACCACCTCCTCGACCTGGAGTCGTATCTGGCGCTCCAGATCACGCGGCGAAAGCGCACCGATCTCGACGAGGATCTCACCAAGGCGTCTGGTGTCTCCGCGCCGCTGCATGTCGTCGGCAATCTCCAGCTCACCCTCGGTGATCTTCCCGGCCCGAAGCAGGAGCGCACCCAACTGGTGCGGGTTGCTGCGGATCTGAGCGGCGACGACAGCGCCGCTCTCAAACTGGATGGCACCGTCGTTCCGCCGCAATTGCGACGTGACGCGCAGCGTCCCGGTCTTCCTGCTCAGGTCGAGCAGTTGGAAGACATCGTGGATGCTCAGCTCCTTGAGCGGTCCTTCGATCGCCACGCTATGGGGCCTCTATTTGGAAGATATGCTTGAGATCGAGCGCCGTACGCGCGTGTCGGCGTGCTTTCTGCGCATACGATCCAGCCGGATCCAGCTGGACGACCCGTTCCCAGGCACGGACGGCGTCGCCGTAGCGGCGCAGGCGGGCCAACGCCACACCCATATAGAAGTGCGCGGCGATGTGGTCCGGATCATGTGCGCTGATGCGTCGGAACGCCTGGAGCGCCTGCTCGATCCGGCCGTCGTCTACCAGAACCTGCGCGAGCGCGAGCAGGGCATCGAGGTCGGACGGATCGGCATCCAAGATATCCACCAGGAGGTTAGCCGCCTCGCGAAACCGGGCCTTCCTGCGGTAGACCCGCGCGAGGGGGATCGCCGCCTCTGCGTAGGTGGGCAGCGCTTCCAGCGCCGCTCTGTATGCCGTCTCGGCCATCACCCAGTCCTCACGCTGCTCGTACACCGTCCCCAGCGCTACGCGCGCCTGGACCAATCGCGGATCGAGCTCCAACGCAGCCTCGTACGCTTCCCGGGCCGTGTCGAGATCGCCAGTACCCAGCGCGATGTCGCCTTCGAGTTTCGGGATGTCGGCCCGTTGCGGTGCGCGCCGCCGTGCGGCGCGCACCGCTTCCACGGCGCCGGCCGGGTCACCATTCAGGCGACGCACCTCGGCGGCGGCGAGCAGCACCTCAAGATCGTCCCGGCATTCCGAGACGAGTCGTTCCGCATCCTCGCGCGCGTCCGAGCCGCGCCCCAACGCAATCAAGGCGCGTACCTCGCCCAGCCTGGCGTCCACGCGCTCGGGCGCGCGCAGGCGTGCCTGAGCATAGCGCTCGCGCGCCTCACCGTGGAGTCCGCGCCGCGCGAAGATCTCGGCTGCCAGCACCAGCACCTCCAGTTCGTCCACACCCCGCGCCTCTGCCCGGTTGACCTCGGCCGCGGCCAGCTCCAGCAGCCCCTTGGAGAGATAGTCGCGCGCCAGCCCCAGTGGGTCTCCTCCCACCCGGGACGGACGGGGAATCGGGCGCTCGAGTTCGCGGACGATCTGGTCCAGCACCGCGGGATCGAATCGCAGGGCCTGCGACGTCAACTCCGCGGCAACGTCAGCGGAGATCTCCGGTATGACCGAGATCGTGGAGTCCTCGTACTGGAGATCGATGGCGAGCCGAAACTTCTGCGGCACGTAGTAGGGATCGAGCGTCTGGGCGCGGGTCACCGCGCGGAGCCCGCCGTCGTAGTCGCCCAAGGCCGACAGTGTGAAGCTCAGGTTGTAGTGCGCCTCCGCCGATCCCGGGTCGCTCTCCACTGCGCGGGCGAAGGCGTTGCGGGCGTCGCTGATGCGCCCCAGCTCATTGAGCACCAGGCCAATCCCGTTCCACGCCGGGGCCGACAGCGGGTCGACATCGAGGACCCCTTGATACGCCTGTAGCGCGAGCTGCAGCCTGCCGAGCTGCGCCAACAGCAGCCCCAAGTTCAAGCGCGCAACGAGCAACGACGCATCCGCGCGCATCGTGTCGTGGAATGCCTCGATCGCGTCATCGTGTTTGCCCTGATGCGCCAACGTCACCGCGAGGTTGTTGCGCGCCAGCGCATATTCGGGCGTGATCTCGATCGCCTGTCCGTAGGAGGCGATCGCGTCGGCGGGATGCCCCAGCTGGTGGTACACGACACCTCGCTCGTTCCACAGCTTGGGTGAGCCCGGCGCCTCCCGCACGAGCGTCTCGTACAGTTCGAGCGCCGAGCTGTAGCTCCGCTTCAGCAGATGCACCTCCGCCATCGCCTGGAGCACGAGATGCCGGTCTTCCCCGCGCTCCAGGGCGAGGCGGTACTCGCGCAGCGCCTCGTTGTAGTATCCCTTCTGCCGGAACGCGAGCCCGAGGTTGTAGTTGGCCAGCACCTGCCCTGCGATTACCTCGGGTTCGTCGGGGATGCGCATCGGCTGGCTCTTGCGGTCACCCACGTATCGCTCGAGCGACAGGTTCGTCTGAGCCCGCGCGAACGTGGGATTCAGCCGGATCGCCCGCTTGCTGGCCTCGCGTGCCGCCTCGTGCCGTCGCAGATCGCCGTACACGAATGCCGCTAGGTAGTGGGCATCGGCGTTCTCGGGGCTCAGCTCGATCGCCCGCTCGAGCTCCCCGATGGCATCCGTATCGAGACCCCGATTGTAGAGTGTTTCGCCCAGGTAGAAATGCACGACGCTGCTCTCGGCATCCAGATCCCGCGCGCGCTCGAACCATGCCGTTGCCGCCTCGAGTCTGCCCCGTAGCTTTTCAGCCAAACCCAGCTGGATGAGAGCCGCGAGATCGTTCGGCAGCCGCGCCACGATGACCTCGAACTCCTGTATGGCGTCGTCGTACTGCCCGACGGAGGCGTAAGCCCGTCCCAGCTCCCAGCGAGCTTCCCGGTCGTCGGGCGTGGCACGCAACCGCTCGGTGAGCTGGGTGACACGACGGTCGTAATAACCGGTTTCTTTGTAGGCGATTTCCAGGTTGCGCTGCGCGACCGACATCCTGGTATCGAGTTCGAGCGCTCGGGTGAACGAGGCGATCGCCTCGTCGATCATCCCTTTCTGGTAGTAGAGAACGCCGAGATTGTTGTGCGCTCCCGGATCCGACGGGTCGATCCGTCGAGCGAACGAGCGCAGGGCCGCGAGGTCTCGTTCCGACACCACCTCGATCGACATAGCGTCAGGTCAGGCGTATCGCGTCGAAGATGGCGTTCCGCGAGGCGATATCGGGAAGGAGGAGGAAATGTCCCGCCAGCCGCTGGCCCGCTTCCTGAAAATCGAAGTTCGTGCCGACGCAGAAGACGAAGTCCCGTTCCTGCCCGAAATTCAGATCCGTCGTCGTACGCACGGCAGCCGACAGATCGATGACGAGATTGGGCACCGATGGCAGGAGCATCATACCCATGAAATCGGAGCGCGCGTGGGAAAGATCCATGCCTACCCGAGGACCCTCTGGACGGCCTCTAGCACGCGAGAGGGCTGAAACGGCTTGACTAGGAAATCCTTGGCACCGGCCTGGATCGCCTCTGCCACGAGGGCTTGCTGCCCCATGGCGCTGCACATCAAGACCCGGGCGTTGGGGTCGTCCTTGATGATCTCACGTACCGCGTCGATGCCGCTCATGTCGGGCATCACGATGTCCATCGTGACCAGGTCGGGCTTGAGCTGTCTGTACTTCTCGACTGCCTGCAGACCGGTTGCGGCTTCGCCCACGATATCGAACCCAGCCTGCGACAGAATATCGCTGATCATGGTACGCATGAACATGGCGTCGTCGCAGACAAGTATCGTGTGGTTCACGCATCCTCCCTAATGAGTGAGAAGCGGTCCCAGCAACGCGTCGAGGTCGAGCACGATGAACGCGCCGCCCGCGCGCTGACCTACTGCCCGAACCAGTCGCGGATCGATGCCCGGCAACTCACGACGGTGCGCGAGGTCACCGTCGGCGAGTGCTAAGAGGTCCAGCACCTCATCGACGGTCACCGCGACGCTGCGGGACCCAACGGTGAGCAAGATGGTCGGACCGCCGTTCGCACTCTACTCCCGGCCGAGTAAGCGCGCGCCGTGGACAAGTGGAACGAGTTCGCCCCGCAGGTTGATCAGTCCCGCGATCACGGGTGGCGCGCCGGGAAGCCTGGTCGCCCGGCGCGGGGGTAGGATCTCGCGGACCGCCCGCACATCGGCGGCGCAGACCAGAACCGAAACCCGGAACACGACGAGGCGCAACCGCATCGAGGTCGGCCATCTTATTTAAACACACCAAGATAGTCCAGCACCCTAGGCCGAGCAAGCAACTCCGGGTCGGCGCTCGCCGCCTCCAGCCCGGGACGGAGGTCGCTCGGCCAATCCGCCTTGAAGACCAGCCATTCCCGACTCACGGGATGGGCGAATGCGAGGGACGCCGCATGGAGCGCCTGGCGTGGTGTTGCCCGCTCCACCGCGCCGGCGCGGGCCCGTTGCTGGCCGGTCATCCGCCGGCTTCCGCCTCCGCCATAGACCTGGTCGCCGACGACCGGGTGCCCGATGTGGGCCAGGTGCACGCGGATCTGGTGGGTGCGGCCGGTCGTGAGTTGTACGCGAACCAAGTCGCACACATCGAACCGGGCGACCGGCTCGGCAATGCTGCACGCCGGCCGGCCCGTGGCCAGCACCGTCATGCGCTTGCGCTCCCGCGGATGTCGCGCGATCGGGGCATCGATCTCCACACGTCCTTTCAGATGTCCCCAAACCAGCGCCACGTAGCGGCGCTCGACTCGGCGGGCCGCCAGCGCCCTGCCGAGCCGCCGGTGCGCGTCATCGGTCTTGGCAATGATCAACAGCCCCGAAGTATCACGGTCGAGCCGATGCACCACTCCCGGGCGCCCGCCGGCGCCCGAGGAGAGGGGCGCGCCTCGCGCGATCAGCGCGTTCACCAGCGTGTCATCCCAGTGACCGGGCGCAGGGTGCACGACCAGTCCGGCAGGTTTGTTGAGGACCAGCAGGTACTCGTCCTCGTAGACAACGTCGAGATCCCGCGGGTGTGGTCGGAGCGGGCGCCGCCGCTCCGGCGCTGCGAACCGGACCTCGACCAGGTCCCCCCGCACCAGTGGCCGGCCGGCACGGCCCGCGACACCGTTGACCGACACGGCACCGCCCCCGATCAGACGACTCGCCTGGGTCCGTGACAGCGCGAGTTGATCAGCGAGAAAGCGGTCCAGCCGTTCGGTGACGTCCGCCATCACCTGGAACGCAATGCGCGTTCCGCCGGCCCCGGCGCCGTCAGGGGGAATACTCGGCGGCGTCGGGCCGTTCGGCGCCCCGTTCACTGCCCCTCCCCTCCCTCCAGAGCACGACCGCGAGCGCAATCGCGCCGCAACTCACGGCCATGTCGGCAACGTTGAATGTCGGCCAATGGAAGGATCCGATGTAGACGTCGATGAAATCGACCACCCCGCGGGACGAACGAAATCGATCGATCAGATTCCCGGTGGCTCCGCCGCATACGAGTGCCAACGCCACCAGGCGGAAGGGTTCGCCCGGCTTGGTGTGACGAACCATCGTGCCGAGGACGGTCAACGCCACGACGGCCAACAGCGTGAACACCCAGCGCGAGTGCTCCCCGACATGAATGCCGAAAGCGGCGCCCGGGTTGTAGACCAACCGGAGCAACAACCAGTCTCCCGCGATCCGCACCGGGACGCGCGACAAGGTCGTTACCGCGACCATCTTGGTGAGGAAGTCGATGATGACGACTGCCACCAACACCCACCAGAACAACGGTCGTCTAGCGCCGCTTGTCAACGTCCTCTTCCTTGGCCTTGCACTTGATGCAGAGCCTGGCGTGCGGCAGCGCGTCCAGTCGCTCGAAGCCGATCGGTTCGCCGCACTCGTGGCACTGGCCGAACGTTTCAGGGGAACGGTACAGCCGCCGCAGTGCCTCGTTCACGTGCCACAGGTAGCGTCCCTCCTTCGAAGCGAACAGGAACTCTTTTTCGCGTTCCATCGCGTCGGTACCCTGGTCCGCCATGTGAAAGGAGTAGGACGATAGGTCCCCGTCGGCTGACTGAAGCGTGCCGCTGAACGACTTGTCATACACGCCCAGTTCCTTCATGACGCGGGCGCGTTCTTCCAGGAGTCGCTTCTCCAGATGGTTCAGTTGCTTCTTTTTCATCCTCTTCTCTCACCGGTGATGCCGGCGTCAGGACGACCGGCTGGTCTCGTCATGGCGTTGCAGCGTGATGACGACGCGCCTACCGTCGATGTCGACCGCCTCCCGAACATCTGGCTTCTCGAGATCGTTCCCTGTCTCGAACCGTCGCGCCAGCGTCTCCCCGGCGATGAACGCCTCGAAAGCACCGGATGCCGCGAGGACATCCCGGTCGCCGGAGATATGCAAGTTAATCCGTGTTGTGTATTCGTACCCGGCCTCTTTCCGCAGGCGCTGCACCCGGTTGACGACCTCGCGGGCCAGCCCCTCGCGCCGCAGCGTATCACTGACCGTAGGATCGAGAGCGACAACGAACGGTCCGTCCGACTGCACCAGCCAATCGGTCACGACTTCGCGCTGCACCGTAACATCCTCGGGCCGATAGCGGAACTCCCGCCCGCCAGTCTCGAGCGTTACCTCTTTCCCGGATTCCAGAGCCGACAGCGCCCCGCGATCCAGGTTCGCGACCGCCGCGGCCGCCTTCGGTGTGTCTTTCCCATACACCTTGCCCAGGGTCCGGAAGTTCGGTTTGCCCTTGAGGCGCACCAACTCCTCATCCGAAGCCACGGCCGTCACCTGCTTGACGTTGACCTCGGTGGCCAAGAGCCCGAGCAGAGCGTCGAACGCCTCCCCCAGCGCAGCGGCGGGCACCGCCACACGCATGCGCGCAAGCGGCTGTCGCACGCGGATGCCGACCGCCTCGCGCGCGGCACGCGCGAGCGTAGCGAGTCGCCGGACGGCGTCCATGGCCCGGGCCAGCCCCGGCTCCCGCTCCGGTGCCGGTTCCGGCATGCGGGCGAGGTGCACTGATTCTCCCGTCAGGCGTCGGTGGATCATGTCGCTCAGGAACGGCGCCGCCGGCGCCAACAGCCGTGTGACGCACACCAACGCCTCGTAGAGCGTTGCCAACGCGGCAGGCTCTGCGCTGCCCCCGGGTGCCCAAAACCGTCCGCGGTTCACGCGCACGTACCAGTTCGACAGGTCGTTGTCACAGAAATCGAGCAGCGCGCGGACACCGGTGGTGACGTCGTAGCCGTCCCACGACCCCCGCACCTTCGCCACCACCCCGTGTAGCCGGTCGAGCAGCCACCGGTCGACCAGGGCGCGTTCGTCGATCGCCGGTGCGTCCGCCAACCGAAAATCCTCCGCGTAGAGCGCGAAGAACCCATACGTGTTCCGGAGTCGATTGAGCGATCCACCCACCGCCTCCGGGATGGCGTCCGGATCGAACCGCTTCTCGTGCCAGACCTGGCTGGATGCGAGAAGATACAGCCGGACGGTGTCGGCACCGAACCGCTCGACGGCATCGGACGGGTCGACCACGTTCCCGACACGCTTCGACATCTTGCGTCCGTCCGCGTCCAACACGAGTCCGTTGACGACCACGTTTCTGTACGCCGTCTCGTCAAAGGCGCCCACCGCGATGGCCAGAAGCGAGTAGAACCACCCCCGCGTCTGATCCAGTCCTTCGCAGATGAAGTCCGCCGGGAAGTGCCGCCCGAACTCCGCGCGGTTCTCGAACGGGTAGTGCCACTGCGCGAACGGCATGGCTCCCGAGTCGTACCACGCGTCGATGACTTCGGATACGCGCCGCATGGTGCCGCCGCACGCGGAACACGACAGCACGATCTCGTCGATGAAGGGCTTATGCGGATCGAACCCGTCGGGCAGAGCCTCGCCACGCAAGGACGCAAGCTCCTCGTACGAGCCGACCACTGCGAGTTCCACGCAGTCCTCGCACCGCCAGATCGGGAGAGGTGTGCCCCAAAACCGGTCCCGCGACAGCGCCCAGTCGACGTTGTTCTCCAGCCACTCGCCGAAGCGACCCTCGCCGACTTCCGGCGGCTGCCATCCAATCGCGCGGTTGCACTCGACCATCCGGTCCTTGTACCGCGTCGTCCGCACAAACCACGAGGAACGCGCGTAGTAGATCAACGGAGAATCGCACCGCCAACAGAACGGGTAGCTGTGCTCGTAGCCCGCTGGCTCGTAGCGACCGAACAGTTTCCCCTCGGCGTCGAGCCGCGCGGCGATGACGGGGTTGGCCTCGAACACCGTCTTGCCGTTGATCTCGTCCCACCGCGTGCCGGTGAAGCGCCCTGCCGCATCTACCGGATTGACGAACGCCAATCCCTCTCTCTCGATCGTCGCGAAGTCGTCGGCGCCGAACGCAGGGGCCAGATGCACGAGCCCCGTGCCTTCGTCGCCGGTCACGAACTCGCCCACGACGATACGGAACGCCCGCCCGGGATCGACCTCCACGACGTCCAGCAGTTGTTCGTACCGCCGGCCGACCAGATCGCGACCGGTGAACGCGCCTACGCAAGGGAACTCAGCGAGCGGCTTCCCGTGAGTCCCACCCGGAACGGTCCTGCCCCGCGCTATGGTCTCCTCGACGATCACCAGGCGGCCGTCGATGTCCAGCTCCAGGTAACGTAGATCCGGATGCACCGCGACCGCGATGTTGGACGGCAGGGTCCATGGCGTCGTCGTCCACACGAGGAGATGGCGCGCGCGCCCGTCACCAGTCGGCTCGGCAAGGCGGAACAGGACGTAGATGGAGGGGCTCTTGTGTGCCGCATACCCCATCGCCAGTTCGTGGCTCGAGAGCGACGTGCCGCACCGCGGGCAGTACGGCAACACCTTGTGCCCCTCATACAGCAGCCCCCGATCGTGCAGTCGCTTGAGCGACCACCACACCGACTCTATGTACTCGTTGGTGTAGGTGACGTACGGCCGGTCGTAGTCGAGCCAGTACCCGATGCGGCTGGAGAGCAACTCCCAGTCGTTCTTGTACCGGAATACGCTCTCGCGGCACCGGCGGTTGAATTCGGCCACCCCGAACCGTTCGATGTCGGCCTTGCCGCTGAGCCCGAGCGCTTTCTCGACCTCGATCTCGACCGGCAGCCCGTGGGTATCCCAGCCCGCTATACGCGTGACCCGACGGCCGCACATGGTGTGGTAGCGGCACACCAGATCCTTGATGGTCCGAGCGAACACGTGATGGATCCCGGGCCGGCCGTTGGCGGTGGGCGGGCCCTCAAAGAAGACGAAGGGCTCGCCGTCCCGCGTAGCGCGGAGCGTCTGGTGGAAGAGCCCTTCGCGCTCCCAGGTTGCCAGGAGTTCTCGCTCCAGCTCGGGGAGCGTGCTCTGGCCCAGCGGTGAGTACGTCATCAGGTCATCCGCTCCAGCACACCCGTGATCAGCGTCGTCAAGGACGGCTCCGCGCTCGTGGCGGTCGCGATGATGCTGGGCACGTCGGCCGGCTCCAGCGCGTCGGGCAGGCACTGATCCGTGATGATGGAGACACCCAGGACTCGCATGCCGCCGTGCACGGCGACGATCACCTCGGGAACGGTCGACATCCCCACCGCGTCGGCGCCGATCGCGCGCAACATGCGGTACTCGGCGGCGGTCTCCAGATTGGGCCCAGTGACCGCCACGTAGACGCCCTCCCGGAGAACGATCTTCAGGTCGCGGGCGACCTCCCGAGCGAGCGCCCGGAGCCGGGGATCGTACGCCGCCGACATATCGGGAAAGCGGGGACCCAGGGAATCGTCGTTCGCGCCGATGAGCGGGTTGTCACCCAGGAGGTTGATGTGATCGGCGATGAGCATGAGGTCGCCGGGTCCCCACAGCGGATGCATCCCCCCGCACGCGTTGGAAACGCAGAGTGTGTCCGCGCCCAACGCCCGCATCACACGAATCGGGAATCCGATCTCCTGCAACGAGTACCCCTCGTAGCGGTGGAACCGTCCCTGCATCGCGACGACACGCTTGCCGGCGAGTGTCCCCAAGAGGAGCCGCCCGGCGTGCGATTCCACGGTCGAGAGCGGGAACCCCGGAATTCGTTCGTAGCCTAGCTCAGTCTCCACCGCGATCTGACCGGCGAGGCCGCCGAGGCCGGTGCCGAGAATCAGCGCCACCTCGGGCTCGAGGGTCGTCTCGGCCCGAATCGCGCGGACAGCGTCGCCGAGCATCACGGTGTGGGCGGCGGGCTCCCGTCCCGCCTCTGCGACTCGAGCGCGTCCACCTCCGCTAGATAACGCTCGAGGAGCGCCCGGAACGACGTGAGATATGCGACGAAGTGCCGTTGCGACGCCTCCGTATCACGGCGCACGTCCTGCTCTGACTCGCGGGCGAGCAGCATTATCTCGTCGGCTTGAGCGCGCGCCTCCCGCAAGGTGATCTCCGCTTCTTTCCGGGCCGCCGTCTCGGTTTCCAAGCGGAGCTGCTGTGCCGCGACGAGCGCGTCATTCAGCGCCTTCTCTCGTTCGCGGAATGCCTTGAGTTGCTCGCGCAGGCTCTGCACACGCTCCTCGAGCGTCATGCGCTCCCGCAGCAGCCGTTCCATCTCCTGCGCGACCCGCTCGCGAAAGTCTTCCACGCCGGGACGTTCGTATCCCCACGTCGCGCGCCGGAATTCCTGCGCGCGCACATCGACCGGAGTGAGATGGAACTCGTCGTTCATCTTCGCTCTCCAAAGAGGACCGTCCCGAGCCGCACTATGGTCGCTCCCTCAGCCACCGCCGCCCGGTAGTCACCCGACATACCCATCGACAGCTCCGGAAGCGGCAACTCGGGTGTCGCGACTTCGTCGCGCAACCGCCTCAGATCACCGAACACTTCCCGTTGGACTGGCTCGTCTTCGGTCAACGGCGCCATCGTCATCAACCCCACGGGATCCAGTGCCTGCAGCCCCCCGACCCGGTGGACCAGTGAGGCCACCTCGCCGGGCGGACATCCGCTCTTTTGCGGTTCCGCAGCTAGGCTCACCTGCACCAGCACCCGCATCCGTTCCCCGACCTTGTCAAGGGCTTCGGCAAGGGCCTCCGCGATCCGAATGGAATCGACCGAGTGCACCATCCAGAAACGGCCCGGCACGTACTTGGCCTTGTTGGTTTGCAGATGCCCGACCATATGCCAACGTACCGGGACGGGTGGTCCCCCATCCTGTTTCGCCACGGCTTCCTGGATGCGGTTCTCGCCAACGTCCTCGAGCCCCGCCTCTGCGGCGGCTTCCGCGGCGGCGCGCGGATGACCCTTGGTGATGCCGACGATCCGAACCGTACCGGATATCCGTGCGGCAGCCTGGATTCGGGCGATCTCCTCACGCACTCGCGCCAGGTTGACGGGTAGGGCCGCGAAGGTCATAGCCTACAAGAGTATCGACACTTAGCCCCCCCTTCAACCCTGCGGCTACCGGTCTCTGGAGGGCTGCTCCGCCGGTCGCAGCGCTGTGTCGCCGAACAGCACCGTGGGGGCGGGCGGTGACAGCATTTGGATGAGACCTGCCAGGTGCGAGTCGGGCGAGAGGTGATAACCCCGCCGCAGATACTCGACGCTCTTCTCCCGCTCGCCCAGCATCTCGTAGGCCTGGCCGAGGGTGAGGAACGGCAGGCTCAGGTTGGTCGCGATGTTGCGGTTGGTCGGGTCGAGATCGAGACTGTCGACCTCGAACAGACCGGCGTAGCGGTATATGAGATTCACCAGTGAGTCGGTGCGCGGGAGGTTTACCGGGAGGCCCAGCAAGGTGCCGTGCACTAGGCTGGTGGAGTCGGGCGGATTCACGGCATTCACCCGTAGGACCAGGCCTTCGCTGGTCAGGTATTGGCGCAGGCCGAGCCAGTTGCTGCTTCCCGCCGTAATGGAGTAATAGATCGGCCGTTTGCCGACGTTCTCCAGCATTAGGCGGAGCATCAGTACATCCTTGACGTACATCGGTGTGCCGGCCTCGAACCGTCTGGTCAACCGGCCCGCCCGGAAGGTGAAGCCGCGCCGCAGGAGCTGCGGGAGCAGCGAATCGATTTGTGCGTCGGTCCACGAATGGAGCGCCGGCGGCAGGGTCTCGGGCGCCAGGTCCGCGAACCAAGGCGCCTGCTCCGGTTCGAACGGCCGCACCGGATTGTCACGCAGCTGTTTGATGTACCAATCGGTATTGCCCAGGGAGAGATTCACGACGGCGACGTCGCGCCGGATCCCCTCGACCTCCTGGAGATACCACAGGGGGAACGTATCGTTGTCACCGTTCGTGAAGACGATCCCGTACGGCTCGACCGACTGCAGCAGGTTGTAGGAGAAATCCCGCGCCAGCGTGTTCACCGGCGTGTGGGCGCGGCTCGCGGCTTTGAAGTTGAGCACGAACGGAAGGAAGGCGAAAGCCAAGATGCCCACCATGGCCGCCCGGCCGGCGGCGTGCGCTGCGCCGATGCGGTCGCGCAGCGCGCGTGCGATGCCGGCGATCCCGATCCCAACAAACAACCCCCACACCAGGAACGAGACCGTGAAGAAGTAGTCGCGCTCGCGCACTTCGTGCTGAGCGGCGTCCGGAAACTGCGCGAACCCTATCGAGTAGCCGGGCTTGAAATTCATGTAGCCCATGAGGGCCGGCCCCGTGGTGACGAACAGCACGACCAGCAGCCAGAAGACCGACCGGTCACGATTGTAGAGCTGGGAGGCACCGTAGAGTCCGAGCGAGGTGAACGCGAGGGTGAACGGCAGCCGGACCGGCGCGAATACCGGCGATGTCGGAGCCAGGCCGTTGGCCCACTGCCAGTCGAAGTACTGCAGATAGTTCTGCAGCTGGAGCAACATGATCGTGAGGCTCCGCCCCGGATTGTCGGGACCGGACGGGAACAGCGGGTTGTCTATCGGTAACCGCGGCGGGTATTGCTCCCGCCGGATCACGGACCACAGCCGCTCCCACGTGGACGGATCCGCCTCGTTGATGAAGGGATCGAGCCCGGCGCGGATGTAGAGAAACAGGTAGCTCGATACGCCGATGGCCGCGACCCCGAGCACGATGAGGGCGAACCCGAGCGCGCCCGTCGTGGCGGCGTAGGCCGTCGCCGCGAGGAAGGCGATCCCGCCGAGCACCATCAAGGTTGTGCTGCCCAGTCCGGCACCGATGAGCAGCGCCCATACGCCGGCGAGCACAGCCCACTGTGCCCATTCGGTGCGCCGGTCGACCGCGTCGGGCGACGGTTCCGTGCGGAGCACGTGCCACTGGTACCCCAGCAAGGCGGGGCCGACGAGCAGCGTGAGGAGGTGGCTCCCGATCGACACCGCGCCGATGTAGACGATGAGGAGCAGGATGTGCGCGGCGCGCTCCGTGCGACGATGTTTGCGCCAGAGCCACGCGAGCCAGCAGATGGCGGCGATGCTGAACGTCGCCACCATGTAGACCTCGGTCTCGTTCGAGTTCTGCCACACGGTGAACACGAACGCGGAAACGATGGCGGCGGCGGTGGCTCCGCCCAGGGCGAACAGTGGATCGACATGCTCTTCCGGCCGGCCCGGCCCGGAGGCCATCCAGCCCTTGAGCGCCTGGGCCACCAGCAGGAAGAGAAACGCCGCGGCAGCGGCGCTGAAGAGCGCCGTCATGAAGTTGGTGCCGTAGGCGAAGTCGCCGAACGGGAAGAACCGTCCGAACACATTGCCGAGCAACACGAAGAGCGGTGTCCCGGGTGGGTGAGGAATCCCCAGGATTCTCGCGCTCGCGATGAACTCTCCGGCATCCCAGAAGGTCACGGTCGGCGCGAGGGTCCAGACGTATCCTGTCAGGACAACGAAAAAGACCGCGACCGCGGCCATGTATGGCGGCCGGTCGGTGGTTGGCGCGCTGGGAGCGGCAGCAGCAGCCGCAGCAGTGTCAGTATGCGGCATCTGGTGAGACGGTGGTGTTTTCAGGAGGCTGAAGGCTCGCTAGGAGCGGTCGTCAAGGCAAGCGACGGGTGCCCGCGATTCGCGAGCGCCTCGCGGACCTGCGGGGCCGTCATGCCCTGATGCAGGAGCCCGCCGACCGCGATCGAGATCCGTGAAGTCTCTTCGGACACTACTACGACCACCGCGTCCGACTCCTCAGAGAGCCCGAGCGCGGCGCGGTGCCGCGTGCCCAACGACTTGTCCGTGACGGGGAACTGGGTGAGCGGCAACACGCAGCCCGCGCCCACAATCTGGTCGCCGCGGATCACGACGGCCCCGTCGTGCAGCGGCGAATACGGCGTGAAGATCGTGCTCAGGAGTTCGCCTGAGACCATCGCCCGCATCTCGGTCCCGGTCTCGAGGTAGGCGTCGAGCGACACGTCACCCTCGACGGCGATAATGGCGCCCGTTCCGGCGCGGGACAGGCGATCGACCGCCTGAGCGATCTCGTCGGCCACGACGTTCCGGCCGCCGGTCGTGAAATACGCGAGGGCACGCGAGCCGCCGAGTCGCGCGAGCGCGTGCCGCAGCTCGGGCTGAAAGACAACGATCGCCACGAACGCCCCGTACGTGAACACCACGCCGAGGAGTGTGACGATCATGTTGAACTTGAGCACCAGCGCGGCGAAATAAACCACGACGAGGACAATCAGGCCGAGGATGATCTGGAGCGCGCGGGTACCCGCCAGGAAGAGGAGCGCGCGATAGATGATGTAGGCGACGACGAGGATCTCGAGGACGTCGCGGAGACTGGGAACCAGGAACCGAAACTGCTCGAGTTGGATCACGCGGACCGGATGGCGGCGGCGATGTCGAGTGCCTCACGCACCTGCGCCACAGCGTGTACGCGAAACAGCTGCGCCCCTGCGCCGTAAGCCGCCACACACGCCGCGGCGGTGGCGTTGTCCCTCTCACCCGGGCCATTGCCGGTCACCGCGCCGAGAAACCGTTTGCGGGACGGCCCCACCATGACCGGGTGTGGCAGGCTCGCGAAGGCCGAGAGTCCGCGCAGCACTGCGTAGTTGTGCTCGGGCAGCTTACCGAACCCCAAGCCGGGATCCACAACAATACGGGCTGCCGGGACGTCACGCTCGTCCGCCACGCGCAGCGCGGCCCGCAACTCGCGAACGACATCGGCCACGACGTCGTCATAAGCAGCATGGAGGTAGGATGCGATCTCGGATAATGCGCCTCGCGAGTGCATCAGAATCAACCCCGCCCCGTGCGCCGCGCACACTTCGCCGATCCGGGGATCAAACCGCAGGCCGCTCACGTCGTTGACCGCCCAGGCGCCGGCATCGAGCGCGCGACGAGCCGTTTCCGCCTTGACCGTATCGATGCTGAGCGGCGTTTCGGGGAAACGTCGCACCAGCTCCGGCAGCACGCGGGCGAGCCTCCGCCATTCCTCGTCCGCCGGTACCGGATCGGGCAGGCCCGGTCGGGTCGATTCCGCCCCGATGTCCAGCATGTCCGCGCCGGCGGCAACCATCGACTCCGCGTGGCGCAGGGCCGCGGCCGGCTCGAGGTACGTCCCACCATCGCTGAACGAGTCGGGCGTGATATTGAGGATACCGACGACCACCGGGCGGTCGAGCGCGATGTCCCCGCGCGCCGTCTCCCACACCGTCGGCGGCTCCGTGAGCCCTCGCAAGGTCCGACCCAACTCTGCGGCAAGCGGGCCGTCGAGCACGCCGCGCGCCGGTCTCACCAGGCCCGCGAGCTGGGCGGCCGGTGCCGAGACGAGGACCCATCCATCTCCGGTGAGGTAGGCGATGCCCTGCTCGTGGGCGGCCAGTGCTACGCGATCGCGCGCCTCCTGATCTAAGGCGTCGAGCACGACTGTCGCCGGCGTGAGCCCGCGCGCCGCCGCCTCGGCCCGCACAGGGTTCATCCCCCGCCGCTGGAGCGCGTCCCGAACGGCAGCGGGGGTGAGGGCGACGGGAGCGACGGTCACGCCCCGGCGGGTTCGGCCGGCGGAGTTCCCAGGACGGTGCCGGGACCGGGCGCCGTCTTTTTCTCGGGCTTGGCCACGGGCAGAGGTGTGGGGATGACCGCGGTCTTCGGTGGGAGTGCCTTCCCCTCGACCAGCAGCTTGACCTCATCGCGGTCGAGCGTCTCACGATCGAGCAGCGCCTGCGCCATGGTGTCGAGCAGCTCCCGCTCGTGCTGCAGGATCTCCCGGGCGCGGTGCAGAGCCTCGTCGAGGAGCCGCTTGATCTCGGCATCCACAACCTCGGCTGTCTTCTCCGAGACCTCGTGCCGCCGGGAGATCTCCCGACCGAGGAAGATGTGTTGCTCGCGCTCACCGACGGCCATGGGGCCCACGATTTCGCTCATGCCGAACTCGGTAACCATGCGGCGCGCCAGCTCGGTCGCGTGCCGGATGTCCTGCGCGGCGCCCGTCGTGATCTTGTCCGTCCCGAAGATGATCTCTTCCGCCACGCGCCCGCCATACGCCATCGCGAGCTGGCCAAGGATGAACTTCTTGGTGTGGGTGCGGCGGTCTTCCTCGGGAAGCGAGACGGTGATGCCGAGCGCCTGGCCGCGCGGAACGATCGTGATCTTGTGGATCGGGTCGAGTCCCGGAATACGGACGCTCACGATCGCATGCCCCGCTTCGTGATATGCCGTGAGCTTGCGCTCCTCGTCGGTGAGGACGAGGCTCCTGCGCTCGACACCCAGCATGACCTTGTCCTTGGCATCCTCTAAATCGACCATCTCGAGGTGCTGCTTGGCGCGGCGGGCGGCGAGCAGCGCGGCCTCGTTCACGATGTTGGCGAGGTCGGCGCCGGCCAGCCCCGGCGTCGCCTTGGCGAGCGTCGCGAGATCTACGTCCTTGGAGAGCGGCTTTTCCCGTGCGTGCACCTTGAGAATCATCTCGCGACCGCGCACATCGGGCATATCGACCACGACATGGCGGTCGAACCGGCCCGGCCGCAGGAGCGCCGGGTCTAGCACGTCGGGACGGTTGGTCGCCGCAATGAGGATGACCCCTTCATTCGACTCGAACCCATCCATCTCCACAAGCAACTGATTCAGCGTCTGTTCCCGCTCGTCGTGACCACCGCCCAACCCTGCACCACGGTGCCGCCCGACCGCGTCGATCTCGTCGATGAAGATGATGCAGGGGGCATGCGCCTTCCCCTGCTCGAAGAGGTCACGAACCCGGGAGGCGCCGACACCGACGAACATCTCGACGAAATCCGATCCCGACATGGAGAAAAACGGTCGGGCGGCCTCGCCCGCCACTGCGCGCGCGAGGAGCGTCTTCCCGGTGCCGGGCGGGCCCACCAGCAACACGCCCTTCGGGAGTCGCCCTCCGAGCCGTTGGAACTTTTGCGGGTCTTTCAGGAACTCGATGATCTCCTGAAGCTCGGCCTTTGCCTCGTCCGCCCCGGCCACGTCGCCGAAGGTGACCTTCGGCGTATCACCGGTGAGCAGCTTCGCCTTGGACTTGCCGAACGCGAACGCCCGATTCCCACCCGCCTGGACCTGGCGGAAGAAGAAGAGCCAGAGCCCTATCAGGATCACCCACGGCAGGAGCGAAATGAACACGGTGCCAAACGAGGTCTTCGGCTCCTTCGCCCGAATGGGGACACCCTGATCCTCGATGCGTTGAATCAGCATCTCGGAGTTCTGGATCGGGAACAAGACCCTGAACCGGGTGACGCGGTTCCCGTCCTGGGCGGTCACCGCCTGGCGGAACTCACCCTGTACGTACTGGCCGCTGGTGATCTCGACCTCGACCACGTTCCCCTGCTCGAGCTGGCGGGCGTACACCGAGTAGTTGACCTCGACGTAGTCCTCGCGGCCCGAGTCGATCATCTGATAGAACACAAACGGCAACAGGATGACGAGCATCCAGAAGACCGCCGTCTTACTCGTCTGTCCCCAGTTGAGCTTCTTGTTGTTGCGTGGCGTGCGTTCCGCCATAGTGTCCTTCTATTCCTTCCGTTCCAATCTATTCGTTCAGGCTCGCGATGAACGGCAGGTGCCGAAAATCTTCCGCGTGATCGAGCCCGTACCCGACCAGGAACTGTTGCGGCGCGTCGAACCCCACAAAGCGCGGCTCCAGCTCGAGCTGCGCGGCGATGCGCTTGTGCAGCAGCGCGCAGATCTCGAGACTGCGTGGCCGCCGCTCTCTCAGCAACCGCACCAGGCGGTTGATGGTGTTCCCCGAATCGACGATATCCTCGACGAGGATGATGTGCTTCCCCTTGAGCGTCGTCTCGGGATCGTAGAGCAACCGCACGTTGCCCGAAGAGGTCGTGCCGCTGCCGTACGACGATGCTACCATGAAGTCTACCTGGTGTGGTCGCAAAATGCTCCGCACCAGGTCGCCCAGGAAGATAAAGCTCCCCTTCAACAACCCCAGCACCAGCAGCTCGCCGTCGGGGTATTGCTCGGTGACCTCGAGCCCCAATTCCCGCACCCGCCGGGCGATGGTCTGCTCGTCGTAGGTGACGCCCGCGATCTCGCGGCCACCCGTGAGCCTAAGGATATCGGTTGCGGCGTGCATCGAGCCTCAATGCCGGTTCGCCCGGGTTCGGAAGAGCGGCGTCGCTTCGACAGATGCCCGGAATCCAGAGAATGTCGCCGTCACGGACGACGAGCGGATAGCTATGCCGTTCGGAGCGCGGGACACGCGCCTCCATCAACACTCGACGGACTTTGCGACGACCCACGCCTCCGAGCGGCCGAATACGGTCTCCCGGCAGCAGGCCGCGGATGATCCCCGCCCCGGGCGTCATCCAAGTCGTGGTCGCGTCACGGCGCCCGCGTCCAGCGGCGTCCCGAGACCAGGCGATGCTCCAGCCGCCCCAGCGCAGCTCTCCATGGTCTGCCCCACCCCAATCCACCTCGGACGGACGCGCTGACGGGCGGTAGATCCGCAGGCGGTCGAACGCGGTCTCCGCGAGCCAACCGCTGCCCAACTCCATGGCGCGACCGCTCTCGCTGCCTGCGGAGAAAGCCAAGACCCGTCGTGCGTGCGCGTCGGCGAGCCGGCATCCGGCTGCGCGGGCAGCAGCACGCAACAGAGCCACCGACAACGTTTTATCATACCGTTGCAGGAAGGGCCGAGCAACCTCGACACCACCGTCGATGGGCCGATACTCGAGCGCATCGAGCGCGGTCAATACCGCGTCCCAGGCCTCCCGCTCATCCTGCGCCTGCCGCGCCACCCGCAGCACACGATCGTCCAAGTCACCGTAGCGCTCCCGCAGGAGCGGCAACGCGCGCCCGCGGATCCACGACCGTTCATGAACCGGGTCAGCGTTCGCGGGGTCGACCGCGACGATGAGTTCGGGCGCGCGCTCACGCAGCCACGCCTCGACCTCACGTTTGTGAAACGGCAGCAGCGGGCGAATCAGACCGCGCGGACCGCGAACCGGGATACCCGCGAGTCCCGCCGGCCCCGAACCGCGCAGGAACCGAAACAGCAGGGTCTCAACTTGGTCGTCCGCGTGGTGTGCCGTCACGAGATAGCGTGCGTCCAACTCCGCCTGCAGGCGACGCAGCGCGCGGTACCGCTCGCGCCGGGCCACGGTCTCCGATGTTCGGGCACCGAGCGCCAGACGCACTACGTACGAGGCCACGCCGATATGCTCGGCAGCAGCCTGGACCGTGCGTCCCCAATCGGCACTTTGCACCACGATCCCATGATCGACGTAGGCGACCGCGAGGTGGAGCCCGCAGTCCGGGCAGGCGTCGTGCAGCAGATGGAGCAGCGCGAGCGAGTCGGGTCCGCCGCTCACGGCGACGAGTGCCAACCCCGGCTCGGGGAAGAGGTTCTCCCGAGTGAGGTGTTCCCGAAAGCGCACCCCCAGGTCGTCCCGCACGATCAGGCGCTCCCGCTCAACTCTCGCCCGTCCCGGTGGCGCGCCTGCGGGCCTCTGCAAGATATCCGGGTCGCAGCTCGAGCAGCGTCGATAGCTTGCGCATGAGATAACTCTCGTGTTTCTCGAGTTCGCCGTCGGCGTACACCACACGCCACATGATCTCGGCTAGCACCATTCGCTGACCCTCGTCGTAGTTGGTCGTGATCAGCGACGTGAATTGATAGAGATCGACCGACGCACGCCGTTCCCGGTCGGCGAGCGCGATCAGCTCGCGCGACATCTCGGGTGAGAGCGCGAAATGCCGCTCGAGCACCTCCTCGATGTGCGCGCGCTCATCGTCGGTAAACTCGTCATCCGCGTGCGCCAGCTCCAACAGAAGCGCGCAGGCCGCGACTTGAACCGGATCGTGACCGTGGGTCGGCGCCGGCGCCGCCACGGGCTCAGCCGCCATGTTCTTCTGGAAGAATGCCTGAATCGCCTTGAGCACGCTCACGACCCCGGTTCAGTTTCTGGAACGAAGGCAAGCTCTACAATCTTCCATACCCCGTTAAGCCGCAAGAGGATGAAGGCATCGATCCCTTCCCACTCGGCCACGTTTCCCGCGTCCCCGAACCGAGCCCGATAGCGCACCCACGCCTGTGCCAGGTCACCCGCGATCGTGACCGTGGCATCGAGCATCGTTTCCTCGAAGATCTCACGACTCCCGGGCCCTGACGGGGCCTGTGCGACGAACTCCGGGACCGGGGTCACCACCACCCGCACGGCCGTCTCGCCCGGAGGCTGCCATGCCGTGGTCACGTCGGCACCCGGCCAGAAGTGCGAGGCGAACGCTTCCCAATCCCGCGCCGAAAAGTCCCGGTAGTAGGCCTCGAGTTCGGCGACGACCCCAGCCTGCTCGGCGACATCGGGATCGGCCGGCGCGCGGACCGGGTGCTCCTCGATCCGGCACGCCATAGCGAGGACCAATACGACCAACACCGCTGTGGACTTCCCCATCACTCGCCGCGATTCCACTGCACGACCTCGTCAAGTGTCTTCCGGGAGATGTCGGGCACCTTGGCATCATCCGCCGGATACCCCACCGGAAAGAGGATATACGGTTTCTCGTTGGCAGGCCGCTCCAGAAGCTCCGCCAGGAAACCCATGGGGCTGGGCGTGTGGGTCACCGTTGCCAGTCCCATCGAATGAATAGCGGCGATGAACAGCCCGCACGCCAATCCAACGCTCTCATTCACGTAGTAGTTGGTGACCTTGCGGCCCCGGTCGTCCCGCCCGTATGTCTCCTTGAACACCACAACCAGGACGGGCGCGGTCTCCAAGAACGGCTTCCGCCAATCGGTGCCGAGGGGTGCCAGCGCATCCTTCCACTCCTGCGGAAAGCGATGCTCATAACTCTCCTTTTCCTCCTTCTCGGCCGCAATCCGGATCTGCCGCTTGAGATCACGGTCGTCGACGATGACGAAGCGCCACGGCTGACGGTTAGCGCCGGACGGAGCACTGCACGCGGTGCGGATCGCGAGGTCGATACATTCCTTCGGCGGCGGCTCGCTCGTGAAGTGGCGCACGGAGCGGCGGCGCCACATACGGTCGAGGAACTCCCGCCCGGCCCGCACCATCACGTCCGGGTCGAGCCGCTCGAAGTCGAGGGGGATGAACTTGGGCTCGATGGTGGTCATGCGCCGAGTCTCTAGCTGTGGTGGTGCGCTCGGGCAACGGTATGCGCGGCGCGTGCGTTGGTGACGACCCGATCAAGTTCGCCGGTACCGGGGGCCCGCGCTAGATTGCGGCCGTGGGCATCGAATATCAACGTGAGGAACGGCACTGTACGCTCTCCGGCTATAGCGGCCGCACGACTGAGGTCATGGTCGAGCTTATCTCGTTCGACCGCACGCAACGCATGCGACGCGCGTGGCTGGGACTAGCCGCGTGGTGGGCCGCCGCCGCCGCCACGGTGTTCATACCCGTGGCGCATTTCTTTCTGGTCCCCGGATTCTTCGCGTTTGGAATCTACAGCTTCTTGCAGCGTGCCCGTACCGCGGTGGTCGCGGTCGCGGTGAGCGGTATCTGCCCGGATTGTGAAGCCGAACAGAAGTTCGAGGCCCCGGCCCGGTGGAGCGAGTCCGTCACCCTCGCCTGCGCGAACTGCGGGCGGAGCCTGAGGCTCACTGCCCCACAGCCGGCGGTCTGAACGGGTCCGTGACGCGTTCCTCGGCCGAATCAGCGGCGTAGTAGCCCGCGCCGCGAGCCCTTCCGGCGACTCGTACCAGCCGTCCCTACACTCAACCACCCCGCGATGCTTGCGGCTGGAACCATGCTAACATCATATGCCAACATCATTTACATGACCGCATCGGAGCCGGCGCCCCGTCACCGTAGCGCGGCGTTGTCCCCTTCAAACAGCGCATCCACCGTAGGGATGCGCTCCCGCAACATCTTGGCGGCGCCGTACGCTCAGGCATGGCGGGCGGGGCCACCCCGCGCACAGCTTGCGAGCACGTGATGCCAAACCCTCGCCGAACGATTCTTGTCGCCGCTGTGCTGTTCGAGGGCGGCCTGCTGCTGGCGGCATGGGTCGGCGGACGGCTGACGGGACACCCGCCCTTCTCGGGCGCGGTCGTAACGCTGCCCGCCATAGCCTGGGGAGTCGCGGCAACGCTACCGCCACTCCTGGCCTTGGGAGGCCTGACCCGGTGTCGCTGGCCGCCGTTCCGGCGCCTGCTGGAGTCGGTCGACGCCGCCGTCACCCCGCTGTTCGTCCGGTGCACTCTGGTCCAGCTCGCGGTGATCGCCGCGGTTGCGGGTCTGGGGGAAGAGGCGTTGTTCCGCGGGCTGATCCAGGGCGGCGCCGTCGAGTGGTTGGGAGACGCCGGCGGGCTCCTCGCTGCCAGCGTGTTGTTCGGGCTCGCCCACCTGGTGACCCCGGTCTATGCCATTCTGGCGGGAATAATGGGGCTCTACCTCGGCGTACTCCAACTGTGGTCCGGCAACCTGGTCGTACCGATCGTGGCCCACGCAGTGTACGATCTAGGGGCGCTGCTCTATCTGGTTCGCGGCCGCCTCCGCGCCAGCCGTGAGCCATAGCACCCGGCGGGAGGAAGCGTGATATGAAACGAGTCCTGGGACGCGTGCTCCGCCTGGTCCTCGTCTTTGCGGCGGGCGCAGCCACCGGCTACTACGCTCGCGATCGGCGACAGGGCGACGAGCTGCGCGAGGCGGTCGAGCGGGCGCGGCGCGAGATGCTGGATGTCGGTCTGGGGGCGATCGAACGTGCCCGGCAGGCCGGCGCGGGACTCACGGCGGGCGCGGAGGCGGCCGCCGAGAGCACACGGGCAGCGTTTGGGAAGCTGCTGGACGACGATGACGCCCGGTGACGGACGCTCCGGTGTCGGCCCGCGTCCCGACCGCGATCAGAACAGGAAGCCGGCGCTCACCCGCAGCGTATTGGCCTGCCGGACGTCGCCGGTCGTCACGCTGAATCCGCCCGCGGTGAACTGCTCGTCGGTGATCCCCGAGAGGCCGAACGTATATCGAATCTCGCCCAGCAACGGGCCGACTTGCACGCCGACGCCGACGCCGGCATTGGCGACGACCGCTTTCAGGTCATCCTCGAAATCGGGCTCGGCGTCGGTCGAAAGGAGATAGTAGAACTCCGGACCGACAAACAGATACAGCAGCGGCAATCGCAGTCGCAGATCCACCGGCACGGTCACATAATCGACATCGAAGTCGCCGTTGCCTAGAAAGCTCGCCCCCTCGAACAGTGCGCCCATACGCAGGAAGTTGACTCCCACCCGGACCCCCACGACCGGAAGCGCTAGATCGGCGAAGGCGCCAAAATGGAATCCGGTGCGGTTGTCGAATGTCTCGCTCACGCTCCCCAGCCGGACGTCGTCGAACGAGGTGAAGTTCACACCGCCGCGAATCCCGAACCCTACCTGGGCGGCGGCATTGGACGGTGTCCCCCCAACCAGCGTGACCAAGATCGCGAGTGCCGTGACACCCGGTAGCGGACGCTCCATAGTGATCTTCTCGAGGTTGTGGACAGCCGCAATCTAATGGAGGCAGTCAAGCCTTCCCCTTGCGGCCCGCTGGGGGCTCGGCAACGTTGCCCATCATGGTGTCACCCCACACGCTCATCGTCGGCGCCGGCATCTACGGGGTGACCGCGGCACTCGAGCTGCGCGCGCGCGGGCACCGCGTCACCGTCGTCGATCCCGGTCCCCTGCCCCATTCACTGGCCGCCAGCACCGACATCAGCAAGGTCATCCGCATGGAATACGGTCCGGACGACGCCTACATGGGGTTGATGGAGGAGGCCCGCGACGGCTGGCTCCGTTGGAACGCCGAGTGGGCGGCGAGCGCTGCCGATCCGCTCTACCACGAGACCGGCGTCGTCATGGTCTGTCGCGCTGCGATGGAGCCCGGCGGGTTCGAGTACGACAGCTGGCAAACGCTCCGTGCTCGCGGCCACGCGCCGGAGCGCATGAGCGCGGAGGATCTCGTCAGACGGTTTCCCGCCTGGAGCAGCGGGCTATACGTCGACGGATTCTTCCACGCGCAGGGAGGCTACGCGGAGAGCGGCCGGGTGGTCGAGCGATTGATCCGATCGGCGGTGCGTAGCGGGGTGAGCGTCGTGTCGGGATGCCGCATGACCGCGCTGGTCGAGCGTGACGGACGGGTGAGAGGTGTGCGCGACGAGCACGGCAACGCGCTGGCGGCGGATCATGTCGTGGTCGCGGCGGGGGCGTGGACCGGGAGGCTTCTCGGGCACCTGGGCGACTCCATCAGTGCGAGCGGCCACCCGGTCTTCCACTTGCGGCCGCCCGATCCGGAGCTGTTCCGGGCCGAACGGTTCCCGACGTTCACCGCGGACGTAGCCCGCACGGGCTACTACGGTTTCCCGCTGCACCCCACGGCGGGCATCGTGAAGATCGCGAACCACGGGCTCGGCGTAGCCGTCGATCCCGACGGCCCGCGGAACGTTCCCCGAGCCGAGGTCGAGCGCCTGCGGGATTTCCTGGCCGCAACGTTCCCCGCCCTCGCCGACGCCGAGATCGTCTCTACGCGGCTCTGCCTCTACGCCGATACCCAGGACGAGGACTTCTGGATCGCGCGCGATCCGGAGCGCGACGGGCTCACGGTTGCCGGCGGCGGTAGTGGACACGGGTTCAAGTTCGCGCCCGTTCTGGGAGCGATCATCGCCGACGCCGTGGAGGGACGCGACAACCGGTGGCTGGAAAGGTTCCGCTGGCGCCCCGATGTGCGGCTGGCGCACGGCGGCGAAGCCGCCCGGTGCCACACGGCTCACTGACCCACGGCACAGACTCCCGAGCCGCGGACATCCTGACGCCCGACCATCCCTCTCAGTGCTAGTCGCTTGCGAACGACTCCGCCAAGCGCACACCGCGCTCGAGGTGTCGCTCGAACTCGCCTAGTGCCGGCGTGCGGCTCGCTTCCAGGAGTTCCTTCAGACGGATGGTGACCTGGTGACGTTCTAGCGGCGGGTTGGTGGCTATTGAGTCCTTCCACAGCGCCTCGGTGGCGTCGTGGAACGCTACGACCTCATCGAGGTCCGCGTCGTCGTAGCGTTTGTGCAGGATGCCGTCGCGAATATCGGACACGATCCGCCCGAGGAGTATCTGGACGGATTCGCGTGCCCCCCACCCCACAGTGGAAATGCGCCGGACGAACTCCGACCGTCGGATCTCGCTCATGCCTCGTTTCCCCCGTCCACCGGGCCGCTGGATGATCTCCGTGTGCTCACTATCTACCCACCTCACACCACACGAGTTCAAGTTGCACCGACGCGCCTGCCGGAGCCAACCGGCAGGCCCCCGGACGGCAACGATCGGGCGGTGCGGGCTACCCCTTCAAGAGAGCGCATGGAGGCCAACTCCTGCCATCAGAACAAGTTGCTCCTAACGGGCTATGCGATTACTGAATCCTTCATTAGGGAATCTGTAGGAAACCCGAGCGCGCCTGTTTCCTTAGAAGTATCTTTGCGCAGTCACCTGACGTTCTGTTCCACTGCAGAAAGGGGCGATATGCACCGTACGATGATGGCCGTTGCCGTGGCGGCCTGCCTCGGCGCCGCGGCGCCGATCGCGGCACAGGATCGAGGGACACCGCTCGAGGTCGGCACCGTAGCACCCGACTTCGAGATCCCGGGTGCTACACGCTACGGGGTGCTGCGCGAGCCGATCCGGCTGAGCGATTTCCGCGGGAAGACCGTCGTCCTGGCGTTCTTCTTCCGCGCCCGAACGCGTGGCTGAACGATCCAAATGCATGCGTACCGTGATCAGTACGCACAGATGTTCCGCAACGGTCGCGATATCGTCCTGATCGCGATTAGCACCGATTCACCGGAAGCGCTGTTCGAGTGGGCGCGGGACGACGAGTTCCCGTACCTGTTCGCCAGTGATGAGGAGTCGCTTGCAGGCAAGCTATACGGAGCGTGGCAGACAACGCGGTCCGGGCCGATCGACAACCGGACGGTCTTCGTGGTGAACCCGGACGGCGTGATCGAGTGGGTGGCGGCTCCGTTCCGCGAGATCGATCCCACGGCCTACGAGGAACTCGGCGCCGCAATCCAGCGAAGCGCGCCGCCGCTCGAGCAAGACGAAACGAGGGAGCAATAGGGGGTTCAGGGCGCCTGCGGGAACAGGCTGCGGAGTGCCCCACGCACGTCCTGTGACGGTCCGACCCCCGTGTACGTCACAGTCCCGGACGCGTCGAGGATGACGATGTAGGAGGTCGTGGGGGCCTTGAAGGCGCGCGTCGCCCGCCCGCGCGTGTCCCAAACGACCGGGTATGGCACGGGATGCCGCGTGAGATGCCGGCGGATCGACCGCTTGGATTGGGCCACGGCGACGGCAACGGCGACAAAGGCCACCCGCTCGCCGAACTCCGCGTACGCCGCCTCCATCTCCGGGAGCAGCGCCGCGCAGTTCTCGCACCATGTGGCCCAGAACTCGAGCAGCATGGGTGTCGAGCCGACCAACTCCGCGAGATCGTAGGCGTCCCCGCTGAGGTCCTCGATGACCACCGGCTCGGGACGGGCGCCGACGGGTAGGCCGACCACGTCCTCGCCGCCCTGCGCGAGCGCCGGGGTCACCATCACCGGCAGCAGCAATAACGGGATGAGTGCCCCCAGCGTCATAAGAACCTCCGCGTTTCCAGTAAACGTCCGCGGCCTCATAGGCTCATACCCGCCGCAATGAAGTAGTACTGGGCCACACCGAGCAGAACAACTCCACCCGCCCTCTTGATCCACACCATCCATGTCCCGGCCTTTGGCAGCGCCGCCAAGGTGCCGGACGACAGCCCCACGACCACCAGGAGTGCTGTCATGCCAAGCGAGAAGACGAACAGGTAGACGAACCCCATGACGGCACTCTGCGTGGCGGCCACCCAGGTAAGGACGACCGCGAACGCCGGCGCGCCACACGGGGCGGCAACGATCCCCGATGTCGCGCCGAGCAAGAAAACCGCGGGATAGGATCCGCCGGAGAGCGACCCGACCCACCTGACGAGGCGTTCTGGCGCGGACACCGGGAACACGTCGAGCATCGCCAGCCCGAAGACGAGTATCAGGTTCCCTGCGGCGACCCGCACCCAGGGGTTTGCCGAGATCGTCCCGAAGAGCGTCCCGGTGAGCCCGGCGATCATGCCGAGCAGCGCGTAGAACAGCGCCAGGCCCGTCACGTACGTCAGTGTGAGGAGCACAGTACGGCGTCGCGACGCCGCGCCGGCACCCGCACCGGCGAGAATGCCGGCGGTGATGGGAATCATCGGGTAGATGCACGGCGTCAGGCTGGTCACGAGACCCGCGCCGAACAGCACGACAAGGGCGGCTAGCGGCGCGTTCTGGAGGCTCTCGGAGAGGCCTTGTACCGGTGCGAGGGCGAGGTCGAGCATGTCCCAAGGTAGCTCTGGTTCGGGCGTTGCGGAGCCGGTGTCAGCGCGGTGCGTCAGGCACGGTAGTTCCCGAAGTTCAACTCGACGCCGTAGTCCTGTTCCTTCAGAAACGCGATGACCGCCTGAAGCGTGTCACGCGACGGACTGGTGACCCGTACCTCATCCCCCTGAATCGCCGCCTGGGTTTTCTTCCACCCTTGCGCCCTGATGTCCCGCACGATCGCCCGTGCGGTGTCTGCCGGGAGACCCTGCATGAGAGCGACGTTCCGCCGCACGCGCCCCCCGGCCGCGGGCTCGTCCTCACCTGCCGTGACGTTGTCGAGCGGCACCTTGCGGCGCACGAGCTTGCTCTGGATCACGTCCCAGAGAGCGTTCATGCGGAACTCGTCGTCGGCCTCGAGCGTGATGGACGCCTTGGACCGGTCGAACTCGATCACGCAGTTGCTACCCTTGAAGTCGTAGCGTTGCCGGATCTCTTTCCGCGCCTGGTTGAGCGCGTTGTCTACCTCCTGGAGATCGGCTCCTGTCGAGACGTCGAACGATGCCTGTGCTGCCATGGGGCGATCCTGTAGGGGATGGTTTCAATGTCAAGGATGGAAAGGATGGTAGGAATGGTAAGGGGATGCCACGTCGAAGCCCACCTGCCGCAGAACCCGCTGCAGCTCGGCGCGTACCTCCCTACACTGTCTTTCCGGCCGAGGATCATTGCGAGCAGCGCGCTCCCGCGGGGAACGCCCCGACCCTACTGCACCACTACGCCCCAGGAATGACGTAATAGAGGATCGCGAAAAAGTGGAACGCGCTGCCCGCCAGGACGAAGAGATGCCAGATCGCGTGACTGTAGGGCAGCCGCCTCGACGCGTAGAACCCGATTCCAGCGGTATACGCCACTCCCCCGGCCGCCAATAGCAGCAGCCCGCCCGGCTCAACGGTCGCGAACATCGGCCTGGCCGCCACCACCCCCACCCATCCCATGGCGACGTACAGCGCTACCCGCGCGACCACCCACCGGCGGGCGACGGTGACCTGAGAAACTATCCCAAGGACCGCAAGGCCCCAGATCACGCCGAAGAGAGACCAGCCCCAGGGACCGCGCAGGCTGACCAGGGTGAACGGGGTGTAGCTCCCCGCGATCAGGAGATAGATGGCCGCGTGGTCGAGAGTCCTCAGTACGCGCTTCGCACGGGGACTCGGGATGCTGTGATACAGGGTCGAAGCCCCGTACAACAGGACCAGCGTCACACCGAACACGCTGGCACCTACTATGTGCCAGGCATCTCCACGAAGGCTCGCGAACGTGGTGAGTACGGCTAGCCCGCCTACCGCCAGGAGAGCGCCGACACCATGGATGACGCTGTTGGCGATCTCTTCACCGCGATTGTACCGGGCCGCGTTGGCTGTAACTGTCATTACACGAACTCTAACCCAGTTCGTCGCTCACCGCCGGCATCCGGGGTTCCACTGACCGCACAAACCGCGTTCCGCAGTGTAGTGGGAACCGCAGAACAGTGGTTATCCGTTAACTTAATTCGAGAGGATCCCGGCGGGCGCTGACCAAGAGCGCTGCGATCGAACTGAGTCTCGCCGCGCTGGTCCTGGGAATCACGTCGGTCTTGGTGGCACTGCCGTTGGAACCCTGAGCCACACCCCATGAAGGTTTTGGCCACGGCGCGGCACGGAAGTTGTACTTTGTCCACGATGCCCGAGCCCGCATCGCTTCGGGGAGTCTTCGCGACCGGAGACAGTCCCAGCCGCCCAACCTTCCGAGTGATGCGGGCTTAGGGCGCCACAGCTCACCTCTACCCGCCCGCGCCCAGCTTAGGAAGCGGCCATTCTTGTCGAAAGATGGCACCAGGTGTTGGGCCCACTCTACGTGGCCTGAGTTTGCCACGCGATCGCCTATACTTTATACTACAAAGTACTTGGCAAAATAGCATGACACCAATACCCCAACCGGGGAGGAAGCGTGCTGCACGCGGCGACGCAGCGTTTGACGAGAACCGGGATCGTGTACCTCGTGCTGCTGGCCGCCGTGATGATCGCGGCGACCGCCGGGCTCTTCCCGGGCACAGGGGAGGTAGGACCAAGCGAGCGGGTGCTCGGACATCCCTACCGCATCTCAATGGGGATTGCGACCCTGGTGCTCGCTGTATATCTCGGCGCGTGGTCCGCCGTGCTGGGCCGCATGCGAGGGAGGTGGCTGGTCGGCCTCGCGAGTCTGATCGCCGGGGGTGCGGTCACTGGCATCGTGTTAGGCTTCGCGCCTTACGTGCTCTATCCGGGCGACCAGTACCCGGTCACGTTCATGTGGCTGTTGGGGGGCGCGCCCGCGGGGTTCGCCACTTGGCTCGCCTGCACGCTGGGTCCACGTCCTACCTCTGGACGCCATACCACCGTCGCCGTATGACACCGGCGGTTGGCGGGAAGCTGGTAAGCGGGTAGCGGGTAGCGGGCCGTCAGGATCGTGGCAGGGAGGGGCAGAGGGGCACGCGCCTGGGAGTGGCTAGGAAGCGCCGCCGGACCGGCGGCGCCGGCTCTCCAGATACTGCGCGGTGAAAGGGACGGCTCCGTCCAGCTCTCGCGCCATCATTTCCCGCATCTCGGCGATGTCCAGTTCCGCTCCGTCCGCGGCGGGCGTTTCTGGGAACCGCTCGCACAGCGTGATCAGCTCGGGAAGCGCTTTCCGCGGAGTGCCCAGCTTGTTGGTATACAGGTCGATGATCTCCTGAATGACGAGCAGTTCCTGGCCGCTCGAGAGCCGGGCGTCGGTGCGGGCGCGCCGGAACCAAGTGAGGGCGTCGTCGTACTGGTGCAGTTTGTCCCGATAGAGCCGTGCGAGCTGGAGATAGGGCTCGGGATCCCCGTCCGATTCGAGGGCCGCGATCTCGAACGCTTCCGCGGCCTCGCCGTACTTGCCCTGGACCAGCAGCGCCAGCTCCCGCGAGTACTCGTTCTTGTGCGGGGTCGACTTGCCAGAGGGATTGTGAATCGTGCCCGCGGCGGCGGCCGCGGCCATGGTCATGCGCAGCGAGATGAAATACACGCCGAGCATAGTGAAGACCGAAAAACCAATTGCCCACGCAAGCGGGTTGCCACCTCTCACCATAGACACAGCGAATCCCCAGAGCGGCCCGGCAACCATCCCGATGCTAACGGCATGGACGCCAGCCCTGATGCGGATCGCCCTGGCGGCAAGGTCCACGTCCCGCCCGTACTGGCGCTCCTGGTAGACCCGTCTGGTTGGTTGAACTGTCGGTGGCTGCTCGGACTCCGCGTCGCTCATCGTGTACCTCCAGGGAGGCAGCCTAAGTTACCGGTGGCCGACGGCACGGGCCAGGGAGGGATGTGCATCGGGAAGGATGCGGGACTCTATTTAACGGGCAGGATGCCCCCCCGCTCGATCCGGCGGACCAGCTCGTTCGGCCCCAGGATCAAGATCTCGTCCCCGTTCCGGAACACGTAGTCGGCGGCGGGACTGGTCAACCGATCCTCCCCCGCCTCCCCGGTCTGCTTCACCATCAGGACGCTCACGCCGAAGCGCTGCCGCACGCGCAGATCGCTAAGAGAGTGGCCCACGAAGTCCCGCGGCACCGGGACCTGCGCCATCACCGTGTCCGCCGACGCAGGCACAGGCTCGATCCTTCCCTCCCCCGCAACGGTGGACGCCATGCCACCGACCATGTCCCGTTTGAAGACCTCGGTGTTGTAGCGCTCGATCACGTCCTCAGGCCAGATGACACCGGCAACCTGTCCGTCCCTTAGCACCGGAATCTCACCGCGATAGCCACCTAGCAGACGCATCACGTCGGCCAGTGATTGCTCCGGCGTGACCCGCGGGAACCCCCCGGCTACCATCACGTCCTCCGCGATCACCAGGCCCTCGAGCGACGCCGGGTCGCGCATGATGGGGCGGATCTGTTCGACCGTGATGATGCCGAGCAGCGTGTTCTCCTCGTCGGCCACGAAGACCGTGCTCCCCGGATGGTCGATGAACTTGGTGAGCACATCCACCAGTCCATCCTCGGGCGGTACGGTCACGGGGTCCGGCCGCATGATCTCCCTGACACGCACGTGCTGGAGCACGTTCACCGCCCGTCCGCGATGGATGTCGACGCCGCGACGCAGGAGCTTGAGCGTGTAGATCGACGCGCGTTGCAACCGGGTAGCGACCAGCGTGGCGATGATGCAGCTGATCATCAACGGGAGAATGATCTCGTAGTCGTTCGTCAGCTCGAAGATGATGAGGATCGCCGTGATCGGTGCGTGCGTGCCGGCCGCCACGACGGCGCCCATGCCAACGAGCGCATACGCCCCGACGCCTGCCGTGCTAACCGGCCAGATCGTGTGGACCACGGTCCCCACCGCGCCACCCAGCATCGCGCCGATGAAGAGCGAGGGAGCGAAGATCCCGCCCGATCCTCCCGACCCGATCGTGATGGCGACGGCTAGGATCTTGACCCCGACGAGCAGCAGCATGAACTGCCATACCAGGGTCCCGTTCAACGCCTCGTTGATAGCCTCGTATCCCACGCCGAAGACGTGGGGCACCCAGATTCCGATCGCCCCGATCAGCAGCCCGCCGAACACCGTCTTGAGCGGCGGAAAGACGCGCACCTTGTCGAATGCATCCTCCAGTGCGTAGAGCGTCCGGATGAACACCAGGGCGGCGAGCCCGGCGAGAATACCCAGGCCGGCGTAGGCGAACAGCTCCGAGGCGTGAACGAGGCTGTAGCTGGGGACCTCGAACGCCGGGAAATCTCCGAGGAACCGATGGCTCACGACCGTAGCCGCCACCGACGAGATGACGATCGGCGAGAAGTGGGCCACACCGAAATCGCCGAGGATGATCTCGACTGCGAACAGGGCTCCCGCTATCGGCGCATTGAACGTGGCGGCGATACCGGCGGCGGCGCCGCAGCCCACCAGGGTCCGCAACCGTCGCTGATCGATCTTGAGCCACTGGCCGATGGTGGATCCCAGGGCGGACCCGATCTGCACGATGGGCCCCTCGCGACCCACCGAGCCACCGGTACCGATGCAGATACCAGATGCGAACATCTTGGCGAGTACGACACGCGGCCGGATCCGCCCGCCGTGGAGTGCTACGGCTTCCATGACCTCTGGCACGCCGTGGCCCTTCGCCTCGCGCGCAAAGAAGTGGACGATGAGCCCGACAGCCAAGCCACCGAGCGCAGGTACCAGGATCTTCCACCAGAACGGCAAACCGGCCAGGTAGTCGAGTGTGTACGGTCCCTGGTGCCAGGCGACCCGGTTCACCCACTGGATGAGCAGGCGGAACCCGACGGCGCAGAGCCCGCCGAGCAGTCCGATGACGAGCGCCACCAGGACCATGTACATCTGGTCGGTCTGGCGGAGCCCGTCGTGGGCCCGCTTCACCGAGGCGAGGGCTCGTGCCAACATGCGGCCTCAATCTACAACGTTCACGCACACCGGACGTTAGCTTTCATCTCGTGACCCTGATCAAGTGCCCCGAGTGCGGCCACACGGTACTGAGCGTAGCCTCGACCTGCCCGAGCTGCTCGCGGCGACTCACGCCCGATCCCATCGCCGCTGGTGGGCTGAACGACCTCGTGGAGTGCCCGCGTTGCAGCAAGCTGCTGGATCGCCGGACGCCCACCTGCCGGCACTGCGGGTACGCCGCACGTCGCGCGCGTCGCGTGCGCCGCGCCGCCGTCATCGCCGCGGGCGTGACCGTCGTGGCTGTGATCTGGGGCATCTCTCTCAAGGCGCCGCCACCGGACGAGACCGCCGCGCGCACAGTGCCGACGCCAGAGGAACCGGCGGGCCCGTTAGAGGAAATGATGATCGCGCGAGCGGCGCCCGACACGACCGCGACAGACCTACCGGCCGCCCGGCCCGGCCTAGCGCCACCGCCGGAGCCTCCGGAACCGATCCCGACCGATCGCCCAGCGCGCTGGACCAACAACTGGGTAAATGTCAGGGAGGATCGTTCGGGCGATGCGCCGGTCGTGCGGATCCTGCGGCCGGGAACACGCGTTGAGGTTGGTGATCGCGCGCGTGGCTGGTGGGCCGTGTCCATCGATGGTGTGCCCGTGGGCTACGTGGCGAGCGATCTACTGGACACCGTGCCGCCGGCTCCCTCCGATTCAGCGCCGCTCGGCGCCATGTTCTTCCTTCTCCGCCTCTAATACCGCGGCTTCGCCGCCTCGATGGCGTGCGCTTCCACCGGCCCGCATCGCGGTGTAAGGCAACCGCGTGATCGCCGATCTACAATCGCCAGGGTGGCTTTGAGGCAGTCGCCAGAGATCACACTTTCACCACAGCGGGACATCGAGTGCGACAAGGAGTGAGAATGCCTGTGCACGATACTCGCGCTCCACGCCTGCAGCCCTGAGCTTCGCCAGGGGTTGCAGCATTTGCGTGAAGCGTGCCTCGATCCAAAGATCCCCGCGACCCCACGGAAAGCGCCCGCCAACGGCGCCAAGATACCCAAAGGTCGTAGCGGCCCGCCCGACACACGGATCGGTCGGGGTCACCGCGAGAGTCCCGGTGCAGGCAACCCGAAGCCCCACCGTCGCGCCCGCCCGCAGGAAGGTTCGGTGATCCCGAAACGGAAGTGCGACAACGGAAACTGGGAGCTGCACCGTGTGGGCCCGCAGGTCGAGGCTCTCCCAAAAACACCCCTCCGCGATGCACCCGCCATGAAGACCGGAATACAGTTCCTGGGCGTAGGCGAACTCAGCCTGGAGCCGCAGCCAGGGGATCAGCACCCTGCCCAGACGCACGGCAACGTAAGGGCCGAACTTGTCACCGGGCGCGCCAGATACCCCTGCCATCGCCGCTGCGCGCCATTCCTGAGCCTTCAGACACGGAGGCACGAGGCTCAGAAGCCCAGCGCTGAAGCAGGCCGCCCAGAGGAGGCTCACAGCCCGAGTGGCGCTGCTCGCCTTGTGCATCAGCACGTCACGTGGAACAGCCCGATACTCTTCTGCGGCGCGGCGTTCCAGGTGGCAATCGCGCCCGGAGTTGAGAGCAACCGCACCGCTACGTTCCGCCGCCGGAAGTACTCGGCTGCTTCCTCGGAGAGGCGCACGCTGTCATACTGACCTGAGCCGACGATGAGCGTGGTCGCCCCGTCCTCGTAGATGTGCTTGGCCTCTTCCAGCGAGATCGTATGGGAGGTGCCGTAGACGCGCTTGGAGAGCTTCTTCTTGCGCTTCTCGACCGTGCCGTCGAGCCTGATGAGCACGTCGTGCTCGTGCCGCTCCCCGTCAAGCTCGAGCCAGCCGAATCCGGTGCGATCCAAATGCGGGCGCATGTTACCAACCTCTTCCATTGACCGGACCAACACTATCACGCATTCCCACCGCGCCCGTCAGCTCCCGGCGCATTGCTTGCCACCCTTGGGCAATCAAGCAGCCGTCATGAATGGCTTGCCGACTCAGTCTGACCGAAACGCAGCTACAAGGGCTCGCGCGTCCTCCCGGGCGCTGCTGGACACGGCCGTGTGGGAGAGCCGCACTGAGTCCAGCAGGCGCCATGTCGCAGCCTCCACCGACAGCCTTGGCAGGTCGGGCCAGGGACCGGACTCGAGCGTGATTGCCAGGGCATCCTCGACTTCACCCGCCTGGCGGCGAGCGTGCAGCACGTGCCGGGTTCGCCGACTCGGTCCGGTATGCGACGTCCACACAGACGGTTCAGGTCCTTCAGGAGTGGCCCGGTACTCGAGTCCGTAGCCACGTGCCACAAGCCAGGCAGCGATTGCCTCCCTCTGGCCACGAAGATCATCGGGGATGGCCGCAGCAACGGTGTAGGTCCGCGCCGCACAGCCGACCACCAACAATGAGAGGGTTAGCGTGACCGCTCGCAACCAGTTCATTTCAGCCGCGGACGTAGTAGCGCGCCAGGCGCAACCATCGAGCAGGTCGGCCCAACGATCCTGGGCTCGAGATTGACATGAGCATGGCCACCTCCGGTGGCAGGACCGGCATCGGCGCCGGCGGACGACAGATGCGCACAAGTCTCTCACTTTCTCGACACAGCGTCAACCAATGCGGATGCCAGGCGATTACATAGCGGAGGAGGGACTCGATCCGGCTTCCGTCCCTCAGATCAGTGTGAGGAAAACGGCGACCACATCGGGATCGAAATGCGTCCCCGCTTCGCTCAGGATGTACTCGCGAACGCGCTCAGTGGACCAACCCTCGCGATACGGACGATCGGATTTCAGCGCGTCCCAAACATCGACGACCGCAAACATACGAGCGGTACGCGGAATAGCGAGCACGAACTGACCCACCCGACTGGTCCGGAACGACCGGTGGGAGAAATAGCGATGATACCCGGCCGTGACCGCGAACATGAGCGCGACGTACAGAGCGGCGCAGATGGCGAGCGTCTGGGCTGGTCACTCCGGTCCAGATAGCGGCCACGTAGACCACGTGGACCAGCACGAACGGGAGCGGTGCGGGATAGATGATGTCGTCATGGTGATCATCGCCCGGCGCATCGGTGAGCGGGATCATGGTCCTGAACGGGGCCACACAGATCCTTACGCGGGTCGTGGTGCATGGAGGCGACCCGCGGGACCGAGCCCCGGCATCACGCATCCTGGCGATCTAGCCCACTGGCCGGAGCCCGAAGCATCAGTCGCGAGGCCGCGTTGCGTCGGCGGCCATGTTATATTGATATGATGCCGCGCGCACCGGAGTGCCACGTTCCCCTCACCGGGCCCTTCACCGGAACTGGGATCTGAGTTCGCTTTCCTACAAGGGTTTCGCGATCACCCCTCGTACCTTTCAGATACGGGGCTCGGGACGCTGGACGCTCGACCTACTGATCGGTCGCCACAAGTCCTTGCGTGCGTTCAGCGGATCCACCACCTACCCCACCGAAGAAGCGGCGGTCAAGGGCTGCCACGCGTTCGCGCAGCGCATCATCGACGGGTGCGTCCCCAATTACTCGGTCGACGACCTCTTGTGACGCCCGCACCCGGACGACCGCACGGGACGATCTCGTATGAGTAAGTACGCGGCCGAGCAGCGGCGGCTCACGTATCGCGGCCGCGAGTTCCATTTCGTGTCCTATGAGGGACAGCGCGCGAACCCGAAACGAGAACAACTCGCTACCGATCCCGCCTGGTTCCTGATGAACGCGGGGACACGGTGGGAGGTCATGCCCCACCGGCCGGGTCAAGCCCGGGAGGAACTCGACCGATTGTTTGCGGAGTGGCTCGAGATCCACGTGTTCCAATCACATGCGCAGAACGGAGGATAATCCGTGGCGAGACCCGGACCGGCGACGTTCGAGAAGCGCAAGCGCGAGCTTGCCAAGAAGAAGAGACGCCAAGAGAAGCTCGAGCGCCGTGCTCAGCGGAAAGAGCAGAAAGCGCAGGATTCGGCCAACTCGTCCGATTCCGGCGTCGATCCCGACCTCATTGGGATCGTCCCAGGCCCTCAGCCACCTCTTATCGACTAGCGGCCACGACCTGAGACGGTCGTGGCCCCTCTTGCAAGCTCCGGGACGGAAACCCCGGCGCGACGCGCGCGTCCATGAAGAGCCAAATTCGAAAGCGTGCGGGCCTGAGGCTCGGCTTGCAGGGAGCAGCCACATGTTTGGACAAGCGGAGAGATCGCCGCCTTCACCATACTCTCGCTGGCAGCATGCGGGGGTGATATTGCCTCATCCAATGACGAGGGCGACCCGAGGCCCCTGAACCTGACAGACCAAGAGGTCGCCCACGCCGCTAATGCGATTACGGGCCCAGGACGGCCTCAGTGGGGTGAGCGCTTGTATTGGCTCCCGGTTCCACAGTGGGGGTGGTGCACTGAGCAATGCCTGCAGGCGTACGGACTCATCGGCACTCACTCGCACCAATCTGAAGAACAACAAGCACTTGCAGCGCGACGCGTCAGAGCACAATCACGATGAGTCCGGCTGAATCACACTGAGTTAGCATACTTTAGGCATAGTAGACGGAGGCTCGCATCATTGCGCGGTGCTGCAACCAAGACACGGATCACTCACGTTCCGTATGCGGCCGGCCCACCGGACACCAGCTCCTCACGCGCCCTCGCGGCCATGGAGCTATCTTGCACCTTGGCCCCTCTCTACGGATGACACGCATGCCGCAACGCGCCCTCTTGCTCATAGTCCTCTGCCTGCTGGCCTTGCCATCCACTTCCGCCGCCCAGCAGGAGCGACCTCGCTTCATGCTCGTCGTCCACGGCGGGGCGGGCACGATTCTCCGCGAGAACATGACCGCCGAGCGGGAGCGCCAGTACCGCCATACGCTCACGACGGCCATCCGCGCCGGCTACGATGTCCTCAACGGCGGCGGCCGGTCACTCGATGCGGTGGTTGCCGTCATCAGTCGACTCGAGAACTCACCGCTCTTCAACGCGGGTAAGGGTGCGGTCTTCACCAACGCCGGTACCAACGAGCTGGACGCATCGATCATGGACGGCCGGACCGGGAACGCTGGGGCTGTTGCCGGTGTCATCCACATCAAGAACCCTATCGTGCTCGCACGCCTCGTGATGGAGGAGTCACCACATGTCATGCTGGCACGCGAGGGCGCCGAGGCGTTCGCCGTCGAACACGGCATGGATACCGTACCGGCTGAGTACTTCTACACCGAGCGGCGCCATCGGCAACTGGAGCGCGCCCAAGCCGACGAGGAGCACGGGACGGTGGGTGTCGTGGCGCTCGACCAGTTCGGTGACCTGGCGGCGGGCACCTCGACGGGCGGCATGACCAACAAGCGCTGGGGCCGCATCGGCGATTCGCCGATCATCTCAGCCGGTACCTGGGCGAACAACGACAACTGCGCCGTATCGGGCACGGGACACGGCGAGTTCTTCATCCGCAACGCCGTCGCGCGCGACATCTGCGCGCGCGTACAGTACCTCGGCGAATCGGTCGAAGAGGCCGCAGACTTCGTCATCAACGAGAAGCTCGTGGCGCAGCATGCCGACGGCGGGGTGATCGTGCTCGACCGGAACGGGAACTTCGCCGCCACGTTCAACACGCCCGGTATGTACCGTGGGTGGGTCGGGCCCGACGGTACCATCGTCGTGCGGATCTACGAGGAGGGCGCGACCGACCGGTAGCGCTCTCCAGGGCGGTCCAGCCCAGCATTTCTCTGCGCGGTATAGTGCTGGAATCAGCTATCCAGGCGGGCGCCTCAACGTGGGTGTGGAAGGACGAGTCATCGAGGCAGACGATATCCCGCAGGCGGCATTGTGTGTGAGCTATGTGCCAGCAAACGGCGTCGAACTCCACACTGGTTATTCAAGCGCGTTCTCAGCGGGGGACTCACCCGTCCCTGTTCCCACCTCGAGGCGCTTCCAGGCCGCCCTGTCAGGTTCGCAACGCCAGACCCGACTACTTTCCCACTACTCTTAGCAGAATGTCGCGCTCACCGCGCTGCGTGCTCGCTCCCCGTTCAGTCATGGTGAGTTTTCACACGGCCTCAGCGCCTATTAGACGGCAGCGACCTACAGCAGTTTCTTGAACTCCTCAATCGTGAGTCCAGCATCACGGACAATTCCGCCCATGGTGAAGGCGTTCACCGGATTGGCTCGTGGTATCGTCAGGATCCGCCTACCGTCGGTCATGACAACGTGCTTGCCCTGGCGGGCGATGTGGAAACCGGCCTTCTCAAGAGCCCGAACCGCATCCATGGTGATCGACGCCTGGAAGCTTCGGCAGCTAGACCGCTACGTCGATCTCACGAACATCGGCGTCCCCTAACTGCTCTTCCACAGCCTCGAGATACTCGCGTATTGCGTCGCCAATGTTCGTCAGGGCCTCCTGCTCCGTCGACCCTTGTGACCAGCAACCGGGCAGGCCTGGCACGGACGCGGCGTAGCCTTCGTCGGAGGGGATCAGGGCAATCTTGTATTTCATACGTCGGCCTCCTGATGCCGAATGATACCCCGATCCTCGGCTGCCGTCTAACTGACTCTGCGTGAACCGGGGTCATGCGCGTGATTGGGCAGCCAGGCGTCGTGCCAAGGTAGTATCTGGGACCGCCTCGGTGGGAGGCGACTGCTCGGTCTCAACGGCATCGAGCAGGTGAGCCCATAATGGTGTCTGGACGCCACGGCGAGTGACGTCCTACCCGATACGACAGGCAATCGCCGCTTTCGCTCGCGACCCGGCAGGAAAACACCTGAGCCGCATGCGACAAGCGGCGAGCACCGCTCGCCGCCATCGGACCGCTACGTGCCCTTGACAGGGCCCTTCTTAGTGGTGTTAGGCGCCTCGCCGCAAGCAGCTATGCGTCCTTGCGACGTCGGAGCACGGGGGCGAGCGCACGTAGGGCCTCGTTTACGGCGGCGGAATCCGGGAAGACGTCCATCACCGACGGGTCCAGAACCACGACGTTCGTTCCTTCGCGATACCGCGCGGCGGTCACACCGCGCCGACCCTTCGAGAAGTCGTACTCGGGACGCATCGTGTCTTCGTCCGCGGCTGGCGGCTCGTGCTTAGCTTTGTCCTTCTTCATAGTCATGGCGCTCGCGCCCACACGTGATCGAAGCCTTGGAGAATCGCGCCTGGTGCTGTGTATCCGACTGTGACGATAGCCACGGCCGTCTTGGCCAATGTCCCCTAAGGGATCCACCAAGCCTCTTGAACAACTTCTTCACCAGGATTGAGCGGTAGCTCGCAAGACCCGATGCCGCAGAACGAACCGTGCGACTGGAGTCCCGTCAGGTCACGAATGGCACCGGCACCGAGCCCGAATCCGCGGACCGTGCCCGGAGCAGTTCCCACGTTGGTGACGGACCACCGCACCAACACCGAGTCACCGATACTCACGGAATCGGGTACGGCTCCCACCCAGATCCGGAAGAACGGCCGAGGCTCAATCTGCGGTTCCGTAGGGGTGCGATCGCACGACACAAGGAGGACGAAGCCCGCAAGGGCAACTGGGAGCACTCTCATACATCCACCTTCGAAGAGGGCTTTGTTTCACGTAATCTAACAACTAGAGCGAGAAGCCGGCTGTGATCGGCATGAAGCCCACCCCGCGCGTCCGGTTCAACGATCGGGAAGGCCTCGGGGTGCTCCTCGATCAGGCTTACTGCAGCGTCCACCGCATGTGCGAACTGCACTCCGAGGCCGGAGACACGAGCTTCATACCAATCATGCGCCTGAAGCAATTCGGCCTCTGCTTGGGGCCGAAAAGCAATGCGGCGCGCGACGCCGGATCCCGTTCATGTTCAGCCCATCGACGCTCAAGCTCCTCGCGCTGCTCCGGGGTCAGAGGGAGCGACTGCGTATCTTGGGCAATGCTGTCCCAGATCTGCTCGACGAGCGCGAGCCGATCTGGAATGCTCAAGCTGTGGAAGTCAATCGCCGGCTTTACCATGTGTGAAAGTTCCACTTTCCAAGTTCGGGGCGCAAGCGCGCTTCCGGCTAACGACTCCGCGTTCGAGCTGCGGGCGATCCCCCGAGCCAGGCGAGCCGCCGTGTGCTTGTAACGATGCACAGACCAGGCGCTCATATCAACGACTTCCTTTGAAACGAACGCGCCCGGCAGCTCCTAACCGCGTGATGTTTCCAAGAAGTGCCCTCAAGGAGTAACGTCTCGATAAGAGGTCTCACGCCTCACGATCCGGTACGACCAGGAGGGCACTCCCATGTTCCTACTCCGGCATCGACCAGCACAAACGCGATTGCTTCATCACAACCTACGGGCCCGAGGGCGCGATCGTCAAACAGGTCCGTGTCCCCAACGCGCCCCTCCAGCTCCAGCGCTACTTCGCGCAGTTCTCCGGCCCGCACCGGGCTGTCGTCGAATCCACCGGCAGCTGGTACTGGCTAGCAGATCTCCTCGGTGACCTGCACGTCGACCTGTGCCTGGCACACGCCACCTGGCTCAAGGCCATTTCCGCCGCCAAGGTCAAAACCGACCAGGTCGATTCCGATGTCCTCGCCCTGCGGACCCCGCGACCTCATGCGCACCCGCCTGCGCCTGGTCGAGAAAGTTACCAGTGCGAAGAACAGCATCGACCGCCACGACCGGCTGTCTGGATCAATAAGGCCGTCGGATGTGGGTGCGAGGAACAAAACGAGTTCGTAGGATGCCCCAGGAGCGCCGAACTCGAGGCGCGAGGATACAAGCTACCCCCGATTCCAGGGTGACCAAGCCAGCCGAGGGAGAGATATTAACAGCTATGGCTCACTAATCTCGAACCGGAGGTGTCTCACTTACGTTGACAGGTTCCGCCCTTCCCGCCCAAGAGTCCGGCGGCGGACACGGTTCTCCTCGTGCACACCGCGAGCGAATCGGATCGTGTCGCCGCCGCTACGCGCTGGGCGCAGCGCATCAAGACACGGATCTATCAGAGGCGGTGGGAGGAGTACTAGGACCAGTTTCGCCAGGAGCTGACGCACGGAGCTAGCGCACGATGAAAAGGCGCGGAAGCGCTTCGAGCGGGAGGCAGTGGGATTTGAAGTTTCTGGCACCCACGTGCGCTCCCTGGCGACGGCGATGCGGAAGTGCCGGGGGCATCCGACGGTTCCGACCACGCCGGCGGCCGACGACCGGCTCCTGAGCTCACAGGCCCCGGCGTGGTTCACCGCGTATCCAAGGGTAGCGCGATAGGGTTCGCTAGTCTACGATGGTCTTGAGCACATCATTCACAACAACGGCCACGTTGCGCCGTGTTGAATCGGTGTGCTCACTAACCGGAGGCTTGACAAATCCGGCCACATAGAAAGCTGCAAGTCGCTGTAAGGAATGGAAACATGACAACGCAATGTCGAATCATTGTATTACTCGCCCTTGTCACGTCGTTCTTGCCAGTGTGTACCGTGTATGCACAGGCGGATCCGCAAGCGCAAGACATCAAGCGATATCTTAACGGGCAAAAAATACTCGTGTCGTATCGCGAGGGTGGCCCGATCTATGGTACGTACTTTTTTCTAGAAGTTCATTATTGCTCGACGGGCCAATACGCGCTATTCGGCCGAAGCCGGAGACAGACTGTTCTCGATAATTGGCAGGTAAACAACTGGGAGGAACATGGGCGCTGGGACGTGATCCGCTTTCAGGGACAGGTTGGTGTCCAGTCCATCTCAACTTCGGGCAAACGTGACTTTGTTCCAGTTCGTCTCCTGCCCGATGGCCGTCTCTGGGTTGGTGATGGCGTCTCGATACAGCGACAGGGTACGGCGCAATGCAGATGACTCGGCCTGAAACTCCACCAAGGAGATGTGCGAGACAGACGCCTATGTCGCGTTTGAAGCCGAGCGCGTAGTTAGCGACCCACGGCGCCCACCTCGTCAACGCCGAGTTGCGTTTCGCGGTTCAGTGGGTCGATGCGGGGAGGGACCTGGCGGCGGGAACCGAACGCCTGGCGTCGCTTGGCAGGCACACTATAGGCACAGTAGACACTTCCAGCCAAGAAAATGGAGTCCCCACCAATACGAGAACTCCTCTAGTCACTTCGACTTATGCTGAATAGCGGAGGAGGGACTCGAACCCCCGACACGCGGATTATGATTCCGCTGCTCTAACCAGCTGAGCTACTCCGCCCAGTTTTTCCTGCCCTGCCCCACTACCTGACGGACCGGCCATCGGGGGCAGGCTAGGAATCTTAACCGGCTCCCCGGCACACGTTCAACACGCACTCAAGACGACAGCGTCGGCACGGCACGCGACGGTACGGCGCAGCCGAGGTATAGGGCGAGAAATAACTTGTGCTCCGGTATCCTGCGCCGCAACTGCTCCTCGAATGCGGGATCGTCCAGACCGAATATCCCGATGCCGTGCGGGGTGTACTCGAAGCCTCGGCGCACTTCACAAACCCTCGGGGGATTGAGCACCTCGCCGGTAACTGATCGAGAGCGTCACGGAGCCACCGGCTCCACACGGAACAACAGCTCGCCCGGCCGAACCATCCCAAACCGTTCCCGCGCTGCCCGTTCCTGAGTCGCGGAATCGCTCTCGAGCGCGTCCGCCACCTGCTCGAGGCTGTCGATCTCGACGTACAGACGGTTGAGCGCCGCCTGCTCGCGAGCGATCTCGCGCTTGAGCTGCCACCAGTCGAAGGTGCCGTACTCGCCGCCGAAGAAACCGAAGGCCAGACAGCCCACGACGACGACGGCGCCCATTATCCGCCCCGGTCTCACAACCCGAATATGTCCTTCCCGGGGTAATGCGCCACGTCGTCCAGTTCCTCGTTGATCCGCAGGAGCTGGTTGTACTTGGCGATCCGGTCGGTGCGCGAGGCGCTCCCGGTCTTGATCTGGCCCGCACTCGTCGCGACGGCGAGGTCGGCGATGAAGGTGTCTTCAGTCTCGCCGGAACGGTGCGAGATGATCGTCCCGTATCCGTGCAACCGCGCCAGCTCGATGCACTCGAGCGTCTCGGTGAGCGTGCCGATCTGATTCACCTTGATCAGGATGGCGCTGGCGACACCCGACTCGATGCCCTTGGCCAGGAGATCGCTGTTGGTGCAAAAGATATCGTCGCCGATGAGTTGCACGCTGTCACCCAGCGCCTCGGTGAGCTGCTTCCACCCGTCCCAATCGTTCTCGGCCAGGCCGTCCTCGATCGAGATGATAGGGTACGTGTCGCACCATTTCCGGTACAGCTCGATCATCTCCTCGGCCGAGTGCGTGGAGCCGTCGCCTTTCTTGAAGACGTAGGCTCCGTCCTCGTAGAACTCGCTCGCCGCCACGTCGAGCGCGATCGCGATGTCGTCCCCAGGCGTATAGCCGGCCTGCTCGATGGCCGCGAGCACCGCGTCGAGCGCGGCTTCGTTGGACGGGAGCATCGGCGCGAAGCCGCCCTCGTCTCCGACTGCCGTGGAGAGGCCCTGCGCGGCGAGCACCTGCTTCAGATGATGGAAGACCTCGACCCCCATGCGGAGCGCCTCGGGGAACTCCTCAGCGCCCACCGGGACGATCATGAACTCCTGCGCGTCGACGTTGTTCGATGCGTGCGCGCCGCCGTTCAGGATGTTCATGTGCGGTACCGGCAGCAGATGCGCCATCGGGCCGCCGAGATACCGGTAGAGCGGCTGCCCGTAATGCGACGCCGCCGCCCGAGCCGTCGCGAGCGAGACCGCGAGAATCGCGTTCGCTCCCAGGTTCCCCTTGTTAGGCGTGCCGTCCAACTCCACCATCTCGCCGTCGATGACTATCTGTTCGCTCGCGTCGAACCCTTCCAGCCGGGGACCGATCACCTCGTTGATGTTCTTGACCGCCTGCCGCACGCCCTTGCCGGCGTAACGCTCCGCGTCCCCGTCGCGCAGCTCGACCGCCTCGTTCTCTCCGGTGGACGCGCCACTCGGCACCGCGGCGCGGCCGGTGGCGCCACTCGAGAGGGTGACGTCGGCTTCGACGGTGGGATTGCCACGCGAGTCGAGGATCTCGCGCCCCGTAATGTCGACGATGATGGTCATAACGGCCGCAACCTAACCCGGCAAGAGACTTGGCGTCAACGCGAATCCAGACGCCCAGCACCGGTCGGGAGAAGGTCCTCGGGCGGCTCCGTCGCATGGGCGGAAAACAACGCCTCGCACCCGAGTTCGCGCTCGATGTCGTGGCGGCCGGCGCCCCCGCCCCCGCCCCGGTCCCGCGCCTACCGGCGATACATGATGTGCGCCCAAGCCGTGCCCGCTCCCATCAGCCACGGACCCTCGGCAGCCGGGCGGGCCGATATGCCGGACGACTCTTCGGTGGCGTAGGCCACGTAGACCACGTACAGGCCGGCTGCACCGGGCGCTGTGCCCGTTGCCGGATCGAAGATTCCCTCTTCCCCGGTCAACGAGTAGAGCGCGGCCGGATGATCAGGCATCGTGAGCGTTCCGGCCTCGATCTCCGCAATGCGTATCGCCCGCCGCTCGGCAGCGTTTTTCCCCTGCGCCCGCAGCTCGCGTCCCCGGGCCATGAACGGACCGAGCGACTCATGGTAGCAGGCGGTATGGAATCCCTCCCGCATCGGATCGTCCGCCAGGCAGATCATCGTGTTCGTACCTTCACGCAACACGACCATCCGCCCGTCCCCATCCCCGTCCCCGTACCCGAGCACCTCGGCGCCGCGGCGCAACGGCTCGGGGAGGGGGCTCACCGCCTCGGCGATCTGGCGCTCGACCGACTTCTCCTGGGCAACGACGGGTATGGCGGCGCAACCGAGCAACGCGGCGGCGAGCGGAACCGAGCGAGCCAGTTTCATACGGTCATCTCTTTCTGTGTCTTGGAGCGCAGATCTTCCCGGGCGCGATCACGCAGCCGCTCGACAGCCGCCTGCGATCGGGTCACGAGTTCGCTGCGGTCCTCGTATGTCATGCCTTCGGTCGGGATCGGGTCGTCGAAGTATAGGGTGATGGGACGCGGATGAATGAGCAGTGATGCCTTCGGGAGAATGTCGAACGTATTGGCGCAGTAGACGGGCACCACCGGCACCTGCGCGGCGATCGCTAGCACGAACGGTCCCTTCTTGAAAGGCTGTAGCTCGCCGGTGCGGCTGCGGGTCCCCTCGGCGAACACGACCGTGCTCAGTCCGTCCCGGATCCACCCCGCCACCTCCTCGTACGCCTCGAGCGCCTGCGCCCGGTTTGCTCGATCTACGTAGATGTGGCCCGCGGCTTTCATGGCTCGGCCGAGCAACGGGATCGAGGCCATCTCTTTCTTGGCGACGAATCGCAACGTCCCGGGGATCCAGCCGGCCAGCGCCAGGATGTCGAACCACGACTGATGGTTCGACACGTATACCACTGGCCTATCGCTGGGCACCTTCTCGAACCCGGCCAACCTGACCGGGCATCCGGCCGCGCGGAGCAGTGCCCTGGACCATTCACGGGCTGCCTGGTCGTAGACCCCGCCCGTACGATGTTTGACGCCCAGGAAGGCCGCGACTATGCAGGCGGTGGCCCAGTATACCGTGAAGGTGATGAGGGTGAGGTAGTACAGCAACGTTCGCAGGATCACGGCAACCCCGCCGTCCTCGCGCCGCATCGCGCGGCTGAGAGCCGCGGTTCGGCCCGTCTGTCGGTGACCCGACCGCTCGATCCATAGGGAGAGCCAACTGTCGACCGCGGCGACAGATCAGCCGGGTCGTGGCTCTCAGTCACCATGCGCGCTCCCCCAAAAGGGGGCTCAACGACTCAGAAATGCGAGAACCCTCCCTCCACGTCGACCGGTTGACCATTCCGCACGACCCGCACCCCAGTCCCTTCTTCGATCCGCCCAATGTGCGTGAGCGGAACGCCGAACTCCACCTCGAACTCGCGTCCCAGCGAGTCCGGCGTCTCGCCCGGTAGCGCCACGAGCAGCTCGTACTCCTCGCCACCCGCGATGGCGGACTCCCAGTCAGCGGACGCATGGATCGGCACGCGATCGGCCTCGATGACGCACACGACGCCCGACGCGGCGGCGAGATGGCCGGCGTCACCCACCAGCCCATCACTCAGGTCGATCATTGCCCTCGCGCCCCGATCGCGGAGCCAGGCACCCTCGGCGATTCGCGGGGTCGGGTGAGCGAACCGCGCGCGCGCCTCAGCACTCGGCTCGCGCCCCTCCGACCACGCGCGCACCGCCGTCACCGCACCACCCAGCCGTCCGGTGACCCACAGCCCGTCACCGGGCCGCGCACCGGCACGGGACACGGGAGCCGGCGCCCGACCCACCACGACCACGTCGATGGTGACGTGCTCGCTGCGCACGAGATCCCCACCCCACACCTTCGCCCCGACATACGCGGCCGCCCGCGCGACCCCGTCCATCAGCTCGGTCAGGAACGCCTCCGATCGTTCACCCGGCACCCCAACGCTGGCGAGCACGCCCACCGGCTGCGCCGCTACCGCCGCAAGATCGGAAAGCGCCCCCGCCGCCGCGCGCCATCCGATCTCCACCGGATCGAGCCACCCGAGACGAAAGTGCTGTCCTTCGATGGCCAGATCGGTCGAGATGGCGAGACGCTCGCCACCCACCTCGACCAGCGCCGCGTCGTCGCCCAGCGCGGCACCGTGCCCACCGAGGGCTCGCCACACGGCGCGGATACGGTCGAACTCCGGACCCGGGCCGAGCGCCACACCGTCGCCGCCCTCCGTCACGGGATCAACGCCTCGCGCGCGAACCGCACCAGCCCGGCCTCGGTGGCGACCCAGAGATACTCGCCGTTGACGACGAGGTCGCGGACCGGCCCCGGAACGTCGCCCGGTACACGGTAGAACCGGTAGTCGCGGATCGCGAACCGGAAGAACGCGATCCCCCTCTGTCCGCCGATCCATACACCGCCGGCGTCCGGCGCCAGCGCGAAGACGGCTCCCAGATCAGGGCTGACCAACCGCTCGACGCGCCACTCCTCACCCGGCGCCCGCCAGATGATACGGTCGATGCTCGAGACGACAACGGTGTCGGCAACCTGCGCGATCGCGACGATAGCGGTCTTGAGGTCGGGCACGGCGGCCACGTCAGCGGGTAGGAAGATCCCCTGATCCGGCGTAGCGCGCCCCAGCCCATCGGTGGTTCCGACCCACACCGTGTCCCGCGCCGCCGAGAGCGCGAGCACCGGTACGGGCACCCCCCGTCCGAGCCGCCGTACCACACCATCGTTGGTGACGAACGCCAACCCGAACGCCGTTCCGACCCACACGCCCGACGGACCCTGTGCCAGGGCGAACGTATCCTCGTCAGGAAGACCTTGCGCCGTCCCCAGCCTGCGCGCGTCGCCGTCGGGCGCAAACCGCCACACGCCCCTATCGGTAGCCGCCCAGATCTCATCCCCCCGTCCGAGCAACGCCCGGACACCGGTGATCCCCAGACCAGTGGCACGGGGGCCCTCCCGATACGCGTAGCGCTGGAGGTCTTCGCCGACGAAGGTCAGTCCTGAGCGTCGGCTCCGGTGATCGGTGCCGGCCCACACACCGCCGTGTACGGCGAGCAACGCCCCTACCCCCGGGGCGAGCAGCCCGAACGGCAGCCGCTCGAACTGCGCGATGAGGGCGTCGAGCCGGATCACTCCGAGACCGTCCGTACCCAGGTAGTACTCCTCCGCCAACGGGACCGCGACCGCGCTGGTGTAGCGGAACGTGCGGAACCGCTCGTCGGTGAGCACCACCCCGCGCATCGCGTCGGCGACCGGTTGCCGGGCGAAGAACTCGTCGAGCGTCAGCTGGCCCACCCGTCTCCCGGGAGGCGGGAGCCTGGTCGCGGGCATAGGGATGAATGACCCACCCGGGAGCAGTTCCCACCCGCCGCCGGTGAGCACGTAGATGCCGCGGAACGGATCGTCACGGTCGTAGAACATGGCGCGCACGCCGCCCGGAATGACCACCGACTCGAACCGGCGCAGCACCGGCCGGTACCGGATCAGACCCTGCGCGGTGGCCAGCCATACGGACTCGTCCGTAGGGTCGGCGAGCGCGGCCCGCACCGGTTCTCTGGGATAGCCGTCGACGAATGTTATGGGCGGCTCCCAGCGCCTGAACTGCCGGTCGTAGAGGCCCAGGCCGTTGCGCGTCGCAACGAACACCAGCCGGTCGGTCGCCGCCAGCGCCACTACCACGCTGAAATCGGAGATCACGGCCCGCTCTTCCGCACGCCAGAACCGGCTGCCCTGCGCGGCGGCCGGGAGCGGTGCGACCGACGCTGCGGCAGCGAGCGCGAGCCAACGCATCAGTCGACGGCCGGGAGATCGAGCACCGCCAGGGACGGCGGTTCCGGAGCTGGCAGGTTGTTCCACTCCCGCCAGAGCACGGGAAACGCGGCGCTCACGTCCTCGGGTCGGCTCGCCCGGACGGTGTGTCGCGCCGAGGCGATCTCGGCGGCGCGCCCCAGCGCCTGAGCGCCGAGGGCAGCCGCGTCGCCCAACCCGAGGCCCCGGGCGAGGAAGGCTGCAATACATCCCGCGAGCAGATCGCCGCTGCCGCCGGTGGCGAGAGACGGGTTGCCGGCGGCGACCACGCGCACGCCCCGCGGCTCCGCGATGACCGTCGGCACGCCCTTCAACAGCAGCGCAGCCGTCGCGGACCCGGCCATGAGCGATGCCAACGCTTCCGCAGGGGCGGCGAACCGATCATCGCGCCCCAGGTCGGCGAGGTCGGGGAACGCGGTGGCGAACTCGCCGGGATGGGGCGTGAGCACGCGGGGTGCCGTCCCCAGCGCGAGCTTGCCCTGAAGCGCATGGAACGCGTCGGCGTCGATGACCAGAGGCGCGCTCGCCCGGTCCAATACGGCGGCCGCGAACGCTTTCCGGTCGTCGCCCCGCCCCCGCCCCAGTCCGGGACCCAGCACGATCGCATCCGCCCACGCGACGGCTTCCTCGAGTTCGGGCTCGAGGCCCGGCCCCAGGACGGTCGGGACGGTGAGCGCGTCGGGGAAGTTGGTTTGCGCCGCCCGCACCGACGGCTCGCTGAGGGCTAGCTTCACCAATCCCGCACCACACGCGAAGGCCGATCGGGCTACGTGCATCGCCGCGCCGGCCATCCCCCGGTCGCCGCCGATGACCAGGATCCGTCCGCGGTCCCCCTTATGCATCGCCGCTCCCATCCGCGGCAGCACGCCACCGGCCCACCGGTCGGTGACGAGCATGGGCCAGGACGGATCGGCAGGTGGGAACCCGATGTCGACCGCCACGACCCGTCCTACCCACTCGCGCTGAAGGAGATGCCCGCGTCGGAATCCACCGAACGTCACGGTGAGAGCGGCCCGCACAGGACCGTGCGCCTCGCCGCTGGTGAGGTCCAGCCCGGTGGGTCCGTCGATCGCCGCCACCGGCGCCGCGTGCTCCGCGATGGCACGTGCGAGAGAGGCCAGCGGGTCGCGGGGCGGCCCACCGGCGCCGGTCCCGAGGAGAGCGTCGATAACCAGCCCGGCTGCCGGCCAGGAGGCACCCGCATCGAGCAGCGCGACCCCGTCGGCGAGCGCCAGCCGACGATTCGCCTCGCAGTCTCTCGAGCGGTCCTTGGCGGTCTCGCACGCACTCACCCGGATGCCCATCGCCCGAAGCACCCGAGCCACCACCCACCCGTCTCCGCCGTTGTTGCCGAACCCGGCGGCCAGCAACACACCTTGATCGAGCACGGCGGCGAATTCCCGCGCGATGACCTGCGCCGCGGCACGGCCGGCGGCTTCCATCAGCACCCGGCTCGGGATCGCGGCGTCTTCGCGCGCGCGGGTGTCCCACGCCGCCGCCTCGGCGGCCGTGAGCACGGGAACAACGCCGGCGTCGATCACAACGGAATCAGTTCGCGACCCCCGCAACCCGGGCGGCCCGAAAGGTAAGGATGGACGATTGCCGGCGGTCTACTTGAAGCCCTGGCCGATGGCCCGGCCCAGGGAGATCTCGCCGTTGTCGATCCGCAGGTTGAAGCCGCACGAAGGGTTCGTGCACACCCACGCCTTGTACATGATCGATGCGCCGTCGCGTCCGTAGTCAGACAGCGGAATGAGTACCCCATCGCTGCATTTCTGACACCGAGGCCACTCAATCTCCATTGGCACCCCCTTCCGATCCGTCCCCGCCCCCGCCCCCGCGCTGCCCTATCGCCCGCCGGCGGCGTGGCTCACGCCCGACCACGGATAGTCTCCTTCGAAAGCCTCGGCGAATTCGTACACGCCGTCGAAGTCTCCGATCCGATCCTGCGGCTGGCCGATCAGCAGACCAAGATCGATCAGCGAGTAGACGATCCGCCCGAGGTCACCGGTAGAATCTATCCCCCAATGCCGGAGCACTGTCCCTGCGGTCAAACCGAATTGCTCGCGCGCGAAATCACGACACGCCCACGCCAACTCGTCGCCGGCGATGTGACCGCGCGTGGGGCGGTGTTGCTGGCAATACTCCAGCCCCGCCAGCACGAACAGGTATGCCTGCGGATGGTACCGCCCGTCGCGCGCCTCGAGGCGCTCGACAAGTTCGTCGGCCAGTTGCAGCTCGAACACGGTAGTAAGGTGAGACCGAAAGCGCCAAGGAGCAAGTGCGCCGAACTAGTTGGCGGCCGCGGCGGAGACCGGAGAGAGCGGGAACGCAGCGGCGAGTTCGCGCACCTCGCCCCGAATCCGTTCCAGCGCGGTTGCATTCTCCCGTTCGCGCAGAGCCCGGTCCATCAGTTCCCCAATGCGCTGCATCTCGCTCTCGGCCATCCCGCGCGTCGTGAGCGCCGCCGTCCCGACTCGCACCCCGCTAGTGACGAACGGCGACCGCGGATCGCCAGGTATCGTGTTCTTGTTGAGGTGTATTCCGACGCCGTCGAGCGTCTCCTGCGCCGCCTTCCCCGTCAGCTCCTTCGAGCGAAGGTCGACCAGCAGCAGGTGGCTGTCGGTGCCGCCCGAGACGAGGTGGTAACCACGCTCCGCCAGCGCCTCGCCCAGCGCCCGCGCGTTGCGGATCACCTGCACGGCGTAGGTCTTGAACTCGGGCTTCAGCGCCTCGCCGAACGCCACCGCCTTACCGGCGATCACGTGCTCCAGTGGACCGCCCTGCGTGCCCGGGAACACCTGCTTGTCGATCGCCTTGCCCAGCGACTCCCGGCTCAGGATGAACCCGCCGCGCGGACCGCGCAGCGTCTTGTGTGTGGTGCTAGTGACGATATCGGCGTGCGGCACAGGGGACGGATAGGCGTCACCCGCGACCAGACCCGAGTAGTGTGCCATGTCGACCAGCAGCACCGCGTCGGATTCTCTGGCGATGTCGGCGAATGCCGCCCAGTCGATCACCCGCGGATACGCGCTGGCCCCCGCAATCAGCAGTTTGGGGCGGAAGGCACGCACCGCCTCGCGCACACGGTCCATATCGAGTAGCCCCGTCGCCTCGTCTACGCCGTACTGCGAGACCTCGAACAGCCGGCCGCTCACGTTCACGGGCGACCCGTGGGTGAGGTGCCCGCCGTGCGACAGCTCCATTCCCATCAGGCGGTCGCCGGCCTGGAGGACCGCCATGTAGGCCGCAAAGTTCGCCTGGGCGCCACTATGCGGCTGTACGTTGGCGCGCTCGGCTCCGAACAGCTCGATGGCGCGATCGATCGCGAGCTGCTCGATCTCGTCGACCACCTCGCAGCCGCCGTAATACCGTTTGCGGGGATAGCCCTCAGCGTACTTGTTGGTGAGTTCGGAGCCGACCGCCTCGAGGATTGCGGGCGAGGTGAAGTTCTCGCTCGCGATCAGCTCCAGCCCGTCCTCTTGCCGAGCTATCTCTCGCTGGATCAGAGCGTAGACGATGGGGTCTGTCTCTTCCAGATGCGGTCGACGATTCATAGCGGTTCAGATCCGATGCGGCAGGCCCCGTGACCTCTCCGCCTGTGAGACACGTTGCTCCGCAAGATGGTCGGCGGCACGGTACGAAGGGATCTTCTGCTCTCCGGCTATCGCAAGTACTCTCAGGATCGTATCGTAGATCTCACCGGCCTTGTCATGGGCCCACTCCAGGTTCCAACCTTCGATCTCGGCGTTCACGTTGATCAGGCCGCCACTATTGATAACATAGTCGGGGGCGTAGGTGATCCCCATCTCGTTCAGGGCATCCCCGTGCCGCTCGCGGTGGAGCTGGTTGTTAGCCGCGCCCGCCACTATGCTGACCTTGAGCACCTTAAGCGTGTCGTCGTTGATCACCGCTCCCAGGGCGCACGGCGCGAAGACGTCCGCCGCGACGCCGTGGATCTCGTCGGGAGCCACCGATGCGGCGCCGAACTCGTCAACCACCCGCTTCACCTTGTCGTCGTCGATGTCCGTGACGATGAGCTTGGCCCCCTCCTCGTGGAGGTGCTTGCACAGATAGTAGCCGACGTGTCCAACGCCTTGAACGGCGACGGTCTTTCCGGTCAGCGAATCGCTACCATAGCGGACCTTCGCGCAAGCCTGCATCCCGCGGAACGTGCCGAATGCGGTCACCGGGGACGGGTCGCCGAACCCGCCGACGAGCCCGAAGACGTGGCTCGTCTCCTTCCGCACCCATTCCATGTCGCTCGGGCTCGTGCCCACATCTTCCGCCGTGATGTAGCGGCCGGCCAACGATTCTACGTGGCGGCCGTGCGCGCGGAAGATTGCCTCGCGCTTCTTCGTACAGTGATCGCCAATGACGACGCTCTTGCCGCCACCCAGATCGAGCCCCGCCATGGCGGCCTTGTAGGTCATCCCGCGCGCGAGCCGGAGCACGTCGCGCAGCGCGTCGTCGTCGGTATCGTAGTGCCAGAACCGGGTCCCGCCGAGCGCCGGGCCAAGCGCCGTGTTGTGTATGGCGATGATCCCGCGGTATCCGCACTCGGGGTCGAACCAGTAGCTGACCTGTTCGTGGTGATAGACGGAGAGTTTGTCGAACACCTCGGCCGCGGGCTCGTCTGCCGCGCGCTGCAGGGCGTCCGGGGTCGTCACGCGTCTCGTCACGATTCGCTCACTTGGCATAGTCGTAGAATCCACGACCGCTCTTCCGGCCCAATCGGCCGGCGGCGACCATCTTCCGCAGCAGCGGGCACGGCCGATACTTGTCGTCGCCGAGGCCGCGGTGCAGCACCTCGAGGATCGCCAGGCACACGTCCAACCCGATGAGGTCGGCAAGCGCCAGCGGTCCCATCGGGTGGTTCATCCCGAGCTTCATCACCGTATCGACTGCTTCCGGCTCCGCCACCCCTTCCATCACACAGAAAACCGCCTCGTTGATCATCGGCAGCAGCACCCGGTTGGACACGAATCCGGGGTAGTCGTTCGCTTCCACCGGTGTCTTCCCCAGGGCTTTGGCGATCTCGACCACTGTCGCGGTGGTCTCGTCGGATGTCGCGAGCCCGCGAATCACCTCTACCAGCTTCATCATCGGGACGGGGTTCATGAAATGCATCCCAATGACCTGCTCCGCGCGCCCCGTACGCGCCCCTATCTCGGTAATGGAGATCGATGACGTGTTGCTGGCGAGGATCGCCCCGGCCGGCGCGGTCCGGTCGAGCTGCTCGAAGATCTGGAACTTCACGTCCGGCACCTCACTCGCCGCTTCGACGACCAGTTCGGTGTCGGATGCCGCGTCCAGTTCCGTGCCAGTGGAGATACGCGCCAAAGCGGCGTCGCGATCGCTTTCCGACAGCGTACCCCGCTTGATCTGCCGGTCCATGTTCTTCCGGATGGTGGCGAGCGCACCGTCCAGCCGCGCCTTGTCGACGTCCACGAGCGCCACCTGTGTCCCATGCTGCGCGAACACATGGGCGATCCCGTTGCCCATCGTTCCCGCTCCGATCACGGCAACTTTTTCCATGGACCGTCGACCTCCCCCCGCATGTTCCGTCGCACCCACCAGGCCAGCGCCGCCGCCAGAACGGCGCTCGCCGCCAACCCGCCCTCCGGCCCGAACCGCCCGCCCGTTACCAGGTCGAGCGGACCGGGAAAATACTCGACTGCCGGCAACCCGAACCGCAGGCCGCTGACCGGCGCGTCCGCCGCCAACACGAGGGTTGCGTTCCAGCCCAGGTGCAGGCCAACCGCGCCTGAGAGGCCGGTGCGACCCAAAAACACCGCGCTCAGCAGGAGCGACGCAATCCCGATGTTCACGAGTCCGAGCACCGATACGTCGGGGTTGCCGACGTGCGCGGCCGTGAACACCAGCGCGAGCGTCACGCTCGCGGCGATCGGTCCGGCGGCCTCCGCCAGACGCGCCAGCGGGAACCCGCGAAACAGCAACTCCTCGAGCAGCGCTGCCAGCGCCAGGCCGACCGCCAGCGGTACCGCCACACCCAGATACGACTCCTCCATCGCCGGCGCGACGACGATTCTGGCGCCACCCACGACGGTGATACCGAGGACCGCCAGCGCCAGTCCGCATCCCCATGCCGCCCCTAACCCGAGCCCGCGCCCGCCCTGCGGGCGCCAGCCGATCCGGGCGATGCTCCACGCCGTGCTCCTGACCAGGACTCCGTAGACGGCGAACACCGCGACCAGGCTCGGCACCGCCAGGGCGAGGAGACCGCGTCCCGTGTTCCGCCAGCCGCCACGCCCCGCCAGCGCGGCATCCTGGAGCCATTCCGCAGCGCCCGCCAGGATGGCAAACGCTACGTAGAATGCGCCAAGCGCGAGGATAGCCCGGGCGACCTGGGTCGTCCAGTGCCACAACGAATCGCGCGCCCTCAGCGGAGCGCGCGAGCGATCTTCGGTGCGAATCGGCGAATGACGAGCGCGGCGACCACCAACTTCACGACGTCCCCCACCAGGAATGGCAGCGATCCGGCCCGCACGGCGATTCCCAGATCGCCGCCGAGCAGGGCGAGCTGTGCTACGCCGCCTGCATGAATCACCAAGGTTGCGGCGATGACCGCCACGCCGAGCCGCATCCAGCTCCGCCCCCCGGGGGCCACGCGACCCGCCAGCGCGGCAGCCAGCGGGAAGGCCAGCAAGTACCCGCCGGTCGGCCCGAACAGCCGTGCGATCCCCAGCACTCCGCCGGCCGCGAAGACCGGCAGCCCCATGATTCCCATCACCAGGTAGACAGCCAGACTCGTTGCGCCGAGCGTCGGTCCGAGCAGCCCACCCACGATGAGCACCGCCGGCACCTGTAAGGTTATTGGCACCGTGGTGCCGGGCAGCGGCACGGCGATCTGCGCGCCGAGCGTCACCAGCAGGGCGCCGGAGAGCAGCGCGACAACGCGCTTCAACCCGACATGCGACGCAACCGCGCGTTCGCTGGTCCGCACCGATTCCATCATGTTCGCTCCACGGAGAGGGCCACTGCGTTACCGCCACCCAAACACAACGTCGCCAATCCCGTCGCGCGGTCGCGATCGTGCATGGCGTACAACAAGGTCGTCAGCACCCGGGCGCCGCTCGCGCCGAGCGGATGTCCCAGTGCCACGGCGCCACCGTTGACGTTCACGCGTTCCCAATCCCAACCGAGTCCGTTCCCGTCGGCGAGCGCCTGCACCGCGAACGCCTCGTTGGCCTCGATGAGATCGTAATCGTCGATCGCCGTCTTCGCTTTCGCCATCAGATTCTTCACGGCGACGATAGGAGCGAAGAACAAGTCTTGCGGCTCACCGCCACCCGTCGCGTACTGCGTGATTCGGGCCAGGACCGGCAGCCCATTCGCCTGCGCGAACGCTTCGGACGTCACCACGAGGGCGCTAGCTCCGTCGTTCAGCCCGGACGCGTTGCCTGCCGTGACCGTTCCGCCCTTCTGGAACGCGGGCTGCAACTTCGCGAGCGCTTCCAGCGACGTCTCCTTCCGGGGCGACTCGTCGGTGTCCAGCACCGTCGTGCCCTTCCGGCCCGTGATCTCTACCGGCACGATCTCCCGCCTGAACCGACCGGCCTCGATCGCCACCACGGCTTTCTGATGGCTCTCCGAGGCGAACTCGTCCTGCTGTGCGCGGCTGATACAGGCCTTCTGCGCCGTGTACTCGGCGTGCACGCCCATGTGGCAGTCACCAAACGAACACCACAGACCGTCGTGCGCCAGTCCGTCGATCAGAGTCTGATTGCCGAACTTCACACCGTTCCGCATGCCCTGGAGATAGAACGGCGCGGTCGACATGGACTCCATCCCGCCAGCCACGATGCACTCGGCGTCACCGGCCTTGATCGCCTGCGCCGCCAGCATCACCGCTTTGAGGCCTGAGCCACAGACCTTGTTGATCGTCATCGCGGGCACCTCGCCCGGGATCCCGCCGTGAATCGCCGCCTGGCGGGCCGACGCCTGGCCGCTGCCGCCCTGCACCACGTGGCCCATGATGACCTCGTTGACCACCGCGGGCTCGACTCCGGCCCGGTGGACGGCCTCCCGCACGACGATGGCCCCCAGCTGCGGCGCGCTCAACGGACTCAGGCCGCCAAGAAACTTGCCTACGGGCGTCCGGGTCGCGCTCACGATGACAGGACTGCGCGTTGTATCCGACACTATTCCTACTTCCTTACTATAGAGTCTCTGGATCGGCACGGACGACTATACGTGGGTGTGAAGCCGACGCAGGATGAAATCGGCGTAGCGTCGGGTAAGTTAGCGGGGTGGTAGACCCCTCTCAAGCGGAGCCGTACGGGACGAGCGCCCGGGATGCGATCTCCCCTGTGACACGCTCGAGGAAAGTATCGGCCGGCACGATCTCCTGTTTCTTCCCCGCCCCGCGCACCCGCACGGCAACTGTGCCGTCCTGCACCTCCCGCTGGCCGATGACCACCATGTAGGGCACCTTCATCAACTCGCCGTCACGAACCCTGTAGTTCAGCGTTTCGCTCCGCTCGTCCACCTCGGCCCGGACGCCTGCCTCGCGGAACCGCTGCCGGAGTGCGCGAGCCGTGGCGTTCTGCTGCTCGGTTATCGGCAGGAACCGCACCTGCTCCGGCGAGAGCCACAGCGGGAAGGCGCCGGCGAAGTGCTCGATCAGGCATCCGACGAACCGCTCCAACGTGCCGTAGATGGCCCGATGAATGATGATCGGCCGGTGCGGCCGGTTGTCAGCCCCCGTGTATTCCAGACCGAACCGCTCCGGCAGCTGGTAATCGAGCTGGATCGTCGCCCCTTGCCACTCGCGGCCGATGGCGTCCTTGAGCTGGATGTCGATCTTCGGGCCGTAGAACGCCCCACCACCGTGGTCGATCCCGTAGGTGAGGTTGCGCCGGTCGAGGGCGCGCATCAAGGCCTGCTCGGCTACCTCCCAGGTCGCGTCGTCACCGATCTTCTTTTCCGGCCGCGTCGCGACATCGAGCCGGTACTCGAACCCAAACGTACGGAGCACCAGGTCCGACAGATCGAGGATATCGTAGATCTCGTCCTCGATCTGGTCCTCGCGGCAGAAGATGTGCGCGTCGTCCATCGTGAGCCCACGTACCCGAAGCAGACCGTGCAGCGTTCCGGAAAGCTCGTTCCGGTAGACAGTGGCGATCTCGGCCAGCCGAATCGGCAGGTCACGGTACGACCGCTGCTGCGACGCGTAGATCAGCGTGTGCATCGGACAGTTCATCGGCTTCGTCCGGTAGCGCACCTCCTCGGACTCGCCTTCGCCCGCCGCCATGGGCGGGAACTGGTGTTCGGCGTAGATGGGCAGGTGACCTGACCGCACGAACAGAGCCTCGCGGGTCACGTGGGGAGTGTAGACCAGCTGGTAGCCGCGCTTGAGGATCTCGTCCTCGATGAACCGCCGCAGCTCGAACTGGATCACCGCACCGCGTGGATGCCAGAGGATGAGTCCCGGGCCGACCTCGTCCTGGATGCTGAACAGGTCGAGCCGCTTGCCGATGACCCGATGGTCGCGCCTCTCGGCTTCCTCGAGCCGATGCAGGTAGGCCTCGAGATCGGCGCTCTTGAACCACGCCGTGCCATAGATCCGCTGCAGCATCTGGCGCCGGGAATCGCCGCGCCAGTAGGCTCCGGCGGCATGCAGCAGCTTGAAGTGCTTGAGTCTCCCCGTGCTCGGCAGATGCGGGCCGCGGCACAGGTCGATGAACGGTCCGTCGGTATACAGGGAGATCGTCTCGTCGTCTGCGAACTCATCGAGCCGCTCCAGCTTGAGCGGGTCGTCCTCGAACCGCCCGCGAGCTACTTCCCGATCTACCTCCTCGCGCTCGAACCGATAGTCCGCCCGGACCACCTCACGCATCTTCGCCGCGATCGCCTCGAGATCATCGGGTGTGAAAGGTCTCGGCACCTCGAAGTCGTAGTAGAACCCGTCCTGGATCGCCGGCCCGAACCCGATCTTCGCTTCCGGGTAGAGCTCTCGCACCGCGGTCGCCAACACATGCGCGGCCGAGTGCCGCAGCACGTCCAGTGCCGCCGGATCGCCGTCCGTCAGAATCTCGAGCGTGATGTCTTCATTAATAGGGCGGTTCAGGTCCCACACCTCGCCGCTGACGCGCGCGGCGACCGCAGCCTTCGCGAGACGCGGGCCGATCTCTTCGGCTATCTCGCGCGCCGAAGTGCCGGGCGCCACGTCACGGGAAGACCCGTCTGGCAGGGTAACGCGAATGGTTTCTGGCATCGTTGATTTACACCGCGCGTTTGCGCATTGTTACAATTGTAGCATCGCCCCGAACGCTATGCTACAGGAGGAACATGATTCGTCGCGAACGAGAGGACCAAGGGGTCATCGGCATAGCGCTCAGCGCCGCCGTGGGGTTCGCCTCGGGGCTCGCCGCGGGCATGATCGTCGGAGAGATGCTGGGCGACGTGCATGCCGACCGGGTGCGGCGCGCCTTGGGCCGGCTGCGCAAGAAACCCGGGACACCGATCTCCCCCGACAAGGTGATCGCGGCCGTGCGGGACGCGCTGCGAGAGCACGATACGACCCGGGATCTCGATATCACTGTCCATTCACCGGGCGCCGGCCTGGTGGAGCTGACCGGCATGGCACCAGACGCCGTCGCGCGCCATACCGCGGGCGAGATCGCCCGTGACGTCCCCGAGGCGGATGTCGTAGTCAACCGTATTCTCGTCATCGGAAGCGATCTCCCGCCCGAACCCATCGCCAGCTCTCCGGGCCGAGCCTAAGCTCACTCACCGGACGGCCGACCCGTAGAGGGATGACCACCACCCAGCTCGCGCCCCAGTACAACCCGTCCACCATCGAACCGGAGGTATACCGCCGCTGGCTCGAGGCAGACGTGTTTACCGCCGACGCCACCTCGGCTCGGGACCCGTACGTCATCGTGATCCCGCCCCCCAATGTCACCGCGGTGCTCCACATGGGACACGGGCTGAACAACACGGTCCAGGACGTCCTCGTTCGGTTCCGCCGCATGCAGGGCCGTGAGGCGGAATGGCTGCCGGGCACCGACCACGCCGGGATCGCCACCCAGAACGTAGTCGAGCGCATGCTGGCCGAAGATGGAATACGCCGTCAGGATCTGGGCCGGGAGCGATTCGTCGAGCGCGTTTGGGAACACGTCCACGAGACCGGTAACACGATTCTCGAGCAACTCAAGGCCATCGGCGCATCGTGCGACTGGTCACGAACGCGGTTCACGCTCGACGACGCATACTCCACCGCGGTGTGTCATGTCTTCGTCACGCTGTACGAGCAGGGCCTGATATACCGCGGCCATCGCGTCATCCACTGGTGCCCGCGCTGCCACACGTCACTCTCCGACGAGGAAGCGGAATTCGTGGATACACGCGGCAGGCTGTACTACATCCGCTATCCGCTGGTCTCCGGGCGGCCACGGGACGCGTCGGACTGGGTGGTGGTGGCCACCACGCGACCGGAGACGATGTTCGGCGACATCGCGCTCGTCCATCATCCGGCGGACGAACGGTTCGACGGACTCGCCGGCGCCACGGTAGAGATTCCGTTGTCGGGCGTCACGATCCCGATCAGCACCCATACCATCGTCGTGCAGGACTTCGGAACGGGCATGTTGAAGGTTACACCCGCCCACGACATGAACGACTTCGACATCGCTGCGGACATCGCGCCCGGCGAAGCGATGCCGGTCATTATGACCGAAGCGGGCGCCATGGCCGACGTCGAGCGCGTGCCTGAGGCCCTGCGCGGACTCGATCGGTCGGTTGCACGCACACGGATCCTGGAGCTGCTGCGGGAAGCCGATCTGCTCGAGCGGATCGAGCCGTACGAGCACGCCGTCCGGCGGTGCTACCGCTGCCATACGGTGGTCGAGCCGCGCCTGTCGGACCAATGGTTCGTGAGAATGAAGCCACTCGCCCAGCCGGCGCTGGAAGCGTATCGGGAAGGCCTGGTCCGCTTCGTCCCCGAGCGATGGGGAAACGTGTACGAACACTGGCTCACCGGAATCCGCGACTGGAACATCTCACGGCAGCTGTGGTGGGGGCATCGCATTCCGGCCTGGTACTGCGAGGCGGAAGAATGCGGGCACATTGCGGTCGCCCGCACGACACCAGGAACCTGCGAGGCGTGTGGCGGCACGGTACGTCAGGACGAAGACGTCCTCGATACGTGGTTCTCGTCCTGGCTGTGGCCGTTCGCCACCTTCGGCTGGCCGGAGGAGACCGCCGATCTCCACCGGTTCTACCCCGGCCATACCCTCGTGACGGGCCCGGACATCATCTTCTTCTGGGTTGCGCGGATGGTGATGGGCGGCCTCCATTTCCTCGGGAAGGTACCGTTCGATACGGTCTACATGAATGGCATCGTGCGCGACCCGCAGCATCGCGCGTTCAGCAAGTCGTTGGGTAACGGGATCGACCCGCTGGAAGTGGTCGAGCGTTTCGGCGCCGACGCGCTCCGGTTCTCTGCGGTGGCCGGAGCCGCCGCGGGCACCGATATCATCATGGATCGCGACGACCTGGAGGGAACGTTCGCGGCCGGACGGAACTTCGCCAACAAGCTCTGGAATGTGGGTCGATTCATCTTCAGCAACCTGGACGGCACCACGCCGGCGGTCTCAGATCTGGACCGCGCTCAGTTCGAGTTGGCCGATCGATGGATCCTGTCACGCTGCCAGCGGGTGATAGCCGAGACCACGGAGGCGCTGGAGCAGTTCCGGCTCAACGACGCAGCCAACGGCATGTACCGTTTCGTGTGGGGCGACCTGGCAGACTGGTACGTAGAACAGGCCAAGCCGCGTCTGTACGGCAACACGGGTGGCGGCGACATCGCGCGCGCCATTCTGCACAGCGTGTTCGAGACGGTGCTGCGGCTGCTCCATCCGGTCATGCCGTTCGTGAGCGAGGCGCTCTGGGAGCACCTCCCCGGCAAAACGGAACCGCTGCTCGCGGCCGCCGCCTGGCCGCACATGGACCCTTCGCTGCGGGACGACGAGGCCGAAGACCGGTTCACCCGCGTGCAGGAGCTGGTGGGGGCGGTACGGAACGTGCGCGCGGAGTACGGCGTTTCACCCGGACAGACGGTGCGGGCGCTGGTCCAGCCCGCGACGGTCGACGCCGCGGAAGCGTTCAACGCCGAACAGCACACCATCGAGCGGCTCGCCAAACTCGACCGGCTGGAGATGGACGGCACACCCGAAGGCGTGGGAGCGCACGCTGTGCTCGCCGACGGGTCATCGTTGTTCGTGCCTCTCGAGGACGCAATCGACATCGAGCAGGAGTGTGCGCGACTGTGCGGCGAACTCGAGCGCCTGGATCGACAACTGGAGCAGATCGCCAAGAAGCTGGGCAACGAACAGTTCGTCAACCGTGCGCCCGCCGAGGTGGTGGAACGCGAGCGCGAGAAGGAGGGAGCTTGGCGCGAACAGCGCGAGACATTGGCCAAGAAGCTGCTCGTCTTGGGCTGCTAGCGCTCCTGACGGGCTGCGCGGCGATGCAGGACCCGCCCGGCGGCCCGCCCGACTTCACCCCGCCGATACTGCTCAATACGCGGCCCGACTCCGGCGCCGTCGTCCCCGACTATCGCTCCCGAGCGGTGTTCCAGTTCGACGAGGTGATCGACGAGCGCTCGGGCGGCGGCCTGATCCAGCTGTTCGTGCTCTCCCCACGCCCGGAGAAGCTCGAAGTATCGTGGAAACGCACCCGGATCGAGGTGCGTCCCGACGGCGGCTGGCAACCGGGCGTGATCTACCACCTCACACTCCTCCCCGGGATCACCGATCTCAGCAACAACCGCCGCGAGGAGCGCACCCAGGTAGTGTTCTCTACTGGCGGGGAGATCCCGAACACCCGGCTCGGCGGCACGATCCTTAATTGGAACGACGGGCGTGCCGCACCGCGGGGACTCGTCGAGGCGGTCCTGCTCCCCGATTCGCTGGTCTACCTGGCCACGGCGGACTCGGTGGGTGACTTTACCCTGTCCGCCCTCCCGCCGGGCGAGTACCAGGTGTTCGCCACGGTCGACGAGAACAACAACAGACGGCGTGACCGTCGCGAGCCGTACGATTCGATGGCGGTGACCCTCGACTCGTCGTTCAGCGGTGTGTTCTGGGCGTTCATCCACGATACCGTTGGACCCCAGCTGCGAAGCGCGACACGGCTCGATTCGGTGACGGTGCAGCTCGACTTCAACCAGAAGTTGTATCCGGGCGAGCCGGACAGTGCGGCGGTCACGGTGCAACAGCTACCCGACTCGACCCCGGTGAGCGTGGCCGCGGTGTGGCTCCCCGAGGTCTACGACTCCGTCAGGGCGGTCGAGGCCGCCGCAGCGGCGGCAGCAGCGAGAGCCGCGGCGGACACTGCGGTTGGCGATACCGTCGCGCCGGCAGCGCCGGACACGGTGGAACCCGACAGACCGGTGCCGCTCCCGGTCGAGGAGGTGGAGGCGTCGCCGGACACCAACCGCATCACGCTGCTGCTCGCGCAGCGGCCGCCGCTCGAGGATCGCTGGGTCATTCGGCTGGCGGCGCCGCTGGCACCCGGGAGCCGCTATCTCATCGAGACGCGCACGGCGAACGTGAACGGCGCTATCGGCGAATCGCGCACGCTCCTCATCGTTCCCGCCGACACCACCGCGGGCGAACAGTGACCGATCGCCGCCGCCGTCTTCCGGCCGTAAACGCCCTGCTCGACGAGGCCCGGACGGCCGGTCTCCTGGCGGCGGCGCCACGTGCTGTCGTAGTGGACGCTATCCGCGACACTCTGGCCGGCGCCCGCGCCCGTGGCGGGGAGGAGCCCGGTACCGGGTGGCTGGACGAGATCCGCCGCCGGCTCGCGGAGCGCGAGCGCCGCTCGCTCGTATCGGTCATCAACGCTACCGGCGTGGTGCTGCACACCAACCTGGGGCGCGCGCCACTGGCCAAGCCCGCCGTGCGCGCCTGTGTCGAGGCGACGGGCTACAGCGCGCTCGAATACGATCTCGACGAAGGTGAACGCGCCTCCCGGCAGCGCCACACCCAGCGGCTCCTCAGCGAGATCACGGGTGCCGAGGACGGGCTCGTCGTGAACAACGCGGCTGCGGCGCTCCTGCTCGTGTTGAACACGTTGGCCGAAGGGGGCGAGACGATCGTCTCACGAGGCGAACTCGTGGAGATTGGGGGCCGGTTCCGCATCCCGGAGATCCTGGAGAAGAGCGGCAGCGTGCTGGTGGAAGTAGGGACGACGAACCGCACGCGGGTCGCCGACTACGAGCAGGCCATCGGCGCCCGCACTCGCTGCGTGCTCAAGGTCCACCGTTCCAACTTTCGGCTCACGGGCTTCGTGGCGGAAGCGACGCTCACGGAGTTGGTGGGACTGATGGGGTCGCGGGCTGTACCGGTCGTGCACGACGTGGGGAGCGGTCTGCTGCTCGACCTGTCTCCGTGGGGCCTCACCAACGAGCCGCTGGTGCAGGAGACCATTGCCGCGGGCGCGCTAGCCGTCTTCTCCGGGGACAAGCTGCTGGGCGGGCCCCAGGCCGGGATCATCGTCGGGGCGGCGGATCACGTGCAGCAACTGGCCGCCAACCCGCTCGCCCGGGCACTGCGGCCCGACAAAGTGACGATCGCCGCGCTGGAAGCGACCCTCGCCCTGTACCGGGATCCGGAAGCCGCGCGACGCGAGATCCCGGTGCTGGCCATGCTCACGGAGGATTCGGCCAGGTTGCGCCGCCGGGCGCGCCGCCTCGCCCGCAGGATCACCGGCGCCGCCACTCTGCCGGGCGACTCCGCGGTAGGCGGCGGTGCCTACCCGGGCACCAGCCTCCCGACGACGCTGGTCGCCGTCCCGACACGCTCACCGGATACATTTCTGGCAGCACTGCGTCGTCACGAGCCTCCCGTGATCGCCCGCGCGGGCCCGGAGGCCGTGCTGCTGGACGTCCGGACGCTCCGCGACGACCAATTCACCGCCGTCGTGCACGCCGCCGATGCCGCGCGGCACGACGCCGATCAACACTGAGGCCTCATGCGAAGCCACCTCCTGTTGGCAATCATCCTGTGCATGCCGGTCACACGCGCGTGGGGCCAGGTCGAGCCCGCTACGCTCGAGACCGCGGGCCGCCGCATCGGCATCGACGAAGAGCGCGCCGGAAAATTGAGCGACAGCGACAGCGCGCTGATGGATGACAGCTTCGCCCAGGCTTGGGTCCTGGCGGCTAACGGACTGACCGTCACCATCGATCTCGTCTCCAACGATTTCGACGCGTATCTCATGCTCCTCGGGCCCGACGGGCTCCACCTCACCGACGACGACGGCGCCGGGCGCTGCAACTCGCGGATCACCCACACGCTCGCGCTCGAAGGGGAATACCGCATCGTCGTCAATACCGTTGAGGCAGGGAGGACGGGAGCGTACACCCTGCGGGTCGCCGGCACAGCGGAGCCCGCCGACACCGAACCGTGCCGTGGAGGAGTGGTCGCTTCCGAGGAAGTGCTGGAAGCGCTCGCCGCGCTCCCTACGTCCGGGCACCTGTCGGGAAGCGACGAAGTCAACGACACGATAACCGCTACCGATCCTACGATAATCGACGACGGACCTCACGCCCTCGTTTGGGAGATCGACGGGAGTAGCGACGCGGCCGTGACGGTGACCCTCGAGTCGGACGCGTTCGACGCGTACCTGCTGATCACGGGCCCCGGCCTCGAGGCGCCCCTCTCGGACGACGATTGCGGCGGCGGCAGGAACGCCGGCGTGACGTTCGTGTTCCCGGAGGATGGCACCTACCGCGTGATCGTCACGACGTTCAGGCCGAGCGATACGGGACCGTTTGCCTTGATCGTGCGTCCGGCCCGGGACGCCGCGACCGCCGCTTGCAACGAGGGGCGCGCGACGGTGCCGCATGACATCACCGAGGATCTGGAGATGATCCCCACGGAACGGGTCCTCGCGATCGGGGACGAGATCGACGACGAGCTTGCCATCGGCGACTTCACCGCGCCGGGCGGCGCGTGGGTACGGGCCTACGAGCTGGTGGGAACGGCGGGGAACACGGTCACGGTCGATCTCACGTCGGACGCGTTCGACGCGTTGCTGATCCTGATCGGGCCCGGCTTGGCAGAGCCGGTCTTCGACGACGACGGGGCCGGCGCGTGCAACGCTCGCATCACGATCACCTTCCCGGAAGACGGTACCTACCGGATCCTGGCATCGACGTTCGCGCCCGAAACCGGCGGCGCGTTCACCCTGCGCGCCGCGGCCAGGCCCGGGCCGGTGGACCCGACGGCGTGCGATGGTTGAACCACTGCACGTCGCCGTCCTGGCTTCGGGGTCCGGATCTAACCTTCAGGCTGTCTTGGATCAGTGCCGTCCGCCCGCACCGGCGGACGTGGTGCTCGTCGCCAGTAACCGGCCGGACGCCGGGTCGTTCGCGCGCGCCGAGCGGGCGGGCGTCCCGACGTACACGATCACCGACCCGGACGATGCCGACGCGTTGCTCGCCGCCCTGCGGCAGGCGGGCGCCGGCTTCGTTGTGCTGGCGGGTTACCTGAAACTCCTGCCGGAACCGGTAGTGGACGCGTTCGCCGAGCGGATGGTCAACATCCACCCGGCATTGCTCCCGGCGTTCGGGGGACAAGGGATGTACGGCATGCGGGTTCACCGAGCCGTGCTCGCGTCCGGGGCCACCGTCACGGGTCCGACGGTGCATCTCGTCACCAACGAGTACGACCGCGGCCCGATCCTCGCGCAGTGGCCGGTCCCGGTGCGGCCCACGGACACGCCGGAGGCGTTGCGCGATCGCGTGCTCGCCGCCGAGCACGAGCTGTTGCCGGCGGTCGTTCTGGCAGCCGCACGGGCGGGCCGTGCGGTTCCGCTCCCCGTCAGGGGAACCGCGTTCGCCGCCGGCACCCACATGCCGGCGCTGCAAGATCAACTCGAGATTTCCAACGAACCTGATAAGTAGGGAGGAAGCACGGTGCCGCGCGCATTGATCTCGGTATTCGACAAGGGCGGAGTGGTCGAGTTTGCCCGCGACCTCGCGTCTCGGGGATGGGAGATCATCTCGACGGGTGGAACCGCGCGCATGATCAGCGAGGCGGGTGTTGCGGTGATTCCCGTGGAACAGGTAACGGGGTTCCCCGAGATGATGGACGGTCGCGTCAAGACTCTCCACCCGGCTATACATGCAGGACTGCTCGCCCGCCGCGAGGTGCCGGCGCACATGGCGGCGATCGACGAGCGCGGGATCGTGCCCATCGATCTCGTCGCCGTCAACCTCTACCCGTTCCGCGAGACCGTGGCTCGCCCGAACATCGCGCTCGTCGACGCGATCGAGCAGATCGACATCGGCGGGCCCTCGATGCTGCGCTCGGCGGCGAAGAACCACACGGCCGTGTTGCCGGTCGTGGATCCGGCCGACTATCCACGCGTGCTCGCGGCGCTGGACGGTGACGGGGCGGGCGAACCGTTCCGGCGCGAGCTGGCCGCCAAGGTGTTCGCGCACACGTCCGCCTATGACGCCGCAATTGCTACCTATCTGGCTGGCGAGTCGGAGGAGCTGCCCTCGCGCCTCACGCTCGCGCTCGAGCGGCGTATGCCGCTCCGCTACGGCGAGAACCCCGCACAACGGGCGGCGTTGTATCTCACCGACGAGCCACGGGGCGTGCGGGAGTTGACCCAGTTCCACGGCAAGGAACTGTCCTTCAACAACCTGCTCGACATCGAGGGAGCGACGATGGCCCTCGAGCCGTGGCGCGACCGCACCGCGTGCGCGATCATCAAGCATACCACGCCGTGCGGGATCGCCCTCGGCCAGACACCCATGGACGCCTACCACAACGCGCTCGCCACGGACCCGACATCGGCGTTCGGTTCCGTGGTCGCCTTCAACACCGCGATCGACGCAGAGACGGCCGAAGCGATGCGCAACCTCTTCATGGAGGTAGTGGTAGCACCTCGCTTTCACGACACCGCACTCGCGATCTTCCGCAAGAAGAAGAACCTGCGCGTGATCGAGCTGCCGCTGCCCGGGGAGGGCGCCATGCTCGATTACAAACGGGTACGAGGCGGTATTCTCGTGCAAGACCGGTTCCGGTTCTCGCCCGCCGAGACGCAGTGGCGCGTCGCCACCAAACGGGCGCCAACCGAGCAGGAGTGGCGCGACCTGCGGTTTGCCTGGGCCGCCGTGGTCGCCGTCAAGTCGAACGCGATCCTCATCGCCAAGAACGAGGCCGCGATCGGGATCGGCGCCGGGCAGATGAGCCGGGTGGACGCCTCGTTCTTCGCCGCGTACAAGGCACGGAAGGAAGGACACGACTGCAAGGGGGCCGTGCTGGCTTCGGACGCGTTCTTCCCATTCGCCGACGGCGTCATCGAGGCGGCCGACGTGGGAGTTACGGCGATCATCCAGCCGGGCGGGTCGGTGCGCGACGACGAGGTGACCGAAGCCGCCGACGGGCACAACCTCACGATGGTAATGACGGGGCGGCGGCAGTTCCGCCACTAACCGATGACTGACCGAGAGACCGTCGGGCGGCCGCCGTACGGCATCGCCGCGCTCGTTGCAGGGGTGATGCTCGCCCTGTATGTGGTTACGATCGCTCCGACCACCCAGTTCTGGGACACGTCGGAATACATCGCCGCGGCGAAGGTCCTGGGCATCCCGCACCCACCGGGGAGCCCGTTGTTCGTGCTCGTAGCACACGTCTGGGGCATGATCCCGCTCGCCGCCCATTACGCGCTGCGCATCAATCTGTTCGCAGCGGTAACGAGTGCTTTGGCATCCGGGCTCCTGTTCCTCGTGGCTGAGCGGTTTCTGCGACCGTTCATCGAGACCAGAACCGCCCGATTGGCCGCCGCCTTTGCCGGGATCGTCGTCGGCGCCACCACGTTCACCGTGTGGAACCAGTCGGTCGTGAACGCGAAGGTCTACACGCTGAGCCTGCTGTCGCTGGTCCTCGTGTTGTGGCTCACGGTCCGCTGGGGCGACGCGGGCGAAGGGGCGCGGCGGGACCGGCTGATGTTGCTCATCGGTTACCTGCTGGTGCTCGGCTCGACCAACCACATGATGGCCATACTCGTAGCGCCCGCCGTGGTCGGATACGTCCTGATGACGGATTGGCGCGAGGCGTTCCGCCCCTGGATCGTGATACTCGGAGTCACGGCAGGGTTGGCCGTGTTCGGGAAGTGGGCGGTGCTGATCGACGACCCGCTTGCGAGCGGGATACCGGTTGCCGCACTACTGCTGGGCGTGATCGGATACGCGCTCTGGCGCGACGCGCGCGAGTTCACCCGTCCGCTCGTCTATCTGGCCCTGGCCGCCGTGGTGATTGGCATCTCGCTCAACTACGTATTCCTGCCGATCCGGGCCGCGCTGTTCCCGGCGATCAACGAGGGAGAACCCGCAACATGGCAGGCGCTGTGGCAAGTGCTGTCGCGGGAACAGTACCAAAAGCCGCCGGTCACACAGCGCATGGCCGACTTACCGTCGCAGCTGTTGAATTACATCCAGTATTTTTCGTGGCAGTTCGGGCACGACTGGGCCCCGCGTATCCGCAACGTGTTCGCCGCCCTTTTCGCGGGACTCGGGCTGCTGGGCGCGGCGCAACAGTGGCGCCGCGATCGGCGCGCCGCCCTAGCCATGACGGCTCTGATGCTCACGCTGACGGTCGTGCTGGTGTACTACCTCAACTTCCGCTACGGCTACTCGATCCGCCCGGGCGAGAACCTGGACAGGGAGGTGCGGGAACGTGACTACTTCTTCGTCGCGTCGTTCCTGCTCTGGGGAGTCTGGGTGGCATTGGGTCTCGGTTCCCTGTTCGGGTGGCTCCAAGGAGTGCTGCGCCAACGCCTGAGCGCTCGTGCCGCCTGGTACGCCGCCGCGCCCGTACTGTTTATCGCCGTGATCCCGCTGGCGGGAAACCGGTTGACCGCCTCGCGCGCCGGCGAGACACTGGCACGGGATTTCGCGGTCGATCTACTCCAGTCGCTCGAGCCGTACGCGATCATCATCACGGCAGGCGACAACGACCTGTTCCCGCTGTGGTACGCGCAGGAGGTCGAAGGCGTCCGCAAAGACGTGGTGATAGCCAACCAGTCGCTGATGAACACCGACTGGCACATCCGGCAGCTCCTGCGACGTGAGGTGTTCCCGTTCGACATTGAGAACGCCGCACCTCCGTATCGGGATTTCACCGGCCTGCCACCTGACGGCCCGCTGCTCGACCTGACGATCGCGGGAGTCGATTCGCTGCCGGTCGTCTACGACATCGCGCAAGGCGGTGTCTTCAGAGCGGAATCGCTCGAGGTCGTCATCGAGCCCGGCCGGTATTCACGCTCGGAGATCATCACGCTGCAGCTGATCGCACAGAACCTCGGGCAACGACCCATCTATTTCGCCCGCACGACCGGAGCCACAGCGGACCGGCTCGGCCTCACGGCGTACCTGCGTGCCGAGGGATTCGTGCGGCGGGTGACCCTGGCCCCGATCGAGACGTCCGACAACGTCATGGCAATCCAGGGAATCGGCTGGCTCGACCTGAAGCGTACCGAGCAACTGCTCTTCGACGTCTATCACCCCGAAGCGGCTGCCCGCGCCCGTCCACGCGGTTGGGTTGACCGACCGTCACAGAATATCCTGTCACTGTACTACGTGACGTACGGATCCTACGGCGAACTCATCCGGCAGCTCGGGGACTCGGTGGACGCGGAACGGCAGCGTCTGGGTCGGCTGGCCGATGATCTGGCAAGACGCATGCTGGCGAGTCTCGACTTCCGGCAGTAAGACTGGCGCCGCGCACCCTGGGCGCTCAGCGGCCGACCGACATCCCCAGGTATATCATCCGGCCTGGCGCCGGCTCGAAGTAGCGTTCGAACCGCGCGTTCACCGCAACGGCCTCTACGTATTCACGATCGAAGAGATTCTCGATTCCTGCATACGGGGACAGCACGCTCCCACCAAGCCTGACGTCCGCGCCAAGGCGCACGTCTGTGACCCACCACCCGTCGTTCCGCGTCGTGTTGGCGTCGTCCACATAGAGCGAAGCGGTGACGCGGGTTTCCACGTCGAGCCGGACCCGGCCCCGGTGTACCCGCAAACCGCTGGTGAGGAAGCGCGTCGGTACGCCGGGGACACGGTTGTCGTCGAACACACCGCCTTCGGTGGTGAAGTCCACGAACCGGAGGTCGAAGTACGTATACGCCGCGTTCATCCGGACGCCCGGGACGGGCACCACCGAGACCCCGATCTCGATGCCGCGATGACGTGACTTCCCCGCGTTCCGGAAGAAGCGCCGATCCGGGACTGTGGGGACCTCGAACGGGATCAGCGCATCCCGCACGTCCGCCTGAAAGACGGCGACGGAGAAATCGCCGATCGCGCTACGGCCGCGCACACCCAGCTCGTACTGCGTCGCGCGCTGTGGCTCGAGGTCCCGGTTGAACCCGTCAGATCCGTCCAACTGGTTGGCGAGTTCGGTCGTGGTGGGCGCCTGGAACGCGGTGCCGACGCTCGCGTACGCCAGCAGCGCTTGCGTGAGCCGCAGCGTCGCGCCGACCGTTCCCGACAGCGCTGTCATGAGGCGTTCACCCGAGTCATCCCCGTCGGCGAGCAGACGATCCGACACCCGGAACCGGACGGCATCGTAGCGGGCACCGGCGCTCAGCGCCAATCGTCGATGAGGACGCGCGCTCAACTGCACGAACGGCCCGACCTCGCGCACCCTCTCAAGTTGGTCGCGCGTGATCGTCGTGCCGTCGGGGCTCACGTGACGCCGATCGTCACGCTGCCACTGCACGTCGGCCCCGACCGTGACCTCGGCTCCCAACGCGCGGGGAATCGGGAAGGTGGCGAGCCCCCGCGCTCCGTAGGCCCAACGTTCCAGATCTATCGTCGCGAACGAGAGGGTGTTCACAAGATCACGCCGCAAGCCGAACCCCGTGAGCTGCACCCGCCCGCCGCCCGAGAGGAACCGCTCGACGGTGACGCCGCCCTGCCCCTGAAACACGTCCTTGCGTGCTCCGACGGCGAGGTTACGCGGGGCAGCCTGGGTGCGGTCCGCCGCCAGCTCTTCCGACGTCAGCGCACCGGGATCCTCTGCTACCGGCAGATCCGCAAGATGTACGGCGGCGGTGATCCGCGTCCGCTCGCCTACGGGAAAGCTGCCGTGAACACTGCCGCGCCAGACCTCGGAGCGGCTTTGGAGACGAAAACCGTCACTCCGGGTCCGGGAGCCGCGAGCGGTGAGCCGACCCGCTCCCACCGGCGTGGTGAGGCCGGCGTCGACCGTCAGGAGACGATGGCTCCCTGCGAACACGCGCGCCTCCGGGAGCACACCGGTAACCGCGCCCGGATCGGTCCACACACTTATCACGCCGCCGGCGGCGTTGCCATAGAGCGCCGACGCCGCTCCACGGAGCACCTCGATCCGGCTCACGCTGCGGAGGTCGATGTTGGTGAGCTGTCCCTGGCCGTCGGGCAACGTCTGCGGGATACCGTCGAGCAGAACCCGCACGCCACGGATCCCGAATGCCGCCCGGGCGCCAAACCCGCGGATCGAGATGCTCTCGTCGCGGGCGGCGTTGTAGCGGTTCAGCGATGTGACTCCGGGAACGAGAGCGAGCGCGGCACTGAGCGACAGTCCCGGACCGGCCCGAACGATCTCATCGGCCGACAGGACCGAGACGGTGTACGGCGTCTCGCCCATCGTACGGGGCGCGCCCGTCACCCTCAGCACGATCGGCCGCACCGGTACAGCCGAGTCGGACGGCTCTCGCTGCTGCGCCGCCGCGCGTGTCGTGCCGGAGAAGGCGCACGCTACTACAGCCGCATACGCGACCGGTCTCGCGACACGGAGCATCATTGGCAGGTCAGACCAAACGTCGCTCGCACTGTACACGCTCCTACCCGGGAGCCGGGTCACTTGGTCCCACCGGGATGTTTGCCAGGATGCTCCGCCGAGCGCAACTTTGGGACCCAACCCATCCCTTCCACCCTACCGGCAAGGACCGACCATGTACCTCAAGGTGATGACCCGCAGGAAGTTTCTCCAGTATGGATCAGTCGGCGCGGCGGCGGCAGTTGGGTCGGGGCACCGTCGGTCGGATCCTATCCAGGGATTCGATGTGCCCGCCTTCGAGTTGGAAGAAGCGAGCATTGCCGTGCTCCAGGAAGCAATGACGTCGGGCCGATGGACCGCCCAGTCGATCACCCGGATGTATCTGGCGCGCATAGGCGCGCTCGACAGGCAGGGGCCCGCCCTGCACCAGATCCTCGAGACCAATCCCGACGCTCTCGAGATCGCCGAGCGGCTGGATCGGGAGCGGAGTGACGGGCGGGTGCGCGGGCCCATGCACGGCATCCCCGTCCTGCTCAAGGACAACATCGGCACGGCAGATCAGATGGAGACGGCCGCCGGCTCGCTCGCGCTGCTGGGATCGCGGCCGTCGCGTGACGCGTTTCTGGTCGAGCGGCTGCGCGCCGCGGGCGCGATCGTCCTGGGAAAGACGAACCTCAGCGAGTGGGCCAACTTCCGGTCGACGCAATCGTCGAGCGGTTGGAGCGGACGGGGCGGTCAGGGCAAGAACCCGTACGCGCTCGACCGGAGCCCGTGCGGCTCCAGTTCAGGATCCGGCGCGGCGACCGCCGCGAACTTCACCGCCGTAGCCATCGGCACCGAGACGGATGGGTCGGTCGTGTGTCCGTCGGCCGCGAACGGGCTGGTGGGTATCAAGCCCAGCGTCGGACTCGTGTCCCGCTCGGGCATCATTCCCCTCGCGCACAGCCAGGACACCGCCGGCCCGATGGCGCGGACCGTGACCGACGCCGCGATCCTCTTGAGCGTGATGGTGGGCTCGGACCCGAACGATGCAGTGACCGCCGCCGCACGAGAACGCGGAGTGGCAGACTACACGCGATTCCTCGATCCCAACGGACTGCGCGGCGCGCGGATCGGCGTCCCGCGCGAACGGTTCTACGGCTACAGCCCCGAGGCCGACCACGTCATGGAGGACGCGATCGCCGCCATGAAGCAGGCCGGCGCCGTCATCGTCGATCCCGCCGACATTCCTACGGCTGGTAAGTTCGGCGACCAGGAGTTCGAGGTGCTGCTCTACGAGTTCAAGGCCGATCTCAACGCGTACCTGGCCGGGCTCGGACCGGACGCACCGGTCAGGTCGCTGGAGGAACTGATCGCGTTCAACGAGCAGCATGCCGACCGCGAGCTGCGCTACTTTGGCCAGGAGATCTTGCTCTCGGCCCAGGAGAAGGGACCACTCAGTGACCCGGCGTACGGGGAAGCGCTGGAGCAGTCCAAGCGCCTGGCCGGCCCCGAGGGAATAGACGCGGTGATGGACGAGCACCGACTCGACGCGCTGGTCGCCCCGACGGGCGCACCGGCCTGGACCGTGGATCTCGTGAACGGCGACCACTATCTGGGCGGAAGCTCGGGGCCGGCGGCCGTGTCCGGCTACGCCAACATCACCGTCCCGGCCGGATACAGCTTCGGCCTCCCGGTGGGGATCTCGTTCATCGGGAGAGCGTTCGGCGAGCCCACACTGCTCAAACTGGCGTACGCGTTCGAGCAGGCGACGGCGGTGCGCCGCGCGCCGCGGTTCCGGGCACACGCCGAGTGGACGTGAGCTCCTCTTCACCCGGCGGGCCGGACCTCGAGCCGGGCGACCTCAGCCACTTGCTCCGGCTCAGGTTGATGTCGAGCTTTCAGCCCGACGAGATGCCCTAACGCACCCCAACCTGAGCCTAGCGATGGCACCTAGACAATTCGTTCTTTCGACAGGCGCGATCGTGTTCGCGGCCGCCGCCTGGCTTCTCGCGCCGGGCGGAACCCTGCGCGCCCAGGACACGGGCGCGGCGCCGGTGAGAACGCCACAGGTATCGGCCGAGTTCGACAGTCCCCGCTCGACGATGTTCACTTTCCTGCGGGCGGTGAACGCCGTCACGGACGGCGACCGCGACGAGATACGGACCGCGACCGCCACCCTCGACCTCTCGCGCTTGGGCGTAGCGGCCGGCTCCGACGCCGCGCGACGTCTAGCGCTGGATCTCTGGAGCGCGCTCAACCGCATTCGCGAGGTCCAGCCATCGGAGTTGCCCGACTGGACCCAGCTCACGCCCGACCAGACCAGCTTCGTCTACTTCCCCCGGCCGTTCCATCCCGACGACGAGGCCATTCTGGAACGGATCGATGTCGGAGACGCGGTCGTCGCCTTCACGCGGGCAGCCGACGGACGCTGGTTGTTCTCGGCACAGACGATGGCGGGCATCTCCTGGCTCGCCGGTGTGCTCAGTGCACTACCGCAACAGGTCACGGTTGACGAAGCGGCCCTCGAAGCGCCTGCCTGGGTGCGTCAAGCGATCCCGGCGAGCCTCCGAGGTGGGGGGGTCTTAGGGCTGCGGCACTGGCAGTGGCTCGGCCTGCTCATCGTGATCTTCGCAGGCCTGTTGGTCGATTTCGCACTCCGAACCATTCTCCGGCCCACTGCGCGTCGCATCTCCCGCCGGTTCCACGACGCGCTCGAGGGCCGGATACTCCAGGACACGGTGCGCACCATCGGGTTGTTCGGCGCGGCGCTAGTGTGGATGAGTCTGGTGCGGCTGCTGTACCTCCCCGACCCGGTCGGCGTCGTCGCGAAGGCAGCTACCGGTGTGTTCACCGTCTTCACGGGCACCTGGATGGGGTGGAAGCTCACGGATCTCCTGGGCGAGATCCTGCTCCACCGGGCGCTGCAGACCGAGAGCCGGTTCGACGATATCCTCGTTCCACTCCTGCGCAAGACCGCCAAATTATTCATCGTGGCCCTCGGCATCGTCTACGGCGCGCAGAATCTGAACATCAACATCGTCCCGCTCCTGACCGGTCTCGGGATCGGCGGCCTGGCGTTCGCGTTCGCGGCCAAGGACACGATCGAGAACCTGTTTGGATCCGTGGCGGTGGTGCTCGACCGGCCGTTCGAGGTGGGCGACTGGGTGGTGATCGGCGACCTGGAGGGCACAGTCGAAGAACTGGGCTTCCGCTCGACGCGCATCCGGACCTTTTACGATTCGCAGGTCACGGTGCCCAATTCGGCGCTCGTCCGAGCGCAGGTCGACAACTATGGGCGTCGGAGGTTTCGGCGCTGGAAAACGACCATCGGCGTACAGTACGACACACCACCGGAGAAGCTGCTGGCTTTCACCGAAGGAATACGGGAGCTGGTGAGGCAACACCCCTATACGCGCAAGGACTATTACCAGGTCTGGTGCAACGATTTCGGCGACTCGAGCCTGAATATCCTGCTCTACGTATTCCACGAGGTGCCCGACTGGTCCACCGAGCTGCGCGAGCGGGAACGCCTCTTCGTCGACATCGTGCGCCTCGCGGATCAGCTCGGCGTGGAGTTTGCCTTCCCCACACGAACCGTCCATCTGTACACCGAGGAGCACAAGGAAGCCGTTCCCGCGCTCGACATCCCGACCGGGGGCACCGACCGCGAGGCGTTGGCCGCAGGTGTACGCGCAGCGCAGGAGATCACCGCACGGCAATCCTGGCAGCGGGACCGGCCCGGACCCGTGCGATTCGACATGGACGGTTCGCGGCGCTTGAGCAGTGAACGTGGTAGCGACGCGTAAGCCGCGTCGCCTTCACTGCCCCGCGCCGAGCGCTCGCAGCCGCTCGTCGAGCTGGTCGCTGTCAGGGAACTCGCCCCGCAAGGTTTCGAGCGTCATCCGTGCCGAGTCCGGATGTCCGGCCGCTTCGTACGCGTCGGCCAGCAGCATGCCGTACTGCAGTGATAGGCGTGCGTTCTCTTCCGGCAGCGAGAGCCCTCTCAGCATCTCGAGGGCACGTGCTGGGTCCTGACGGTCTCGCAGCAGCGACTGGACGGCCAACAGCGTGACGCCGGGATCATTCGGATGGCGCCGGCTCATCAGCTCGACGAGTTCCGCCGCCGCGTCCGACCGACCAGCCTCCCGGTCCTGCATCGACGTGTGGTACAGACCGGCCAGGAGCAACCTCCCCACGTCCTCGGCCTCTCCAAAACGTATTCCCACCCCACCAGCGTACGAGTAGACGATATCGCCGCCGTGCTCGGCGGCCTAGTAGAGTACGAACAGTCCGGCGAGCCCCACCATCCCGGACGCCACGAGGACGCCCGTGCGGTAGTGCTTCTTGCGACGAATCCCGAGTGCCGCAAGCTCAAGCGCCACGACGAGCAGAAACAGGTTCCGCGTCCGCTCACCCAACTCCTCATGGTGGTGAACGATGTCGCGGGCACCGGGAATACGTTCCACAGGTCCATGCGCGTCGAGACCCGACTGCACCGCGATGACGGCCGCCAACGTGCCGCCCAGCAGGAGTACCGTCGCCATCGGCCCGGCCAATTTGACCTTGCCCGTCAGCGCCAGCAGTCGCATCGGCACACCGAGGAACAGCAGCGCTACGACGAAATGAACGACCTGCGGATGTAGCGTCCCGATGTCAGGCATTGATTCCTTCACTCACCTCGTCTCGAGTTCGTGGCGCACGATTCCCTCCACGACCTTCGGATTGGCTTTCCCGCGACTCAGCTTCATCACCTGACCTACGAAGAAACCCAACAACCCGGCGCGCCCGGATCGATACTGCTCGACCTTCTCCGGATACTCGGCGAGCACGCGTTCGATCATGGGTGTCAGGGCATCGGCATCGGCCAGTTGCTCGAGGCCACGCTTCCGCACGATCTCATCCGCGTCACCGCCACGCTCGAACATCTCGGACAGCACGACCTTCGCCTGGGCCCGGTGAATAGTCCCGCTGTCGATCAGGGCGACGAGGCGGCCAAGTTGCGCACCGTCGAACGGCAACCGCTCCACAGCGCGCCGCTTCGCCTCACGACGCACGTCGTTGACAACCCAACTCGCGACGGCTTTTGCATTGTCGTGCGCCGCGACGGCGTCCTCGAACAGGGCTGCCAACCCTGGATCACGCCCCAGTATCACGGCCTGTTCTCCCGGGAGACCGTACGCGCTCATGTAGCGCTCCGGACCGTCTCCCCGTCCCGGCGCGCCGGCCGGCTCGGGCGCCGCGCGCACGCCGGAATCCGATCTCGCTCCGCGAGCGCCCGGCTTCGTCTTCACGGCGGAGCGGGTCGCCTTGCGTTGGATCTTGGCCCAGGTGTCGCGCAAGCCCACCGTGCGGTTGAACACCAGCGCGCCCGGCTTCGAGTCGACGGTGTCGCTCACGAAGTAGCCCTGCCGCTCGAACTGGTAACGCGTGCCGGGCGGATCGTGCGCGACACTCGGCTCGATGCGGGAGTCAGGCAGGACGACGAGTGAGTCCGGGTTGAGGCTGTCGGTGAACTCTTCGCCTTCGTCTGTGTCCTCCGGATCGGCCGTCGTGAACGGCCGGTCGTAGAGCCTCACCTCCGCCGGCAGAGAATGTTCGGCCGACACCCAGTGCAGCGTGCCCTTCACCTTGCGGCCGTCAGGCGATCCACCGCCCATGGTTGCCGGATCGTAGGTGCAGCGGACTTCCACGATCCGCCCCGTCTCGTCCTTCACGACTTGCCCACATGTCACGTAGTACGCGTAGCGCAGCCGAACCTCCCGTCCCGGGGCGAGCCGGAAGAACCCCTTGGGGGGATCCTCATGGAAATCATCGCGCTCGATGTAGAGCACCCGCGAGAACGGAACAGTGCGCGATCCTTCCCTGGGGACATCGTGCGGATAGGAGGGCGCGTCGAGCTGCTCGACCTGTCCCTCCGGATAGTTCTCGATGACCACGCGCAGCGGTCGGAGAACACACAGCACCCGAGGC
>JADFNB010000057.1 GCA_022563595.1 Gemmatimonadota bacterium
AGAACTCGGCGCGGGCGGCATGGCGACCGTCTATCTCGCCGAGGATCTGAAGCACCGTCGCAAAGTCGCGGTGAAAGTCCTTCGGCCTGAGCTTGCGGCCCTCCTCGGTGCCGAGCGGTTCCTCAAGGAGATCGAGGTCACCGCCAACCTGCAGCATCCCCACATTCTGCCATTGCACGACTCGGGTGAAGCGGACGGCTTCCTCTACTACGTGATGCCGTGCGTGGTGGGCGAGTCGTTACGCGAGAAACTCAATCGCGAGAAACAACTTTCCATCGAGGAGACCCTCGAGATCACCAAGGCCGTGGCGAGCGCGTTGGATTATGCGCACCGTCATGAGGTGATCCACCGGGACATCAAGCCGGAGAACATCTTGCTGCACGAAGGACAGCCCATGGTCGCGGACTTCGGCATCGCGTTGGCGATAAGCGCGGCGGGAGGCAACCGGCTCACGGAGACTGGCTTGTCTCTCGGCACGCCCCATTACATGAGTCCCGAGCAGGCGATGGGGGACCGGGAGCTGGATGCCCGCTCCGACGTGTACTCGCTCGCCTGTGTGACCTACGAAATGCTGGCGGGAGAGCCACCGCATACGGGCCCCACGGCGCAAGCCATCGTGGCGAAGGTTCTCACGGAGAAGCCGCAACGGCTCGCCGGGCAGCGCGACACCGTCCCGCCGCACGTCGATGCGACAGTGCACAAGGCGCTCGAAAAGCTTCCCGCCGATCGATTCACGACTGCTCGGCAGTTTGCGGAGGCGCTGACAGATGCCCGGATGGCTCCTGCTGCCGCGACTCTGCCATCCACTCAGGCCGTGCCGACGGTTTCTGGGGCGGCCGCGTGGCGGGCCTTGGGCAAGTGGATGGTTGTTCTCGCGCTCATTTTCATGGGCGTCGGTGCTGCATTGGTTTGGGTCCTCAAACCCACGCCGCAGCCCGTCGTCACGCGCTTCACCGTCCCGGTCGAGGGTGGCCATGAAATGTTCCTCGGGCTGTGGCCCCGCCTTGCACTTTCTCCCGACGGACGAACCCTGGTGTACCACGCGCAGGGGAGGCTGCATGTGAGGCGGCTGGATCGGTTCGAGAGTGAGCCGCTGGATGGTACCGAGGGAGCCGAGATCCCCTTCTTCTCGCCTGACGGGCAATGGATCGGTTTCGCACAGGGCGCTCTCAAGAAGGTGTCGGTTACCGGTGGCCCGGTTACGGAGATCATGAACGCTACTGCCGACTTTGGAGCAAGCTGGGGTGGGGACGGCACGATCGTGTACGCGAGCGGGATCGGCAGCTCTGGCCTCTGGCGCATTCCCGCCTCGGGGGGAGTCCCCGAACGGATCACCACGGTCATCGACAGCGTTCTCGAGACGGCACACATATGGCCGCAGTCGTTGGCCGCGGGCAAACTAGTCCTATTCACAGTGGTTGGTCCCAGCGGCGGCAGGGTGGACGCGAAGATTGCCCTGAAGGATCTCGAGACCGGCGAACGCAAGACGGTAATAGAGGGGGCAACGTATGGGCGGTACGTCCCCACGGGACACATCGTGTACGTTCGGGTCGCGGGGAGCACCGGGACGATCTTCGCCGTGCCCTTCGATCTTGCCCGCCGGAAAGTGACCGGCGCCGAGTTCCCGGTGCAGTCCGGCGTCCGGGTCGCATACTGGGGCGGGACTGCCTCCCTTGCCATTTCCCACAGCGGGACGGTCGCGTTCGTGCGCGGGTCGAACGCGATGAGGAACTTGCTCTTTTGGGTGGAGCGCGATGGACGTCGCCAGCAGCTGGGCTCAGCGATGTCGGGTGCCTACCCAGAGATCTCGCCCGACGGCCGGCGGGTGGCCGTCTACCTCCGGCGGCCCGACAACGACGACATCTTCCTGCTCGACGCAGCCACTGGACAACGCGACCGATTCACCTTCAGCACGGCCGAGGATGAGTCACCGGTCTGGTCGCCCGACGGTGGTCGCATTGCCTACAGTTCGGCCTGGACCGGACAGACGCGGCGGATCTATGTGAAAGAAGTCGATACCGGCGCCGAGCCCGTTCTGCTCTATACCGGCCCGCGCCACCTGCATCTCACGTCATGGTCGCCGGATGGCCGCTGGCTGGCGCTCTACGAATACCATCCCGAGACCGGGGAGGACATCTATGTGCTGCCAGTCGATAGCGTGGACCACCTGATCCCGGTTGCGGTGACGTCAGCAGGGGAATCGGATGCGCGGTTTTCCCCCGACGGCCGGTGGTTGGCGTATGAATCGGACGAGACAGGATCGCGCGAGGTTTACATCGTGTCATTCCCCGAGATCGGTGGCAGGCAGCAGGTCTCGACGGCCGGCGGGGCGCAGCCTCGCTGGTCTCGGGATAGCGGTGAGCTGTTTTTTTGGAAGGGATACACCCTCATGGCAACGAACGTGTCGACCCAGGGGTCGTTCAGGCGAGAGACCCCCCAGCCGCTCTTTGACATGCCCGACAGGGATCTGCTGGTCTTTGGAGGTTACGACGTGACCGCGGACGGGCAGCGGTTTCTCGTGAAGGTCAAGAACCCGGATGCCCCGGCCAAGGAGATCCATGTGGTGGTAAACTGGTTCGAGGTGCTGCGGGAGCTGGGGGAATCAGGAGGGAACTAAGAGCGGCATTCTTGTCGGCTTACGTGGCGTTCCAGCACGGCTGCCGAACGGGCAATGTGAACTAGTCGGCGCAGTGCCTCGCCGCCGCAGCGACCTTGCTTCGCCCGCCCCGCAAGGAACACCTTGCGGGGCGAACTCGTTCTAGGTGTCGGACATGAATCGATACGACCTCATCGCCATAGGCGGCGGGACCGCCGGACTGGTTACCGTAGTCGGCGCCGCCGCCTTCGGGCTCAAGACGGCGTTGGTGGAGCGCGCAGCGCTTGGCGGCGAGTGTCTCTGGACCGGCTGCGTGCCCAGCAAAGCCCTCATAGCCTCGGCGAAACTGGCGCACCAGATGCGCAACGCGGAACGGCTCGGGCTGGTGGGTCTGCCGCCGGCGCGGGTGTTCCGGGCGGTGATGGAGCGGATGCGCTCCGCCCAGGGAACGGTGGCCCATCACGACGACCCCGAGCGGTTTAGGAAGATGGGCATCGACGTGATCTTTGGCCGGGCCGAGCTAAGGAGCGAACATAGGGTGGCGGTGGACGACCGGATTCTCGAGACCAAGCGCATCCTGATCGCGACGGGCTCGAGCGCTACCGTGCCCCCCATTCCCGGACTCGCGGAATCGGGCTATCTGACGCACGCGACCGCTTTCGACGAGACCACCCTGCCGCGTCGGATCGCCGTGCTCGGGGCAGGGCCCATCGGGTTGGAGTTCGCCCAGCTCTACCACCGGCTCGGCGCCGAGGTGACGGTCCTCGAGGCTCTGCCCAGAGTGTTGCCACGCGAGGATGAGGAGGCGAGTAAGGTGATCGCGAAGCTGCTCGCGTGCGAGGGGATCACGCTGCACGTGAGCACGCGGGTGGAGCGTGTGGAGACGGGCCCCGACGGCGTGCATCGCATGGTGGCTACCGTGGAAGGCGAACCACCGCTCAGCTTAGAGGTCGACCAGATCTTCGTCGCCACGGGCCGCCGCGCGAACGGCGAGAACCTGGGGCTGGAGCAGCTGGGTGTGGCAGTCCAGCAGGGGGCGGTGGGCGTGGACGCGACACTCCGCACGGCGGTGCCGAGCGTCTGGGCGGCCGGAGATGTCAGCGGCGGTCTGCAATTCACCCACGTCGCCGACTATCAGGCCAAGCTGGTTGTGCGCAACATCATCTCGCCGTTGCGGGCCAAAGCCCGGTACACGCAGGTACCTTGGGTGACCTACACCGATCCCGAGATCGCACGCGTAGGGCTCACCGAGGCCGAAGCTCGGGATCGCTTCGGCCGGGTGTCCGTCTATCGTCATGCCTTTGCCGACCTCGATCGGGCCATAGTGGACGGGCGTGGGGAAGGGTTCGTCAAGCTCGTGACCGGCAGGAAGAACCGGATCATCGGTGCCACCATAGTGGGATCCGGTGCAGGTGAGCTGCTGCCGCCGATCGTGCTGGCGATGCGACACAGGATCCCGATGCACAAGCTGTCGCAGGTCGTCTGGGCCTATCCCACAATGGCGGAAGGACTGAAGCGCACGGCCGACAGCTATTACCGCGACGCGCTCTCGGGCCGCAAAGGAGATCTCGTGCGCAAGGTGGTCCGGTGGCTGACCTGAGTCGGTTCCGGCCGTACTTGAAGCTGGCCGGGTTGGCCGTGATCCTGGCGGGCGCCGCCGTCGCAATCAGGATAACACCGCTGGGCGAGGTGTTCTCAGGCCCGGGACTGTCCGATCTGCTGGATCGCCTGCGCGGATCGACGTCGGCCCCGGTCATCTTCGTGCTGCTCTACATCGGCGCCACCGCCCTAGCACTTCCCGGCTCGATCCTGACGATAGCCGGAGGAGCCGTGTTCGGGTTCTGGGGAGGGGCGCTGCTGAACTCCATCGGCGCCAACCTCGGCGCGAGCGCCGCCTTCCTGCTCGCGCGTTCCCTGGGACGCGAGGGCGTGGAGCGGATCGGGGGCAAACGCCTCGCGGGTCTCAACCGCGCCACCCAGGAACGCGGGTTCGTTGGCCTGTTCGTGCTCCGTCTCGTGCCGCTCGTTCCCTTCAACGCGCTGAACTTCGGGGCGGGACTCACGGCGATGCGGTGGCGTGACTACGCTCTGGCAACCGTGATCGGTATCCTTCCCGGCACGCTGGTTTATACATTCTTCGCGGACGCCCTCGTCAGGGGATCGGCTGAGGCATCCCGCGACGCGTACGTCCGACTGTGGATCGCCGCTGGACTGCTGCTGTTGCTCAGTGCCATCCCGTTGATCGTACGCAAGCTCGGTTTCACCGCCACATCTAACGACCAGGCAGAAGCATCATGAGACACGCATTGCCTTCGCTGCTAGCATTGACTACGCTGGTGGCTCTCCACGGGGTGACACAGGCCCAGACGCTGCCCGATCACTCGGCGTTCGACCGCGTGCTCGCCGGCTACGTCCGCGGCGATCTGGTCGATTACGCCGCTCTGGCCGCGGACCGGTCGGACCTGGATCTCTATCTCGAGCGGCTCGCCAGAACCAGCCCGTCGGCGCTCGACCTCGCGTCACGCGCCGCCCGGCTCGCGTTCTGGATCAACGCCTACAACGCCTGCACGATGCGCCTGGTGATCGATCACTATCCGATAGAGCGACGTGGCGGCATAGCCGGTATCAGAAACCGCGTCGTGGGTGTTCCGGCGAATTCCATTCGACAGATCCCGCACACCTGGGACGCCGAGTTCTGCCGAGTGGCGCAGGAAGACCGCTCGCTCGACGGGATCGAGCACGGCATCATTCGGCCGCTGGGCGACCCGCGCATCCATTTCGCCGTGAACTGTGCGTCGCGGTCCTGCCCGGTGCTGGCGGCCGAAGCCTATAAGACCGATCGGCTCGAGGAGCAACTGGATGCGGCGGTCGAGCGGTTCATCGCCAATCCCATACACTACCGCCTGGAAGGCGAGACAAGGCCGTTGCTGCGCCTGAACAAGGTGCTCGATTGGTACGCGGAGGATTTCGGCGCCGAAGGAGTGGTCGTGTTCTTGCGGCGCTATGTGTCGCCGGAGGACGCCGCGTTGCTGCGGGAGCCGCGGGAGGTGCGCCTCGAGTACTTCGACTACGACTGGACGCTCAACGACGTGGCTGTCTTCGGCTCCGGACAGTAACGATGCCGGAGGTCGGCCTCGTCATCCCGACCCTCAACGAGGCGCATCACCTGCCGGAAATCCTCGATGACGTCGCGCGGCTCGACCTCGACACCGATGTCGTGGTGGTCGACGGCGGGTCGACCGATGGGACGGTTGCCGTGGCCGAGCGACGCGGGGTGAGGGTCGTCTCCTCGGGCCGCGGGCGCGCCATCCAGATGAACGCCGGTGCTATTTCGGTGGACGGCGCCTGGCTCTGCTTCCTGCACGCCGACGTCCGGCTCCCCCCTCCCGCCCGGGACGCGCTCCGGGCCGCGGTGACCGATCCCGCGATCGACGCGGCCGTATGGCGCCTGGCCATCGACGCGGCAGGGTTCTGGTTTCGGGTGATCGAGTTCGGCGCGCTGCTGAGGGATCGCCTGGGGGGGCTGCCCTATGGCGATCAGGGGCTCCTGATTCGCCGGCCACTGTTCGATGATCTGGGACGGTACCCGGAGATCCCCATCATGGAGGACGTCGCGCTCGTCCGAGCGCTGGGAAAGCGTGTGGCGCTGCACCGCTTCTCCTCGTCCCTGCTCGTCTCCCCACGCCGCTGGGAGCGGGAAGGCGCCCTGCGAGGTTGGTTGCGCAACATCGCGCTGATCTCGGCGTACCTGGCCGGCGTTTCACCCGATCGGCTCGTTCGCTGGTATCGTTCGGAGGCCGGCGTGCGATGACGGCCGTGATCATGTTCGCTAAGGCGCCCCGGCGTGGTTACGTGAAGACGCGCCTCTCGGCGGACGTGGGCCGCGCACGTGCGCTGGAGGTGTACCGCCAGGTGGGTGCGCAGGTGGCGGCCGGAGTTGCGCGTCGCTATCCCCTCACCGTCTGGTACGATCCGCCGGACGCCGAGCGAGAGATGCGCGTCTGGCTGGGAGAACTGCAGTTCCAGGCCCAGGAAGGGGATGATCTGGGCGCGCGCATGGCACACGCCTTCCACGTCCACTTCGATCGGGGCGATGCGCCGGTCGTCGCCATCGGCGCCGACGCGCCGGACGTGGGCGCGGAGACGATTGCTCAGGCGTGCCGGCACCTGGAAACCGCCGATGTGGTCCTGGGGCCGGCCCTCGACGGCGGGTACTACCTGATCGGGCTGCGGCGGCAGGCCGACTCGCTGTTCCGCGGCATTCCCTGGGGCGGCCCCCGGGTGATGGCCGTCACACTCGCGGCCTGTGAAAGGGTGCAACTTGCGGTTAGGCAGTTGGGAGCCCTGCGGGACATCGATACCGGCGGCGATCTCGCCGTCCTGGGCATCCCGCTCACTTGACCACTTACGTTCATGCTCCCAATATTGACGGCCCTACACTGAACTCCGCGAGGTGGCTGCGACATGGCCTGGAGAGTGATTTCGCGAGAAGGCGAGGTTTGGCATGTCCACCGCGCGGTCGAACGCCGACCGAACCAATCGCAATGGCAGCTCGTGCTTTCCTTCCGAGCCGCCGAGACCGCCCAGGAGCCGGAAACCTTCTGGGCCCCCTATCCGCTCGAGTCGACGTCCAAGTCATCGCTGTTCATCCAGGCCGAAAAGATCCCTGACGAGGCGTTGCACGACCTTCTCTGCCAGCACCGCCCGTAACGGGTATCCACCCCTTCCGTGACCGTCACCTCGGTTCGCGACCTTCGCCGTATTGCGGATGCGGTCGCATCGCTATGCGATCGCACCGTGCACGATGTCGTGATGCGGTCCGACTGCCGGCAGCTGCGCCTCACGCTGGACGATGGGCAGATTCTGCTCGTCTCGGTGCTGCTCGACGAGGACGGACGGCCGCGACTCGATGCCGACATCCTGCGAACCACCGAAGAGACACCGATAGGTCAGCTCGAGGTCGAGTTTGACGACTCTGAATGAGATAGCGACCGATAGCGACGTCGCGCCGAGGCGGGAACGCCTCCGATTCGTCGGGTTCGAGTTCGATCAGCTTCCCAACAGTCGCTGCCAGGCCAGGGTGGCCCTCGAGTGGCACCCCGGCGCGCGGTTCGAGGGGGAATCAGAGGGGTTCGGATCGGATGCCGGCGCGTTGCGCTGCGCGGCAGAGGCAACCCTGACCGCGATCGAGCACGCCGTGGATGGTTCGATCAGCGTCGAGCTGCTCGGCGTCAAGTCTGTCCGCGCGTTCGATACGGTGGTTCTCATCGTGTCGGTTCTTTGCCGTCGGGGAGACAAGTCGTACCGGGTCGTTGGCTCATTTCTTGCCAAAACTGACCTGACACGAGGCGCGGCGGTCGCGGTGCTGAACGCCACGAACCGGCTGCTGGGGAACATCTTCGGGCGCGAAACGCGCTAACCCAGTCAAGGAGACGAGAAACGGGTGGTAACGAACGCGCGCTACCAACAGACCATTCTGCTCGCGGCCCTGCTGGGCGCGGGCTGCGCGCCTGCGCTGGAGCCGGCTGGGTCGCCCGTTCCCCTGGCCGCCGGAGTAGCGGAACCGGTCGCCCTCCCGATCGCGGACGATTCGGCGGCTGATCAGGCAGCGCTCGAGGCCCTCGCCGCGCTCGAATACGGGAGCCTGGATCGCCGGGCCGATCACCTGCGCGGACAGCTTCCCGCAGGGGCGTCGGCGTATGAGCGTGCGACGATGGCCTCGCGGGGCGGGGCCGCGAGCGTCGCTGGTCCCACCTACGACATCGACATCGAGTCGTTCGCGCATCACCGCCGCGTACAGTACTACGTCGACTTCTTTCTCGGCCCGGCCCGGGATCGTTTTGCCATCTGGTTGGGGAGGATGGGCCGATACGAGGGGATGATCCGGGAGGCTCTGCGCAGCCGCGGCGTTCCCGAAGATTTGGTCTATCTCGCGCTGATCGAGAGCGGGTTCTCCAATTCCGCCGTCTCACGGTCACGGGCCGTGGGGATGTGGCAGTTCATTGGCAGCACCGCCAGGCAATACGGCCTGCGGCTGGATACCTGGGTTGATGAACGCCGTGATCCGTTCAGGGCCAGCGACGCCGCCGCCCGTCACCTGTGGGACCTGAATGAGCAGTTCGGGTCATGGTATCTGGCAGCAGCTGCATACAACGCCGGGGCCGGACGCGTTTCGCGCAGCATTCGGCGGTTGCAGGGCCGCTCTCACTCCAGCACGCTCTCGGATACCACGTTCTTCGCGCTCTATGATCGACACTATCTCCGGCGCGAAACGAGGGACTACGTACCCAAACTCATCGCCGCCGCCCTGATCGCAAAGCATCCGGATCGTTACGGCTTTCATCACTTGGGGATACTCGAACCTCTGGTGTTCGACGAGGTGACGGTCACCGAGGCGACCAGTTTGGATGTGCTGGCGGAGCTGGCGGACACGACCGCGCGCGCGCTCGCGGAGCTGAACCCCCAGTTTTACCGCGGTGTCACGCCGCCCGGCCAGACGGTAGTCGTGCGCGTCCCGCGTAGCACCGGTCGGACCGTCCTGGCACGCTGGGCGGACCTGTCGCCGGGGGAGCGGGTCTCCTTCATCGATCACCGGGTGCGGCGGGGCGAGACGCTGGCGATCATCGGGAGGCGCTATGGAGTGAGCGTGCGGCTCGTCATAGCGGCGAATCCGGGAGTCAAGCCGCGCCGCCTTCGTATTGGACAGAGGCTCGTGATCCCGCTCAACGCCCGGGCACGCCAAGACGCGGCTGCCGGTCGGGCACCCGCTCCGCCGAGGGCCACCGCCCCCGCGTCCAGATACCACACCGTGCGCCGGGGAGAATCGCTCTGGAGTATCTCGCAGCTCTACGGTGCGCGGATCAGTGATCTACGCCGCTGGAACACGCTGCCGACGGATGAGGTCCTGCGGGTTGGGCGCAGGCTCCGCGTGAGCCGCTCCTAAGTGTGGTGTCGCCGAAGTATGGTAGCTACCGAGGGCGTCACTGCGCCCGGGCGGGATGCGGGGGCGTCCGAATAGCAGCACTATTTCGGCGACACCACACTAGATCCCTACGGTAGCACCGGTCCGGCGCGCCGATACCCCTTGACAACCGATGACGCATACCCGTTCCGCGGGTCCTGACCGCGCGCGAGCAGATAGTCCACGCGACGCGGTCCCCGGTTGTACACCAGGAGCGCGAGGCGAAGATCATGGTTGTAGCGCTCTAATAGATCGCGGAAATAGCGAAACCCGATCTTCAGGTTGGTCACCGGATCATACAGATCCTCCTCGGTCACGGTCGGGTCGTAGTAGGCGGCCGTCCGCGGCATGAGCTGTGTGAGTCCGAGCGCCCCCACCCTGCTCTTGGCTCGCGGATTGAAACCGCTCTCGATCCGCACTATCCGGAACGCGAGGTCCGGGTCGAGACCGCTGCGGAGAGCCGCGTCGTAGATCTCCGCCGCTAAGTCGGCCGGGATGTCGAAGGTGCCCGAATACTCGATCAGCGCCTGCGCACGGCGCAACTCGATCTGGGTCAGCTCCAACTCACCACTCGTCGCGTCGAGCGATCGGTACAACCGACTCAATTCCTCGGTGGCCGCGGTCCCCGTATAAGGGGCGCGATCATTGTCCGCAGTCGCCGAGTCGGGGTGATAACCCAGCGCTGCGCCCACTGCCACGAGGGAGACGAAGATCGCCAGCCCGCGCAGCATCAACTGTTGGGTTTCAGGTACGTGTGGTCCACTCGATCTATGCATGCTTCAACTGCTCCTTTTCCAGTTACCGCTCGTCCCACCGGATTTCTCGGTGAGGACTATGTCGCCGATCAGCATATCGTGGCCGGCTGCCTTGACCATGTCATAGACGGTCAGCAGCGCCACCGACACGGCGGTCAGCGCTTCCATCTCCACGCCCGTCCTCCCCGTGGCCCGGGCGGTGGCCCGCACGCGCACGCCGGGGAGATCGGCGTCGAGCGAGGCGCGAACCTCTACGTGGTCTAGCCCCAGCGGATGACACAGCGGAATCAGTTCCGCAGTGCGTTTGGCCCCCATCGTGCCCGCCAACTCCGCTGTAGATAGAACGTCTCCCTTGGGCCCGGAGTTTCCCCGGACCAGATCGAATGCCGTTTCCGACAGCTCGATGACGCCTTCTGCTATGGCACGCCGCTCGGTGACGGGTTTGTCGCCGACATCGACCATCCGCGCGCGCCCCTCGGCATCCAGATGCGACAGGCTCATACGAGCGGCTCCAGCTCATGCGCCAGCGCCGCCAGGGTGAGCTGCGGGTTTACGTTGCCGCCCGCGCTGGCACGCGCCTCCTCGACCCGTTGCACCGCATCCAGGCGGTGACGCAGCCGGCCGGTATCGCCCCCGCCCCCGCCCCCGTCCCCGCCTCCGCCCCGCTCCGCCCCGTCGGCGATCTCGCGCCGGAGTACGATAGCCAGCTCGTCGAGCATTGCGGCAAAACCGCCCCGTGCGGCCCACGGCGGCTGTGCCAAGGCCGTCGCGCTCCAGCGCGCCGGCCCGGCCCGGATGGCCGATAGCAACGCCTCAGCGTTGCGTGCCGCGGCCTGCTCGTCGCCGGCGGGCCATATGGCGCGCCCGATGCTTCCCTGCGCCAGCGCGACCCGCCGCTCCACCGTATCCGAGTCGAGCGGTGGATTCGGCTCGCGCCGCAGGAATGCGCGTACCGCGTCATCCGGCACCCTGGGCACCCGGATGGGCACCAACCGGGAGCGCACCGTCGGTAGCAGACCCGCCCTCTTTACCACGGTGAGAATCAGCGTCGTATTGTTCGGCGGCTCCTCGAGCACCTTGAGCAGCGCGTTGGCGGCCTCCTGGCTCGCCTCCTGGACCACCAGCCGTTCCGCGTCGCCCAGAATCACCACCTTGCGGCTCCCGCGGAACGGTGTCAGGCCCACGACCCGGTGCAGTAGCCGGATCGACGCGAGCGGGTGGCTCGCCAGCGCGTCCGGCGGGCCGTAGAGCGGCTTGTTGCGCCGTTCGGCGACCGCTTCCCCGATCAGTGTCTGCGTCTCTTCAACCTGCTTGACCCGATCGCTCGCCTTGGGGCGCAGGATCGGTAGGAACCAGTGCAGGTCGGGGTGAGCCAGCCGACCGGCCATGCGGCACGACTCGCACTCCCCACAACCCGCGCCACCATGCGTATCGCACAACAGCGCTGTCGCGATCCACAGCGCGAGACGCTGCTTGCCCACACCAGGCGGCCCCACCAGCAGGGCCGCTTGTGGGAACCGGCCGGAGGCAATGGCGCCTTCCAGCCGGTGGAGCAGCGGGTCGTGACCGTAGATCGACCGTAAGCTCATGATGTAAGAAATGTACCCGCACGAGGATAGGTGGGGTAGCCGGTGTAGCTTAACTTATCTGGTGCAAACAACTTATGCGTGCTCCAGCGAAAGGTCCGCGCCCGGATTACCGCCCCGCCGACGCTGCCACACTATACTCGGACCACTCTGGGTAACAAGCGAAAACGCCGGCCGGGGCGGCGTTTTCTCGCGCGGGATCGCGGTCGGCTCAGTAGCAGGAGCTGTTGGCATCGGTCACGAAGACGCGGGTGCCGTCGGCGTACGTCTGGCCGTTCTGATAGTCCAACGTGTGCTGCGATACCCGGCCGCCAAGCCACCGTAACTCGATCCCGACCAGGCCGCCCTGCTCGATTATGCGCCACTGGCCTCCACCACGTTCCGGGCCGCCTGCGGCCCCGAACGCACCGCCGACATCGACACTCACCATGCTCTCGCCATAGAAGAAGAAACGGCCATCGCGACACAGGTCCCACACCTGCTTGTTGGAGTAGCCGCCGCTGCTACCGCTGGAATAGCTCTCCATTTGCGTGAGACGCTTGCCGGCAAGCCGAGCAGCCCACTCCTGACCTTGCGCCGATAGCTGTCCGGCCTGTGGAGTCGCGCCAGCGGAGGGCTGCGCGGGCTGGGAGGGCTGGGAGGGCTGGGAGGGCTGCGCCGGCACCGCCATCCTGGCGCCCTGACGGTACAGCTCCACAGCCTGGCCGTCCACGTACATGATGAGCGCTTCGCCCTGAACTGCGATGCTCAATGGAAACGTCTGTCCTTGGTAGCTATAGCTCCCGTTCAGCGTGTTTCCGGAGCGCTGCGCGGTGATCTGGAATTGCTGGCCCTGGAGCCTCGCGACCCCCGAGTAGCCGCCCGTACCTCTCGTGAGCTGGAGCGTGATCTGGCCGTTTGTGAACGTCCCGACGAACGGGTCCTGCTGGGCGGCGGCGATCGACGGAGCGACGATGAGAACGAGAGCGGCGGCGAGCCGGCACACAGGACATTCCTTGCTCGAAAAGGCGACTTGAATGCTCTACAATGAGCGCCTTGGGACGGTTCTGTCAACGAGCGGCATGGTGGGCTGCCAAGAGTGTCGGATCCATGATCTTCCCGCTGAAGAGGATCGTTCCCGACAGCCATTCGGACGGCCGCCGCCGCTCGCTATCGGCCGCGCCAGATCTTCCAGCGGTCCACCACTTCCTCAGCGCTGACGACGTAGTACTCGTCGAAGCAGGCGGTGGTCAGGCAGGAATGCAGTTGGGTGAAGAACTGTTGCAAATAGGCCGTAAAGTGTTCATTGCGACCTCAAGAGTGAAGGGGTCTTTACGCAGCTATCGAGGAGAGGATATATTCTTCTGGCTGGACCGTACCGGAATGCTCACCATGCCCAAGGAAGCGCTCCCCGATCCCAATATGAAGTACGACAGAATTCCAATAGCAGGAAACAACCACCCCATTTCTCATTACTCCCTCGCCAGAATGGGAGCGGTATTCCTGGGCGGGCTTGAAGACATATCTAAGGACGGCGCTATCGCTACGTTCAAAGACAACCTACAAGAAAACATCGCATTTGCCCAGGGAGGATACAACTTTCTGTTCAATGCTCTCGAAGGCTGGATTACCGAAAATGGCAAGGAAAACGACTACCCACCGCACACGCCCGAACCGGAGTGGGAGCCTCATCAACCTCTTCTAGAGTACACAGCTCCGACAAAGCTGAACCTCAGGGAAAACAATATTGTAGCGGTACTCTGGGCCACAGGGTGGAATGCTGATCTGAGTTGGTTGCACATTGACGAAGTCCGTCAGGAATTAGGACCGCATGGTCGTCCCGAAACATGCGACACTTCTGTACCCGGTTTCTTCTGGTTGGGCTTTCATTGGCTCCGGTTTCTTAATTCTGGTAACGGTAAGGGATTCCACCATGATGCACCTTACATCGTCTCTAAACTTCGATAGGTACAAATTGTAACACCTAAGCGGGTAGCCGGGGGTCTTTAGCCCCCGGCCCCCACACCACCCGGCGTGCGGGTCCGCACCGGGCGGTTCCTGGAACAAGTCGACCCGTAGGCAGACAGGCAGGAGCCACTCAGATCACTCCTGTGGAGAAAGGCCAGGCCATGACGCGCCATAGGATCACTCATCTGAATGTAAGATGTTCTACGAGCACATGGGGCACAATTCCCCGTTCTAGGAGCCTGTCGGAGAATTCCGTCGGCGGGCTGGCGCCGACCGGGCTCGATGGCGCCGACGCTTTACGGGGCTCACGGGACGATCCTCTGTGCAGACTGCGGCGTTGAGTTCGGGTACGGATTACGGGACTTGGACGACGCGCGCCCGACTGTCCCGGTGCGTGGAACCTCCAAAGCCGTCTGCCCGAACTGTGGCCATGCGAATACGAACCTCAAGGTGAGCGACGAACGGCGAAACGCCGAGAAGGGAGATCGGATTCTGGTGCTCAAATGGCCGTTCCACATCGGCGGTCGACTCCTGGATCCAGCGCGGTGGGACGTAATCGTCTTCAAGGACCCTGCCGACGGCGTGACGAATTTCATCAAACGTGTGGTCGGCTTGCCGGACGAAGTGTTGATGATCGTCGGCGGCGATGTCTACGCGGTCCCCAGCCGGGACCTATCCGCTGAGACGCTGGCTGAACTCGACCGGCTTCGACACGAAAAGTACGAGTTTCGCACGGACCTTAGACGAGGTCGACTCCGGCCGGTTCCGCCCAACGTATTCGCTGAGCTCGATGAGAGAATGAAGATCAGGCGCAAGACCGCGACGGTCCAGCGATCCTTATGGTTTACAATATACGATCATGACTATCCGGCACAGACTCTTGATTCCGGTCAGCCCAGTTGGGCGGCACAAAGTGGTTCGTCGTCGGGGTGGGACACATGCAGCCGCCGTCTGCACTTCCAGGAGCTTGGAATCGGCGGCGACTTCATCGAGCTGACACACAAGGATATCCGGGCTACGTGCGCGTACAACATCCACTCCC
>JADFNB010000021.1 GCA_022563595.1 Gemmatimonadota bacterium
GTCGTCGCAATAGCGCTGCTATTACTCCTCCTCGTGCCTTGCGGGATCGGGCGCAGTGACGCCCTCGATAGCTACCATACTTCGGCGACACCACACTAGGATCGGGTCAGTTCCGCTGTCCGGCCAACGCGTCGGGCACGAACAGCGACCGGCCGAATTCTTCCCGGCGAAACGCCGCGATACGCTGCTGTACCTCGCGCGACACCAGATAGTCGGCTAGCGCCCGCGCTCCGGCTGCGTTGACCCACGGGAACCTGTCCGGGTTTGCGCGGATCACGTGGTACGAATTGAACAACGAGCTGTCACCGCTCACCAGGATGTCGAGTTGCAGCGCCGCGTTGTGGGCCAACAGGGTTCCGATATCAGTCAAGGTGTAGGCGCGAAGCTCGTGGGCGATCACCAACGTCGCCCCCATCCCCTGCCCCGTTTCCCGATACCACGCCTGGTCCGGCGCGACACCGCTCGCGCGCCACAGCTCCAACTCGCGGATGTGTGTGCCCGAGCCGTCTCCGCGGGAGACGAACGGCACGCCGGTAGCGGCAATGGAACGGAACGCGTCCCTTACCGGCTTCCCGCGCACAGCGGCCGGATCGTCTCGGGGTCCCAATATCACGAACTCGTTGTGCATGAGCGGGCGCCGGTCGACGCCGTATCCTTCGCTCAAAAACTTCAGCTCGCCCGCAGGGGCGTGCAGGATGAGCAGGTCCGACTCCCCGCGCCGCCCAAGCTCCATCGCCTGACCGCTCCCGACCGCAATGATCTTGACCACGTAGCCTGTGCTGTGCTCGAACGGCGGGATCAGCTCACCCAGGAGCCCGGCGTCCCGGACCGACGTCGTGGTCGTTAGCACGATCGTCCCGGGTTCCTGGGCACTGAGAGAGGGCGCGGAGAAGAACAGTGGCAGCAGGGAGAGGAGGCGCAGGCCAACCCTGGCTCCCTGCTTCACAGCAGCCGGTATTTCGTCACGCCAGCTCCTCGGTACGATACGACTCTAGTTCTAGTGTGGTGTCGCCGAAATAGTGCTGCTATTCGGACGCCCCCGCATCCCGCCCCGGGCGCAGCGACGCCCTCGGTAGCTACCATACTTCGGCGACACCACACTAGGATCTCAGCCGTTCCACAGCAGACGCGCATAATTAGAAGAGTTCCACCTGTTCCTGCAACATTTTCGGCTCGACCGGCTCCTGACCGATCATGCGCTGGAAGTCACGTGCCGACTGCGGGCTGTGACCCTGGAAGCGGTTGTTGAAGTATCCGAATATCGTCTTCACCCGAGCATGCAGCGCCGCGATGCCGACGGACCACATGTTCAGCTCGGTGTCGCGGTCGAGTTGTACGCGCGAGTAGTCGGTGATGCGCCGGTCGTCTCCCATCCAGCGCACGTACCCGAAATCTGCGGTCGGCCGACTGCCGAGTTGGATCATGACCTCCCGCCGCACCCAGCGGCCGTCCACCAGCGTGAGCGCCACGTTGTGCTCGCCGAGCAGCTCGAGCGTAGCAGGCGTCAACCACTTCGGGTCACGAAACTCGATCGCCCAGTGGTATTCGGGTGGCAGCATCCGGCAGAAAGCGGCCAACGCTTCTCGGGTCGCAGGGGTGGGGGCCCAGTCAGGCGCCATCTGTAGCAGGAGAGCCCCGAGTTTCGGGCCCAGCAGCCGGACACGTTTCAGAAACCGGTGGAGCACGTCGTCGGCGTCGACGAGCCGCCGCTCGTGGGTGATCTCCTGCGGGACCTTGAGCGAGAACACGAAGTCATCGGGTACGCGGTCCCGCCATCCCTGCACGACCGGTTCGGCGGGTATGGCGTAGAACGTCGCATCCACTTCGACGCTCCGGAAGGCTCTCGCGTAGACACCGAGCAGGTCGATGGACCTGGTCCCGACAGGATAGAACGGCCCGACCCACGGCCGATAGTTCCACCCTTGGGTCCCTACCAGGATCGTTGCGCCCACCGGCTCAGGACCGTCCCAGGTTGCGATGCCAGTACATCCGCATCTCCGAGATCTTTCCGTCCGCCGTCTCGCAGAAGATCGCGCCGCGCAGGTCTACCGGCTCACCCGTGCGGCGGCGCCGGAAGGTGCACTTGAACTCGGTAGCGAACCACGGCCCGACCACGAAGATCTCGCCGAAGCGGAACGAGATCTCGGCCTGCTCGCGCGGGATGTCGCTCCAGTACGCCCGAATCGCGGCGCTGCCCCGGGCCGGGGCGTCAAACGGCGAGGGGTAGAACACCGCATCGTCGGTGAAGACTCCCACCATCTGGTCGGTCGAGCCCTTCTCCCAGCCCTTGCCGAATTGTTCTATGAGGGAGGCGTACTCCCCGTTTGGATCAACGCTCATAACGGGGAAGATTAGAGAACCGGACGCCCAGCGCCAGGCAGCAGGGGCGGGGAAGGCCGGCGATAGCGCATCGGACGACGGAGCCCACCATGACGACAGCCATCATCATAGATACCGATCCCGGCATCGACGACGTCGTGACTTTGGCGCTCGCCGCCCGGTCGCCGGAACTGGAGATCGTCGCCGTCACGACCACATACGGCAATGCCACACTCGCCCGCACCACGCGCAACGCCCGCCACGTCCTCGCCCTCGCGGGCCGCAGCGACATCCCGGTGATTCCGGGCGCCGATCGTCCGCTGGTCCGCCCGTTGGTCACGGCGCCGGAGACACACGGGGAATCCGGTGTGGGACATGCCGAGCCGGAGGGGGAGGGGGAGGGGGAGGGGGAGGCCGGCCCGCCATCCAGTTCCGCACTGCCCGCCGTCGTTGTCGCGCTGCACCTCGCCGACGCGCCGATCACGCTGGTCACCCTCGGTCCGCTCACCAATCTGGCGCACGCTCTACGCACCGATCCCGATCTCGTGGTCACGCGTGTGCGGCGCCACATAGGAATGTTTGGAAGCCTCCATGAGCGGGGCAACACGAATCGGTGGGCCGACTTCAACGCGTGGTGCGATCCCGAGGCCGTGGCCGAGGTGTTCGGCGCGGAACTCCCGACGGAGATGGTGGGGCTGGACGTTACCCGTCGCATGACGCTGGATCGCGCCGAGGTCGTTCGCTTGGGCCGCTCGTCGGATCCCCTGGTGCGCTGGCTCGCGGACGCCCTGCGGTTCTACGTGGAGTTTCACTGCCGGCAGGAACGGTTGGACGGGTGCGTCGTGAACGACGTACTCACAATCGGGCAGCTCCTGGAGCCGCACTTGCTGGATTTCGCCCGGTTCCGGCTCAAGATTGATACCGGCGACGGTGAGTATCGCGGCCGCACGCTGTCGGACCCTGCCGGAGCGGCCATCCGGGTCGCCCTCGATGTCGATGTAACTGCCATGCGTCGTCTGCTCGATCGGGTCTTCGGTCACGCATGGGACAGGCCAGTCGCGGAGGAATGAGATGACCGGAGGACGGGTACGCGTAGCGATCGTAGGTACAGGCGATATCGGGCGGGGCTGGGGGGCGCTCTGCGTGGCGGCCGGCTGGCCGGTATCGATCTATGACACCGACCCGCGGGCGCTCAACGTGGCGCGCGAGGAAATCGCGACCCGCGCCCAGGCGCTAGTCGCCCTGACAAACGCGGATGCGGACCTTATCGAGCTGGGTCTGCAGAACCTCGAGGTGGGCCGGAGCCTGCTCAATGCCTGCGGCGAAGCCGAATGGGTCATCGAGGCGATCCGGGAAGACCTGATCCACAAGCAGCGACTGTTCAAGGCGATCGAATCGTCCGCGCCGAAGGCACGGTTGGTAACGAGCTCGTCCAGCACGCTCGCGCCCGGCGACATCGCCGCACAATGCCGCAATCAGCACCGCTGCCTCATCGCTCACCCGCTCAACCCTCCGGAGCTGATTCCGCTCGTAGAGCTGCTCCCCTCGAACCAGACCGACAGGGCGCTGCTCGAGGTATTGAAGGGGTGGCTGCGCGCGCTCGGCAGGATCCCGGTGACGATCAAGAAGCCCGTGCGGGGCCACGTCGCACACCGGATCGCGGCGGCGGTGTGGCGTGAGGCGATCGACCTGGTTCTCGAAGGGGTGATCGACGTGGACGATCTCGATCGCGCCGTCTCTCTCGGACCGGGACTCGGGTGGGCGGCGGCGGGCCCGCACCTTACCTATCACCTCGCGGCGGGCACACGGGGAGTATCGGGCTTCCTGCAGCATCTGCTCCAGAGTTTCGAGGAACTGTGGAGCGACCTGGCGTCGTGGAACAAACTCGACCGCGAGCAGGAACACCGTCTCGTGGCTGCGATCGAGCAGGCCTACGAGGGGCAGATAGAGCACATCCGCTCGGCACGGGACCGGCGGCTCGCGAGCATCCTCCAGACCCTGCAGGTGTCCAAGCGAACGTGACGCCGCTACGCTGATCCTTCCGCGCTCACTATGCAGCCGAGCGACATGGCAAGTTCGTGGCCGATGACCTGGGGTTCGCCGTCTGCGACGCGGATGGTCACCGGCCCACGGAACGGCGCGCGGTCGACGACCTGAAACACGGTACCGACCTTCAACCCGAGCGACGTGATGTAGCGCAGCCGATCCGAGTCCTTGTCGCCGACGACGCGAAACTCTGCGGTAGCTCCCACCGGGATATCCGACAGCGGGACGTGGTCGGGCCGCGCGACCTCGCCCAAACGCGTCGGGATCGGCGCGCCGTGCGGGTCGTACGACGGATCGCCGAGCGTCCGCGCCATCCGGTCGATCAGCTCGTCCGAGACGGCGTGTTCGAGACGCTCGGCTTCGTCGTGTACGGAATCCCAGTCATAGCCCAGCTTCGATGTCAGGTACGACTCGAGGATCCGATGACGGCGCACGACGCGGAGCGCCGCTTCCCTGCCGGAATCAGTGAGCTGGACCCCGCGATACGGGCTGTGCTCGAGCAGGCCTCCCTCCGCGAGGCGCCTGAGCATCCCGCTCACCGACGCCGGCGCGACGTCGAGCGCCTGGGCGATCGCGCTGGTCTGCACCGGCTCGCCACCGGCGCCGAGCGTGTAGATAGCCTTGAGGTAGTCCTCGATCGACCGGGAAAACTTTGCGGGTCGCGCGGCGGCAGCTACCATTGAGCCCACCATTGGAAGAGAATTGGCCCCTCTTAGTCTACTTCCTCGCTTCGTCGCACGACAGTCATCGATTCCCCGCTCACTCAGGCGCGTATCAGGTCGAGGAAGGCCGTGATGATCCGCTCGGTCATCCCCCAGATGAAGTGGGGGCCGACCCTGTAGCCGGGCATGACCAGCGTCTGTCCCCGTACGTGGACAGCCTCGGTTACGCGGGCGGCGCTCAGCTCGGCAAGCGGGACCCAGACGTGGAGCGCCACCTCCGGGCTATGGTGCAGATCGGGCGCGGTTCCGAGACCGAACACGAACGGCCGCACGACGATACGCGGCAGGTGCGCCGTAACCGGGCTAAGGTCGTCCAGCCCACCCAAGAGAGCGGCCGGCGGCAGCCCGATCCCGGTCTCCTCACGTGTCTCGCGCGTGACGGTGGCGAGGAGGTCCTGATCCCCGGGATCTCTACGACCGCCCGGCAGGGCCATCTGGCCCGACCACGGGTCGTCAGGATACTCTGCGCGCTTGATGAACAGCGCGCGCAGGCCGCCTTGGGGATCTGGCACCAACACCACAGCGACCGCTGCTTCATGCAAGTCGGCAGTGACCTCGACCCGCCGCGGACGCCGCCGATCCAGCACGTGGCGGATGTCGTCTAATGTGACATGAAACACGTTTGCATCGGGGGGCACGCCTCTTGCGCACCCTCTTATCTTACATGGGGTTGTCTCGCAACACGGAGGTGCATATCAGAACCTTTGGTGTCGGATTGCTTGCCCTCGTCGCGGTCACCGTGGCGAGCATCCTGCTGCGCCGTCGCCGACCGGCACTAGCGGCGGCAGGATCGGGATCAATCGCCCGTCCAGAGGACCTCTATCCCGCGGGTCTCTAGATCCCGCTGAGGGACGGGGGCGGGCCGATGTCGTGTCCGTCTTCGAATCGGTACAGGTTGGGGCGAACTCCGCACAGCTTGTACCGATTCTCCGTACAGCTTGGTACTACTTGGCCCCGCTTGGACAGTTTGTGCGCCCCAAGTACCGCTATTGCCGAAACACGGTTCCGCTCGTTCTTCCGCACTTGGGCACTCTGCCTCCCGGCGGAGGACTCGTTAGAGGGGACGAGGCGGGACCACGCAAAACCCGGCCCACGTCGCTGCTACTTCAACCGGTCAGACGGTCACCCACTTCTGTCGCCTTGCGACGCACGCCCGGCGGCGAGCAAACGCTCTGCGAAGTCGAGGCGTTCCTGCATCTCGGCCAACTGTGCTTCTGTGTGTTCCTGCATGTCGGCCAACTGTGCTCGTGTGTCGTCGAGATCGTCACGCAGCGCATCGACCACCGGTCCCAACTTCGGATCGCTGCCTAGCATCTCCAGCTCTTTTTTCTTGAGCTTGAAACGGATAATCATGCCCGTGAACACGATGATGCTCGGGAAGACAACAATAAGGGCGACTATATCTTCCGTCCACATGATATGTCCTCGTCAAACTCTCAGAGGTGAGTGGGCAAGAACGAGCAACAAGGCGATGGCGGCATGCATGGACCACCTCCATTCAACCGGAGACGGACTGTAAAGATGTTGATGCCCTGACTACTTCGCCAGAGAGGGCCAACCCCGTGTGTAGTGCAACACAACTGGCTCACCCCGCGCACGTCCCACCCCGCGCCCATGGTCCTCTACCACTGGAGGGATATCGTGTCCCTCCGCCCTCCGTCTTTCTCGCCGTTGACGTGAGTTCTTCCGAACGCCTCGAGACACCTTTTGCACTAGCCTGCTAGAACAGATCCCTCACGAACCGGTCGACAGTTGCGTCCATCGCCTGGTCCAGCTGCGCCGTGCTGCCCGCCCACGGATGCCGTGCTCCGAGCGTGTGGGATCCGTGCCGGATCGTCAGTAGATCGGCGTGTTTACCGTTCGCCTGCCACAGCTTCTCGGCGTCGGTCACCGGGACCGCTTCGTCCGACTCGCCGTGCACGATCAGCCACGGCACTGCTATCCTCGATGCTGCCGCCGGAATATCGAATCGACCATCCGTATCGCCTTCCAACTCGTCGAGAACATCGGTATAGAGGGGCAGCACGTCGCCAGTGCGCATGTTGGTGATCTCGATCTTGCCGTCACGGCGCCACTGACGCAGGGTCTCCGGGCCCCACCGCAGGGCCGCGCCGATCGCCGCCCAGGTGACGAGCACCCTGACGTTCGGGTCGGCGGAGGCGAACAGGATCACGGTCCCGCCGCCGCGGCTATGTCCGAACAGACCGAGCTTGGAGGGCGGGCTCACGCCCGCAACGAGGTTCCCGGCCAGCAGCGCGCCGATGACGGCCTTCAGGTCCGCCCGATCCCCCGTGAACGTGGCGTGCCCGAACCGCTCCGGTTCCGAGAAGCTCTCCCCGTCCGGGCCCACCCCACTTCCCGAGAAGTTGAACGAGACGGCCGTGATTCCCGCCCGCGCCAGGCGCTGGGCGAGATGCGGGAAGAACCCCCAGTCCTTGAAACCCTTGAATCCATGACAGATCACGACCGCGGGACGGTTGGAACCGGCCCCTGGGGTGCGCACTTCACCTCGCAGCGGGCCTCCGTCGGCCCCGACGAGTTCAAAGGGTCTCAGTTGTGGTGTCGCCATGCGTCGATTTTGACCTCCGCGGGACCCGCCCGCTACATTCCCCAGACCTGCAACCTCGTTTGGAGCCCACCATCGGACTCACGATGCGACCCTCGCACCCAACCCTGATCGCGGTGAGTCGCGCCCTGGCGACGAACCGTGACCAGTTGGTCGCGGAGTGGACCCGCTGGACACTCCGGCGGGTCGGCGCTACGCCCACGATCCGGCCGGCGACCCTCGAGCGCCAGATCGCCCTCCTGGTGGACGTGCTCATCGAGCTTGCGGGGCCGCGGCGGCGGCAGGCGATGGAACTGTGGCTGAGCACGTGTGAGTCCTACGGCCGCACCGCCGCCGAGCGGGGTCTAGCCGCCGGGGAGGTCGTCGAGGAGATCCAGCACCTGCGCGAGTTGCTGATCCACTACCTCTCGGAGGTGATCGCCGCGCTGCCCGCCCGCGCGTCGATGGCCACCGTCCTCCGGTTGAATCGGCTCGTCGATATGGGCATCACCCACGCCGTCGTCGGCTACACCGATGCGCTCGTGGAGACGCTCTTCAATCAGCACGGCGTGCCGGTAGGTACCAGCGGGCCGCTCGAAGACGAGATCCACGCCCGCGTGGCGCATCTCGAGACCGAGCTGGAGAAGCTCCGCTCCATCTCCCTCTAGCCCGCGATCTCCTCACCGCCGTCGACATTGATCACATTACCCGTGATCCAGTCGGTGCCCGGATTGGAAAGCGCCACGACCGCTTGTGCGACGTCTTCCGGCGTGGTCAATCGCCTGTGCGGATTCCGGCGCACCGCCTCTGCGAACAGCTTATCGCTGTCCGGAATCCGCTCGGACGCCGGCGTCTTGGTGACGCCTCCCCGCAGGCAGTTGACCGTGATCCCACGCGGAGCCAGCTCGACAGCGAGTTGACGGGTGTGGGACTCCAGGGCGCACTTGGCCGCCGAGACCGCGCCGTAGGAGGCAATCACGCGGGTCGAGCCAGACGACGTCATGGCGAAGATGCGCCCGCCGTACCCCATCATGCCGCGCTTCACGACCGACTGTGTCCAGTAGGCCAGCGAGTGCCCCATCACGTCCAACGTCATGTTCATGTTGCGCTCTGAGATGACGTCATCACCGATGTACGGTTTGAGTGTACCGAACGCGAGCGAATGCATGAGTACCGCCAGAGTTCCCGCGTTCTTCTCGAGGTCGGCCTGGAGTTCGTCCAGCACCGCCTCGCGCTTCTTCTCGTCCGCCGCGTTGATGTTGAAGTACCAGGCGCGTTGGCCGCTCTCTTCGATCGCTTGCTTGATCTGTTCGACCTGCGCGACTCCGGCCGCGCGATCCAGATGAACGCCCGCGATATGGTAACCGGCTTTCGCGAGTTCCTTGGCCGTGGCGGCGCCGAACCCACTCGAAGCTCCGAGGATCAGCGCCCAACGCGGCGTACTTAGCTGTGCGTGCTTCAACTCACCCTCCCGTCGACGGCCTGACAAGTTAGCCGATCCTTTTCAGTCCCGCTATCGGAACCATGAGGGGAGGCTCGCGCAGGAGCGCATCAACGCCGTCGCACAACGCGCATTATCGATGCAGGCACAGACTACATTGCGCGGGAATCGACGATATGTGAGACTTGCTCATCGGGTATCGTCACGAAGGTGACGACCGACCGCGGTGCAGATCTTCGGAGGTCATGGATACATGAAGGCAAGCCTCGCCAAGGACCGCCAAGTCCGTTGAAGAACTTCGCGATCACCATCGGCCTGGTACTGGGGCTCGCCTTCGGACTGCTGGCCTCGGCTACCCAGTCTCCGCTCCTGCTCGCCCTCGCCGACGCGGTGACACCGATCGGCACGGCATTCGTGAACCTCGTCAAGGTCGTGGTCGTACCGCTCGTGGCCACTACTCTCTTCGTCGGTGTCGCCACGCTCGGCGACCTCCGCCGACTGGGACGGCTCGGTGGGCTCGCACTGGCGTTCTTCTGGGGAACGACGTTCATCGCGATACTGATCGGCATGGGCATCATGGCCGCGGCGCTGCCGTTGGCCGGCGGCGTCACCGCACCGCAGCCCACGGTGGATGTCGCGGCGCCGGAGCTACCGGGGCTCGTCGACTTCCTACTGGGGCTGATCCCATCCAACGTGTTCCAGGCGGCTGTCGAGGGCGCGCTCCTACCGTTGATGGTGTTCACCGTGTTGTTCGGCGCGGCGGCCGGGATGCTCCCTAGGGCGGAAAAACAAGGGCTTCTCGATCTCGCCACCTCCGTGACCAAGGCCCTGGTGACGCTCGTCCATTGGATCCTCTGGACCGCCCCCGTCGGCGTGTTCGCGCTGTCGGCGCCGGTGACCGCCGAGACCGGATTCGGGATGTTCCGCAGCCTGGGCGTGTTCGTGTTGGCGGTGGCAGTGGGGCTGTTCCTGTTCGTCGCCGCGGTCTACATGCCGGCGCTGCGATTCCTGTCACGCGTCGCGCCGGCCAAGTTCTTTCAGGCGAGCCTCGAGACCGTGCCGATCGCGTTCTCCACGACCAGCTCAGCGGCAACGCTTCCCGCGCTGTTCGAAGCCGCCGAGCGTACACTCGGAATCCCAAACACCGTGACGAGCCTAGTGCTCCCGCTCGGCGCCTCCCTCAACCGCGCCGGCTCGGCTCTCTTCCAAGGCTCGAGCATCGTTTTTCTTGCCCATCTCTACGGAGTGAACCTCCCTCCCAGCGCCATCTTCGGTGCCGTGTTCGCCACGTTCCTGGTGGCGTTGACCGTGGCCGCGGTGCCCTCGGCGAGCATCATGAGCCTGCCCCCCGCACTCGTGACGGTCGGCATACCGCTCGACGGCCTGGGACTCCTGCTCGGCATCGACCGGATCCCCGACATGCTCCGCACGTCGGTCAACGTCACCGGCCACATGACGGCCGCGGCGGTGCTGGCACCGGTCGGTGAGGCCGGTCCGGACAGGGCGGAGTGATCGTCCGCCTCGTCTCGCTCAACATCTGGGACCTGCCGATCCCGCTTCCCTGGAACGAGCGCAAGCGGAGACTGTCGCACCTGCTCGACGGGCTCCCGGCCATCGACGCCGACGTCGTACTGTTCCAAGAAGCGTTCCGCCCCGATTTCAAGTCGCAGCTCGCGACAGCGCTTCCCGGCTTTCACGCCGATACCCTGGCGCCGCAGCGTCGCAGGCGCTGCTGGATCGAGCTGGACGGTTCCGGAGGCCTGTTGACCCTGTCGCGCTGGCCAATCACGGCCAGCGTGTTTCGCGCGAGCCGCACCACACCCGGGATGCGTCTCGACGAGCGTATCGGACGCAAGGGATGCCTTTGGACCGAGATCACCACGCCCGCCGGACCGATCGTCGTCGGCAACGTCCATCTCTACGCCGGGAACGCTCCACGCGACGCCCGCGTACGCGCCGTGCAGGTGCGGCAGATCCTCAACGCACCACAGCTCCGCATGCCGGGACCGATCGTATTGGCCGGTGACTTCAACATGGCCGTTGAGTTCGAGCGGCGGACAGGCGGCCGTACGGGGTTCGATCTTCTGGCCGCCGCGGGCTTCCATGAGATCGCGGGTGGAAAAACCGGCACGCTCTTCACGATGTCGCCACACCGCAACCGGTACGCCGGACGCATTCAGCGGTTCCGCCACGATCGCCGCCTGACACAGGTATTCTTCCGTGGGATGCGCCCGGGTCCGGAGAGCCCCCGGCTCTGCTTTCTCGATCCGCCGGTTTCGGATCACTACGGACTTCGGGTCGCGCTCGCTCACCAGTAGAGGCACCATGGGCTACCGTCTGGCCGCCGACGCTCTCGTCGCCCTGCATCTGGGTTTCGTGCTGTTCGTCGTCCTCGGCGGGTTCCTGACCTGGCCCTGGCCCCGGCTGGCGTTGGTCCACGCCCCCGCAGCCGTGTGGGGCGCAATGATCGAGTTCGCCGGCTGGATCTGTCCCCTCACGCCGCTCGAGAACACGCTGCGACGCCAGGCCGGCCAGGCAGGGTATGAGGGTGGGTTCATCGAGCACTACATCATCCCCGTGCTCTACCCGCCGGGCCTGACACCGGCGATGCAGATCGCACTGGGCGTGTTGGTGGTGGCACTCAACGTGGTGGCGTATGGAGGGTACTTCTACCGCAGGAGGAAACGCGGCACGGCTGGGGAATAGACCCCCCTCACTTCTCACTTTCACTTTTCACCTTCGCTACCCACTTTCCGCTTCCCGCTCCCGCCTCCCACGAGACTATCTTTCTCACCCTATGCCAACCAACAACGGTCTCCCCCCTCTGATCCCGCGCGACGTACTGTTCGGCAACCCCGAGAAAGCCGGCGCACAGATCTCTCCCGACGGGCGTCGCTTGGCGTACCTCGCGCCGGTCGACGGCGTGTTGAACGTCTGGGTCGGTGAGACCGAAGGGGAGAACTACCAACCGGTCACGCACGACACCGATCGCGGGATCCGAGTCTACTCCTGGGCGCACGACGATAAGCATCTCCTCTACCTCCAGGACCGGGGCGGTGACGAGAACTGGCGTCTCTACAAGGTGGATCTCGACACCGGACGCGAGCATGATTTGACGCCGTTCGAGGGCGTGCAGGTCCAAATCATCGCCCATCGCAAACAGCATCCGAACGACGTTCTGATCGGCATGAACAAGGACGACGAGCGGCTGCACGACGTCTATCACCTCGACCTCACGTCGAACGCGATCGAACTCGTCGAGAAGAATCCGGGTGACGTGAACAGCTGGGTCGTCGATTTGCATCTGGCGGTGCGGGCGGCGGTGGCGATGACCGCCGACGGGGGGTCTGAGCTGCGGGTGCGCGACACCAGAGACGGTGAGTGGCGCACGGCGATCACGTGGGCACCAGAGGATGCGCTGACGAGCGGTCCGCTGGCATTCGCTCAGGACGGGGGCACGCTCTATCTCACCGAATCACGGGACGCCGATACCTCGCGGCTCGTGGCCCTTCAGCTCGAGACCGGTGAGACCACGGTGATCGCCGAGGATCCGCGCTACGATCTGGGGAACGTGGTTCTGCATCCCGACACGCGCGACGTCCAGATGGTCGCCTTCACCCGCGCGCGCCAGGAATGGACGGTGCTCGATCCGGCGATCGCCAACGACATCGCGCTCATCAGTCGGCTCAACCCCGGCGACTTCGATCTCGTCGATCGGACGCACGCCGACGACAAGTGGATCATCGCGTTCACCAACGATGCCGAATCGGCCTCGTATCATCTGTACGACTGCCGAACCAAGCAGACGAGGTTCCTCTTCTACGTCCGGCCCGACCTCGCGAACTACCAGCTGGCCAAGATGGAGCCCATCCAGTTCTTGGCGCGTGACGGCCTGGTGATCGAGGGGTACCTGACCCGTCCACCCAACGTCGACCCCCGGGACCTGCCGACCGTGCTCCTGGTGCACGGTGGTCCGTGGCATCGGGACGTGTGGGGATACGATCCGGAAGCGCAGTGGCTCGCGAACCGTGGGTACGCGTGCCTACAGGTCAACTTCCGTGGCTCGACCGGCTACGGCAAAGCATTCGTGAACGCCGGCAACCGGGAGTGGGGGGCGAAGATGCACGACGACCTGGTGGACGCCGTGCAGTGGGTGGTCGGCCAGGGTATCACCAATCCGGCGCGCGTCGCGATCTATGGCGGCTCATACGGCGGCTATGCGGCCTTGGTCGGAGCGACCTTTACACCCGAGCTGTTTTGCTGCGCCGTCGACATCGTAGGGCCGAGCAACCTGGTCACCTTCATCAAGACGATTCCACCCTACTGGTCCACCTTTCTCGCCATGTTGCAACAGCGTGTCGGCGATCCCGAGACCGAGGCCGAGTTCCTGATGTCGCGGTCACCGTTGACGTATGTCGACCGGATCGCGATTCCCATGTTGATCGCGCAGGGAGCCAACGACCCGCGCGTGAAGCAGTCCGAGTCGGAGCAGATAGTCGCCGCGATGAAGCGGAAAGGCATACCGCACGAATATCTTTTGTTCGAGGACGAAGGACACGGGTTCGCAAAGCCGGAGAACCGGCTCACGTTCTATGCGGCGGCCGAGCGGTTCCTGGCCCGACATCTCGGAGGCCGGTTCGAGGAGTAGGAGGAGAGATATCGCGGCCTGATCTTCTACACGAAGACCAAGGAGCCCCTCCGGCTCGGCGGCAAAGTGGAGGTGATCCGGGCAAAGAAGATCTGGGTACCCGACTAGCTAGTAGCGTGATGGCGCGCAATGTGCCGGCGGCGTTGTAGCAGGCCGGCTTAGGAGAGCGCCAGGCTGGCGAATCCATGTCTGGCCCGCTCATGGCGAAACGCATTCGCATTCACTACTACCGTCCCGGCAAGGGGACGATCGTCTACCACGAGCATCTCGTGCTCGACCGCCCCGACGTCAAGGTCACGCTGCTGGCAGAATACACCGGAGACGAGGTGTACGCCGGCGACCAACGGATTCTCGACGCGGGCGCCCCCATCGTGTGGTACATCTTCCCGAAGGAGTGGCGCGACATCGGCCGGTTCCATCTGTCGGATGCCACGTTCACCGGCTGGTACACCAACCTCTGCGTTCCCACACAGGTCGAAGGACTCGACTGGAAGTGCACCGACCTGTTTCTCGACCACTGGCTCCCGGTCAGCGGCGCGCCGATGTGGCTCGACGAGGACGAGTTCCGCCTAGCCGTCGATCGCGGTCTGATCGACCCGGCCACGGAACGGCGTGTGCTCGAGGAACGCGACCGTGTCGATGCGCACGTTGCGGCGGGCGAGTGGCCGCCCTCGATCGCACGCGAGATCGACCTCGCGGCGGCGCTCGAGGCGCTGCGGCAATGAGCGCCGCCCGCAGCGTTCCGCTCCACCCCGCATAGATCCGGTATCCGAAGCGCGTGGCGCCCGTCGTACGGTGCTGTCGTGCTACGCGACGCGCTACGCCTGATCCGGCGTGCCAGGGACCTAAGCGATCTCTTCGCTTTGCTGGGCTACTCACGTGACGACACTCCGCTGGACGACGGCTGGACGATCGTCGCCCGATGGCGCTCGTTCCGCGTCGTGGCCGGCGAGCACAGCGACGCGCGGGAAGCCGCCCGCAGCCACGCGCGTCGTCTGGCGGTCTCGGCCCGACCCACGCTGGTCGTCGTCCTCGACCCGACCCGAGCGTTGGCGCTCGCCGGCCCGTACACGGGCCGGCCGAGCGGCAGCCGGCTGTTGGTTGTCGCACTCGACAATCCGTCCCGGTTCGCGCTGCGGCAACTCGCCGCGCTAGCTCCGGACGGCGCACCGAATGCGCTCGCGCTCGCGCTCCGCATCACCGATCTGCTGGCGAGCGAACAGGTGGGTGAGCGGTTCTTCACGGCCTGGCGCGCGCTGCAGCAGCGGATGGCGGCGTCGCTGCGCCCACACGGATCGTCGGCCGATCGTGAGATGGCCGCGCTGCTAGCGCTCACCAGGGTCCTGTTTCTCTACTTCGTTCAGGAGAAAGGTTGGCTCGACGGGCGGACGGACTATCTGCGCGAGCTGCTCGACACCACGCTCGCCCGGCGCCGGCACTTCCACCGCACCGTTCTCCATCCGCTCTTTTTCGGCACGCTGAACCGTCCACCGCGCGAGCGCGCTCCCGGCGCCGCGCTCGGCAACGTGCCTTATCTCAACGGTGGACTGTTCGAGCCGCACCCGGTAGAACGGCGCATTGGTCCGGCCGTATTTCCCAACGCCCTATGGCGCGACGCGTTCGACGGCCTGTTCGACCGGTTCCGATTCTGCGTGCGTGAGGGTGATGAAGTGGACGCGATCGCGCCCGACATGCTGGGCCGTGTCTTCGAGCGGGTGATGAGCGACGATGAGCGTCACGCGACCGGCACGTTCTACACCCCGGAATCGCTCGTTCGGCAGATAGTGGACGCCACGATCGCGACCGCGCTCGCCGATGACGGCCCGCTCAGCGCCGACCTCGCGGAACGTGTGGTCCGGGGTGAACCCGTCCCGGCGCCGGCTGCCAAGGCCGCGCGGCATGCGCTCAGACGGCTCCGGCTGCTGGACCCTGCGGTGGGATCCGGCGCGTTCCTGCTGGGCGCGCTCGAGAGTCTCACGCTGGCGCGGCTGGCGCTGCATTCCCGGGCAGGGGAGGCTACGCGCTGGAAGATGCGGCGGCGCGTGCTGAAGGAAAACCTCTTTGGTGTCGATCTCAGTCCCGTCGCCGTGCGGCTCGCTGAGCTGCGGCTCTGGCTCGCGATCGTAGCGGACGATCCCACCCGGGACCCGGCAAGCGTCGAGCCCCTGCCGAACCTCGACGCGGTCGTTCGTCAGGGTAACTCGCTGCTCGACCCGATCGGCGCGGCACGCGCGCTCGGCATACGACTCCCGCACATGAGACCGGAAACGCGCGCCGTCCATCGGGCTCGCGCCGCGCTGTTCGATGCGCGGGGTCGGGTGCGAAGTGTCCGAGAACGCGAGCTGCGGCGAGCCGAGGAGGCGCTGGCTCACGCTACGGTGACCAGCGCCGAGGAGTACACGCGCGCCGCGCTCCGCGATCTGGCGGCGGCCGCCCGGGGGCGGGATCTCTTCGGCGCGCGGGCCGGCATGACGGAGCCGCAACAGCGCAGATATCGCGCCCTGCGACGGCAACTCGCGGCACTGCGTGCCGCGGGCCGCCGGATCGGCGACGGCGAGATCCCGTTCTTCGCGTTCGAAGTCCACTGTCCCGACGTTACGGCGCGAGCGGGCTTCACGGTCGTGGTCGGCAACCCTCCGTGGGTTCGCGCCGAGCGACTCCCGCCCGCGCTTCGTGCCGCGTTGAAGGAGCGGTTCGCGTGGTGGCGCAGCGGGCCTGGCCGCGGATTCGGTCATCTTCCCGATCTCTCGGTGGCGTTCCTGGAGCGGTCGCTGGAACTCACGGCACCGGGTGGAGCCGTGGGCCTGCTGGTGCCGAGCAAGCTGGCGACGGCCGGCTACGCAGCGCGCGCCCGAGAGACGCTCGTCCGGGAGACGGCACTCACCTATCTACACCGCGTGCCCGATCGAGAGGCGGCGCGATTCCGCGCCACCATCTATCCTCTCGCCCTGATCACCAAGCGGACCCGGCCGCAACGCGGGCACCGCGTGCACCTCGACTTCGAGCGGCAGCGATCGTCGTCGCAGCGCGGACTGGCGGGCACCGGACCCTGGATCCTGCTTCCCGACAAGGCGCGTCGCGCGCTCACGCGCCTCCTCGAGACCGGTATCCCGCTCGCCGTCGCGGCGCCTCCGGCACTCGGTATCAAGACGGGCGCCGACGCCGTATTCGTCGGTGCCGTCGTGCGGCGCGGTCGTGGCACGAGCGTGGTCCGCTTCGGTTCGGACGATGTGGAGATCGAGAATACCGTGCTGCGCCGCGCGATCCGGGGACGCGATATCGATCCGTTCTTCGTACGGCCGCAGCGCGTCCTGCTCTGGTGCTACGATGCGGAGGGGCACCCCCTCATCCATCTTCCGCCGCTCGCGAGGTCCTATCTCTCGCGACACCGCACGCGGCTCATCGAGCGTGCCGACTACCGGACCGGACCGACATGGACCCTCTTCCGAACGGTGGCCGCGCAGGCACCCTGGCGGGTGGTATGGGCGGACATCGCGCGGCACCCCAGGTCGGTCGTCGTCGAGGAAACCACCGCGCGCGACGCCCTGCCGCTGAACTCGTGTTACGTGGCCGCATCACGTGACCGCGAGACGGTACTGGTGATGAGCGCCTGTCTCAACAGTACCTGGGCCCGTGTGATCGTTCGCGCAACCAGCGACGAGGCGCGCGGCGGGTACCGTCGCAACAACGCGCGCGTGATTGGACGCATCCCGATACCTCAGCCAGGTCGTGCTCGCAAAGCGCTCGCCGCCGTGAGCGCCCGTGCCCATCAACACCATGATGTCGATCAAGACGAATTGGACGACGCGGTCGCCCGCGCGCTGTCGCTCTCCCGCGCGATACGCGCTGAGCTCGGCGCGCTGGCCGACGATCAGCGCTGAGTCGCTGGAGTTAGTGCGCGAGCCCGTCACCTCGTGGCTCGATCCGGGTCCGCGCCGCGATCCGTCGGAACTGCTTCCCACACTCCATCGGGCGGCAGCCGGTTGCTGGGATGATGACTGGGACCCGCCCCTGCCCAGCTGGCTGATGTCCCATCAGATATCCGCCGCTCGGCGGATCGCCGGCGCGTTGCGGGTATTTCGTGGTGCGCTGCTCGCCGATGATGTCGGTCTCGGCAAGAGCTATGTCGCCCTCGCAATCGCCGGCCGCTACCGCGGTGCCTGCGTCATTCCACCGGCCGCGTTGGTGCCGCAATGGCGGCGCCTGTCGGCGCGTCTCGGTGTTCCCGTCACCGTCGTATCACATGAGTCGTTGGGTAGAGGGCATCCAGTCCCCGAAGCGTCTCTGATCATCGTAGACGAGGCGCACCGGTTCCGGAATCCGAATACCAAGCGCTACGACCGCCTCGCTCGCGGCATTCGTCGAGCCGACGTCCTGCTCGTGACCGCCACGCCGGTCGTGAACCGCGGCGCCGATCTGGTCCAGCTGCTCCGTCTCTTCCTTCCCGATCACGGGGTCGCCCCGCTCGGTGTGCCGTCGCTGGAACGGGCGCTGGCCGCCGGGGAGCACACGCGTCTCATGCATGCAGTGGCACCCATCGTCGTCGCACGCTCCAACCGTGCGGCGCGTCCCGCGACGTCGCTGCCCACGCCAGTCGATTCGACCGTCATCACCGCGGCCCCCCTGGAAAGCCGCGCGCTTGGCCCGCTAATCGAGGCGCTCGACGCGCTGCGGTTCCCATCGTTCGGCACCGATGCGGCGGCGCTCCTGCGACACCACATCTTCTATCGACTGGGGTCGTCGGCGGCAGCTTGCCGCGAGACCCTGTTGCGGCACAGCACATATGTCCGGCGCGCCATCGCAGCGGCGAACCGCGGGGAAGAGCTGCCGCGCCGTGCGGCACGCGCCCTGTTCGGGAACGAGTTCGGCCCGCAGCTCGACTTGCTACTCGGACGTTCCGACTGCGTGCGCGTGCGCACCGAGCACCTCGAGGCCGAGCACGCCGCGCTCACCAGGGCGGCCGCGACGATCGACCAGCCGTGTGACGCGCCCAAGGAACGGGAGTTGATCCGGATACTCGAGTCCCGTAGACGGCGAAAGACCATAGTATTCACCACCGCCACCACCACGGCGCTCGGACTCGCCCGGCTCCTGGGATGGACGGGCGTTGCCGTCGTGAGCGGACGGGGCGCTCGGATCGCGTCCGGCACGGTACCTATACACGAGGCGTTCGACCTCTTCGCCCCGCGTGCGCGAGGCTGCGCCAGGCCGGGCCGTGCACTGCCACTCCACGTACTCATCGCCACCGATCTCGCGAGTGAAGGTCTCGACTTGCAGGACGCCGATGCGCTCGTGCATTTCGATCTCCCGTGGACACCGCTTCGACTGCAGCAGCGGCTGGGTCGCATTGCGCGCCTGGGATCGACATTCCAAACCGTGGACGTATGGTGGTTCGCGCCGCCGCCCGAGATCGACGCGCGACTGCGGCTCGCTGAGCGGATCGATACGAAGTTGGCTACGCAACTGAGTCTCGCGGTCACCAGTTCCAGTCGCATAGGACGCGCCCGCGTCTGCGGCGGATTCCTCGAGGCCCGGGAGCTGGCTGCCGCGGCACCGCACGGCGGGTCGCACGGATTCGCGGTCGTCGACCGGCCGGTGCAGACCATCTGCGCCCTCCGCTGGAACACGCCCGGCGGGGTCGTGCGTCAACTGGTCATGGCGGACGGAACCGGGGCGTTCCCGTCCCTGATCCTGCTCGGCGGCGCGGTGCCGCTCCACGCACCGCTCCCGGACGGTTGCCTGAGCGACATCCATCGGCTGGTGGCGACGCGCATCGCGCATGCAACCGCCGGCCCGTCTCACCAGGCCGGCAAGACACTCATCCGACAGATCCTCGCACGCGCCAGGCATGCAGCCCACAACCGGCTGCCACGCCTATTGGCGCTGCTCGACCGGGTGCTGGATAGGGTACACGGGGGTATCGATATCGGCGCCGAACGGGAGCTAACCATCGCGCTGGCAAGCGAGAGACCGGTCCGGGCACTCCAACTGTGGCTCGGCCGGACTCCGGAACGCGAGGGCGACTGGAACGGTCCCTGGCTGGAAGCACTCGTCGTTGGCACATGACCGGGGTTAAACGCACATCATCTATGCGTTCCACCGGGGAGTGATCCAGAGAGCGCCTGGGAGCACTAGCTACCGCAGCCCATATCTTCGGGTTATATTCGGGTTCATGAGGTACCACTGCGAACCCGAGCAGGTGCCCGCCGCGTCGGGCCACGAACTTCGTAACCTGTTGATCGGCAACTATATACTCCTCGAACGCAACCGCACGCCATGTCCGGAATGCGGAGTTGCTCTCATACGAGCCTCGGGATGCACCTATTGCCCCTGCTGCGGCTGGGGGAAGTGCGGGTGAGCCTTCCGGTGCTCGAGCGCCGGAGGAGCGGAACACAGTTCGTCGAGCAGCGCGCGCGCACGATCCTGAACCCACCCGAGTCGACCGGCATGCATTTCTGGTCGCTGAATCCGTACGTGGGGTGCGAGTTCGGGTGCAGCTATTGCTACGCGCGTTTAGCACATCGTTACGTAGTCGAGCGCGCCAGGGACCGCGGGCAGACGCTGTTAGAGCAGGAATGGGGATGGGAGGCGTTCGAGCGGGTCATCTTCGTCAAGCGCCGGGCCGATGTGCTGGCCGCGCTCGACCGTGATCTCCCGCGCATCAGGCGCCGCAACGAGGGGCTGCGGCAGACGATCGCCATCGGAACGGCGACGGATCCATATCAGCCGGCCGAGCGCAAGTTCGCCATCACGCGTGCGGTGCTGGTTCGGCTGACCTCGGAGCGCGGGCTGCGCGTCGGCCTGGTCACGAAGAGCCCGCTGGTCTGTCGGGACATCGACCTGTTGCGCGACCTACAGAGACAGCACCACCTCACGGTGCACGTCTCGCTCATCACGACCGACAAGCGCATCGTGCGGGCGTTCGAGGCGCGCACCCCGCTGCCGCACGCACGGTTCCGCGCGCTGAACAAGCTGGTGGCGTCGCAGATCAACGCCGGGCTCATAGTCGCACCGGTACTGCCCGGACTCACTGACTCCAAGCGGGCTTTGCGCCGGCTGTTTCGCGCGGCGGCCGCCGCGGGCGCGCGGTTCGTGCACGCGAGTCCCTTGCGCGTCTCTCCGGCCGTGCGCGCTCCCTTCTTCCCGGTCCTGGAGCGGCACTTCCCCGATCTCGCGGCGCGGTATCGGCGGGCCTACGCGCAGGCGAGCGAGGCACCGGAAGACTACCGCAACGCGCTACAGGAACGGGTGCAGGACATCGCCCGCCAAGTCGGGCTCCCACTCGATACGTCGCTCGCTGCGTCCGACTCCGAACCGGCACAGCTCAGCTTTTGGTCGCCGCCCACTGCCGTGGATGAGTGACTTTGATGCGTTTCGTGAGCGCCGATTCAAAACCGGCGATGAGCGACCCCAATGATCGGGGCGCACGGGTTGGCATGGTGGGGGCGGCCCGACACGGGACGGTATCCGGTGCGCATCCAACCGTAGGGGCGTGCCCTCCCGGCATACCTACCAGTGGGAGTCAGTCGTCCAGTTGGAGCCGCACCTGCGGCGAGTCGTCGTCGGTACGCCGCGCCGCGTCACCTCCGATGCCCACCTGCGCGAACGCGCCGCTGAAGGCGTCGAGCAACTGCGGCGGGACCTCAACCCGCTCTTCCCCGTACATCTTCTTCAGCATCGCCGCGTTCGCCGCCGCCTGCCCGACATAGTGGTTGTTGGTGATCACGTAGACCTCCTGCGCCTGTCGCGCCACCTCGTGAATCCGCTCGAGCCAGCCCTCCAGCTCTCCCTTGGTATAGAAGTAGTCGTAGCGCTCGTGCGACTCGGCGTTCTCGCGAAACCAGTTCTCGTAGTTGCGCCCGTGGAGCCGCACGTACCCGACCGTGCCGGTCACCTTCGCGTCGGGCGTGATCGACTTGGCGAACACGGGCTGGTCGATGTTCACGATCGCAATCCCGCGCTCGACGAGACCGGCGTAGAACTCCGGCTCGTTCCAGGAGCTGTGACGTACCTCTACGGCGAGCGGAAAGTCCTGGAATGCGCGCAGGACATCGTCGAGCCATTCGCGTGACGCGGACTCGCGCTTGAACGACCACGGGAACTGGACCAGGATGCAGCCGAGTCTGCCGGCATCCCTGAGCGGCGCGAGACCGTCGCGTACCGCCTGGACGTCGGATCGGCTCCACGCCTCATCGCGCTCGTGCGTGAACCGGCGCCACAGCTTGGCGGTGAACGCGAACCGGGCATTATGCGCTACACGCTCTGCCCAGGAAGCGGCCGACTTGGGGGCCGGCGGGTGGTAGAAGCTCGAGTTGATCTCGATCGCGTCGAAATAGCGGGCGAGATAGGAGAGGGGATCGAACCCCTTCGGCCTGGTGGCCGGGTAGACCGGTCCCCACCAATCCTTGTAATCCCAACCGGCGACGCCGAACCGGATCATCTAGCCCCGCCCAAACGATCGCGTGACGGAGCACCGCTGAGTGCGCGCCGAATCATCTTCTCCACCTCCCGTGTCGTGTTGCGCCATAGCAGGTCGTCCCTGGGCCGGGTCGGTAGTCAACTTCCCCTTGGAGAGTTCTAGGACCGCTTCAAGACGTGATCCTCGGTGAGTGATGGCTCGAAAGGGTACGAACGGGTGGCTTCGGTCGTGGCCAACTCGTAGCCGCGCCCTTTCGTCGCACCCACGGAAACGATCGCACCTTGTGCCACCAAGGTGCGTAGATGGCGATTCACCGCTTGCCGCGAGATACCGAACCTCTCGCTCGCCGCACGCGAGGGGTTTTCTTGCCCACTCCCAATCGCTTCGAGCATGAACGCCCGGATTGCCAACGAGCTACCGCGCGTCATGTCCACCGGAAGAATTGGATTGGAAACTTTGCTGTGATAGAGGTTTCCAATCAATCGTATCCATTTGTATAAAAAGCAGTTGCAGTAGCACCCGTGAGGTGAGTATTAGAAACATATATCTATTTTATTGGAAACATAACTGCTTGTCCTAACGAGGGCGGGGGAGCACTTGTGAGGCGCCTGTCTTCGGGATATATTCGGTTTCCCTGCGGGGGGTGGTTCCATGAAAGGTGGCGGGCCATGGCAGCGGCAGAGCGGCGGCACGGCAAAGCGGGGTGGCGGTCCGACCACGCCGCCTGTCTCTGGATCCCGCTCTTTGCTCTCCGCTGCGAGGAAGAGCGCCGCCCCGAATTCCGGGGAAAGCCCGTCGCGCTGCTGGCGCCGGAAGACAGCCGCCGCATCTGGCAGGCGTCCCCGCGCGCGCGTCATCTGGGTGTGCGGCCCCGCATAACCGTGAGTCAGGCTATCGGACTCTGCCCCGCGCTCTCGCTCATCGAACCCGACCCCGTCCACTACGACGAGCAGTTCGCGCGTCTGCTCATGCGGCTCGAGCACGTGAGTCCGGTCATCGAGCCGGCGGAGTTGGGGCGGGTGTTCGTAGGGGTGGACGGATTGGAAGGACTGTTGGGGCCGCCGGCGAGACAGTTGGCGGTGATTGGGCGGACAGTAGGACGGACGGACAGTGATTCCCCGACCGTCCGCCTGGGCTGGGGCCGGGGAAAGTTCGTCTCCTGGGTCGCGGCCACCCGTGCGAAGCCCGGTGCTCCCGTCATCGTGGACGACGGGGATAGGGTGGAGTTCCTTGCCGCTCAGCCCCTCGCCGTACTGCCGCTCGATCCCGACAACCACCGCCGGCTCACGCAACTCGGCTTGACGACATTGGGCCAGCTCGCCGCGTTGCCGGAAGCGGCCGTCATCGCGCAATTCGGTCGCGAAGGCCGCGCGGCCTGGCGACTCGCCTCGGGCATGGCGGACGAACCGGTCGAGGGACGAGAACGGCCGCAACCGATCACGGCGTCGCTCGATTTTCCTTCACCCATCAGCGACCGCGGCATGCTGGCACACACGATCGGCGTATTGATCGAGCACGCATTGCGCGATCCGCGTCGCACGGGATGGCGCGTGCACACCGTCCGCGTTCGTGCCCAACTCGAGCAGGCTGGCTCATGGCTGATCGAGGCGATGCTCAAGGACCCTTCCGCGCTCCGCGCACACATCGCGGCACCGCTCCACGTCAGGCTCGAACAGACACCACCTACCGGCGCGGTAGAGAGCCTCACGGTCGAGTTCACCGCGTTCGCCCGCGGGACCGACGCACTCCAGCTCTTCGCCCGTGACGCCGCCGCCGCCGCGCGTGCCGGCCGCCGCCGCGCGCTCCGTGCCGCGGCCCGCGAGATCCAGGCGCGGCTCAAACGCCAGATGCTCTACCGCGTAATCGAGGTCCAACCATGGTCGCGCATTCCCGAACGCCGCTACGCCCTGATCGCCTTCGAGCACTAAATCTGCCATCCGTGGCGGTCGTGGAGCTGGACGAACGAGGACTGCCAACGGTGGTCATGGCGGAAGACGGCGGAGAACAACGGAAGGTGGAGATGATAGGGGAAATCTGGCGCGTGGATGACGAATGGTGGCGCACGCCCATCAACCGCCGGTACGTGGAGGTCATTCTCGAGGGCGGCAAGCACGTGATGCTGTTCGAGGATCTGGTGACGAACGTGTGGTTCGTGCAAATGCCGTAGTGGTGAACGCGTCCCTGTCCCCTGTTCCCCTGACCCCATGTACGTAGAACTCCATTGCCACTCCGCATATTCGTTCCTGGACGGTACCTCACAACCGGACGCCCTCGTCTTGCAGGCCAGAGCCCTGGGGTATCCCGCGCTCGCGCTCACCGATCACAATGGGCTCTACGGTTCCATGGCATTCGCGCAGGCCGCGAAACAGATGGAACTCCAGGCGATCACCGGCGCGGAGGTCACGCTACTCGACGGATCCCATGTCACGCTCCTCACGGAGACACCCGGGGGATACGCCACGCTCTGCCGCCTGATCACCGAAGCGCACCTGCGTCGCGAGGACCGCCGCGATCCCCGCCTGGATCTCGCGTCGCTCGAGGCGCGACACGAAGGGCTCATCATCCTGTCCGGTTGTCGGACGGGACTGATCCCCACCGTGCTCGCGCGCGAAGGCTACACCGCCGCCCGCCGACTTGCCGCACGCTGTCGTGCGGTGTTCGGGCGCGAGCGGTTTTTCATCGAGTTGCAGCGCAACAGCGTACGCGGTGACCGCGACCTCACGCGCGCGCTCGGTGACATCGCCGACGCGGAGGGGCTCGATGTAGTCGCGACCGGTGACGTGCACTATCACCGGCGGGAACGGCATCGGCTGCATGACGTACTCACCGCCTTACGGCACCGGCGCACGCTCGACGGCTCGCACGACGTGCGCCGGGCGAACAGCGAGTTCTATCTCCGCCCGCCCCACGAGATGGTGCGGATCTTCGCGGATCGTCCGGACGCGGTCGCCCATACGCTCACGATCGCTGAACGCTGTGCGTCGTTCGACCTCACGCGCGACCTGGGGTATTCGTTTCCCGATTTCCGCGGTTCCAACAAATTGACGGCGCCCCGTGCCCTCGCCGAGTTATGTCGCGGACGGATGGACGAGTTCTACCCTGTTTCGTCCCCTCTCCGGGAGGAGGCGACGCGTAGGCTCGAGGAAGAGCTACGGCTCGTCGACCATCACGGCCTGTCCGGGTTCTTCCTCGTCTATCACGACATCTTCGAGCTGGCGCGCGAGGTGGCCGCGGACGTTCGTCGCGGGAGCCGCCGCGCCACGGGCAGCCTGCTCCCCGGCCGGGGGCGGGGCTCCTCTGTCTCGTCGATCATCTGTTACTTCCTCGGCCTCTCGCACATCGACCCGATCGAGAGCCGGTTGTTCATCGGTCGGTTTCTGAACGAAGAGCTTGCGTCGGTCCCGGACATCGACCTCGATTTCCCGCGCGAGATCCGAGCGGAGCTGATCCGCCGCGTCTATACGCGTTACGGGCACGAGCACGTCGGGCTGGTCTGCACGTTCCCCACCTATCGTCTGCGTTCGGCGGTGCGGGAGATTGGGAAGGCGCTCGATCTCCCCCTTGGCGAGATCGAGCAGATCGCCAAGCTCGCGTCGTCGTTCAGCTCGGCTGCCGGGATCCGCGAGGAGATGCGACGGCTCCCCGGACTCGAGGGGAAGATCGATGCTCCGCTGTGGCGCGACCTGTGTGATCTCGCCGAGGACATAGCCGGTCTGCCACGCCACATCTCACAGCACCCGGGTGGCATGATCATCTCGAGCCGGCCGCTGGTGGAGATCGTACCGCTGGAACGCTCGGCCATGCCCGACCGGGTGCTGTGTCAGTGGGACAAGGATTCGTGCGATGACGCGCGGTTCGTCAAGATCGATTTCCTGGCACTCGGGATGCTCTCGCTGGTGGAGGAATGCGTCGAGCTGGTGGCAAAGAAAGAGGGCAGCCCGCCCGATCTGAGCCGCATCGATTTCGACGATAGCGACATCTACGACAGGATCTGCAAGGGCGACACGGTCGGCCTCTTCCAGATCGAGAGCCGCGCGCAGATCCAGATGATCCGGCGTGTCCGGCCGCGGAATCTCGCCGATCTCGCGGTGCAGGTCGCCATCGTCCGTCCCGGCCCGATCGTCGGCGGCGCGGTCAATCCATACGTGCGCCGGCGCGAGGCCCAACGGCGCGCGCTGGAGGCGGGCCGACACTACGACCCGCCGGTCGACCACCCGCTCCTCAAGGAACCGCTCGCCGAGACGCTCGGCGTCATCATCTTCCAGGATCAGGTGCTCCAGGTCTGTCAAACGCTCGCGGGTTTCAGCGCCGGCCAGGCCGAAGCGTTGCGACGTGCGATGAGCCGGCGCCGGTCGCGCGAGTTGCTCGAGGGGTTCTGGGAGGAGTTCCGCTACGGCGCCGCCGCCAAGGGCGTATCCGAAGAGGTCGCGCAGCGCGTATTCAAGCAGGTGGTTGCTTTCTCCGCGTTTGGATTCCCGAAATCGCACGCGGCGGCGTTCGGGCTCCTCGCCTACCAGTCGGCCTGGCTCTTCCACTACCACCCGGTGGAGTACTACACGGCGCTCTTCAACAATCAACCGATGGGGTTCTACTCGATCGACGCGCTGGGCCGCGACGCGGCGCGTCACGGCATCGGGATCCGGCTGCCCGATGTGAACGCCAGCGACGTTTGGTGTACCGTGGAGTCCTGTGATGTGCGCGTGGGACTCGGCTTCATTCGTGAGTGGAACGAGGACCGCGCCCGGGCGGTGGTCGAGGAGCGCGAGCGAAACGGTTCCTACCTCAGCCTGGGCGATTTCGTACGCCGCGCACCGCCCGACCTCTCTCGCAACGCCATCGAGTATCTCGTCTGGGTCGGCGGGTGCGACGCGTTCGGGCTCACCCGCCGGGAGCTGCTCTGGCAGGTCGGGCTCTGGCTCCCGCCCAAGCATGACCGTGATCCCAAACGCGTACGCCGCCAGCTCGAGTTGCCGCTCGAGCATCCGCACGAGCACCTACGATTCGGCCGTATCGACGCGCGTGAGAAGCTGCTCGCCGAGTACGCCACGTTGGGGTTCGCGGCGAGCGGCCACCCCCTCACCCTACTGGACGGCTCGCTCCCTCCGGGCATCACCCGCAGCGATCAACTCCCACTCCGCGAACACGGAGATCGGGTGGAGGTAATCGGGCTGGTCGTTGCGCGGCAGCGCCCGCAAACCGCCAAGGGATTCGTTTTCATCCTGATGGAAGACGAACGAGGCATGATCAACGCTATCGTGCACCCCGACATCTACGAGCGTGACCGCGTGGCCATTCGCGGGGAGCCGTTTCTCCGGATCACCGGCAAGCTCGCGAAGGATGATGGGACATTGAACATCATCGCGCAGCAGGTACGCGCGCTGAAGGTGCCGAGGGCCACACCCGCCCCTGCTTCTAATCTCTCGAGTCAATCCCCGTACAGATTCCTCCAATCCGTCCGCCAGATCGCGCCCGGGTCGAAGGATTGGGGATAATCCTCTTGGGAAGCCCTCTCTGCCTCCATCTCGTCTCCGGCCGGCTGGTGCAGCTTCGCCGTCAAAGATCTCATCACGTTTGATGACCCCCCTTGAGGCCTCTGGAGATTATAGCCATACTTATGGCCTAACTAATTCGCGGAGATCGATCGATGCCGTTCGCCAGTATCGCCGAAGTCAAGAACCGGCTGTCCGAGTACCTGGCCACGGCGCGGAAAACCAAGAAACCGATTGTCGTCACGCGCTATGGGAAACCGTGCGCATTAATCACCGCCATCGACGAACAGGAGGCGGAAGACCTGCTGTGGAGCGGATTGGCGCAGCGGCAACTACATGATGTCTGGGAAGGCGATGACGATGCGCTCTACGAGTACCTATAGCGTGGGGCACGTCGTGGTCGTCGAAGTCCCTTTCTCCGACGGGTCCGGATTCAAACGGCGGCCGGCGCTGGTCGTGAGCACCGAGAGGTTTCACCGCCGTCTTCCGGACGTCATCGTGTGTCCCGTCACCAGCCAGCCGCGCTCGTTCAAGAACCCGGGTACCGGCGACCGTCCCCTCAGGAGCTGGCGTTCCGCGGGACTGCGTTTCCCGAGCACGGCGCGCGTTGCCAAGATCCTCGCGGTCGACAAGCAGCTCATCGGCCGGGTGTTGGGAACCGTCACCGGCCGGGATTTGGCACGGGTCCAGCGTGGTCTCCGCACAGCTTTCGGTCTGTGACGGCGCCAGAGAAGCGGCTCGGTCTACCATGCTCTGTAACACGCCGCTGGCTTGACCATCGCCGTGCCCGGGTACACCGCTCGTCTTCAGGGCGGAGTACGTGGCAACCGGAACAGAAGTAGCGGCACTTGCACGAGAAGGCGCCGAGCGGAGAACGCATCGGCTGTGAAGTCCTCCGGCATCTCGCAACGCGAGCGACGATCGAGCGCTCGACACCACTCCCGCAACGCAGATCCGAGCGCAATAGAGGAGCGGACGCTGGCTGCAACACTCTACGCCGTCAGCGCGGGACCGGAGTGCGTGTTGACATCCTGCCCCATAGAAGAAGGAATCGAATGCCTAGACCGGCACGGCGAGCCCTTTGGATTCCAGAATGCGCTCGATGGCTTCGCCGATCTTGTTGTTCGGCGTCGATGCACCGGCCGTTATGCCGATGCGTCTGACGTCCTCGAGCCAATCCTCTCTAACCACTTCCTCAATGGTGTCGACGGGCTTGTGGCGAATCCTGCCCGATGCCGGATCGATGCAGGTTGCGTCGCCGATGTGGTAGGTAGTGACCTTCCGCGAGCAGATCTGCGCCAGGTTATTGGTGTTGCTCGAGTTGTATCCGCCGATGACGATCATCACGTCGAGCGACTCGTCTATCAATTCGATCACGGCGTCCTGCCGTTCCTGCGTTGCCGAGCAGATCGTATCGAAACTCCGGAAGTGCGAGTCGAGCTGCCGCTCGCCGTAACGCTGTGCGAGTGATTCCCCGATCCGTTTCGCGATGGCGAGAGATTCGTTGGCCAACATCGTCGTCTGATTGGCCACGCCAATCCGCTCGAGGTCGCGCGTAAAGTCGAATCCTTGCGATACCTTGTGACGGAAAGTCGTCTCCATCTCGGCGAGGTTGTCAGCCTTTTCGATGAACCGGCGGAGTGTCGAGGTTTCCTCCATGTTGCGCACGATGAGGTATTTCCCACCGTCGTATCGTAAGGCCTGGCTCACGGTCGCCTTGGTCTCTTCGTGGTAATCCTTGCCGTGCACCACCGCCGTGAACCCGTCCTTTGCGTAGCGGGCGACCCTCTTCCAGACATTGAGCACGGACCCGCACGTCGTGTCGACCACGACGCAGCCGATGGCACGGAGTCGGTTGAAGTCCTCGACGCTGACGCCGAACGCCGGCATCAGCACGACGTCATCAGCCGTAATCCCCGAGAAATCGAATTCCCCTTCCGGATCGTAGCCGAGCACCGCGATGCCCATGCTCTCCAGCTTGGCGTTCACGTGAGGATTGTGGATGATCTCGCCGACCAGGAAGATGCGCTTGTCGGGGAACTTGGTGCGCGTCTCGTATGCGTACTCGACCGCCCGGTCGACCCCGTAACAGAAGCCGAATTCCTTGGCGAGGCTGATCGTGATATCGCCAACGGACATCGTATGGCCCTGCTCGCGGATCGTGCCGACTAGCTGGCTATGATAGTCGGCCCTGAGGTCGTCCTCGATGTCGCGCTTGAGGCCGAAGCCCTTGCGGAAGTAGGTCATCTCCATAGTCATGGAATCTAGTCGCTCCAGCGGTTGTTGACCAACGAGCTGGTCAGCCCTCCCCCTCCCCTTCCCCCTCGTCCAACGAGTCCAGTACTTCCCTCCGCTCGCACAACTCCTCGGGAAGGCGCTCGATATCGACCGCGTGGAACACACCGGCCACTCGCGCTCCCTCGTGGGAGACGACGTGCCGGATGGTGGCCGTGAACCGGCCGCTCACATGGGACGCGAACCCGTAGATCTCGACCACGCCATCTGCGCCTTGATACGCCGTCGGCGCGTCATCGAAGAACTGGAACCCGAGCCGCGCCGCCGGCGGGTCCGGTGGGCCGGCATCTCCCGCCGGCGCGACCGGATACTCGCCCCTGAGGTCGTCGGAACGGGGGAGCTCCAACAGGATCGACGCACCGCTGCGCTCCGCCTCAGCAAGCACGAGCAGCACCGGCGGGTCCGTGCAGCGGCCCGCACGCGCCCGCCAGGCCATTGCGAAATCGGCTGCGCCGACCGCGCGAGCCACCAGATGGCCACGCCGAGGCTCGGGATAGTCGGGCATCTCGGGAAGCGCGCTGTCTGGCACTGCTGCGGTATCGCTCAGCGCCACCTGGCCTTCATCGGCGCCGCCGCCGCCGGCGCCACATGCCAGCCCAAACCACAGGGCTAGTGACACTCCCGCCGCTCGTGTCCGCGGCTTCACGTTGCCACTTCGGCGGCCACACCCAGGGCGGTCCGGGCTTCACGCTCGGTACAGCTGAACCGTTCGAGGCTGGCCCTCAGCTCCTGCGGCAGCGGACGAGGGCGCAGAGAATGGCGGTCGGTGCATACGAGCACCTCGTGACCCGCGGCCGCGAGCCGGCCGGCGTCCAGGTGCAATACGTCGAAGTTGAGCGTGATCGAGCTGTTCCCGAACCGGCTTATATAGCTGGCCACCCGCAACACATCGTCGAGTCGCGCCGGATACTTGAAATCGCAGTCCAGGTGCGCCCGCGGCAGCCAGATATCGAACCGGTCGAACACCTCGCTGTACGCATGTCCGGCTTCCCGAAACAGCTCGGTCTCGGCTATCTCGAAGAACCGCACGTAGGCGCCGTAGAAAATGATGCCCGCGTAGTCGACGTCCGACCAGCGGACGTACTCGTCGATGGTGAACGGTCCCCGCTCCATGAGTGCAACGTAGGCGGCCGCCTAGAGGGCCGCTACCGTGGCGCCGGACGGATCATCGCGGCGCGCCGAACAGCAGGTCGAACCGAACGTCCCGGGACGGGTTCAGTCCCTTGGCCAAGTTGAATCGCATCCATCCCTTCAGGAAGGAGAGACCCACTCCGACACCGATCAGCGTGTCGTCAAAGTCGAACCGCTCGCGCGCGTCGAAGGTGTTGCCCGCATCCACGAATACGACCGGTGCCGCCAGCAGACGCCGCGAGACGGCCAGGTCGAGCTGTGCCGACCAGAATCCCCTGCCGACCAGCGCCCCATAGCCGTGCCCGCGAACGGTCTGCGGCCCGCCCACCCGGAACCGGAGCTGCGGGATAACGTCGCCGACCGTATGCCCCGTCTTGAGCGACACCGCGCCGGTCCGCCCCGCAACCGCGAAGCCAATGCGTGCGGTCGCCCACACGCGCCCGCCCGCCGCCTGCCCACCCGCCAGCGCCTCGATACCGGCCCGCAACCGCACTCCGCCGAACCGAGTTCGCGGCTCGATCCGGGCGCGCACGAAGTCACCTTCCAGCACCGGAGGATTGGGACCCAGCACCCCGCTCCCTCCCAGCGCATCGTTGAGCGAGGAGCCAGTGCGGGCGAGCATCGATCGGTGGCGCTCGAACGAGACCGCGAACTCGGTGTCGTGGAACCGGCCGACGAACGGGTTGTACGACACACCCCCGCCCAATCCGAGGTAGTAGTCCGCATCGTCGTGGCCGGCGAAGATCCCGTTCAGCGAGTTGCCCACGCTCTGCCCGGCGGTCCAAGGCTCTGCCTCCAGCACCGACCGAAACGCGGTGATCTCCAGCGCTCCGGCGGGACCCTCCCGGCGCCACAGCAGCGACCCCGTAAGGCGCCGGTCGGCGGTCCCGAACCGCGCGATTCCCCGCAGGGCCGTGAAGTCGGGCCCGGGCCGCAACTCGTATCCCAGCCCGACGGAGACACCTTGGACGCGGTTGAACCGCAGGATGTCCGCCAACTGGTCCCAGGCCAGCCCATACCGGCGGCGTCCGACCCACTCGCCCGGCAGATCCTCTGCCAGCGCCGCAAGCCTGGCCACCGTCTCGCGGATGCGCTCCGCGTCAGCCTCGCCGATGCCGAGTTGCAGCGAATCCCGCCACCTGTACCCTGCGAGCGACTCTTCCGGCGGAATGGCGATCTCCCACCGCCCGCTTGCCCACAACCCGGCTCGGTGATAGCCGAACCGGTGACGCAGTTCGCTCCGGTCGAGACCTGCGGGACAGCGGGGCTCCTCATCGAAGCTCGTCTCTTCGGTGCTGTCACGGCAGGCGGTCTTGGCACGGGTGGACTCGCCGAGAACGTCCGCCGGCACGTGAAACACGAACTCTGGGGTGACGTTGATCTCGTAGTCACGGAAGGTCGTGACAAACCGTACCGGCAGCGCCCCCCGTATCAGGAAATCCACTTCGACGGTGAGGACGAGGAGCTGTCGGTATGGCATCCAGTAACGGTTCTCATGGAGCGAGTACTCCAGATCGGCCTGCACGGTGAGAACGCGCTGTACCCACCGGTTGCCTTTCCGCGTGTCGGCACTGTCTTCGGCTGTCGCGTTGGGTCCCGGCACATCCCACAGGTACTCACCGAGGAACAGCACCATGAGGCGAACCACATCCGCCGATTCGGCATCGATCCACATGTCACCCGCCACCATCGACGCACCCAGCTCCTTTGGTTCCACGCGAATCCCGATCGCGCGAACCGTGCGTCCCGGCAGCGAGAGAATGACGGAGTCTGAGATGGCGTACCGGTAATAGTGTTCCGCCCCGTCGGCGAGCGGGTGCAGCGCGGCGGTCTCCGGTAGGCCCATCAGGTGGATCGAATCGCCGAGCGCACGCGGCACGAACCACGGCCGGTCATAGGCGATCTCGGCATGGATACCGGGGAACACCGATCGTTGCCGGACCCCCAGAATCTCGAGCTGGAGATCGTTGGGTCTACGCCAAGTCACGCGCGCCGCCGTCTCATGGGCAATCAGCGGGAGCAGCCGTGCGAAGCGACTGCGACCTACCGACGCGTCGACACGTGTGGTGACGAGCGCGCGGTAGTCTCGGACGAGAGAGTCCTGTCGCTGGTGGCGCAGGCGGGCCAGCGCTACCAACTCCGCGGTGGCCGCGTCGGCGTAGGTGGTAGTGTCGCGCTGCTGGGCAATGGCGGAGGGCGCGATCGCCACCAGCAATAGGCCGGCCCGCACCGCCACACCTATCATTTTCCGGCCGCTGCCGCCTCCCCCGGCTCCAGCCCCTCGTCAGCGACATGAACCCCGTAGTCCCGCAGCCGTCTCCACAGCGTCGTGCGCGAGATGCCGAGTCGGCGTGCCGTTTCCGTCAACCTCCAACCCGTCGCTTGGAGAGTCTCGACGATCGCCCTGCGCTCCCGTGTCGCCAGGGTATCGTTGCTCGAAGCTGGCAGATACATGGCGTGGCCGAGCACGACCGTCCCGGCCTCGAGTCGCTCCATCCTGCCGCCCATGCGCCCCAGCCTCAGTAGCATGCTCCTGGCGTCCAACCCATCACCGCCGGCCACCCCATCGAGCACCCTTCGTCCGGCCCGGTTGGCATAGCTGACCCGCCCATCCAAATCGAACAGGATCAACCCTTCCTCGAAGCGGTCCATCACCGCGCCCGCCAGCGGCGAGAAGGGGGTTAGCCCACGAGCCGCGTTGCCGTCAGCCATACTCCCGCATACGTCCACCGGCGAGTGGGAGTTTCACAATGAAGAGGCCCGGTGCCCGACGCCCAGCTCCCGCTGCACTCCAGGCAGAGTTCAACTAGTGACTGGCCGCCCAGTCGAACGGCTCGCGGTTTGCGCTTCTGCCCTGGCCGCACTACTTTGGCCAGTCAGTCAATGGGAGGCATCAATGGGCTCGAAGACTGTAGCTCGCGAGTCGATCCTGGAGGCGGCAATCCGCTGCCTGTGCCGGGTGCCGGCGGGGTCGCTCACCGTCGACGCCATCGCACGCGAGGCTGGCTGCGCGAAGGGATTGGTTCACTATCACTTCAAGACCAAGAGCGCGCTGTTCGCGGCCGCCGCCGAACGGCTCTGGGCCAACCGCACCGAGCGGTGGACCGAGGCTCTTTCGCATGGCGATCCCAAAGAGGCCATCGAAAGGAGCTGGACGCTCCTCACCGAGGAGGCAGAGCAGGGCATTACCAAGGCCTGCGCATCGCTGTCGGTCATGCCGGACGATATGACTGGCCAGGCAGTCAACCGTGGATCGATGCGGTTCGGATCGAAGCTCGCCTCATCGATCGAGGGATTGTTCGGCCAGGTTGGGCTGGCCGCTTCAGTCCCGATCGAGGAGATCGGGAGCCTGGCGGCAGCGGTGGTTATGGGGATGGGGATGCAGTTGGACTCGGCCGCCGATGGCGTGGCCGGTGAGGGAGCGTACGCCGCTTTCTGGGCGGGACTTCTCTCGCTGACCCACCCTGGAGACTGACGCTACCGTCTTGACCTGCGACTGCGACGTTTTCTCCCGCGTCTCAAGCTGGCGAGCCCGTCATGCAGTTCGTCCAGCGACGCGGCGCGCAGCACCTCAGCGTGCCCCCGGAGCACACTGAAGCGATACGGCCGATCGAGGTCGGGAAGATCGCCGGTCCGGAGACGCCGTGCCTTCCCCTCGCGGAGCCGCAGCCGGGCGACCGCGGTCCCGGCATCGATCTCGTAGTGCAGCGGCAACCGGTCGCCGTAGAGGTGCACCGACGACGGCAGGGCGTCGAGGCGGGCTCGTGCTTCGTTCGGGACGAAATCGTTCACGTCGAGGCTGAGCCGCGTATCGAGGAACTCCCGCCAGCTTTTCACCGCTTCGAGCTGCCGTGCCAGAGCCGCGGCCACCTGATCGGGACGCGCCGGTTCGATCGTCCCGCCGGCGCGGCGCCAGTACTCGTCGATCCGCGCCAGCGCGCGACCCAGCCGATGCTGGTCCCGATGCGGCGTGATCCCCGCGACCACCGCTTCAGCGATCGCGAGCCGCGCGGCGCCGGCCAGCTCGGCGGGAAAGCTCCCTTCGATCTGCTTTCGCACACGATCCAGCACGAACCCGAAGTACGTGGTCTCCCGCTCCTCGACGAGCACGGCCTGTTTCCTTGCCACCCGCACGCGTACCCCCGGCGGTCCCGGGCGGGCGTAGCGCTGAATCAGATCGAACGGAATGTCGGTCCCTTCGATCGCTCCTCTGGGTACGCCGAACCGATCGGCGAAGTAGCGGATCTGCCCGGCCACGGCGCTGGCGCGGGAACAGAGCGACGTACGGGACACCCTGACAGATTCACCGCGCGCCGTTTCCTGTTCGATCATGAGATCGAACGGCATGATCCGGGCGACGAGGTCACGAAACCTGCGCACCACGTCACCCGAGGCCTGTGGCAACCTTTCCGGGAGCGGGAGTTCCAGGGTGCGATAGACCGAAGCTGTGCCGAGGGCGATGTCCTCGAGCGCTTTGAGCAGCACGCCGCGAGACTCCGCCAGCTCCGTCACTCCCTCTCGGAAGAGATGGCGTGGCAGCCCGTACACGCGACCCAGGTAACCGTGCACGGTCACCGCCTCGGCGTAGATGTTATAGGCGGTCAGATGGTCGCTGCCGCGGACGACGAGTCCCCTCAGGTCCCGCTCGTCGCGGGTCATCCGATGCAACGAGTCGATGTTGGCCGCGACCGCCACAAACGGCACCAGGACGTCATCGGCGTGCACCAGCAACTCGCCCCACGGACGATCCACGGGCATAGCCTCGACGTCCCGCCCGTAGTCGGTCAGCCGACCGGCGGCGATGATCCCACGTTCGTTGAGCAGCGCCATCGCCGCACGATAGGCGCGGCGGTCGAGAGGAACCGGCAGATCCAGCTCCGACAGATCGACGCCGATCGCGGCCGCAGTGAGCGCAACTCGCTCCGAGTCTCCCGCAAGCTGGAACTCGGGTGGCGTCGGTTCCAGACTGTCGAACTCGAGGTCGCGATCGCTCAGGATGTGGACCTCGCCGCCTTCCACCCGGCCGTGCACCCGGCCCGCCATCTGGAGGATCTCGTTCGCGCCCAAGTATTGCCGCGTGAGCACGTTGCGTCCCCGTTCCACCACATTGGAGTAGCGCGCGTCGTAGATCACTACGGTGTCGAGACCGTGCACGTTCAGGGCCGACTGGCCGGCCGCCGTCATGGCGAGCGCAAAGGGTTTCTCTACCGTACCGTCGAGGAACGGCCGGATCACGCGGATCGGCTCCCCGCCGTGGTAGAAGGTCGCGTGGAGCCGCCCATGCCGCTCGCCCAACGCGGCGGCGATCTGCTCCACCTCCGCCCGGGTGGGAACGAATATCGCCACACCGCGTCTCTCGCGAATCACCCGGCGAACGAACCGCTCATTGAGGAACTCGAGCGGCTCTTGGACGTGCACCTGTACGGTCGCGGCCAGCCGCGGATCGAACGCCGTGGTTTCCAACACTTCCGCCGACTCGAGGTACGCGGCGTAGAACGCGGGATCGACTGTCGCCGACAACCAGATGAACCGGCACCCAACGCGCTTACCCAGACCGAGACACAGCTCCAGCTCGGCCGATGTCTGGTGGATCTCATCGACGATCAGCGTGTCGTGCGGATCGATCATGGCACCCTGGAACCAACGTCGGGCGATTCCGGTCGTGACGATGACCACGTTCCAGCTGGGTGTCTCGGGTGTGGCCTCCCGCTCACGGTTCACCACACCGATCGCGAGAGGGGCCTGGAGGATCTGCTCGGCGATCGGGCGGATTGCCAGCGTCTTTCCGGTACCGGTAGCGGCGACGATGCCGAACCCGTCGCCGCGACGTGCCAGTTCGCGAATCTCCTCGCCGTGTTCCCGCTCCAGCACCGTCTCGATCTCGAGGCCGAGGGCCAGCTCGATCGTCTCGCACGCCGCACGTGTCGGCGCGATGACGAGCACTCGGCCGGTCTTCGGCTCGGCGCGCCGAAACGCCTCCCGATCGGGAGGGAGATAGTGATCGCGGATGTGGTGGTGGGGATATTTCACGGGTGGAAGATAAGTGGCCGCTCCACCGCCGCCGGATTCCCCAGTGGACCGTAACCGCAGTCCCGCCTACTAGCGCGAACTGAGATACAGTCTAGAAAAAGGGCGATTGAGTCAGTGGCCGAGTGGTGCGGACGCCGGACGCCGGACGCTTCAGACGCGAGGCGCCCGGCCGGCGCTGGCGTCTCCGATGCCTCCTGTATCCCAAGTCCTCGCCAGCAGAGAGATTCATGCAAGGCTCCATGCGTCGCCGACGTCAGAGTGCCTCAGCGTCTGGGCGTCCTCAGTCCGCACCACTCGGCCACGCCCATTCCTTTCTCAGCGGCTAGTCGCCCAGACAGACCCCCAGCTCCCGCGCCGTACAGATCGTGTCTCCGTCCAGCGGGACGCCGGTCCATCCGGTGACGGCGTCACCCAACGGCACCAGCTTGATCAGCGGCGGGTCCAGGGCGACCATGTGACCGAACTTGCCGTCGGCCACCGCCCGCACCGCCGCCGCGCCGAAGCGCAGCGCCAGTACACGGTCGAATGCCGTAGGCGTTCCGCCGCGCTGGAGGTGTCCGAGCGTAACTGTACGCGTCTCTTTGCCGCTGCACGACTCGATCTCCGCCGCAACCCGCTCGCCGATTCCGCCTAACCGTGCGATCCCTCCCGGCACCGCCTCCTCTTTGAGCACCGCGGCACCGTCTTTCGGTCGGGCGCCTTCGGCTACCACCACCACGGCGAAACGGCGGCCTTCGGCTTCGCGCTCGCGGATCTTGGCGCAGATCTTCGAGATGTCGTACGGGATCTCGGGCATCAGGATCACGTGCGCCGTGCCCGCGAGCCCCGATTGCAGCGCGATCCACCCGGCATGGCGTCCCATGACCTCCACGACGAGCACTCGCTCATGGCTCGCCGCGGTCGAGTGGACCTTATCGATCGCGTCGGTCGCGGTCGTAACGGCGGTGTCGAACCCGAAGGTCACGACGGTGCCGCGCACGTCGTTGTCGATCGTCTTCGGAACGGCGACTATAGGGAGTCCCTTCTGGGAGAGCGCGTTGGCGATACGCAGGGTGCCGTCGCCGCCTACCACGATGAGCGCCTGGAGCCCGAGCCGCTCGAAGGCCCGCAACACCTCGTCCGACCGGTCGACCTCGCCCATCGACCCGTCCGGTCGGGTGACCGGCCAGGCTAACGGGTTGCCCCGGTTGGTGGTGCCGAGAATCGTGCCACCGACGTGCGTGATGCCGCTAACGCTCTCCCGCCCGAGGTCGACCAACTGGTCGTCTTCGAGGAACCCGCCGAATCCCCGTCGTATGCCGAGGACCTCCCACCCACGGCGGAGCGAGGAGAGCACCGCGGCCCGAATGACCGCGTTGAGTCCGGGTGCGTCTCCGCCCCCGGTGGAGATCGCCACACGCATGTAACCTCCTGGCCCGAGGCTAACCGGCCGCTGCGCTCATCCAGTCCGTGCGTTGATCAGGCCGAGGACCTCTCCGTCCTCGGCATGACGCCCCAACGCGAGCTTCGAGTACACGAGGTCACCCTCGACCGTGACCTCGAACGCCCCGCCCGACGACTCGACGAGACGGACGTCGGCATCGGGATAGTGCTCCCGGATCTCCACCGCCAAACTGGCGGCACGCGGCTCGTAGTTTCAGGTCACGCAGTACTGGATAGCTACTAGCACGGCTTCGACCTCGCTTCGGGTTCAGCGAATGCCCGGAAGTTACGGAGGCCCGGGCGACCATGCCAAGACCCCACCGTGCTTGCACAAACGTTGCGAACCCACAACATTCCTGCCGCATCCATTCCATGACACGGTGAGGGGGAGAACGGCGGCGGGGCCTGACGCCGAACCCCTGCATCCCGGCCGGGTATCGCACCACAACCCCATGCGCACACCACAGGTCCTCCTGATCGGCGTTCTGGTCGCGGCCACAGGCTGCCGGGATTCGAGTGGGCCGGTAGGGGGGAACATGGAGTTCTTCACCATCGACGGCGCAGCGCAGCCGGCCGTCACCCCCGGGGACACCATAACGTGTGATGGCAACGGGTTCGGGAGCACCCAGGGAAACGGGCTGGTGCTGGTCACGACGGCGAGCGGGCTCACGAGCGCAGAGGTGGTGGAGTGGCGAGACGATCAGGTCCGCGCGCGGCTGCCCGACGAAGCGCAGAGTGGATCGGTCTTCGTCGTGCTCGACCGCGGTGACAGCCTCGGGCCGTTGCCGCTCTTCGTGCGGCTCCGCGACCCGTTCGTTCCCCAGGACCGGCCGTGGAGTGAGGCGGCACGGGCGCCACGGGCGCTGTGGGGGGCGGCGGCTGCCGCCCTACGGTATCCGTCCGACTCCACGCTCACTTCGCTGGTCGTGCTCACCGCCGGTATCAGCACAGACGGCGAGCTGACCGACTCCACCTATCTCGGCACCGCGGACGCGACCGGTACAATTGTCAGTTGGACCGCGGCCCCCGATACCCTGATGCCGCAACCGCGCTACCATCACGCCATGACCGGCGCCGATCGCCTGAACGCACCGCTGACCATCGATGGCGTGGCCTACATGATCGGCGGGATCGACACCGCCGGACGGGTTCTCCCGGATGTCCTCGGGATCGGGGTCAACTCGCTGGGGGAGTATGGTCTGTGGACGTCGCTCACGCCGCTGCCCGGCGGGCGGGCAGGCGCCGGCGTCACGACGGGGCTCGGGAAGATCATCGTGGTCGGCGGGTTCGGGCCCGATTCGCTCGCCTCCCGCGCCGTGCAGGTCGCGTCGGTAAACGAGGACGGCACGATCAATGGCTGGTTCGAGGGACCGGCCCTCCCGGAAGGCCGCGCGTTCCCGGCGGTGGTCAGCTACGGCAGAAAACTGTACGTGATCGGCGGAGAGACGGGACTAGTGTTGCCGGACACCATAGACCCCCAGTCGCCGAACCTGAGGGCGAGTGTCTACGCGATCACGCTGAGCCCGCGCAGCGGGTTCTTCGCCGACACCGCCTGGACCGAGCTGCCGGTGGCGCTGAGCGTCGGCCGCACCCGTCACGCGGCCTTCGTGCTGGACAGCGCCCTCGTCGTGACCGGCGGTGTGTATCCCGGCGCGCCGTCGGGCGGGGAAACCGAGTTTGCGCTGATCCGGCCCGACGGATCGCTCACCCCCTTCGCCCAGTCGGGGCAGACGCCAATCGCCGACCTGGGCGGCGGGACGCTGCGGGGGGCCGCGGCCCCGCTGCTGTGGAACGCCCGCGGCGGCGCCCGGGCCACCCTGATCGGGGGCAGACAGGCAAACGGTGAGCTAAGCCACAGCGTGTGGTGGCATTGACTCCTATCCTGCTGCCGACCACGTTGATAGGGCAGCGATTATGGATGCTCTGCGACTGAACGCTCATCGATCGAAGGCGATCCTGGCAATGATCGCTCTCTCGATCAGTGCCGGTAGTGCCGCCGCCCAGGTCGGTCAGCGCGGCCAGGTGGAGTTGGGCGGCTTCGGAACCTATACCCGTTACGACCCCACGAACCTCGGATTCGACAAGGAATTCGGTGGTGGTGGCCGCCTCGCGTTCTTCCTCAACCGCCATCTCTCAATCGAAGCCGCGGGCGATTTCACCGAGACGACGGAAGGCGCTCTGGCGGCCTCCCGGCTCAACGTGACCCGGCTCTCGGGTACGGCGCTCTACCATCTCTGGCTCGGCGGGACCGCGCTCTACATCGGCGGCGGTTACGAGCGCACCTACTACCGCGGGGCGCGTGAGGCAAACGAGAGCGGTGGCGTGGCCGTCATCGGCGAACGCCTGCCACTCGGCGGGCGGGCGGCGTTCCGCATCGAAGGGCGTGCCTCCTACTACCCCAGCTCGGAGATCCTCGGGTCATCACAGTCGGCGTTCAACCTGAGCGCAGCGGCCGGCATATCGATCTTCGCGTTCGGCGGACCGCCACGTGACGGGGACGGGGACGGTGTCGTGGACCGCCGGGATGACTGCGCCGACACGCCACTCGGCGCGACGGTCGACCGGATCGGATGTCCCGCCGACGGCGATGAGGACGGCTATCTCGACGGGTTGGACCAGTGTCCCGCTACGCCGCGCGGCGCGACCGTCGACGCTCGAGGATGCCCGAGCGACGCCGACGCCGACAGCGTGCTCGACGGAATCGATGTCTGTCCCGATACGCCGTCCGGTGCCTCGGTCGATGCGAACGGCTGCCCGAGCGACACCGACGGCGATGCCGTCCTCGACGGCCTCGATCGGTGCCCCGACACACCGAAAGGCGCCACGGTGGACGGAAGCGGTTGCCCGACGGATCAGGACGGCGACGGCGTGTTCGACGGATCGGATCAATGTCCCGACACCCCGGCCGGCGTCGAGGTCGACGAACAGGGCTGCACGGTCGACCTGGACGATGACGGTGACGGGGTGCGCAACCGGTTGGACCGTTGCCCTGGCACGCGACCGGGCCGACAGGTCGATGCGCTCGGCTGCGCCGTCCTGTTCGTCGTCGAGGAGGGCCGCGCCCGGCCGCTGATCCTCAAGGGCGTCAACTTCGCGAGCGGTCGCTCGGGCCTCACCCGCGAGTCGTTCGCGGTGCTCGACGAGGTGGTCGCGTCGCTCATCGCGAACGAGCACGTGCGAATCGAAATCGCGGGATACACCGATGCCACCGGCTCACGACGGCGCAACATGGCACTCTCACTCGGCCGCGCCATGGCGGTACGCGCGTACCTCGCGCAAAAGGGCGTTGCGCCCGACCGGATGACCGCCCGGGGCTACGGTCCCGATCAGCCCGTCACCACCAACCGGACTCGGGCGGGGCGGGCCCTGAACCGGCGGGTAGAGCTTCACCTGATCGAGGGCCAGAACCAGTAGCAGCGAGGCGCACAAAGAGCGAGAAGGGGCGGGGAGATGCGATTATATTTCCCCGCCCCTTCCTTCGCGTCTCCTCGGAGATCACCATGACCCGAATGAACGGACGAGCAGCGGCGGGAAGCCGGCACGGATCACCGGCTCCGTTTGCCCGCCCTTGCGCGTTCTCGCCCGTAGCCGCCCTCCTGCTGGCGCTGGCCTTTTTCGCATCTCCACCACTCGGTGCGCAGCACATCCCCACGCCGGAATCGGTACTCGGGTTCGTGCCGGGCAGCGACACCAAGCTGGTCGAGTGGCCCGTGCTGGTGCAGTACTATCGCGCGCTGGCGGAAGCGAGCGACCGCGTGGAGTACCGCGAGCTGGGCCGGACCACCAACGGCGTGCCGTTCGTGGCCCTCGTGATCACGAGCCCGGAGAACATGGCGCGACTCGACGAGATCCGGGAGATCAACGCGCAGCTCGCCGACCCGCGCACGATCGCGTCGGACGCGGAGCGCATACGCCTGTTGCGCGAGGGCAAGACCATCGTGCTGATCACCTCCAGCATTCACTCGACCGAGGTCGGCGGGCATCTGTCGCCAACGGTCATCGCGCATCGTCTCGCGTCCGCGGGCACGCCGCGAATTCTCGAGATCCTGGACCAAACCGTCGTGTTGCTGGTGCCGTCGCTCAATCCGGACGGCGTCACGATCGTGAGCCGATGGTACAACCAGACACTCGGCACACCGGCCGAAGGGACGCGGCCGCCCGAGCTATACCACCACTACGTCGGTCACGACAACAACCGCGACTGGTACGCCTTCACACAGGTCGAGACACAGCTCACGGTGGACAGCCTGCACAACGTCTGGCATCCCCAGATCGTGCACGACATCCACCAACAGGGACAGTTCGGCAGCCGGTTCTTCCTGCCGCCGTTCCTGGATCCGGTGGAGCCGAACGTCGATCCGCTGATCGTCTCCGGCTTCAACACCCTGGGCACGTACATCGCGTGGGAGATGACGGGCCAGGGCAAGAAGGGGATCGTCGTCAGCGCAACGTACGACGCGTGGACCCCGGCCCGGGCCTATCAGCACTATCACGCCGGCGTGCGGATCCTCTCCGAGACGGCGAGCGCGCGACTGGCCACACCAGTGAACGTCGCTCCCGGCATGTTGCACGGTCGCCGCGGATTCGATGCCAGAACCGCGAGCTGGAATTTCCCCGTGCCGTGGGAGGGCGGGCGCTGGACGCTGGCGGACATCGTCGACTATCAGTCGTCCGGTGCCCTGGCCCTGTTACAGCATGCGGCGGCGAACCGCACGGTATGGCTCGGCAACTTTCTGGCGATCGGCGAGCGGGCGGTGCGCGGGTGGGACGACTGGCCGTACGCTTTCGTGATTCCCCGGTCGGGCCAAAACGAGACGGCGCTGCGCGGCATGCTGCGTATTCTCCGTCGTGGAGCCGTCGAGATCCGGACGGCTCGTGCCGCGTTCGAAGTCGCAGACGAATCGTACCCTGCGGGCACGTACGTCATCGTCCTGCGGCAGCCGTACGCCGCGTTCGCCAAGGCGCTGCTCGAACACCAGGACTATCCAGACCTGCGACTGTATCCCGGCGGACCACCTCGCCCGCCTTACGACGTGACCGCGCACACGCTCCCCCTCCTGATGGGCGTCGAGGTGGCGACCGCCGCCGAGAGCATCGCGGTTGACCTGTCGGATCCGGTCACGATTCACGCGCCGAGGCCGCGATACGATGCGGTCACCTCGGCGACCGCCGGGATGCCGCGCGTGGGCCTGTACAAGAGCTACACGGCAGCGATGGACGAGGGCTGGACGCGCTGGGTCTTCGACACCTGGGCCGTGCCGTACGAATCCGTCGTCGATTCGGTGATTCGGGCCGGCGACCTGCGGTCCCAGTTCGACGTGATCGTCATCCCGCGGATGTCGGCACCGGCGATCGAAGCCGGCCTGCCCGAATCCTATCCGGAACCGTATGCCGGCGGGCTCGGGTCACGCGGTGTCGGCCAGCTCGCTCGGTTCGTGGAAGACGGCGGCACGCTCGTCACGCTCGATGACGCGTCGGCGTGGGCGATCGACGCGTTCGATCTCCCGTTGCGCAACACGATCGACGGGCTCGAGCCGCAGGAGTTCTACGCGCCCGGCAGCATCTTCCGGCTGGCGCTCGACCCTGGGCATCCGGTGTCACAGGGTATGCCGGCACAGACGATCGCCTGGTTCCAGAACAGCCCGACCTTCGAAGTGTTGGATTCCGCGCGCGTCCAGGTGATCGGACGCTACCCGGAAGATCCCGGTGACGTTCTGCTCTCGGGATGGGTACTCCACCCGGAGAAGGTGGCGGGGAAGGCGGCGCTGGTCGAGGTGTCGCTGGGCCGCGGTCGGGTGGTACTTTTCGGGTTCCGCCCGCAATACCGCGGGCAGACGGTGGTGACCTATCCGTTGCTGTTCAATTCCTTGATGCGGGGAACGAACTGACGGTGGTTGCAGGGCGAGCGCAGTCCCTCATCATTGCCTGCGCGCTCTTCTGCGCGATCGCCGGCACGACGGCGGCTCAGGATCATGGCTATCCTCTCCATGCGGAGCCGCGTCCCAACTACCTCGCGGCGATTCTGCCGGCGGGACCGGAGACGATCACCCTTCCAGCCCCGCCTCCCGGCGAACCGCCGGCCGCCGTTCGCGCGATCTATCTCAACGCGTGGGTCTTCGGGGGGCCGCGTTTCTACGATCTGGTACGGCTCGCGGACACGACGGAGATCAACGCGTTCGTCGTTGACGTCAAGGACGCCACCGGGTACCTGACCTACCGGTCCAGCATCCCGACAGCAGTGGAGATCGGCGCCAACGGGATGATCCGCGCGCGGGACGTGGCACACCGGCTCGCGGTGCTGCGCGAGCACGGAATCCATCCCATTGCCCGGATCGTCGTGGCGAAGGATCCGCTCCTGGCGGTACAGAAATCGGACTGGGCGGTACGCGACTCGCGCGGCGGGTTCTGGCACGACCGCATCGATTCCAAGTGGGTGGACGCCTATACCGACTCGGTCTGGATCTACGCCGCCGACATAGCCGCCGAGGCCGTGCTCATGGGTTTCCGGGAGATCCAGTTCGACTACGTGCGCTTCCCCGACGAGCCGCCGAAGTTGCTACAGTACGCCGTCTTCCCGGGACGACGGGGACGCGAGTCGTTCCGTGCGGCGGTGCGCCGCAACGTCGCGTTGATGCGCGAGCGTACGCGCCACCTCGGTGTGCCGTTCACGCTCGACCTGTTCGGCCTCACGACCAGCGCCAACGGCGACCTCGGGATCGGCCAGGTGTGGGAGGATCTCGCTCCGCTGGCCGACGTGCTGCTGCCGATGGTCTACCCCAGCCATTACGGCCGGGGCGCCTACGGTATCCGCCGGCCCAACAGCGAGCCGTATGCGGTTGCCCAACGGGCGTTGCAAGACGCGCTGGCACGATCTGCCAGACTGGCTAAGCCCATCCGTATCCGGCCCTTTTTCCAGGCGTTCACCATCTACCGCGTGCGATACGACGCCGAGAAGATTCGGGCCCAGATCACGGCCGCCGAGGAATTGGGCATAATGGAGTGGGTACTGTGGAATCCGCGCGGCGTATATCCTGCCGGCGCCTTCAGGGCGGCCGCGCCTGTGACGCGCACCGTGGTCGACGACGACGCCGAATCGATGCGCCCCCGGTAGGGGGTGAGGGGTGGGGGTGGGGGTGGGGGGTGGGGGGGGGTGACCTCAAAGACAGAACCGGCTGACGACCCGCTCCATCACGTCGCGCGCCTTTGCCAGCTCGGCGATCGGGATGAACTCGTTGGGCTTGTGCGCCACCGTGATGTCGCCCGGGCCGAAGATCACGCACTCGAACCCGGCCCGTTGCAGCCAGCCGGCGTCGGTCGCGTAGGAGACGGCCCGCTCGCCTTCCTGTCCAATCTCTTCCAGTAACACTCCCAGAAGCGGTGCGTTGCGATCGACGTGCATCGGCGGGCTCGAGCTGACCACCTCGAGCGAGAAAGTCTCGTCACCGAGCGCCCGGTCGAGCGCCGCGCGCACCCGGTCGACCAGGTCTTCCAGCTTCATCTCCGGCAGCGGGCGGATGGACAGATCCACAACGCAGCGGTCGGGCACGACGTTCACCGCCGACCCGCCGGTTACGCGTCCCACGTTCAGCGACACGAACGGCACGTCCCCGAACTCCTCGGCGTGCGGCGCGCGTTCCGTCTCCATCTGACGACGCAACTCCGCCAGCGCTACGATCGCGCGGCCCGCCGGCTCGATGGCGCTCTTGCCGAGATGCGGATACGCGCTGTGGGCGCTCTCGCCGTCGAACCCTACGCGCAGCTGAGCGAACCCCTTGTGGGCCCACACCACCTCGAGCGTAGTCGGTTCGCCGATCCACGCGCTCTTGGGCAACCGCTCGAGCCCAGCCCAGGTCTCAGCGAACCGCTTCGCGCCGAGCAGCCCGACCTCCTCGTCGTACGTGAGGATCAGGACGAGGGGATGCCTCAACGTCGCAGGATCGATCGACGCCGCCGCGTTGACGGCGAGCGCCACGAATCCTTTCATGTCGCAGGCACCGCGACCGTGCAGGTTCCCCTCCCGCTCGGTCAGTATGAACGGATCGCTCGCCCACTCCGGCTCGTCGGCCGGTACGACGTCCATGTGGCCCGACAGCACCAACCCCGACCGGCCTGCGTCGTCTTGCCGCCCGATCTCGACGATCAGGTTGGCCTTGTTCCCGTCCTCCGACATGTTGCGCCCGATGCGTACGCCGGGACGGTCCAGGTAGTCCGCGACGAAATCCGTCAGCGGTAGGTTGCTGTTGTGGCTGGTGGTGTCGAATCCCACCAGCCGCGCCAGGAGATCGGTATCGCTCAGAGTAGGCAAGGAGGTTACCCCGTCTGCTTGTGTTGATCGATCGTCAAGTCGAATGTCGAGTTGACATCGGCGAACGTGCGCTCCGACTGCCGCAAGATTCGTCCGATCGCGGCAACGGGCAGGAGAACCAGCAGACCGAGCACAGACGCGAGAGTTCGCATGGGTGCCTCACTTTAAGAGTTGGCTAACGTGTCACGGCTGTCGGCGGTGCGCCAGCGGCACCCGGAACTGAGTGCCCCCCGCTTCGGCGACAGATTGCCCCAGACTGCGAGCGAAGCGCCGGGTGCGGTCACCGTACCGGGTTGACCGGGGAGTGCGGAGGATTTAGACTAGTCCAAGACTAGTCTGGAGGGTCTTATGGATTCGGTTGGCTCGTACGACGCAAAGACGCACCTTCCCCGTCTGCTCGAGCGTGTCGCCCGCGGCGAGCGTATCACCATCACCCGCCACGGCGTAGCGGTGGCCATGCTGGTGCCGATCGACGCGTGCACCGCCCGCGATCCACACGATGTCATCGAAGACATCCGCGCGTTTCGTAAAGGGCGGCGGCTGGACCCGGACGAGGCACGCCGGTTGATCGACGAAGGGCGACGGTTTTGAGCCGCTTCGTGCTCGATGCCTCCATCACCCTCACCTGGTTTCTGGAAGATGAACCTTCTCCGTCGTCCGCCGCTGATGTGTTGCGCCGGCTCGAGACGGACACGGCCATCGTGCCGGCGTTGTGGGCGCTGGAGTTGGCAAACGCGCTCGTGGTGGCCGAGCGGAAACAACGACTGACTGAAGCCGAGACGGCACGCGTCCTATCACTGGTTCGTGCGCTGCCGATCGAGGTGGACGAAACGCCGAGCAGGGACACGCTAGCCACCATCGTCGGCCTGGCACGGGGACACCGTCTTTCGGCGTACGATGCCGCCTACCTCGAACTCGCCATTCGACTCGGCGTGCCGCTGGCCACCGTGGACCGGAGACTCGGCGAGGCGGCTCAGCGCGCGGGCGTGTCCTTGGCGGGGACCCGCGAGTAGGTGTCGCGGCAACAGCCGCCATCCCTCAAGAGGACTCCTACCTCTCCGACCGAGCACGCCCACAGGCGCACCCGAGCCGCAACTCTCAGTCGCGGTGGTCCGGCATACGCCGACTAGGTAGAATCCAGCACGGCGAGCCCCTACCGTAACGCTGCTCGCCGCGGATTCACGACCCACACAACGATTCGGCAGGCTCATCATGGCAACTACGGCCCCAGTCATGCATGACTTTCTCGACAAGCTCGGCATCGAAGACGTGAACCTGGGCGGCTTCGGCGGCGAATGGATCGGCACCGGAGCGGCGCTCGACGTCATCAGCCCCATAGACGGTAACCGCATCGCCACGGTCAAGCAGGTGACCGAGGGCGAATACGAACAGATCGTCGAGGGCGCCCACAACGCGTTCCTGCATTGGCGCACCGTTCCGGCGCCCCGGCGCGGCGAGATCATCCGCCTGCTCGGCAATCGACTGCGCGAGTTGAAGGGCGAATTGGGCCAGCTCGTGACCCTCGAGATGGGCAAGATCTTCGCCGAGGGAGAGGGTGAGGTGCAGGAGATGATCGACATCTGCGACTTCGCCACCGGCCTCTCGCGGCAGCTCTACGGTTTCACCATGCACTCGGAACGCCCCGACCACCGCATGTACGAACAGTGGCATCCGCTCGGTGTGGTCGGTGTGATCAGCGCGTTCAACTTTCCCGTTGCCGTATGGAGCTGGAATGCCGCCATCGCCGTCGTCTGCGGTGACAGCGTGATCTGGAAACCCTCGAGCCAGACACCGCTCACCGCTATTGCGTGCACCAAGATCGCGCAACAGATCTGCCGGGAGAATGACGTCGATCCGGCCGTCTTCTCCCTCGTCGTCGGCAAGGGATCGACCGTGGGCGACCGCTTGCTCCACGATCGCCGCATCCCGCTGGTCTCGGCCACCGGAAGTTGTCAGGTGGGTTATCGCGTCGCCGAGGTGGTGGGCAAGCGGCTCGGACGCACGATCCTCGAGCTGGGCGGGAACAACGCGATTATCGTGACCCCGCACGCGAACCTCGACCTGGCACTGCCGGCGATCCTGTTCGGCGCGGTCGGCACCGCCGGACAGCGTTGCACCAGCACCCGCCGTATCATCGCGCACGCATCGATCAGGGACCAGCTGGTGCGGCGCCTCGTGAGAGCATACGAGGGCATCCCGATCGGCGATCCACGCAAGAGCGAGACGCTGATGGGACCGCTGGTCACGCGCGGCGCGGTCGACGACATGATGGCCGCGATCCGGCGCATCAAACAGGAAGGCGGCGAGATTCTCTGCGGCGGTGAGCAATTGGACGGTCCGGAATATCGGGGCGGCCAGTACGTGACACCGTGTATCGCCGCTGTGAAGAACGAGTACGCTATCGTCCAGGAAGAAACCTTCGCGCCGATCCTCTACATCATCAGATACGGAGACGCCTCGTCCTCGCCAGAAGACGCGGTAGCCGAGATCGTGGAGGCGGTCGCGCTCCACAACGACGTCCCGCAGGGACTCTCGTCGGCGATATTCACCGAGAACATGCGGGAGATGGAGTATTTCCTTTCGCACCGAGGCAGCGATTGCGGGATCGCGAACGTGAATATCGGCACCAGCGGCGCCGAGATCGGCGGCGCGTTCGGCGGGGAGAAGGAAACCGGAGGTGGACGCGAATCCGGATCGGACGCGTGGAAACTGTACATGCGCCGCCAGACGAACACGATCAACTGGAGCACCGAGTTGCCGCTCGCCCAGGGAATCAAGTTCGGCGGCTGACAGCGGGGTTCTTCGGGCTCGCCTCACCGCCACCCGGCGAAACTCACCGAACCTCTCCCTCCAACCTTCAAGTGCCGGCCCGTCCCTTCTTCCGACGGACCGGCCGGCTATCGCATCCATCGGGCACGGAGGATATTGATCGATAATCATGTCCGGGAAGCTGCGCCCCCTCGAGCTTCGCACTCTCGGCCCGCCTGCCGTCTTGGTCGACGGCGAGGAGGCGGCGGGCGACGTGCTGTGGCGGAAACACGTCGCGCTGCTCGTCTACCTCGCCCTCTCCCCGCACCGGACCCGCTCGCGCGAGCACCTGCTGGGCCTCCTCTGGCCCGAGAAAGACGAGGCGCGTGCCCGACACTCACTCAACGAAGCCGTGCGGCGCCTCCGGGCCGGGCTCGGCTCGGAGCGGATCGTGTCGAAGGGAGACGCGATCACCTTGAACGGCGAGGCGCTTCACGTCGACGCACTCGACGTACAATCCTCCGACGGCGAGTTCTTGGACGGATTGGCTCTGCACGACGCACCGGCGTTCGAGGATTGGCTGGCCCACGAGCGCACCCGGTTGCGCCAGCGGCGCCTCGCGGCGTTGCTGGAGTCAGGCGAGCAGGCGCTCTCTTCATCCGATTTCCTCATGGCGCAGGAAGCGGCACACAAGGCGCTCGCCGTGGACGCCGAGGCGGAGGCTGCCATCCGGTTGCAGATGCGCGCCGCGGCGTTGCGCGGAGACTCATCTGGCGCGCTCGGCACCTATCGCACGTTCGTGCGGCACCTCGAGCGGGAATACGGCGAAAACCCGAGCCGGGAGCTGCGCGCCCTGGCCGAGCGCATCCGCGAGGGACGGTGGCGCAGGGCGTCGCTCGCGCACACCCAGGCCGAGCCCACATTGGTCGGACGGCACCGGGAGCATGAGACCGCGTTCTCGCTCGTCGCCGATACCGCCGACGAGAACTCCCGGGTGCTGGTCGTCGCCGGGCTCGCCGGGATGGGCAAGACGAGGCTGCTCGCCGAGTGCGTGAACCGCTGGCGACTCGACGGCGGGGCGGTCGCCGTCGCCAATCCGCTGGAGACGGACCCCGACGTCCCGTGGTGCACGTTACGCCAGATTATGCACGGTGGCCTGCTCGATGCGCCCGGCCTGGCCGCTACGGACCCGACGGACCTGCGCATGCTCGCCGGCGTCGTACCATCTCTGGCACAACGCTTCGAGCCGATGGACGGGTTTGGCTACGCCGACATCGGGGACGCGCTCGGAGGGCTGCTGGAAGCCGTGACCGAGGAGATACCGCTCGCCATCGCGATCGACGACGCCCACCACGCCGACGAAGCCACCCTGTCGGCGCTGCGTGGTGCCTTCGGGAAGCTGGCCGGCCGCCCGACGCTCCTGCTGTTAGGCGTGCTCGACCAGCCCGAGGCCGGACGGCCGGCCCTGATGCGACTCGTCGGCGATGTCGGCCGGCGGTTGGCCGGTTCGGTCGTGCTGCTCGAGCCGTTCAGCGACGCGGAGACTCGCGAGTTGGTCGACGTCCTTGCTCCTTGGTGCGGCAGCGACGAGCAGCGGGCACGACTCACCCGACGCGTCACGTTCGAGACCGGCGGCGACCCGTTCCTGGCGGTCTCGCTGCTCCGCGGCCTCGTCGAGGTCTCGTCGCTGCGTGAAGACGCGCTCGTCTGGCCGGCTCCCAACATCACCCTGGAGGCGCCGGTCCCGTTCGACGTCCCGCGGCTCGTCCGGGCGGCGACGCTGGGCCGGGTCCAGGATATCGGCGACGTGGCACGGCAGGTCCTCGTGGCGGCGTGCATCGGCGACCGCAACGTCGACCCGGGCGTCGTGGGCTCGATAACCGGTCTCGACGTGACGCAGGTCGAGTCCGGTCTGGTCGAGCTGGAGCGGCGCCACCTGGTCTCGTTCGACGGCGAGCGTTACATGGTGGAGGCCGCACTCCTGCGCGAGGTCATCCTATCGGACTTCCTCACGCCGGGACAGCGCAGCCGACTCCAATCCCGCTACGACCAGGCGCGCGACGCGTCGCGCTAGCCGGCGAGCCCATGGTGGAGAGAAAGGAAGGAGGGGGTACGGCGTAGGCTACCCCGGCGCCACCACCGCGTCCCGGCGCGGAGAGCCGTGAGCCAACACATCGGTAGTGGGTCAATTTGAGGAACTAGTTGAGAATGAGCGGCGGGACGGCTTATGAGTAGCACACTCTCACCTCATTAGGACGTCGGTTGCCTCGTGTTCAACGGTTGAAGCCCAGTGAGGTATTCACCGCTGAATAAGCGACGCCGGGTGCAAGTTTTTGCACTGGTGGGGGCTTAGGCTGGCTTCTGTAAGTCGTTACGAATACAGCTGTTGGCAGTTTGCGCCGAAAAACAGAGTTGTTTTTGCGTCGTTTTTGCTTCGCGAACAACGTGAGCCGGCGTAAAATTTGCTCAAATTTGTCGTAGAAAACGGAACTATTCTAGGTCGTGAAACGTTGTGAAACTGGGTCGTGAGGGGCTATTGTTCGGAGCCGAGAGGAGGTACACATGGCTAAGCCGATCAGTGCAACCCCGGTTGTCAAGGGGAAGGCCGCACGTCGTATTCTCGACGAGATGAGAAACGGTACGCCGAACACGCCGAAGCGCGTTGAGACAATTCGCCGCGCCGACGAGGTCTATCAACGTTCCACGGAGTCCAAACCAGGGTGAAGACTCAGGGGATGCAGACGCCAGTTGGACAGACCAGTAAGGACACAACTCCGTCGGAGTGGTCAAGACGGACTGGTCTCGTTTTCGTCGGCTTAGGTATCAACTGGCAACGCCGCATAAGCGACCTGGAGATGAATACGGCCTTGGCAGAACGGTGGTTGAGCCAGTTTGCGAGGTGGTCTGCCGATGCCCGGACTATAGATCTCAGTGACCCCACCAAGCGAGTCAGCTTAAGACTGAGCGATGGGTCGGCTCGCTTCCGGATAGAAGGTGACGCCGCACTCAATCAGGCGGTGGCTTGCGTTTCAGACTTGGCTGACGCGCTGGGGGAGCGCGGCATCGTCTCCGTGCTCGCCGAGGGTGGCGCGGAGCTGCTCGGCGCGCTGTTCGACGGACGGCACGTCGACAAGGTCGTGGCCTTCGTCGCGCCCGTCGTGATCGGCGGCTCGGAAGCCCCGTCCGCGGTCGGTGGGCGTGGGCCCGAGCGGATCGCCGACGCGCTGCGGCTGCGGGACGTGCGGTACGAGCCCATCGACGGCGACCTGATGGTCGTCGGCTATCCGGCGCGCCCTCCGGCTGATCGGGCTTAGGAGCGAGCGTTGTTCACCGGCATCGTGGAGGAGCTCGGCACCGTGCGGGAGGCGTCGGCGAACCGGCTCGTCGTCGCCGCCGCCACCGTCCTCGTGGACACGCGGCTCGGCGACAGCATCGCGGTCAACGGGGCGGATCTCACGGTGGTCGAGCGCACCGACGATTCATTCACGTCCGATCTGTCCGCCGAGACGCTGGCTCGAACGAGCCTGGGCTCCCTCGAGGCCGGCGACCCGGTGGACCTTGAGCGGGCGCTGACCCCGGCATCGCGTATGGGCGGGCACGTCGTCCAGGGCCATGTGGACGGCGTGGGGACGATCGCGAGCTTCGACGGCACGCCCGCCGATCGCGTGCTCACGGTGAACGTACCGGCGGACCTGGCGCGCTACGTCGTGGAGAAGGGATTCGTCGCCGTGGACGGCATCAGCCTGACCATCACCGGGGTACGCGATACCGCGTTCAGCGTGGCCGTGATACCGTATACCTTCGACCACACCGTGCTGCGCTTCCGCAAGGCCGGCGACCCGGTCAACATCGAGGTCGACATCCTGGCCAAGTACGTCGAGCGTCTGCTGCCGAGGGGATGAGGACGTGGGGCTGACCACCGTCGAGCAAGCCATCGAGGACATCCGGACCGGCCGGTTCGTCATCATCGTCGACGACGAGGACCGCGAGAACGAAGGCGACTTCGCGATGGCCGCCGAGTTCGTCACGCCCGAGTCCATCAACTTCGTGACGGTCCACGGGCGCGGTCTGATCTGCGTACCGATGAGCGCCGAGCGGCTGCGCGAGCTCGATCTCGACCTGATGGTCTCCCGCAACACGTCGCGGAACTCGACCGCGTTCACCGTGTCGGTCGATCTGAAGAACGGCGGGACCGGCATCTCGGCTTCCGACCGCTCCGCGACGGTGCGGGCGCTCGTCGACCCGGAGACCAACCCCGCCGACCTCGCCCGGCCGGGGCACATGTTCCCGCTGCGGGCGCAGGAGGGCGGCGTGCTGGTGCGCGCCGGGCAGACCGAGGCCATCGTCGACCTGGCGCGCATGGCCGGCCTGCGGCCGGCCGGGGTCGTCTGCGAGATCATGAACGACGACGGCACCATGGCCCGCCGGCCCGAGCTCGAGGCCATCGCCGAGCCCCACGGCATCAACATCATCAGCGTCGCGCAGATCATCGCCTACCGGCTCGAGCACGAGCACCTCGTGCAGAAGGTGGCCGAGGCCCGGCTCCCCACCGCCTACGGAGAGGCGCGCGCCATCGCCTACCGGTCGGACGTCGATGCGGCCGAGCACGTCGCACTCGTCTTCGGCGACGTCAAGACGCCCAAGCCGGTGCTCGTGCGCGTGCATAGCGAGTGTCTGACCGGCGACGTCTTCGGCAGTCTCCGGTGCGACTGCGGCGTCCAGCGCGACATGGCCATCAAGGCCATCGCGGAGGAGGGCCGGGGCGTCTTCCTCTACATGCGGCAGGAGGGCCGTGGCATCGGCCTGCACAACAAGATCCGCGCCTACGCGCTCCAAGACGACGGCGCGGACACGGTGGAGGCCAACGAGCAGCTCGGCTTCCCGCCCGACCTGCGGCACTACGGCATCGGCGCGCAGATCCTCGTGGACCTGGGCGTCCGCGAGATGCGGCTGCTCACCAACAACCCCAAGAAGGTCGTCGGGCTCGAGTCCTACGGTCTCAGCCTCGTGGAGCGCGTGCCCATCGTCGTTGAGAGCAACCCCGAGAACGAGCGCTATCTCGCTGTCAAGCGGCAGAAGCTCGGGCACCTCCTCGACGCCCTCGAATCGCCCACCGACCTCGAGCCGACACGCTGACGATGGAGCGGCGGTCGGGCGCAAGGACCCGGCCCCGGGCCCCCAACTGGCTCCGCGCGGCGGGACTCGCCTTTGCCCTCCTCGGC
>JADFNB010000094.1 GCA_022563595.1 Gemmatimonadota bacterium
GTTGTCTCCCCGCGCCGCGGCGTGGTGGAGCGCTGAATAGGCGTCGTGGTCCCGCGTGTTCACGTCTACTCCCAGCTCTTCGACGAGGTACCTTATCGCGGGCAACCACCCGTCGGGTACGTGACGATGCTGCTGCCCGACCCGTGATGTTCCGTAGCCCACACCGGAGGCCGCGTGGATCGGATGGACCGCGGGTCCGCCAGCCGGCACCGGGGGTAGACCGGAGGGATCTTCCTCGGTCTCGGTAGTGTCCGCTGTGCTGGTAGTGTCCCGTCTAGAACGGCGGCGCGAGGCCGGCTTGATGGTCACCATGTTCGGGTCGGCGCCGTACTCCACCAACAAACGCATGGCCGCGACATCGGTCGCGTAGGCGGCCCGCCAGAACGCGGTGGCACCCGCAAAGTCCACTCCCAGGCGCCCGGCGTTGTACGAGGCGTACCAGATGTGCGTCTCGAGCCGTGCGTTTGGATCGGCGCCGGCCTCGAGCAGGGCTTTCATCAACTCGAGGTATGACGTCTGCTGTTGCTTCGACGCTGTCGGTTGTGGATACCACGTGCGCAACGCCCACTCGTTGTTGACCGTCGCGAAGAGCGGCTCGGCCCCATCCTCGCTGGCGAGCGTCGGATCCGCCCCCATACCGAGCAGCAACATCGCCAGGTCGAAGTTGCCGTTGATGATGGCAACTAGAAGCGGCGACGATTGGTCTCCCTCGGTGAGCCGGTCGAGGTTGGCGCCCGATTCGAGAAGGAGGAGCGCCGCTTCCGTGCGTCCGTCGCGGACGGCGTAGTGCAGCGCGGTGAAGCCCCCCTGTCGGCCCACCAGATCGGTGTACGAGAGTGGGCGGGGTGCGTTCGTATTGGTGTCTGCCGCGGCGGCGGCGCTATCCGGGTCCGGCGGGCGCGTGGGTCGATCCGGCTCGCGCGGATATAGCTCACGTTCCCTGGCTGTCGAATCGGCTACGGTCTTGGCAGCAGCGGTAGAATCCGCTACCGCGTGAGCGGTAGAATCCGCTACCGCGTGAGCCGTAGAATCCGCTACCGCGTGAGCCGTAGAATCCGCTACCGCGTGCTTCCCGCCGGCACTGTCGGCGGGAGCGGCAGCTTGGCGGGGGGTTCCAGGCTGCGCTCTCTGGGAAGCGGGTGCCCCTGCCCCCGCGGGTTCCTCCGGCTCCGGGTCACGCTTGGCCCGAAGGATACGGTCCGCTCGTGCTCGGTCGCGACCGTCCTCTTTGGCCATGGCCTGAAGGTCCTTGACCTCGGTCGCCAGGGCCACGTCGGCGCCGGCCTGTATGAGTATACCCACAGCCTTGAGGCGATTTTGGGCCGTCGCGAACATGAGTGGTGTACGACCGGCGTACGCATCTCTCGCGTCGACCTCGGCACCGTGCTCGAGTAACGCTCGAATCGCATCGGGCCGGCCGGCCTGGGCCGCGAGATGGATGGCGCTCACCCCGGTCGAGGTGAACGTATTCGGCTTGCTGCCGGCCTCGAGAAGCGCGCTGACCGCGTCGCCGAGCCCTTCCCTGCTGGCCAAGTGGAGCGGGGTGTAGCCACCCAGGCGCGTTGTCGACCTCACGTTGGCGCCGGCGTAGAGCACCAGCTCGGCCATCGCCACATCGTTGTGCACGGCGGCCCAGTGCAAAGCGGTCATGCCGTCGCCCTGCGCGGCATTTACATCAGCCCCCGCGCGAAGCAACGATCGAACCGTCTCGATGTCACCCTTCATTGCCGCATCCGCGACGGGTGATTCCGGCATCGGCGTCCCCAGAAACAACATCAGGAACAAGGCGCCGAGGACGTTCACATGCATGCGATTACGCATCGTCACCTCCGGGGTCACTGACTTCCAGTGGCGGTTTCCGGCACGTCAAACGAGAACTCGCCGGTGCTGTCGCCGAAGCTTTCCATGTCACTCATTCCGAGCTTGTGCATCAAACTCAGCATCACGTTGGCCATGGGTGTGCCGTCCTCGGCCTTGATGTGGAGACCACCCTTCAGCTGGCCGCCGGCACCACCCGCGAGGAACAGCGGGCATCGCCGATGGTTGTGGAGGTTACTGTCCGCCATGGCGGAGCCGTAGACGATCAGGGTCTTGTCCAGGAGGTTAGCGTCTCCGTCCATGGTGTTCTGGAGCCGCTCCATGAAGTAGGGAAGCATGGAAATGTGGTACTCGTTGATCTTGGCGAAGTCTTTTACGCGTTCCTCGTTACCGCCATGGTGCGAGGCCGAGTGGAACCCGGTGGTGACGCCGCTGCCGGGATAGACCCTCCCCGATCCGTCACGCCCCAGCTTGAACGAGAACACGCGAGTGATGTCTGCAGTGAACGCGAGCACCTGCAGATCGAACGTGAGCTTGACGTGCTCCTCGAAGGAGTCTGGAACGCCGGCAGGGGCAGCCGGTAACTCCCGCAGCTCACCGCTGGTGTTGTGCTCTTCGATCCGCTGGATGCGCTGTTCGAGTTCACGGATATTCTCCGCGTACTGATCGATCCGGATCCGGTCGGCGGGCCCCACGTTTCGACGGAGACTCCGCATCTCGTCCATCACCCAGTCGAGGATGCTGCGGTCGGTCCGCCGGCGCGCCGCCCGTTGCTCCGGGGTGCCGCCGGCGCCGAAGAGCTGCTCGAAGACAGCCCGAGGATCCCGCACCATCGGCAGCGGCTCCGTCGCGGACGCCCAGCTGATCGTGTCGGTGTAGACACACGCGTACCCGTACGCGCAGCCGCCGGCCTGATCGACGGGCTCGAGGGAGAGCTGCATCGAGGGGATCGGCGTGTCCTGCCCGAAGCGCTGCACGTAGAGCTGGTCCATCGACGGCCCCACGTGGACGTCCGAGCCCTCCGTCTGCTTGGGATGCGCCTGCGTCAGAAACACGGCACTCGAGCGGAAATGGTCTCCGCCGATCTCCTTGGCCTCATACGCCTCGGCCATCTTCGAGTCCGTGTTGCTGATTATCGTCAGGTAA
>JADFNB010000095.1 GCA_022563595.1 Gemmatimonadota bacterium
TGCTGTTCTTGAGTCCGGATCTACAATGGGTCCCGACGCCCTGGTTGTTGTTCGAGGGGTCGGTGCAGTTTCCCATCGTGCAGGATCTCAACGGGACGCAGTTGAAGCACGACATCAGGTTTCAGCTGGGCACCCGGTTCCGGTTCTCGTTCTTCCGATAGGGACGCCAGCGAACACTGGGATATAGCGAGAGATGGAATGCCGCCTTTCATAGAAAGCATACAGCAGTGGGCCACGTTCACCGGCCGCCACATCCTCTTCATGCTGTGGTGGGTGTGGGTGTCGGCAGTGGTGGTCACCGTGATCAGCGAGTCGCTCGTGTTCGATATTTGGCGCCGCCGACTGCTCGATCATCGGCACGACGGGTGGCGCACGGTCTGGATGGCCACACTGCTCGGCGTGTTGAGCCCGCCGAGCCGCGGCCGGATCTTCCGGCAGGCGAGAGAGCTGCTGGCTCACGGGGTGAGCCCGGCTGGGGTGATGGCGTATCTCGTCTCGGCGCAGGCGCTGTTCATCTGGGTGCTGTTCTTCATCATCGAGCTCAACGGGCCGCAGCCGGTGATCGGCCAGTTCGTCGCGGTGGCTGTGGTGCTTGCGGTGTTGTTGTATGGCGTGTGCCGAACTCCGGAAAGGTTATGGGAAGCGGCGCGACGCTCCGCAGAGCAGGAGATCGCGGCCGGTGGCGATACCGCGCCGATCGCCCGACGGGGACCGGTATGGGCGCGCGTGGGATTGTCGCTCGGAGGGCAGGTTTACTCGCTCTGGTGGCCGCTGCTGTTCGGTCTGGTGGGCATCGGGTTCTTCCTCGCCCTCGGCCAATCCCCGGCGTACCTCTCGCTCCAGGGCTCGAAGGGACCCATGGTGCAGCTCGGCAACGCTGGCGTGGGGCTGGCGGTTGCCTATGTGACCAGCGCTCCCCTAGCCGGGAACGCGTTGATCGCAGCCGGACTCTGGAAGGCGGGGTTCGTGACCAACGCTGGGTTGTCGGCCTTCTACCTGGGAACCCTGGTCATGCCCTTCGCGCTTCCCCGGTACGTCGGTCTGCTGGGCGTGGAGCTGAGCAAAAGGGTTCTCGTCTGGCTGCTTGTCGCCATTCTCGTGGGCGCGTTGACGGCGACCGCCTGGTGGTGGGGACTGGACTGGCTGGCTGGCGTCGTCGGGTTGCGGGAGGCGTTCGAGTCGCTGACGCACTCGACGCTCCGGCCCAACGACGTGCCCTGGTTCCATCACTGGTTCCAGCCGATGTCGGGGATGTGAAGACGTTGCCGTGCGGCCGGCAGAACATTCGGATATCCGGGGTGGACGATGCACCTCGTAACGTTTCACGAAAGGGAGGAACATCATGAAAGCGTTTGGTACCACGGTCTTGTTGGCCTTCGCGCTCGGCGCCGCCGCGCCGGCTCTCTCGGCCCAAGAGGAATCCACCGTTCGAGAGGATTCGACGCGGCAGATTGAAGTAACGATTCTCGGCATGAGCTGTCCGTTTTGTGCCTACGGCGTGGAGCAGAAGCTCAAGCGCCTCGACGGTGTGGAAGCGCTGGACGTCGTCCTGGAGACGGGTATTGCGACGCTGACGCTCCGAGACGATGCCGATGCGTCCAACGAGGCGATCATTGATGCAGTCGAGGATGCGGGATTCGAGGTCGCGAAGATCGAGCGAAACTTCGAGTCCGAGTACCCGGTGTTCGAACGTGCAACAGATACGTAGGAACTCCCGTCGCTCGCTGATACTCTCCGCCGCGCTCGTCGCGCTGGTTACGGCCTCGGGCAGCGCGCAGAGCGTGTCGGGTTCATCCCCGGGAGCGGACGCGCTGCGGCACAACCCGATCTTCGGCCTCGGACCGCAGACGATCTGGCGCGGCGGGTTCGGCGTGGCACTCGAGGGCCAGCTCACGCAGCGTACGGGGACCCTCGAGGAACGCGGCCGCGGACTGCATGGGGAGTTGATCTACGGAATCACCCAGGACGTGAATCTCGCCTTGGCGTTTCCGCTCGTGCAGCGCCGGACGATGCGTGGGCTGGCGCCCGGTGGCGCACAGATCGATCGCGACGCGACCGGGTTGGGCGATGCTGTGATCCGCGCCAAGTGGCGATTCTTCCATTCGTTCAGTGGCCGGACGCAGTATCATGCCGCGGTCATCGGGGGCGTGAAAGTTCCGCTGGCGGAGGCGTCGGGCGATCCCCCGCTGGGCTCCGGGTCGACCGACTTTCTCGCCGGTGCCACGGTTTCTCGTGACGGCCTGCGCTCGTATCTGTGGCTATCGGGATTGGTTCGGGTCAACGGCGAAGCGTTCGGCAGGCAGCTCGGCAACGAGTACCGCTACGATGCCGCAGTCGGGCTACGTCCGTGGATCCCCAGCTTCAGGGGAATCGATCCGCTCTTCCTCGTCGAGTTCAACGGCGTGACGGCCGCGCGCACCGTCGTGGACGGCACGGCGCAGTCGGCGAGCGGCGGCACGATCTTGGCCATCTCCCCCGGCTTCTGGCTCACGTACCGGAACTGGGCGCTCAAGGGCGGGATCAAGCTCCCGGTGCTGCACCGGCTGCGGGGAAACCAGCCGGAGCTGGACTATACGGTGGTCCTGTCTATCGAGACCCACATGTAGCGGGCGCCCTGGGGTTCCAGCGCCTGTTCGTGATCGGTCATGGTGTCCCTCTTCACTCGGCGCCCGCGAGAGCGGTGTCGGGTTCCGCCGCCGGAGTCGGTACCCGTAGCGGCCGGCCAATCTGACCGCGCCGCCGATGGCCCCGATCGCGGTCGCGATTCCGCCCAGGCTCATGATGTTCGCGTTCACTCCTATCCCGCGCATGACGATGAACGAGATCAGGATGCCGAGCGGCAGCGTGGCACGCCCGGAGCAGGTGGCTCGCGAGGGACGCCAGCGTAGTGAATAGTCGGTGACGGTCTCCGCGCGCGTGATCCCCGCTACTATTTCGGAAACACGAGACGCACGATCGTGC
>JADFNB010000058.1 GCA_022563595.1 Gemmatimonadota bacterium
GAAAAACCACAAGCCTTGGCGACCGCCGAGAGGTCTGTGCCGCGCGCGGTGTGGGTGGGCTGCATGCCGGTCTCGCCGTAGCGCTCGTTATCGATCACCACGATGGCAAGGTTCGGCGCCGCGGCCCCCGCGACCAGAGACAACAGACAAAGGATGCTCACGGGGAAGCCTGCGGTATACCCGAGGAATACGCAGACCACGACAACGGACCCCGCAAAAATACCGGGCGCAAATGAGGGTAGTCGTCCAAGGACGATCGACGACCCGAAGGCCTCGGTGACGCGCGGAGGACCGTTCCACCACGCGGATAGAATCGAGTGGCGCCACGCCTTCGCGACCCCGCTCTCGGCGACCCAGTTCATTCAACCTCGTCCGCCGGGATCCTCATCCGGCGAATCCGGCCCTCGAAAACGCAGGCCTCCAATTCGATTCGAAGTTCGCGGCCGGGGACCAAGCGGTACGGACCGGCCATGTATGCCCCTAAGGGGTCGCGCACGGCCCTCACCTCCAAACGGACGCTTAGCCCGCCCTCTTCCTCGCGCGCCACGCCAAGCACCTTCACCGTTGTCTCCCCCGTTCGAGAGTCCAGCTGCCGCGCGCCCGGCTCGATGTACTCTTCAATCCAGGCCTCCGCGGCGGGCACGGCGAGTTCGATTTCGACCCAACGCGCCGTCCCGTCCGTCAGATACGGCGGCCCCATCCGCGAGGCGCCCCGCGGCCCGGCAAGCCCAATATAGACCACCGCTCCCAACGCGTAAACATCAGTCCGCGCATCGAGATCCCGGTCTCCCGTCGCCTGCTCTGGACTCATGTACTGCGGCGTCCCCAAGGAGAGCCCCGACTCGGTCAACCGGTTCCCGCCCGCCGTGCTCACAGCCAGCGCGATCCCGAAATCCGCCACCACGGCCTGTCCGGACTCAAGCAGGATGTTCTCCGGCTTAATGTCCCTGTGGATCACCCCGTGGCTGTGGGCATAGCTCAACGCACCCGCCACTGCCTTCGCGATCTCGACAGTATCTTCGACGCTCAGTTGTTTCTCACGAGCGAGTTTGTCACGAAGCGTTTCGCCCTCGACATAGGGCATCACATAGTAGAGGAACGTGTCCGCTTCTCCGGAGTCGTACAGCGGCAAGATGTTCGGGTGCTGCAGATTCGCCGTGACCTCGATTTCCTTTAGAAACCGCTCGCCGCCCAGAATGGCCGATAGTTCGGGTTTCAGGACTTTGACCGCGACCTTGCGTTTGTGCTTCAGGTCCTCGGCGAGGTACACAGTCGCCATGCCACCCGAACCGAGTTCCCGTTCGATCTTGTAACGGTCGGCGAGGGCGACCTTGAGGCGGTCCAGGGCGTCAGTCATCGCCCTAGAAGATGTGACATTCTGGGAGAGAGCGCGAGGTTTGCGGATTTTGGGGCCCGATTGGGGCCCCAATGCGAAAACGACCCCTCAACGGAGCGACCGTCGAAATCGAGAATGTGTTGGAGTACAATCTGTTAGCGCAGTACGCCGCCCCGGAATCGAACCGGGAACCTACTGATTAAGAGTCAGTTGCTCTGCCAATTGAGCTAGCGGCGCGCGGCTGAAAAGCTAACCGAGCCCGGCCTACCTCTCAACCCTTCACGTGAACGCGAGCTTGCCATCCCGTCGATCACAGAGCGGAACGAGCCGCCCGACAGGTCTGTCATCACGCGGTTCAGCTCAAAATAGCGCGGCAACGGAGTGAGGTTGTCCAGATCCAGATCCGAGCACTCGATGGACGGTAGGATACCGGTCGGCAGAACGTTGCCGCTGAAGGCCGCGGCGATACTCCAACATGGCCGTTACCAGGAGACTACGACCGACAGATCATGGGGTATCTCAATGAATCATGAAGACACCTTGGGAACCGTTGGCAAAGCGCTGGCGACCGGCCATCTTCCGTCCGCCATGACTCGCGTTTGGAACAAGATCAGTGGTCGGCGGTGTATCCCGTGTCGATGATGAGACGACTCGTCTGGGCTTTCCCGCTCCTGGCATCGCCGCTGGCCGCTCAGGATGAACGCCGGGATTCTCTCCCAGGTGACACTACGTACCTCATGCCGGAGATCGTGGCGACGGCCACGCGCGGCGTACGCGGGGCCAATGCCACGAGCCCGATAGCGGCCAGCGTCACCGCGCCCACGTCGGCCGACCGGGCGGCCGGACGCATCGCCGCCGATCTGCTGCGCCACATCGCCGGCGTCCACGTACAACAGACGTCGGCCGGCCAGGGAGCCGTGATCCTGCGCGGCTTGGTCGGCAACCAGGTCCTGCTGCTGGTCAACGGAATCCCGCTGAACAACGGGACGTACCGCGACGGGCCGGGACAGTATCTCGCCACGATCGACCCGGAGACGATCGAGCGCATCGACGTCATTCGCGGGCCGGCCTCCGTGTTGTACGGGTCGGACGCCCAGGGCGGGGTCGTGAATCTCATCACCCGCCCCCACCCGAGCGCCGAGGGCTGGACCATGCGCGGGACGTTCCAGGCCACCACGTCCAACGGCGGGGTGCGCGGGCGGCTCTCCGCCGGATGGGGAAGTCCCACGCTGAACATCGGCATGGGCGGCACGCTGCAACAGGCGGGCAACCTGCACGCCGGCGGCGACATCGACGCGCAATCCCCGACGGGATTCACCGCCGAAGGGCTCGACGCCCGGATCTCCTACCACCCGAATCCCATCCACAGCCTTACCGTAGGCGTCGAGCATTTCGCCTTGCACAACGTGCCGCGGTATGACCGCTACGTGGATTTCCGGGCTCCGGCGGTCGGTCGCGACGCCGAACACGTCTTCGAGCCGCAGACGCGCCAGCTCGCCTTCGCGCGCTATCGGGCCGAGCCAGGGAGGCCGTCGCTGCTCGCGATCGAGGCCACCGCCAGCCTCGCCATCCAGCGCGAGGGACGGCGCCGGCGCCGGCTGGAAGACAACGGGCTCCCCGCGACGATCCTGGAACGCACCCGGGACGACGTCTACACGCCGGGCGTGTCACTGGTCGGCTCGAGCTTGATCCACAGGGGACACAGGTCCGTGTGGCTCACCTGGGGCGGCGAAGCCTATCGGGACTACCTCTCGAGCAGGGGGCGGCGGGAGAGCCTGGCCGGCACCAGCGTCGAGCTGTTCCGCTCCACGCAAGACGGCCGCATCGCCACCGGTCGGTTCCCCGACGGCGCCACTATGGACCGCGTGGGCGTGTTCCTCTCCGCCGACGCGGAAGTAATCCCGCGCGTGCGGTTGTCGCTGGGCGGCCGATGGAGCGGGTTCCGGTCGGTCGCCGACGTGGGGCTAGACCTTGGCGGCGCGGTCGAGAACGAAGCCGCCGCGTTGACCGGCCAGATCGGGGCCGTGGTGACCATCGCTGCTCCCCTCTCCATCGCACTCCGCATCGCGCAGGGGTTTCGCGCTCCCAACCTCTACGATCTCACCAACGTGGGCTCCGTGCCCGGCGGTGTGGTGTTGCCGAATCCCAATGCCCAACCCGAGGAATCGGTGAGCTATGAGGCCAGCGTGCGCCTGCACGACAAGCGCACGACGATCGACGTCACTGTCTACCGCACCGTGATCGACGGTTTCATCGACCGCGTCCTCTGGTCGTTCGCCGGTGACACCCTGTTCGACGGCGAACGTGTCTTTCAGGGACGGAACGTCGCCACGGCACGCGTCGCCGGCGTAGAGATCGAGGCCCTGCGGGTCGTCGGCCCGATACTCGGACGCGCCACCCTGCTCTACACCCACGGTGAGCAGACGGGCGGCGACGGCGGCGTCGAGCCGATGGCGAAGATCCCACCACTGCAGGGTACCGTCTCGCTCCGCTGGCGACCGCCGGGCCGGCAGATGTGGGTGGCCTACCAACTCGCTTGGGCGACGCGACAAGACCGCCTGGCCAACCGCGATCTACGCGACCCCCGAATACCCGATGGCGGCACCCCGGGTTACACTGTCCACTCCCTCACCTTCCACGCCCAGGTCACCCCCTCCCTGAGCGCGAGCGCCGGCATCGAGAACATCGCCGACGCGCTCTACCGCTCGCACGCTTCCGGCGTGGACTCGCCTGGCAGGCACGTGTGGGCGGGCGTGACGTTGTTCCAGGGGATGTAGCAGCGAGGAGGAAGGACGCACGAGACGCGGTACGGAGTGCCCCCAAGGGGAATCGAACCCCTATTCCCACCTTGAAAGAGTGGTGTCCTGACCGTTAGACGATGGGGACGGGAAGGCGGTATAGCGGTAACGGGAGTCGAACCCGTGTTTCGGCCTTGAGAGGGCCGCGTCCTAGCCCCTAGACGATACCGCCCTGTCAGGATGGGAAAATATCACCAGAGACAAACGGATCGGCAACCCGAACGCGCCACCGCCGTGGTTACGTTTCCTACCAGGTTCTCCCCGAGCGGATGAGCGCCTCCGCTTCCCCTACGTCGAGCGGTCCGGCGAAGAGGAACCCCTGCACGTGTTCGCAGGACAGCGTCTCGAGATAGTTGCGTTGCTCGATGGTCTCCACACCTTCGGCCACGACCGTCATCCCGAGGTTCCGTGCGAGCGTGACGATCGTCCGGACGATCTCGCTGTTCTCGTTGTCCAGCCCGACCCGGCTCACGAATGACTGATCGATCTTCAAAGCATCGAGGCTGAAGCGATGGAGGTAACCGAGCGACGAGTAGCCGGTGCCGAAATCGTCGATCTGCACCTGGACGCCCGACTGCCTCAGGTCGTCCAGGAGGCGCACACTGGCCTCCGCCTGATCCATCAGGACGCTCTCCGTTATCTCCAACTTGAGTGAGGCGGCCGGTAGGCCGGTCACCGCGAGCACATCGGCGACGATCTCGACCAGCGCCCGGTCCTCGAACTGGCGTGCCGAGAGGTTGACGCTGACCATCAACGGGTCGGCCCCGTTCCGCGGAATCGCCAGCCACTGGTTGAGCTGGCGGCATGCTTCCCTCAACGCCCACTGGCCGATCGGGATGATCAAGCCGGTTTCCTCGGCGAGCGCGATGAACTCCGTCGGCGTCACCAAACCGCGCTCCGGGTGGTCCCATCGGAGCAGCGCCTCGAAGCCGGCGAGCCGCCCGGTCTCCAGCGCCACGATCGGCTGGTAGACCATGCGAAACTCGTCACGCTCGAGCGCCCGACGAAGATCCGTCTCCAGCTTCAACAGGGTCACGGCATGCCGGTGCATGTCCGTATCGAACACCTCGTGGCGCGCTTTCCCACCGGCCTTGGCGCGATACATCGCCGTGTCGGCGTCACGGAGGATCTCCTCCGGCCGCCGGTAGGCAGGACCGCTGAGCGCAATCCCGATGCTAGCCGAGGTGAACACCTCGTTGGATCCGATCTTGAACGCCGCCATCAGCTCCGCCTGGATCCGCTCGGCCACCCGAATGGCGTCTTTCTCGTCGATGATGTCGTCGAGGAGGATCGTGAACTCGTCGCCCCCCAGACGCGCCACCGTATCGCCCGGACGCAGGCACGATGCCAGCCGCTTCGAGGCGGCCACGAGCAGCTGGTCGCCCACCATGTGTCCCAGGCTGTCGTTGATGACCTTGAACCGGTCGATGTCGAGGAAGAGGACGGCAAACCGGTAGTCGTACCGGCGCTTGAGGCGCGCAATGCAGCGATCGAGCAGGCTGGTGAACAGCGAGCGGTTGGGGAGACCGGTTAGGACATCGTGGAACGCGTCGTGCGTCAACCGCTCTTCGGCCCGTTTCCGCTCGCTGATGTCGGTCTGGGAACCGGCCATCCGCGTCGCCTGCCCCTTCCCGTCGCGCTCGGCTACGCCGCGACAGAGCACCCAGCGATAGGACCCATCCTTGTGGAGGATGCGGTGCTCGTTCTGGAAGTGCGACGACGGACCGTCCAGGTGATCGGCGATCTGGCTCTTGAGCCGCTCGAGATCCTGTGGATGGACGCGGCCGAACCAATCATCGGGCTCACCGTGCAAGTCCCCATCGCTGTACCCGAGCATCGCCTTCCAGCGCGGCGAGTAGTACACCTTGCCGCTCTGCAGATCCCAATCCCACAGCCCGTCGTTCGCGCCGCGGGCGGCTAGCGCGTACCGCTCCTCGCTCCCGCGCAACGCCCGCTCGGTGCGTCTCCGTTCGGTGATGTCCCGCGCGATACCGCGGAACCCCGTGATCCGGCCCGACCCGTCCCTGACAGGGGTCACCGACGCTTCCGCACTGCGGCGTGAGCCGTCGGCGCGGACGAACTCCCAGCCGAGGGTGTGGGCCGACACCCCGCTCCGGTACACGGCCTTGAACGTCTCGTGCATCCGCTTGGCGTTCTCCTGGTCCATGAAGTCCCGGCCATTCATCCGGGTCAGCCGTTCGGCGGGATACCCGAGCATCCGCTGGAGCGCGCCGTTGAACAGCGTCAGGTTGCCCGCCAAGTCGACCTCGTAGTACCCGTCCTCGATCGTTTCCAGGATCGAGCGGTACTTCTCTTCCGACAGACGGAGAGCCTCGACCGTGCGCTTCAGCTCCGTGATGTCCCGGTAGATGCCGTACACGGCTATCTGACCACCCCCGAACTCGATGGGGGTGCCGAGCACGGAAACGTCGATCTCCGTCCCGTCCTTCCGCCGGCGTACCGTCTCGAAGCTGACCCGCCCCCCATCGGCGACGGAGCGGGTCGCGGCGGCAGCCTCCTCGAACAGCTCGGTCGGCGGCAACAACTCGTCGAGCAATTTGCCCCGCGACTCTTCGGCCGAATAGCCGAACATGCGGACGAACTCCGCGTTCACCCGGATCACACGGCTGTCGTTGTCGGCCAGGACGATCGCTTCAGGTGCGCCCTCGAACAGCTGCTCCAGATACGCCGCCGGCCGCCCGGCCTGCGCGTCCTCCTGACAGGCACGGAGCCGCAACCGCAGCGCGACCGCCCAGGCGGCCGCACCGGCGGCGAGAACGAGCGAAGCGATGAGCAAGAAGGTCATCAGGCGCCGACGCGAATCAGTAAAATTCTCGGTTGCAAGTCAAACGATCTGTGGCCCGTAACCCCAAAGGGCTGAACCAGTTGGCCCATACGCGCCGGTTCTCTCCGGTGGCGCGCCGGCCGATCCCCTCGATTATGCGCCGGCACGGGCCGCCGCGCTGTGCGATGCCGCACACCATCAATTACGGATGCCTGGCCGGAACTGCGGGCCGGAGCTTACTTCCTACGGCCCAAGGAGACCGCGTCATGAAAGCCGTGATCCTGGGAGCTCGACATGACGGACGCTTCGATCGATATCCCGGAACCGCGACTCCCCGTGGTATGGCACGAGGCCTACGAGGTGGACATCGGGCCGCACGTCTTCCCTACCCAGAAGTACCGTCTCGTCCGGGACCGGCTGATCGCCAGGCGAACGATCGCCGCTAGCGACGTCTTACGACCCGATCCCGCCACGGACGAGCAGGTGGGGCTGGTGCACACGACCGAGTACCTCAACGAGATTCGGACCGGAACGCTGTCCGTCGCCGATCAACTCACGCTGGAGGTGCCGTTCTCACCGGCGCTCCGCGACGCCATGTGGCTGTGCGCGGGTGGGTCCACGCTCGTCGGACAACTCGCCCTCCGCCATGGGATCGCGGTGCATCTCGGCGGAGGGTTTCACCACGCCTTCGCCGATCACGGCGAGGGGTTCTGCCTCATCAACGACGTGGCAATAGCCGTGCGCGTGCTGCTCCGAGAGGGCGTCATCGAGCGGGCGGCGGTGATCGATTGCGACGTGCATCAAGGCAATGGAACCGCCGCGATCTTCGCGCCTGACGCGAGCGTGTTCACCTGTTCCTTTCATCAGGAGCGCAACTACCCTGCCTGGAAGCCTCCCAGCGACCTGGATGTCGGCCTGGACGACGGCACCGGCGACGAGGAATACCATGCCCTGATCGACGAGCACATTCCATCGATTCTGGCAGAGCACCGTCCCGAAGTGATCTTCTACCTGGCCGGTGCCGATCCCTACCGACAGGATCAGCTCGGCGGGCTCGGCCTCACAATGCAGGGCCTCCACGAACGGGATGAGAAGATCTTCCGGTACGCGCGCGACGCGGGCGTGCCTGTCGCGGTCACGCTCGCCGGAGGGTACGCCATCCATCAGGCCGACACGGTGGAGATCCACTGCGGCACGGTCAGGGCCGCCGCCGAGGCCACCTAGTCGAAGCATCACCCGCCGGTTACCGTTAAGACATCTTGTCCTGAGAGGCGTGGATGTCGGCGATTACGCTAGAGCGGTTCGTGCAGGAGATGGAGAAGCTCAAGCAGGAGATGGACGCGCGTGACTTTCGGCATGGGGAGTATGATCAACGGCTGGCCCGTATCATCGGCGAACTCAGGGAGCGCAAGCTCGAGGCGGATCGCTCCCAGATCTCGAGTACCCTGGATGATCTCCTGAAACGCGGCATCATCACCCCGGCGGTGAAGAGTCATCTGGAGTCGCGGCTCGGTCTTTCCTGACCACCCGGATCGCCGTCCCAGTCAAGATGGAAGGATGGGACGGTGGAAAGATGGACAGGTCGAGGCCTCCCCTCATTCCACCACTCCATCCTTCCATCCCCCTATTCCATCCTTCCATCCTTCCATCCTTCCATCCGACATCCCATCCTTCCATCCAGCCGCGAACGGCAACGCCACCAGCGTCATCATGGCCGCGGTCAGCGTCCCGAGGATAACGGCGATCCCGAAGCGCTGGGTCGGTGGAAACGCCGACAGGCTGAAGATCCCGAACCCGGCACAGATGATCAGCGTGGCGCCCAGGATCGGACGCCAGAGCTGCGCGCGCGCCGTGAGCCACGCTTCTCTCGCCGGGCTGCCCGCTTCCCGCATCCGCCGAACGCGCGTCACCAGATGGATCATGGAGTCCACACCCATCGCTAGCGCCACGTTCGCGGCGGGCGACGTGATGATATCGACCGGGAGACGCAAGTATCCCAACCCACCCAGCACCACCACGGGGACGCCGGTGAGGACGGCGATCATGGCAACTGTCCAGCCTGGCCTGCGCGAGACGACGAAGGCGATCCCGACGAACAGCAGCAGCAACCCGCCGAGACCGAACCGGAGGCTCCGGGCGATCAGCCGCCCGAGTTGTCCCTGAAGCTCGTAGGCGCCGCCCACCATCACGACGTCGAGTCCGTGCTCGCGCGCGTGGTCCCGCATGCGCGTCACAGCGTCGGCGCGCGACTCGGTGCGGCCGACTTCGCGCATCCGCACGAAAAACAATCCCTCCAAGCGGTCCTCCGAGATGAAGCTTCGCACGATACCGCTGAAGAACGGTGTCTCGAGTATGTCGAGGAGCTGACTCCACCCCAGTAGGCCGGCGAGCGGTTGTCGCCTGGCTTCCGCGAGCAACAGGACCGGCGAGAGCACCACCCCTACCGAGGGGTCGCTCTCCAGCGCCTCTTGGAGCGCCCACATCTCGTCGACGACTTCGTCCGTATCGACCCGCCGTCCCGCCGAGTCGCGCACCACGAGATAGAGCGGGCTGCTGCCACCGTCGCGGTCGATCAGTTCCAGACCTTCGCGCAGCTCGCTCCCGGCCCCGAAATAGGAGACCAGCGGCGGATCGGTCTCCACCAGCCACACGCCCGGTGCCAGCGCGAGCACGACGCAGCCGATCCCGACCAGCCACGCACCACGGTGCCGCACCGGCAGCAGCGCCCCGATATCACTCCACCGGCCCCGCACCGTCGCCTCACCACTCTCATCCGCGTCTTCCGGCGTCGGCCCCATGCCCCGCAGGAAGACCGGATATACGCTGTACGCCACGATGAGCGCGATCACCGTGCCGATAGCGCCGGCAAGCCCCAGGTCGCGCAACGGTCGCGCCGACGCCAGCAGCAGGCTCAGGAACCCCGAGAACGTGGTGACCATGCACCAGATCGACGCGCGGAACGTCTCCCGCATGGCCGCTGAGACCGCACCGTCATCCGCGCCCCGCCCCCGGATGCGGGTCCAATTGGAAGTGAGGAACACGATGTGAGAGAGGGTCAGCACGAAGACGATGGTGACGATGTTGGCCGTGAGCAACCCGATTCTCATACCGATGAGGTGGGTGGTCGAGACGGTGAGGGCGCACGCGGTCAAGCTGGCGACGAGGGTCCCGAGCACGACTCCCCATCGTCGGTAGACGATCTGCACCGTCACGCCGAAGACGAGCAGCGCGGCGACGCTGAACGTGATGAAATCCCGGTACAGGTAGCGCCGGATCAGTTCCATCACCCACGGCACACCCGATACGTCCAGATCGACTCCCGCACCGTCGAACCGATCGATAACCTCTTCGATCGCGGGAACCAATTCCGCCGGATCGGTATCATCGACCTGCACCACGAGGTTGGTGGAGCGGCCGTCGGCGTTCAGGAGCAGCCGTCCCCACAGCGGGCTCCGCGGATCGTCTTTGGTGACGCTGAAGACCCCGATGACGCCAGGTAAATCAGCCAGCACCTTTGTCATCTCGCGCACGGTGGCACGATAGGCGTCGCTCTCGAGATCGGACGCGGCCGCCCGCACGATCAGTTGTTCCGGCGACGGAAACCGCTCGGTGATCTCGACCGTCGCCCGGAGCTGTGGATCGTCCTCGGAGAAGAAGAAATCGCTCTCCACCCGCGGAGAGAGATCGACCCCGGCGATGACGGCGACGACCAGGGCCGCCGCCAGTCCTACAAAGACCCATTCGGGTTTTCGCGTCATGGAGCCTTAGATTACCACATCGCTCACCGATGGCGGTAGGCGCCCCGGAGGATGATCATGAATCGAGCTGCAACGCGACGTTCCGCTAAGGCGACGCCGTTTGGGAGATTACGGTACAGCAGCGCGGTCACGCTGGTGATCGCCACAGCCGCAATGCTGGCCATGACCGCCAAGGCCGTCGCGCAGGAGAACGAGATCCGCGAGGCGATGCGGGCGACGCTGGCTGCCTGGAATGACGGTGATTTCGAAGCGGTCGCGGCGCACTACGCTCCCGAGACGCGCGGTTTTTTCCTGGACGGGGGGATCCTGCTCCGGGGATTCAATCTACCGGGGTTGCAGATGGCGTACGCGGCGGGATTTCGTGCCGGCTTCGAGGTGCGCGACATCGACGTGCAGCTGCACGGTGACCTCGCCGTGTCGGTCGCGTTGCTGGATGGCTCGCTCACGCTCCCGGGCGGCGAAGCTCAGGAAGGGACATGGCGCTATTCGGAGGTGCGCGTAAAGACCGGCGACGCGTGGCGGATCGTGCAGTATCACTTCTCGCCCATGACCGTGCCGCCGGCCCGCTAGGACCACATCCACCTACCAGGCGCTCAACCTCGATCTGCACCACAGGGGGGTCGGTGGTGACGTACCGCTTCCGGCTACGCCCGTTCTCCACCAGCGGCGATGCGCCGATGGCGTCGAGCAGACAGCGGGTCCCACTCAGTATTCGTTGCTGAACCCGAACGTCGGCTTGCTCGTCACCCAGCGCCCGCCGGTGAAATCCGGGAACTGGACCGGCGCGCTGCCGGCGGCGACCGACCGCTCGGAGAGCGGGCTGATGACGCTCCATGCGGCCGCGTCATACACGTCGAGCGGCGTCGGCTCGTTGCGCTTGACCGCCTCCAGGAACCCATGAAGCACGAAGAAATCCATCCCGCCGTGCCCGGCGCCCTCCGACTCCACAGCCCACCGCCGCCACAAGGGATGATCGTACTGCTCCAGGTACGGACGCGCTTCCTCCCAGCGGTGAGGCTCCTCGCTCACACCCTCCAGATAGATGGACCGGTTGTCGCTCATCCAGATCCCTCGGGTGCCCTGCACCCGGAAGTTGAGGGAGTACGGTCGCGGCAGGTTGGTGTCGTGGCTCACCACCACCGTCTCGCCGTTCGCGCATTTGATCACGGTGGTCACGATATCGCCGAGCGCAAACCGGATCTCAGCATTCGGATGGTCCGCTCCTGCTTGCTCCACGATGTAGTTGTGCAGGCCGCGTGATTTCGTGGCGGTGGACGTGAGCGAGACGAACCGGTTGCCGTGGTTGATGTTCAGGCAGTTGGCCATGGGGCCGATACCGTGCGTCGGGTAGAGGTCGCCGTTGCGCTTGGTGGCGTGTTGCGTGCGCCACCGCGCCTCGCCGTCCGCGTCCGGCCCGAACTCTGCGCCCGGCTGGAACTTGATGTGTCGCAAGTCGTGCTGGTATCCGCACTGGCAATGGATCAGCTCCCCGAACAGGCCTTGCCGCACCATATTGAGGATCGCGATCACGTCGCGCCGGTAGCAGACGTTCTCCAGCATCATGAACGCGACGCCGGTGCGCTCCTGCGTCTCGACCAGATCCCAGCAGTCCTCCACGGTGACGGCGGCGGGGACCTCCAGCGCGGTGGCCTTGCCGGCCCGCATCGACGCGACAGCCATCGGCACGTGCCACAGCCACGGCGTGGCTATGATGACCGCGTCCAAATCGTCCCGGGCCACGAGATTGCGGAAATCTTCCTCCCCGCTGCCGTACACCTCGGGCGTCTTCCCCGTCGCCTCATTCACCTTGTCCCGGGCGCCGTGAAGCGCCTGCTCATCGATATCGCACAACGCATTGACGACCGTGTCGTCCCGGCGCAGCGCCAGTTCCAGCAGGTTGGTGCCCCGCCCGCCGACCCCGATGAAACCCAGCCTGACCCTGCGATCATCACGGCCCAGGAGAATGTTCGGCCGGAACCCGGTCATGCCGACGACGGCTCCGGCGGTGCCTTTCACGAACTCTCGACGGTCAAGCGGCGACATTGTCACCCCTCGGGTTGAAGCGTTTGGTTGTCCGGGATGCTAGAATGTACCTCCTATGCAGCCCGACGTCAGAGATCTCGAGCGCCTGCGGGTCGTCTTTGCCCGCCACCTCGGCCGCCCCGGCCCGTCGCACGTCGTCCGTGCTCCCGGGCGAGTCAACCTGATCGGCGAGCACATCGACTATAACGGCCTCGCCGTGCTCCCAATGGCCATTCAGCGCAACATCGTCGTGCTGTTTCGCGCTAATGCCGACGCGACCGTCCGCGTCGCGAACGCGAACGACGCTTTTCCGCCACGCGAATTCGCGTTGAGCGCGTCGATTCCTCCCTTCGCCGCCGGCGACTGGGGCAACTACCTCAAGGCGGCGGTACAGGCGCTCGCCGCCGAGTGCGACGTCCGGATCGGTTTCGACGCGGTGGTGGGATCGACACTTCCGATAGCCGCCGGAGTGAGCTCGTCATCGGCACTGGTGATCGCGGTCGCGCTTGCGCTCGCCCGCGTCAACGACCTCGAGATCCCGGCGCTCGATCTCGCGGAGCGCATGGCGCACGCCGAGCGCTACGTCGGCACGCACGGCGGCGCGATGGATCAGGCGATCTGTTTGATGGCGCAACCCGGGACGGCGAGCCGGATCGATTTCGATCCCCTGCGGGCGACGCCGGTTCCCATCCCTGACCATTGGCGATTCATCATCGCCCACAGTCTCGCGCAAGCCGAGAAATCGGGCGCCGTAAGGGACGAGTACAACCGGCGAACGCGCCAGTGCAGACGCGCGCTCGAGCGCGTATCCGCTCACCTGGGTATCGCCCCGTCAAGGGCGACCTATCGGACGGTCATGGCGGCGCGTCCGGTCGCGCAGCTGCTCGGCGCGGCGGAGTCGTGCTTGGATGGCACATTGCTCAAGCGGTTCCGGCACGTCGTCACCGAGGCCGACCGCGTGCACAGGGCGGAGCGCGCCCTGCGTGACGCCGATCTGGATCGGTTCGGGCGACTGGTGCAGGAATCCCAAGCGAGTCTGCGGGACGACTACGAGGTGAGCACACGTGCGTTGGACGAGATCGCGGAAATCGCCGGTGCGGCAGGCGCGGTGGGCGCGCGTCTCACCGGGGCAGGCATGGGCGGATGCGCAATCGCGTTGGCACGCAGCGAGACCGTCGATGATGTGGTCCACGCGCTGGGCGAACGGTTCTACGGTCCCCGTGACTTCACCGGATCTGTGGAGGATCACCTGTTCGTCGCGGAGCCGGCTGGTGCTGCGTCGGTGACGTCCGTCTCATGAGCTAACCGGTTCACCGGGCCAGTCCCTGAATGACGACGAATTTCCCCCGCGCCCTAATCGGCCGACTCGCGGGTTGATCTGGCAGGCTCGGCGCCGTCAGCACCCAGATGTAGAGCCCGGAGGCGAACGGACGCCCACCCCGCGTAATCAGCGAAACGTGCAGGTCTCCGGCACCCATGAGATCTGCCGG
>JADFNB010000022.1 GCA_022563595.1 Gemmatimonadota bacterium
CGAGTCCGGCGAGACCGACGTACTCAACAGCCGGCGGTCGACGGCCTCGGCCCGCACGGCCAACGCCGCCCACACCCGCGGCCAGAACGACCAGGCCGGCGAGCACGAGCCAGGAGATCACGGGAGATGGTTGATGCGGGAAGCCGCCGCCGCCGCCCCGAACCCGTTGTCGATGTTCACGACCACCACACCGGAAGCGCAGGAGTTGAGCATCGCCAACAATGCGGAGACTCCACCGAACGCCGCGCCGTATCCGACGCTGGTAGGTACCGCGATGACGGGAACGGGCACGAGACCACCGACCACGCTGGCCAGGGCACCGTCCATGCCTGCGACGACGATCACGACCGACGCGTCCCTGAGGACCTCGTTACGCAGCAGCAGTCGGTGGATCCCGGCGACACCGACGTCGGTCAGGCGCGCGACCGGGTTGCCGAACGCATGCGCCACGACGGCCGCCTCCTCGGCCACCGGGAGGTCGCTGGTCCCCGCCGTCACGACCAGGATCGTGCCGCGCCCCGTGGGCTGGGGCTCGGGATCGGGGCCCAGGCGGACCGTCCGGGCGAGTTCGTTGACTTGTGCGGCCGGGAACCGGGCGGTCAGCCGATCCCGCGTTGCGGCGTCCGCTCGCGTGGCGAGGAACGTGCCGGTGGCCTTTGCCAACGCGGCGCAGATGCCCTCTGCCTGTTCCGGGGTCTTCCCCTCGCACAGCACCACTTCCTGCTGTCCCTGCACCAGGACCCGCGCATGGTCCACGGCCGCGTAGTCCAGGTCTTCGACCGGGAAATGCGCCAGATGCTCGACGGCGATGTCCGGATCGATCTTGCCGGCGGCGACATCGGCAAGCAGCTCGCGAAGCCGCTCCTCGGTCAACCGACGGCACGCCGCGGCGCGAGGTACGCGCGGAAGATCCGATTGATCTCGGCCATGGACTCGATCCGGAAGAGTCGACGGCGCAGCTCGGCCGCATCGCGCAGCCCGCGCGTATACCAGCCCAGGTGCTTGCGGAACTCGATCGCCGTGCGGCGCTCGCTCCCCTGAATCTCGAGCTGTAGCGCCGCGTGCCGCTGCGCGACGGCCAAGCGTTCGGCAGCGTTGGGCATGGGTCGCGGCGTCCGCCCTTCGAGAAGGTCACGGGTCTGCTGGAAGATCCACGGGTTGCCGAACGAGCCGCGCGCGATCATGATGCCCGCGCACCCCGTCTCCCGCCGCATGCGCCGCGCGTCATCCGCTGTCTTGATGTCGCCGTTACCCACGACGGGGATCTCGAGCGCGTCCACCACGGCGGCGATCTCGTCCCAGTGCGCGGCACCGCTGTAGAGTTGCGCCCGCGTCCGCGGGTGGAGCGTCAGCACCTGAGCGCCGGCATCCTGACAGCGGAGCCCGATCTCGACGGGATTACGGAGCGCATCGTCCCAACCGCTCCGCACCTTGGCGCTGACCGGGAGGTGGGTTGCGCCACGGACCGCCCGGATGATGCGCTCTACCAGGCCGAGATCCTTGAGGCATCCCGAGCCGCCGTTTCGTCGGACGACCTTCTTCACCGGACAACCGAAGTTGATGTCGATGAAATCCGGCCGGGAGTGCTCGGTCACCAATGCCGCCGCCTCCGCCATTGCCGCCGGATCGGACCCGAAGAGCTGAATCCCGATTGGGCGCTCTCCGGCCGTGAAATAGGCGCCGTCGTGGACGCTCCGGATCCCGCGTCGTAGCCCCTCACTCGAGAGGAACTCGGACACGACGACATCGGCGCCGAACGACCGACAGAGCAGCCGGAACGGCGGTTCCGAGACGCCGGCCATGGGCGCCAGAAACAGTGGCACGTCGTGGTCCACAGGGTACGGAAACGACATCGGCAGCAATGTAAGGGGCGGCGGGCGAGCGGGGCAACTCACGAGAAGACGCTGACGGCATCGTCGAGCAGCGCGACGTTTGACGCCTCTTCCCAGGCCCGTTAGGTTTCGCGCGGACGTTCCACCTGGAAGGCCGGTTTCAGGCATGCAGCTCGAGGAATCCTTCTCAGCCAACGCCGTTTCGCTACAGCTCGCGGGCTCGTCCAAAGACGAGATCCTGAAGGAGCTGGTTGCCCTGTTGAAGCTGGACGAGAAGTCGGACGGCGTCCTGTTCAAGATGCTGAAACGGCGTGAGAACCTGGGTTCGACCGGGATCGGACGGGGAATAGCGATACCGCACTGCCGCTCGCTAGTCGTCAGCGAACTGCGGGTCGCGTTCGGTCGGAAACCGGAGGGACTCGATTTCCGCGCCATCGACAACAAGCTCGTCTACAACTTCTTCCTCATCGTCGCTCCGCCGCTCGAAGTCTCCAACCAGTACCTGCCGGTCCTCGGCAAGATCGCGCAGTTCGCCAAGGAACCGGACGTACCGGAACGTCTGGTGCAGCTCGCGAGTCCGGAGGATTTCATGGCGTTGCTGAGGGAGAAAGCGCTGTAGCGTTTGCTGGTGGTGGGGGCTACTCCCATTCGATCGTAGCTGGTGGCTTCGAGCTTACGTCGTACACCACACGATTCACGCCATCCACTTCGTTGATGATCCTGTCAGCTATCCGTGCCAGCACCTCGGGTGGGAACGGATACCAGTCAGCCGTCATGCCGTCGCTGCTCGTCACCGCCCGCAACGCGACCACGTTCTCGTAGGTCCTTGCGTCGCCCATGACGCCAACGGCCCGGACAGGCAACAGGACGGCGAACGCCTGCCAGATCTGGTCGTACAGGCCTGCCTCCCGGATCTCCTCCAAATAGATCGCGTCGGCCTCTCGCAGCGTTCCCAGAGCGGCCGGCGTCGCTGGCCCGAGGACCCGGATGGCCAGGCCTGGACCCGGGAACGGGTGCCGTCCCACGATCTCCTCGGGCAGACCGAGTTCCCTCCCTACTTGGCGCACCTCGTCCTTGAACAGCTCGCGTAAGGGCTCGATCAGTTCGAACGGGAGGTCCGGGCGCAGCCCCCCAACGTTGTGGTGCGTCTTGATCTTGGCGGAGGGTCCTCCCTTGGGTGAGACCGATTCGATGACGTCCGGATAGAGCGTTCCCTGCACCAAGTAGCCCACGTCGTCGCCGACCTCACTGGCCGCCTCCTCGAAGATGTCGATGAAGGTATGGCCAATGACACGCCGTTTCTCTTCCGGGTCCTCGACACCGTCGAGTCGCTCCAGGAACCGCGAGGATGCGTCCACCACACGGAGGTCGATCCCCAGGTGTGCCCGGAAGAGCCGCTCCACCTGATCGCGCTCGTGCAGACGCAACAGACCGTGATCGACGAAGATGCAGGTCAACCGGTCGCCTAGCGCCTGATGCACCAACACGGCCGCGACCGATGAATCCACTCCGCCGGAGAGGCCGCATATGGCGCGTTTGTCCGGTCCCACCCGGTCGCGGATGGTCGTGACCTGGTCTCGGATGAAATGCCCGGCGGTCCAGTCGGACGGGCACCCGCAGATCTCGAACAGAAAGTTCCGCAGGATCTCACCGCCGCGCGGCGTGTGCGCCACCTCCGGGTGGAACTGCACGCCGTAGAGCTTGCGGTCGGCGGCCTCGAACCCGGCGATGGGACTGTTGGCACTGGACGCCGAGAGCACGAAGCCGTCGGGAAGCGTAGTTACGTGGTCGCCATGACTCATCCATACGGCTGTGCGTTCCCCCCGATCGAAACCGCGGAACAGGCCGCTCGTGTCGCGCACCTCCAGGTCCGCGCGGCCATACTCCCGCCTGCCGGCCTTCTCTACTTGGGCACCGGCCGCCTGGGCCACCAGGTACATGCCGTAGCACACGCCGAGCACCGGTACACCCAACGTCACGATCCCGGGATTGAGCTGGGGCGCGCCTTCGTCATAGACGGAGTTCGGTCCACCCGACAGGATGACACCCCGGGGGCGTCGCTCCCGGATCCAATCGAGCGATACGGTCGGCGGGTGAATCTCGCAGAAGACCCGCGCCTCGCGCACGCGTCGCGCGATCAGCTGGGTGTACTGGGAGCCGTAGTCGAGGATGAGAATGCCGTGTGCCAGATCGATCATGGCCTGCTCTTCAATAGGCCTTCGCCCAGACCGCCTCCGTCGTCGCCTTCTCTCCGCACCACACGCACTCGGACGGTGTCTCCGCGGACTGGAACTCGACGTCGGGCAGCACCCGTATCGTGGCCTTGGTGCGCTCCTTGATTGCCAGCTCGCAGGCTTCGCTACCGCAGAACCCGGCGTACACGAATCCCGCCCGGCCTTCCATCCGCTCGATCAGCTGGTCTTTGGTTGCGCCGCGCAGCGACTCCGCCTCCCGGCGCTCGCGTGCCGTCTCGCATAGCCCCGTCTGGATGTCGTCGAGTGCCTTACCTACTAGTTGGACCACGTCCTCGAGCGGGACCGGCTCTTTTCCACCGGTCCGCCGGGCAAGCATCGCCTGGCTGCCGGCCACGTCGCGCGGACCGATCTCGAGCCGCACCGGGACGCCGCGCCCCTCCCACTCATAGTACTTGGCGCCCGGCTTCATGCCGTCGCGTTGGTCCACGTCAACCCGTATGTCGCTCTGGGCGAGTTCCTGCCGGATCTGTGCCGCCACCTCCATTACCTTGGTCCGGTCTTCCGCGGTCTTCCAGATGGGAACGACGATCACCTGTAGCGGCGCCAGCTTTGGCGGGCAGATCAACCCGATATCGTCACTGTGTGCCATGATGAGTCCCCCGATGAGCCGCGTCGACGCTCCCCACGACGTGCTCCAGACGTATTCCATCCCGCCCTCGGCGGTCTGGAACTGAGTCCCGAAGGCTTTGGCGAAGTTCTGTCCGAGGAAATGCGAGGTGCCCAACTGAAGGGCGCGGTTGTCCTGCATGAGACCTTCCACCGCGTAGGTGCGCACCGCGCCGGCGAACTTCTCCAACGGCGTCTTGACTCCGGTGAGGACCGGCAGGGCCATCCATTCTTCCATGAAGGTGCGGTAGACTCCGAGCATCCGCTTGGTTTCTTCTTCGGCTTCCTCTTGCGTCGCGTGCGCGGTATGGCCTTCCTGCCACAGGAACTCCGTCGTCCGGATGAACAGACGGGTCCGCATCTCCCAGCGCACCACATTGACCCACTGGTTGAGCAGAACCGGGAGATCGCGGTAGCTCTGGATCCACTTGGTGAGCATCGCGTAGATGATCGTCTCCGAAGTCGGCCGCACGACCAGTGGCTCCTCCAGCTCCTTGCCACCCGCGCGGGTCACAACGGCCGTTTCGGGCGCGAAACCCTCGACATGCTCGGCTTCCTTCTCCAGGAAGCTCTGCGGGATGAGCAACGGGAAATAGGCGTTCTGATGTCCGGTCGCCTTGAACATCCCGTCGAGCCCTTGCTGCATCAGCTCCCAGATGCGAAACCCCCACGGGCGGATGACCATGCATCCCCTCACCGGCGCGTAGTCCGCCAGCTCCGCCCGCATGATCACGTCGTTGTACCACTGGGCGAAATCCTTGGCGCGCGGCGTGATTCCCTTGCTCACGTTCATCGTTCGCCCTGGGCGCTGTCGTCATCGGGGAAGGCGCGATGCACCGTGAAGGTCGTCATGAAACGCGCAGTGCGGACGCTGCCCGTGATACCGATGGAATCCGTCGGTGCCCAAAGCGCAGACATTGACTGGACCAACGTTGCCTCTCCCGTGACCGGGTCGAAATCATCGATCACGAACGCGACCACGTGGATGCCCGCGGAGAGCGTATCCGCCACGGCGACACTGTCGATCAGGTGTTGCAGCGTGGCGCGTGCCACCGCCTCCGTGGCAAGCGCCGGAAGGAAGACATGCAGCTGCGCCACGCGATACCCGAGCGCCGTTGTGGTCGTGTCGCTCTTGATGATGGTTACGGGAACGGGCTCCGCCGCTTCCGTGAACGAGAATTGCACGCGCGCCTCGCGACTCTCGCCGCAGGCTGCGACCACGAGGACGGCTCCAGCTACGGCGCTGCACCACCCTGTTCTCATTGCTTCAGCCTTTCGAAAGCGACGCGTTCCTCCGTCCCCGCGTCGAGGTCTCGCACGATGGCGGCGCCCGCCGCTCGTTCGTCGGGGCCGACGATAACCGCCCGCCTGGCGCCACGGGCCGCGGCGAGCTTGAGTTGCTTGCCCATGCTTTGCGCCTTGAGGGCGAATTCCACGCTCCGTCCGGCGTCACGCATGACGTGGCCCAGCTCGAGCACTGGAGCCACATCCTCCGCCGTCACAGCGATCAGAAACGTATCCAGGCGTGGTCCTGTGTGGTCGCGTGTCGCGCGCGCTCTCACGAGCTCACTCAGCACGACGTCGCCCATCCCGAATCCGGTGGCGGGTAGATCGACCCCGCCGAGCGCCTTCAGGAGACCGTCATAGCGCCCGCCGCCGCAGATCGCCCGCAGCGAACGTGGCGCATCGAACACTTCAAACACGATCCCCGTGTAGTAGGCGAGCCCCCTCACAATCGAGAGATCGATGTCGGCGAACTCACCCAGTCCCATCGCGTCGAGCGCGTCCATGCAGGCAAACAGGTCATCGCCCACGTCGGGTCCGGCCGCCAGCTCACCCAAGGCAGTGCTGAGGGTTGCCCTATCGCGGATCGCTCCGACCGCGAGCGCGCGATCCGCCACCGCCGATTCCAGGCCGGCGGCGGTGAGCCTGTCGTGGAGCTTCTTGCGCGGCTCGCGCTCGAACTTGTCGAGCACCGTGTATGTTGTGCCCATCGCGTCGTCGGCGACCCCGGCGTGTACCAGCAGCGCGTACACGACGCGGCGGTCGGCGATCCGCACGCGGACGTCGTCCGGCCCGAATCCGAGGCCACGCTGGACATCGATTGCGGCGGCGATGATCTCAGCGTCTGCCAACGGCCCCGGCTCTCCGATCAGGTCCATGTTGAGCTGGAAGTGCTCGCGCAGCCGGCCGCGCTGCTGCCGCTCGTAGCGGAACAGCTGGGGGATGGAGAACCAACGGATTGGCTTCTTGAGTGCCTGCGCGCGCGCCGCGACCATCCGGGCGAGCGTCGGGGTCATTTCGGGGCGCAACGCTACCGCCCGACCAGCCTTGTCGTGGAAGGCGTAGAGCTGGTCGACGATCTCCTCACCACTCTTCGCGGTGTAGAGCTCGAGCGGCTCGAGCGGGGGGCCGTCGTACTCGTCGAAGCCGTATCGCGCCGCTACGTCGCGCCAAACCTTGAAGATGTGACTGCGGAGAGCTGTCTCTTCGGGATAAAACTCACGGAATCCGGGGAGCGCTTGCCCTGGCATCGAGAGAATCTACCCGAGCGGCGCGAATCCGGGCAAGCGCGCCATTGCGTCGCCCACGGTGTGGAACGACCCACACACGAGTACGGTCGCCGCCCCCTGCTGCACATCCACGAGCGCACGCCCGAAGTCGGCCTCCGTGCGGATGCCGATGCGCGGGGCGAGACACCGCCGCACCACATCGAGATCCCACTTTCGGTTGGGGGGGGCGCTCGGAGCGTCGGTAGCCCAGAGGGTGTCGACTGCGCCGCTCAGCCGGGCCAGGGACGCCCTCCAATCCTTGTCGTCGAGGAACCCGGCCAGCGCGTGGAGTGGGCGCGGTGGGGCCGCATCGGTGAGAGCTTCGATCAGGATCTCGACGGCATCGGGGTTATGGGCCACGTCGAAGATCCACTTTCCCCGCCGGTCGAATCGTCCCGGCAGGCGGGCCCTGGCAAAACCATGCCGCACCTGCGCCGGCCCGGGACGGTAGGGAGCAGGTAGAGCGGCGACCACGGCCTCGGCTACGGCGGCGTTGCGGCGTTGGTGGCGCCCTTCGAGCGACAGCGGGCCATCGTAAACGGCGTCAGGTGGGACCCGCCGCACCTCGGCGCCGACCTCGGCCGCCGCCCGGGCGAGATCGGCGGCCTCGGACGGATTGGTTTCTCCGATAACGAACGGTACGCCCGGTTTCGCGATGCCGGCTTTCTCGCGCGCGATCTCCGTGAGCGATTCCCCGAGGTACTCGATGTGGTCGCGCGCGATGCGTGTGACGGCAGTCGCGAGCGGGGCGACGACATTGGTGGCGTCGAGCCGGCCGCCGAGGCCGACCTCGACGACCGCGATATCGGCCCGGCGTGCGGCGAAATCGGCGAACGCGATGGTCGTGGCAGCCTCGAAGAAGCTGGCGTCCTCGGTCTCGATGCGCGGTACGAGTAACTCCGTCCACATCGCGAACGCGTCCTCCGTAATCGGACGGTCGTCCACGATGATGCGCTCCCGCACCTCCACGAGGTGTGGGGAGAGGTAGAGGGCTACCCGCGCACCGCTCGCGCGCAGCGCTTCGTAGACCATGACGGCGACCGATCCCTTGCCGTTGGTCCCGCCGATGTGCACCACCGGAACCCTATTGTGCGGATTGCCGATTGACTCGAGGAGTCGCCGAGTAGGGCCTAGCGACCAGTCCTTGGCGCCGCCCGTGCGGGGGAAGAGGTAGCGGCAGGCCCCGTCGTAGGAGAGCGTCAGTCGACTGTTTGGGGCTCGCGCCGCAGCATCATGCGCAGCAGGCGCGCGGTGGTGGCGGCCAGCTCGCTACGTGGCACCACGATGTCCACCATGCCCCGTTCGAGAAGGAACTCGGCTGTCTGAAACCCGTCGGGCAGATCCTGACCGATGGTCTGTTTGATCACCCGCGGTCCGGCGAACCCGATCACCGCGCCGGGCTCGGCGATATTCACGTCCCCCTGCATCGCGAACGATGCCGACACGCCGCCGGTCGTCGGATCGGTCAGAATCGAGATGAACGGGATACCCTGCTCGTGCAGGCGTGCGATCATCACCGAGGTCTTCGCCATCTGCATCAAACTCAGCACACCCTCCTGCATCCGAGCGCCGCCCGATGTGGAGACGATTACCAGCGGAACGTGTTCTTCCAGCGAACGCCGGGCCAGGCGGGCGATCTTCTCGCCGACGACGGAGCCCATGGATCCGCCCATGAAGGCGAACTGCATCACCGCGAGGTCGATCTCGATCTCCGTCATGCGGGCGAACCCGGTAATAACCGCGTCTTGAGGTCCGGCCTTGCGCTGGGCAATGGCGATACGGTCTGCGTACCCTTCGAAACCCAGCACGTCCTCGGAGCGCAAGTCCGCGTACAACTCTGTGAAGCTTCCTGGGTCCGTGAGGATCTCGATGTATTGGCCCGCGCTGATGCGTCTGTGGTGGCCGCACTCCGGGCACACCTGGAGATTGCGGTCGAATTGCCCCCGAATGCCGACGTGGCCGCAACCCGCACACTTCTCCCACGCATCCGCTGGGATCTCCAGGCGTTCACGACTGGAGCGACTATGCTTGCGTTCTTTACGGAACCAGGCCATCAGGCGAAGCCTCGTGGGTCGGGGAGCGAACCGATCAATCTGGCCCCGGTCGCCGGGTCGCGCTACCCCTCCAGAAGTCGCCACGATCGTTGGCCTCGCCTCTCGAACGGAGTGAATGTCATAGGTCGGCGTACCCTGCGAGGTGTGAGTCCCATGCCACACGTAGCGCGATCCCGAGAGCGAAGCAACACGTCAGCAGAAACGACCCACCATATGAAAAGAACGGCAGCGGGATTCCGGTGATCGGCATCAATCCTATGGTCATCCCGATGTTCTCCAGAATGTGGATGAAGAACATGCCGGCAATGCCAAACACGACCATCCCCGCATACGGACCGGGTGCCCGGAGCGCGATACGGACCAGCGCGGACACGAGCCATGCGAACACCAGGAGCGTCAGCAAGACGCCGACAAATCCCATCTCCTCACCGAGCACAGAATAGATGAAATCGGTCGCCTGTTCCGGAATGAACGCGAGACGTTTCTGGGTGCCCGCCGTGAATCCCTTGCCGAACAATCCTCCGGAGCCGATCGCCACCTTCGACTGGATGATGTGCCACCCGGTGGCCCGCGGATCGATCTCGGGGTTGAGGAAGGAGAGCAGCCGATTCTGCTGGTATGGCGCAAGTTGGTTCCAGAGCGAGAGTGCGACGACACCCATGCCGACGTTAGCGAGCCACGTTGCGATGCCTTCCAGTGCGTAGGGACGCAGCCAGATCAACAAGGCCGTGAGCACCACGATCCAGATGCCCCAAGAAACGGTCGAGAACGCCAACAGCAGGCTGAAAAGCGGCGATGCGAGGATCAACAGGAGCCACGGATTGACGCCGCCCCAATAAAGCATCGCGAACAGGATCCCGAGGAACACGATTGCGCTGCCGAGGTCGGGCTGGAGCGCCACCAGCACGAAAGGAATCCCGACGATGAGGCAGGCGGGCATCAGGCCCCTGAGCGTGTCCGGCGGCTCGCGCTTCGCGGCGAGGTGGCGTGCGAGCATGAGTATCGTCGTGATCTTCGCGATCTCCGACGGTTGACCTATACGCACGCCCGCGACGGAGATCCAGGACTTGACTCCCGCCGCCGTACCCGCCCCGGTGCCTACTATCAGGGTCAAGATCAACAGGGCGATGATCGTCCAGTAGAGCAGCGGTGTCGCCCACTCCAGGAACCGCGATGAGACTCGGAAGATGAGCACGGCTCCCAAGAGGCCGACGCCCAGGAAGATCAGTTGGCGTTCCCAGAGGCGTGCCGCGACGGTGGTGACATCGGTCTGGCCGGCCGAATAGAGAACTGCGACGCCGGCAATGAGGAGCAGAGTGACGGCGACGACGACTGGCTTGTCGAGGCCCCGTTCCGGCGTCACCGTAGAGGCCCGAGCGGGCGTTCGGTATCTACGGGCAGGATCAATACCGGCTCAGGCGCCGAATCTTGCGGCACGAGCAGTCGCAGAGGCTCGCCTGAGGCGTCTGCGCCGAGCAGGTGGCGAGCGATGATCCGCGTGACCATCGGTGCCACGGCGGAACCGTGCTCGGCGAACTCGACGATGGCCGCCACCAGAACACGAGGGTTGTCAGCTGGCGCGAACGCTACGAACCAGCCATGGTCCTCTCCGTGCGGGTTCTGGGCGCTACCGGTCTTGCCCGCGATGTTCAGCGTAGCGATCCGAGATGCAGTCGCGGTGCCTTCTTCCACCACGCTGACGAGGGCCGTTCGAAGCTGTGCCAGCTGCGAACGTGAGAGCCCGAGCCGGCGTTCGGACGGTTTGGGATCGCCGACCAGGTGCGGGATAGGTGCCGTTCCGTCCGGGTTGGCGAGCATCGCGAAAAATTGCGCGACATTGATCGGAGTCTGACTGTTCTCACCTTGCCCGATCGCGAGGTTGAGCGTGACGGCATTGGTCCAGCCGCGCGGACCGTAGCGCCGGTTGAAGTACTCGGTCGAGGACGGAAAGAACGATTTCCGTTCGTTCGGCAGGTCGATACCCACCCGCTCCCGGACCCCAAAGGCTCCGGCCTCACGCAGCAGCTCGGGCAGCCCGATGAGGCGGCCCAACTGGTAGAAATACACGTCACACGAATGCGTGATCGCTTCGGCGAGCGTGAGAGCACCATGTCCGTCGAGCTTCCAACAGCGGAAGAACCGGCTGTAGTACTGCAGCCCGCCGCGGCAGGGGATCGTCATTCTCGTCTCCATCGTTGCCAGGCCGCGCCGCAGGGCGATGGTCGCGAGGACCAGTTTCCATGGAGATGCCGGTGGATAGGCGGCCTGGATCGCCCGGTTGATGAGCGGATGGTCTTGTGCTGTCCGAAGCCGGTTCCAGAGGCGTGGCTCAACGCCGCCAACAAACAGGTTCGGGTCGTAAGCTGGGGACGAATACAGCGCGAGGATGGCGCCGGTCCGCGGGTTGAGGACCACGACCGCGCCCCGCTGTCCGACCGGAAACGCCCCGGCCACGTAGCGCTGGAGTTCCAGGTCGAGCGTGGTGCGGATCGTCTCCCCTCGCTCGGGCTCCAGCGTCGGGGCAACGCCGCGATCCCGCACTGGCCGTCCCAGCGCGTCAACCTCGATGAAGCGCACGCCGTCCTGACCGCGCAGACGATCGTCGTACTGGCGCTCCAGTCCGTCACGACCGACCTGCATGCCCAGCCGCGCGCCGGCAAAGCGCTCAGAGGCGAGTTCTTCCTCGGTGATCTCCGCGACGTATCCCAAGACGTGGGCTATGCTTTCGCCGTGCGGATACTGGCGTTTGGGTTCGGTCTGAATGACCAATCCGCGGATCGTGACCCGTCGTTCCTCGAGGGCCGCAACCGTCTCGAACGGCACATCTCGGCGAATAGTCACCGGATCATAAGGATCACGCCGGTAGCGGCGCAGGATGATCGCCTGATCGACCGAATCGATGCCTAGCAGCGCGCCGATGCGCCCGAGCGAGGCGCTGAGGGATTCCGCAGAGGCGGCCAGAAGTGCCACAGAGTATCCGGGCACGTTTTCGGCGAGCACCGCGCCGTTGCGATCGAGGATGAGGCCCCGCGGTGCCGGAAGGGGGAGTGCCCGCAGCCGGTTTTGCTCTGACTGGAGCGCGTATCGACTGGAAGAGAGAACCTGGACGCGGAAGAACGCGACCAGAAGCACGCCCGTTGCCAGCCACACGATGACGTGGGTCGCCCGCGCCCGGCGGGCCAAGGCATGGGGATGGCTCCAGTTCACTCTGACAACCTAACCTTGAGCCAGTTGCGGAAGGCCAATAGCACCGCCACGCCGACGATCGCCGTAGTGACCCCCTTGAGCATCGTCCACACGCCAAGCTGCCAGAAGAGGGCCGAGCCCCGCACGTGACCGCCCCACAGGAGGACGAGGAGGTCCCGTACCACGGTTCCGCAAAAGAAGAAGACGCCGCTCACCGCGACGTGCTCGGCGAAGAACACTGCTTTGCCCCACGCGGCGAGATATCCGACCACGGCGTACGCCAGCATGCCAGAGCCAAACGCCACCGGGGTCAATGCGTCGCTCACGAGTCCGACGACCACACCGGCCACAGCTGCCTTCCCCGGCCGGGTTCGGAGTGAGTAGACGAGCAAGGCAAGCAGCAGAAAATCCGGCGCCGCGCGCGGATCGCCGAGCCACGGGCGCAGCGCGAAGTGCAACACCACGAGCAAGATCAGGATCGACCCGAGGCGGTACCGGCGAGCCCGCCGGCTCACGGGCGCGGCACCACAAAGGCATCGGAGAGATCAATGGCCGAACCGGTCAGGATGATGACATGACTCACGGCGGCCGGCTGGACGGCCGGCTGCACCAGGTAGGTGCGCTCGATGCCCTCAACCTCGGTCGCGACCGCCACCACTTCGCCGAGCGGGATCCCTCGGGGATAGACACCACCGAAACCCGCCGTATAGAGCTTGGTGCCGGGCGGTATGAGAACGCCGTACGGGACGCCGGAAAGCTCGAGGAGCATGCGGTTCGGGCCCCCGGCCCCGCGCGGCGCAACTATCCCGAAAGCCGATCCGTCGAGCGTCATGGCGGATGCTCGAAAGTCGGGGTGCGGCCAGATCACCGCGACCGATCGGTCCCGGTCCGCGCTGCGGACCACCCCCAGAAGCCCGCCGGGAGCCAACACCGGAGCGAGAGAGCGCACGCCGCGTCTGCTGCCCGCCGACAGGATGAGCGTGAGGCCGTCTACCGGGCTGGCCTGGTGGAGAACCTCGGCCGCCACGTGGGTAGTACTGATGCGAGGGCCCAGCTCGAGCACGGCGCGCAGGCGGTCGTTCTCTTCCCGCAGCGCGTCGACCAGCATTGCAGCGCGTACGGCGGCATCCCGCTCCGCGACGAGCGTGGTCAGACGGGTGCGCGAGGTGCTGAACAGCTCCGCCTGATGCTGGATAGCCAGGAGCGGCGCCAGCAGGGTGCTCCGGACACCCGAGGCAACCCATGACTGTACCGCCTCCGGGGCGGCACGTGCCGCCACCGAGAGCAGCAGGCAGGCCACGAAGGCGAGGGTGTCCCAACGCGACGTCAGGCGGCTGGACACCATCGTGGCCCCCTAGGTCGAAAGCACGGAGCGGTACTTTTCCGGGTCGTCGAGGATGCGCCCGGTCCCGCGGACCACACAGGTCAGCGGGTCTTCGTCGACGCGGATGGGCAAGGTCGTCTCCTGCGACAGCAAGACGTCGAGGCCGCGGATCATGGAGCCGCCGCCGGCCATGACCATGCCGCGATCGACGATGTCACTCGCCAGCTCGGGCGGCGTGATCTCGAGTGCCCGGCGCACGGCGTCGACGATCTGCTGGATCGGCTCTTGGATGGCTTCTCGGATCTCGCTGGAGTGGATCCGTACGACCTTGGGAATGCCTGAGACGAGATCCCGGCCCTTGGCATCCATCTCGCTCTCGTCGCCAACCGCCACTGCCGTCCCGATGGCTATCTTGATTGCCTCTGCCGTCGGCTCGCCGATCAACAAATTGTAGTTCTTCCGCATGAACTGGACGATGGCCTGATCCAGCTCGTCACCGCCGGTCCGGATCGACGTATCACTCACCATTCCTGACAGGGCTATGACGGCGATCTCGGTGGTGCCCCCACCGATGTCGATAACCATGTTGCCCGTAGGTGTCTCGATGGGAAGGCCCACTCCGATGGCCGCCGCCATGGGCTCGGCCACCATGTAGACCTCCTTGGCACCCGCCGACTGCGCGCTGTCGCGCACAGCCCGCTTCTCGACCTCGGTGATACCGCTGGGGACACACACGACCACCTTGGGCTTCACACGGAAGACATGTTTATTGATGATCGACGCCAGGAAATACCGCAACATCTTCTCCGCGACATCGAAATCAGCGATCACCCCGTCCTTTAACGGGCGCACGGCCATGATGTTGTCGGGTGTGCGGCCGAGCATCCGTTTCGCCTCGAGGCCGATGCCCTTGATCTTTCCCGATCCCTTCTCGACCGCCACTACCGAGGGCTCGTTGAGCACGATCCCCTCGCCACGCACGTAGATGAGCGTGTTGGATGTGCCGAGATCCACGGCGATTTCGTTCGCGGGCAGGAGGCTGCCGAAGTTGAACTTTGGCCAGCGCATGGGCACTCGGTTGTGGGGTGAGGAAGCTAGGCGGGTGCTGCCCGCCGGGCCCGACCGTTGCAAGAGCGCCTCAACTATAACGGATGAGCTAAGTTATGACAAGCTCGCAAGATAGCATGGAAACCGCCGGCTGGTTAATGCCGGTGGCCCGAATACACCCCGAACAAAACCCTAGAGAACCGCGCCCACGTCCACCAGCGTGAAGTCGAATGCCTCCGCCACACCCGGATAGACGACTTTGCCGTTGACGACGTTCAGGCCCAGTGAAAGTGCGCGGTCACTCCGGCAGGCCTCTTGCCATCCCAACTCCGCGAGCGTGCGCACATAGGAGAACGTCGCGTTCGTGAGGGCGAGCGTCGACGTCCGCGGTACTGCCCCCGGCATGTTGGCGACACCGTAATGGACGACGCCCTCCACCACGTAGGTTGGGTTCGCGTGAGTGGTTGGCTCGATGGTCTCGACGCATCCTCCCTGATCGACGGCTACGTCGACGATCACCGAACCGGCTTTCATCCGGGTCAAATCCTCGCGCCTGACAAGTTTGGGTGCTTTGGCCCCGGGGACCAGCACGGCTCCCACCACGAGGTCGGCTGTCTCGAGCTGCTCCAGCAGGTTGTGCCGGTTCGAGTAGACGAGATCAACGTTGTGGGGCATGACATCGGAGAGATAGCGCAGCCGGTCGAGGGACAGATCGAGAATGGTGACGTGGGCGCCCAGGCCGGCGGCCATCTTCGCGGCATTCGTGCCGACCACGCCTCCGCCGATCACCAGCACGTTGGCTGGCATGACGCCCGGGACGCCTCCCAGCAGGATCCCTCTCCCGCCCATCAACTTCTCGAGGTACTTCGCCCCTTCCTGCACCGCCATCCGGCCGGCGACTTCACTCATCGGGGTCAGGAGCGGCAGCTCGCCTCCGTCTACCTGTACGGTCTCGTATGCGATCGCGATACAGCCGGAATCGACGACCGCCCGCGTCAGGCGCTCGTCCGCGGCAAAGTGGAAATACGTGAAGATGACTTGGTCTTCGCGCATCAGCGGCCACTCGGACTCGATCGGTTCCTTGACCTTGATGATCATCTCCGCCCGGGACCACACGTCCGCCGCGTTCGCTGCCAACTCGGCGCCCACCGCCGCGTACTGCTCGTCTAGGAAGCTGCTTCCCTCCCCCGCGTGCGTCTCCACCAACACCGTATGTCCGTCGCTCACGAGCGTTTCGGCGCCGGCCGGAACGAGCGCCACACGGTTCTCGTCGGTCTTGATCTCGTTGGGAACGCCGATGATCATCGCTGTCTTGCGGTCGCGGGTTAGTTGGGCCCCAGCCAAACGGTGGTTTGCCGCTCAGGGGCGAGGAATTCGGCAGCCACCGCCGCAACCTCGTCGGCGCTCACGGCATCGATCTCACGCAAGGTCTGGTCGATCGTCCTGAACGGCTCCTCGTTCAGCGGGAAGCCGGCCAGCCGGTGCATGCGTGACGCGGGGCTTTCGAGGGTCAGGGTGATCTGTCCCTTGACCTGTTGCTTCACCTCGTCCAGCCCCTTACCATCAAGTCCCTCGGCCGCTAGCCGGCCCATCTCGCGGTTTATGGCCTCTACCGCCTGCGCGGCCGTTCGAACGTTCGTACCCACGTACACCCCCGTCGTGCCGCAGTGGCCGTAGAAGGACTGAAACGAGAAAACCGCGTACGCCAGTCCCAGTTCCTCGCGAACCGTCTGGAACAACCGACTCGACATGCCTGCCCCCAGCACGGTATTCAGCAACACCAGAGCGTAGCGCCGCCGGTCACGGTAGGGAAAGGTGTCGGTGCCGATCACGATGTGTGACTGAGCCGTATCCCGGGCGACATGGCGTGAGACACGCTGGGCGGCGGGCACGGGCGGCACCCGCAGCGGATCCGGTCCCGGTTGATAGGTGAACCAGCCGCACCTGGCCAGCAGCTTGAGGAGCACCTCGTGGTCGAGGTTGCCCGCAGCCGCAATCACGACGTGCCGCGGGTGATACGCGCGCGCGTGGAGCGCGCGCAGGTCCGACGTGGCCAACTCGCCAACGGTGTCGCGGGTGCCCAGTATCGAGAACCCGTATGGGTGGTCGGGCCAGAGGGTCGCGGCGTGGAGATCGAAGACCAGGTCGTCGGGCGTGTCCTCGACGGTGCTGATCTCCTCCAGGATCACCCGGCGTTCCAGATCCAGGTCGTGCTCACGCAGCGCAGGATTGCGAACGAGATCGGTGAGCACGTCGAGTGCTTGGGGCAGGTGTTCGTCCAGCACGCGCGCCTGATACGAGGTGTGGTCGCGCGAGGTGAACGCGTCGAGCGACCCGCCGCGGACCTCCAGTTCGAGGGCGATATCGCGGGCGCTGCGCCGCTCGGTTCCCTTGAACACCATGTGCTCGAGGAGATGGGACACGCCCATCTTGGCCCGCTCCTCGTGTGCCGATGCCGTTCGCACCCAAATACCAATGGCGACGGAACGGACCGCCGCCATGGACTCGGACAGAATGGTAACGCCGTTCTCGGCGTTGGTGCGGTACAGACCGGTGTCGAGCGTCTCGGTCTGCAGCACCATCTACTCCTTCTCGAGCAACGCCTTGCGTGACAGCCGCATCTTGCCCCGGCTGTCCATTTCCAGGAGTTTCACCCGCACGGTCTCGCCCTTCTTGACGACGTCTTCCGTTCGTTCCGTGCGACCGTGTTGCAGCTCCGAAATGTGAAGCAACCCTTCGGTGCCGGGCAGGATCTCCACGAACGCGCCGAACGCCGTCGTGCTCTTGACCACGCCCTCGTAGATCTTGCCGACCTCCGGCTCCTGCACGATTGCCGCGATCATGTCGCGCGCGCGCTCGCCGGCCGCGCCGTCGATCGCGGAGATCGTGACGACGCCGGTGTCGTCGACGTTGATCTGCGCGCCCGTCTGTTCCTGGATGCCCCGAATGATCTTGCCTTTGGGACCGATGATGTCGCCGATCTTGTCCGGGCGCACTTGGATCGTGATGATCCGAGGAGCGTAGCGGGAGAGCGTGCTCCGCGGTTCCGGCATCGTCTTCGCCATCTCAGCGAGGATGTGGAGCCGGGCTCGCTTCGCCTGCTGCATGGCATCCCGGAGGATCTTCAGGTCCAGACCCTCGATCTTGATGTCCATCTGGATGGACGTGATGCCGTCTTGCGTTCCCGCGACCTTGAAGTCCATGTCACCGAGATGATCTTCGGTGCCCAGGATGTCGGTCAACACCGCCACGCGGTCGCCTTCCTTGATCAGCCCCATGGCGACGCCGGCGCAGGGCGCCTTGATCGGAACCCCGGCGTCCATGAGGGCGAGCGAGCCGCCGCACACCGTGGCCATGGAGGACGAGCCGTTCGATTCCAGGATCTCCGAGACGATCCGGATGGTGTACGGGAAGGCCTCGTATGACGGGAGCAACGCCTGGAGCGCCCGCTCGGCCAGCACGCCGTGGCCGATCTCGCGGCGCGATACGCCCCGGATCGGCCGAACCTCACCGGTCGAGAACGGCGGGAAGTTGTAGTGGAGCATGAAGCTCTTGCTCGTCTCCTGCGCCACGTCGATGTTGTCGATGCGCTGTTCGTCTCTCACGCTCCCAAGCGTCGTGCTCACGAGGGCCTGGGTCTGGCCGCGGGTAAACAGAGCCGAGCCGTGCGCACGCGGGAGGATCCCCGCCTCGCAGCTGATCGGTCGGACCGTGTCGAGGTCTCGGCCGTCGACGCGCTCGCCCTTGTCGAGCACCTGCGCGCGCATGGTCGTGTACTCGATCTCCTCGATCACGGCGGTGACATCCCTGATGTTGTCCGGGAATTCCTCGGCCAGCTCGTCGATGACGCTCCGCTTCAACGCCGCCAGCCCCTGCTCCCGCTCGCTCTTCTCCGGAACGTTCAGTGTCTCGGCCACCCGGTCGCCCAGCACCTGGCGTACGCGCGCGTCGAGGCCATCGGGCGGCTCACTGGCCGTCCACTCGAGCTTGCTCACCGAAGCTCCGTCGATGATCTCCTGCTCCAGCGCAACGAGCTCCGCTAGACCGTCCTGGGCGAACTCGAGCGCCTCGACCATCTCCTCTTCGGACAGTTCGAGGGCGCCTCCCTCCACCATGTTGATCGATTTCGCCGATCCGGCGACCACCAAGTCGATATCGCTCAACTCGAGCTGCTCGAACGTCGGGTTCAGTATCCACTGCCCGTCCACCCGCCCAACGCGAACGGCGGCCACCGGGCCGTTCCACGGAACGGTCGAAAGCGAGAGTGCCAGAGAAGCCGCGGTGAGTCCGATGACGTCAGCGTCGTTCTCCTGGTCGGCCGACACCACGTAGAGAAAGACCTGCACCTCGTTCGTGAAGCCCTTGGGGAAGAGCGGCCGGACAGCCCGGTCGATCAGGCGGCAGGCTAGGATCTCATCGTCGCTCAGGCGTCCCTCACGCTTGATGAACCCGCCCGGGAACTTGCCGGCGGCGTAGGTCTTCTCGCGAAACTCGACGGTTAGGGGAAAGAAGGGAAGATGAGACTGCTTGTCGGAGACGGTGACGGCGGCGAGGATCATCGTGTCCCCGTACTGAACGACGGCGCTGCCCGCCGCCTGTCTGGCCATTCGTCCTGTCTCGATTCGGATCGGGCGACCGGCGAACGATCGCTCGAGATGCTGTTCCATAGTTTTCCTTATACGAGCACACAACAATCCAAGGGGGCGCCCGACGTGCTCATCTCCGGCGCCCCCGCCTGCGCGGTATCTAGCGGCGAAGTCCGAGCTGTCCGATGAGCGTGCGATACCCGTCGAGATCTTTCCGCTTCAGGTATGTCAGCAAGCGGCGTCGCGTGCTGACCATCATCAACAGACCGTGGCGGGAATGATGATCTTTGGGGTTAGCGCGAAAGTGGCCGGTGAGAGAATTGATCCGCGCGGTGAGTGTCGCCACCTGCAACCGGGTCGATCCGGTGTCTTCAGGCGACTCGCGGTATTGTTGGACCACTGCGTTCTTGTCAAAGCCCATGAAAGGCGTATCCTCAATGTGGAGCGCGGGCGTACGCTTGTGTCTGACGCCATATCCTATACAAACGAATAACTTAGCCAATTCGTGACACACTGTAAAGTCCGCACATGACCCTCAATCCCGACGAACTGATCGGCCGTGACGTCGGGCCGTACACCCTCGACCGATTGCTTGGGCAGGGGGGCTTCGCGTGGGTGTTCGCCGGCCGGCGGCGTGGGACCGATGACCCGGTGGCCGTCAAGGTGCTCAAGCCCCGCTATGCAGGCGACCCGCAGTTCGAGTCCCGGTTCCGCAACGAGTTCAAGGTGGCCTCGGAACTCAAACACCCCCATGTGATCCGGATCTACGAGGTCGGGCTGGATGGGGGGATCACCTACTTCGGCATGCCGCTCTACCCCGAATCGCTCGGCACCATCCTCGAGCGCCGGGGCCCGTTAACCGAGGAGCAGGTGCTCCCGATAGCTATCGACATGGCCGATGCGCTCGCGTTCGCGCACGATGCCGGCATCGTGCACCGCGACATCAAGGTCGACAACATCCTGATAGCCGAGGACGGTTCCGCCGTGCTTGCCGACTTCGGGATCGCACGTGCCGTCTCCGGATACACCTCGGCGACGGGGGTCAACATGACGATCGGCACGCCGCATTACGTGTCGCCCGAACAGGCCCAGGGACGCCCGTTGGACGGCCGCAGCGATCTGTACGCGCTCGGGGTGACGCTCTACAAGGCGGTTACCGGCGAGCTGCCGTTCAAGTCGACCGATTGGTTTGAGCTGGCCCGCATGCACGTGGAGGATCCGCCGCCTCCGCCCAGTGAGAAACAGGACGGCATCTCGCGACGATTGGAGCGGGTCATACTCAGGTGTCTCGCCAAGCATCCGGACGACCGCTACGCCTCGGCCTCGGAGTTGCTGGAGGATCTCCGCCTGCTGGCGGCCGGGAAGAAGCGGACGGAACAGTTCATCATGCCGCCCGAGGCCGAAGCCTTCGACGAGCGGTCCTGGCTGAACCGGCGTTGGGTTTGGGTCATCGCCGCGGTGCTCGTGGTAGTCGCGGTGGCACTCCTCGTCGTGGTGTTGGGGCGCCGGTGACCGCTCAGCCGCCGACCACCCGCACCAGGTCGTTGTAGACCACGAAGACGACCAACGCCAGCAGCAGCGCGAGCCCGATCTGGGTGAACCGCATCCGCACCTGCACCGAGACGGGCTTGCCGCGGATTCCCTCCAACACGAGGAACACCAGGTGGCCGCCGTCCAGCACCGGAATGGGGAGCAGGTTGAAGATGGCGAGGTTGATCGAGATGAAGGCCATGAAGCTCAGGAACGCGACGATTCCCAGTTGGGCCATCTGTCCCGAGAGTTGGGCGATGAAGATGGGGCCGCCCAGTTCTCTGGGCGAGACCTGACCCAGAATCAGGCCCCGTAGCGCGAACGCGACCCGCGCGACGCTGGTCACGGTCATACTCCAACCCTGCAGTGCCGCCGCGATGGGGCCGTAGCGAACACGCCGGATACCGATTTCCGGAGCGACGCCGATGAAGCCCACCTTGCGGTCCCCGCCGGCGCGGGGATCGCGTACAGCTTCGGGGACCGTGTCCGGGACGAGCGGAATCTCGATGAGGCTTCCCTGCCGCAGGATTGTGAATACGATTGTGTCGCCCGCGGCCGGCTCCACCACGGCGAGCAGGTCGCCCCAGTACCGAATGGTATCGCCGTCAGCGGCCACGAAGAGGTCGCCCGGCTCGATGCCGGCGCGCGACGCGGGTCGGCCCGGTGTGACGGCCGCGATCCGCGCCTCCCATAGCGGCTCGAGGGCTTGGTAGACAGCGTAGCGGTCGTCGGCTGCCGTTCCGGGTATGGGCAGGATGATCGGGTCGATCCCGCCGGCGAAATCGAACCGGAGTCGGTCGCTGGCGATGTCGAGGATCCCGGTGCCGATGTCGTTCCACGACGCGACCGTGTCATCGTTGACGTGGGTGATCCAAGCCGCGAACGGCAGTGATGCCAGCTCCGCGGCGGCGGGTGGGAGGAGGGAATCGTGGACCACGGCAACCGTAGTCGTGGGATCCTCCTGGACGCCCGCCGTGAGTGCCACACCCGCGTATAGCGCCCAGGCGAGCACCACGTTCATGGCTACGCCGGCCAAGAGGACGAGGATACGGGCCCACAGAGGTTTGTTCTCGAACAGCTTCTCGGGCGGGAAGTCGACGGCCAGGCCGCCCTCGATGGCGGAAACGCCGCCCTCTTCTTCGCGGGTGGCCATCTTGACGTAGCCGCCGAGGGGGATCCACGCCACCACGTACTCCGTTTCGCCCCAACGGAACCGTATCGGGGTCGGCGCACCGAAGCCGATGGAGAAGCGCAGGACCCCGATGCCGACCGCCTTGGCGGCAAGGAAGTGACCGAGTTCGTGCACGAGGATGACGATACCCAGCAGCGCCAACGCAGCCGCGATGGTCAACAACATGCGGCCTCCGCCTGTTCACGCGCCCACTGGTCGGCCGCGACGAGGGTCGCCACATCGGTGGCCGGCTGCGGGTCGTGCCGGTCCAGAGCGGCGGCGATCACGTCAGGAATCCGCCCAAACGGAATGGTGCCGTCCAGGAATGCTCTCACCGCGACCTCGTTGGCGGCATTGAACACGGCAGGCGCCGTTCCCCCTGCCCTGCCGGCGCGAACACCGAGATCGAAGGTCGGGAACACGTCGCGCCTGAGCGGCTCGAACGTCAGTGGGCCGGCGGCCACCGGATCGAACCGTCGCAGGGCCACGTCGGTCACCCGTTCGGGGTGGGTCAGGGCATAGAGAATCGGCAGCTCCATCGAAGGGAACCCCACTTGCGCCAGCACCGACCCGTCGACGAACTCGACGAATGCGTGTACGATCGACTGCGGATGAACGACCACGTCGATGGCGTCGTACTCGAGGCCGAAGAGATAGTGCGCCTCGATGACCTCGAGCGCCTTGTTCGCCAGCGTGGCGCTGTCTACGGTGATCTTCCGACCCATCTGCCAGGTAGGATGATTGAGCGCTTCCTTCACCGTCGCGGCAGGCACTCGATCTGCATCCCAGTCACGAAACGGCCCGCCCGACGCGGTGAGGATCAACCGCTCCACCTCGGCGTCGTGGCCGGTGATACACTGCAGTGCGGCGCTGTGTTCGGAGTCTATGGGAACGATCTCGCCGCCGCCGTCGGCGGCCGCTCGCAGCACGAGATCGCCGGCCATGACCAGGGTTTCCTTGTTGGCGAGCGCTACGCGTTTGCCCGCTTCCAGGGCGGCGAGCGTTGCCTCGAGGCCCGCCGCACCTACAACGGCATTGACCACGATCCCCACGTCCGGCAGCGTGGCCGCTTCGACCAGGCAAGAGGAACCCGCCCCGTCGACCAGGCAGTGGTATTCCGCCCCGAACGTGGCCGCTTGACGCTCGAGCAGAGCGCCCGAGCCATACGCCGTCAGTGCCACGACACGGAACCGGTCCCGTTGCCGGGCAAGCACGTTGAGGGTGCTCGTACCGATCGAGCCGGTCGAACCCAGGATCGCCACGCCGATAGTCACTGTCCGTACCGCACACTCATATCGTACCGTACGCGCTGAGCAAAGCGGTAGCCGTCGGCAAGACCCAGTAGAGCGAGTCGAGCCGGTCGAGGACGCCGCCGTGGCCCGGGAACGCCCGTCCCGAATCCTTGACGCCCGCTTCCCGCTTGAGCAGTGACTCCGCCAGGTCCCCTACGTGTCCCACTATAGATAGCGCCAGCCCGAGCACAGCGAGCTTCCACCATGCGAGAACGATCCCATAAGGCCCGAGGGCGAGCACCCCGTACAACGGAGCTGCAGCGGTTGCTGCGATGCTCCCCGTGACGGTGCCGGCCCATGTCTTGTTCGGGCTGATTGCGGGTGAGAGCTTCGGGCCGCCGATCAGCATCCCACCCGCCATCGCCATGGAATCCGAGACCCAGGTTACGGCGAGCGGCAGGAACACGAGCCAGGTAGCCGCCCAGGGGCCGCGAGTGGTCTCGGCGTGGCGCAGCAGCAGGAGGAACGCCGGCAGGACGCCGGTGTAGACCGCGCCGAACACCGTCACTGCGATTGCCGCCAGGGGTGCCTGATTGGGATTGCGCTGCCACACCGCTCCTGCCATCACGGCCAGAAACCAGCCGGTGGCGGCGAAACCGATCCAGGTCGTGTCGATACCCCCGGCACCGCTGATCGCAAACATGAGTGCTGGTCCCCCCACCGCACCCAGATACCCGAGCCACGCGAGTGGATGAACATCGCGCGACCGCGCCAGGCGATAAACCTCCGACGTCCCGAGCACGGCGAGGCATTGTAGGGCGATCACCAGCAGCCACCCGCCGACATAGACGAACGTGAAAACTGCCGGAATCGCGACCGCCGCGACGGCGATGCGGCGAGGGAGGGAGCTTGGCATGTGGGAGAGGTCGGCTCAGACCTCCATAATTTCCTCTTCCTTGCCCTGCACGAGTCCGTCGATCTTGGCGATCCCGTCGTCGTGGAGCTTCTGCACGTTCTTCTCGGCGCGCCGCTTGTCGTCTTCCGATACGTGCTCGACTTTCTTGATCTGATGCAGCGCGTCCGTACGGACGTGACGAACCCCGATCCGTCCGTCTTCAGCCAGCTTGTGCACCACGCGCACTAGTTCCCTGCGCCGCTCCTCCGTGAGAGGGGGCAGCGGTACCCGGATCATGGTGCCGTCGTTGGATGGGTTGAGGCCTAAGTCGGAACTCTGGAGTGCCTTCTCGATCGACTGCATCAGCCCCTTGTCCCAAGGCTGTACCGTGAGCATGCGGGGTTCGGGCGCGCCCACGCTCGCAACCTGGGTCAACGGCATCGACTGGCCGTACGCGTCCACACGGATCGTGTCCAGGAGGCTCGTCGTCGCCTTCCCGCTCCGGATGGTGGACATCTCGCGCTGCGTGTTGTCCACCGCCTTGGCCATCTGGTCCTTAGCTTGTTTCTCGATCGTCTTGAGTTCACTCATCGGACTAGAGTGCCTACGCGCTCACCCTGGAGTACCCGGGCCACCGCGCCGGTCTGGTTGACGTTCATGATCACGATTGGCAGACTGTTCTCCTTGCACAACCCGAACGCGTTCGCGTCCATCACGCGGATGCCCCGCACCAGGGCATCCTGGAAGCTCAGCTCGGGGATGAACTCCGCGCTCGGGTCCTCTTTTGGGTCGGCCGTGTAGATGCCGTCGACGCTCGTCGCCTTGATGAGCACGTCCGCCTCGATCTCGAGCGCCCGCAACACCGCCGCCGTGTCGGTGGAAAAATAGGGGTTCCCGGTACCGCCCGCGAACAGGACCATCCGGCCCTTCTCGAGATGGCGCTGCGCCCGCCTGCGGATATAAGGTTCCGCCAGTTCCTCCATACGAATGGCCGTCATCACGCGGGTCTCGATGCCCTTCCGTTCCAGGATGTCCTGCAGGGCGAGCGCATTGATCACGGTGGCCAGCATGCCCATGTAGTCGGCCGACACCCGGTCCATGCCCTGCTGGCTCGCTACCGAGCCGCGAACGATATTGCCACCTCCCAGCACCAAACCGATATGCGCTCCCAACGCGCTGACGCCCATGATCTCGTCGGCCAGCCGGTCGATGACCCCAAAATCGAGGCCGAAGCCCCGCTCGCCTGCCAGCGCCTCGCCGGAGAGCTTGAGCAGCGCCCGCTTGTAGACGAGCGCCACTACTCGGCCCCGACCTCGAGCCGCGCGAACCGGCGGACGATGATGTTCTCACCCACCTTTCCCGACAGCGACTTGACCAGATCGCCCACCACCAGCTTGTCGTCCTTGACGAATGGCTGCTCGAGGAGGACCCGTTCCTTATAGAACTTCTTCAACTTGCCCTGCACGATCTTCTCACGGACCTGCTCCGGCTTGCCCGACTCCGCGACCTGAGCTTCGAAGATTGCCTTTTCACGCTGTACGACATCGGCCGGCACGTCGGCGGTGCTGACCTCGATCGGGTTCGCCGAGGCGACGTGCAGTGCGATGTCCCGTGCGAGGTTCTGGAAATCGTCGGTGCGCGCTACAAAATCGGTCTCACAGTTCAGTTCGATCAGGACGCCTACCCTGCCGTTGAAGTGGACGTAGCTCCCGATCACGCCTTCCGACGTACCCCTTCGGGCGCGTTTCTCGGCCTTGGCTATGCCCTTGGTGCGGAGCAGGTCGATAGCCTTCTCCACGTCACCGCTCGTCTGTTCCAGCACTCGCTTGCAGTCCATCATTCCGGCCCCGGTTCGGGAACGGAGTGCGGCCACGTCCTTGGCTGAAATCGCGGTTGCCATCAGAATAGACCCTTCCTCGTGATATGAGAAACCGCCGCCTCGTACGCCGTGCGGGCGGAGGAGCGGCGGTCGAGTTTGCATGAGCTGGGCGCGATTGCTATCCCTGCTCCTCACGCGCCGGTTCGGTGACGGCATCGCCCGGCGCCGACGCAGTCTCGTCCGCGTTGACCGTCGCCGGGGCCGACTCAGTTTCTGTAGCCGCCGCCGGGGCCGACTCGGTCTCTGTACCCGTCGCCGGCGCCGACTCGGTTTCTGTACCCGCCGCCGGGGCCGACTTGGTTTCTGTACCCGTCGCCGGTTCTTCCGTCTCCTTGAGTCGTGCGGCGATCGCCTCGGGTTTGGGCCGCCGTTTCCGGCGTGACTTACGGCGCCGCGTCCGGTCTCCCGATTCGCTCACGGAATCTGCATCGGTGCTGTATGTATAGCTCTCCGCACCCTCGGCGCTCTCGCGGAGCGGCACCTGGGCACGTGCTTCGGCGATGACGTCAACCAACGTCCTCGTGATCAACGACACCGAGCGAATGGCGTCATCGTTGCCCGGGATCGGCACGGTAATCAGGTCCGGGTCGGCATTCGTGTCCACGATGGCGATGACCGGGATGTCCAGCTTGTTGGCCTCGGCGATCGCGATGCGCTCTTTCTTCGCATCTACGACGAATATCGCACCCGGCACACGTGCCATCTTCTTGATGCCTGCCAGGTTCCGGTTGAGCTTCTCGCGCTCGCGTCCGAAGATCAGCTGTTCCTTCTTGGTAAAGAACTCGAGCGAGCCCTCGTCGTCCGCCTGCTCAAGCTCAAGCAGGCGGTGAATCTGCCGCTTGATGGTCTGGAAGTTCGTGAGCATGCCGCCCAGCCACCGCTCAGTCACGAAGAAGGCGCCGCAGCGTTCCGCCTCGGCCCGCACGATCTGCTTCAACTGGCGCTTGGTGCAGACGAACAGCACGCCGTCACCAGCCAGCACGACCTTGCGGAGCAACTCCTGCGCAATCTCGAGCTGGCGCAGCGTTTTCTGGAGATCGATGAGATAGATGCCGGACCGCTCGGCGAAAATGAACCGCCTCATCTTCGGGTTCCACCGGCGCGTCTGGTGTCCGAAGTGGACCCCGGCTTCGAGCAGGTCCTGCAACATCGGTTGCGTCATGGGTCTCGTTTCAGGGGTTGTCTCGTCCACCGCCTTCGACTCCCATCCAGATCCGCCGTCTGGGGCGAACACCCAGGACGTGATCCAGCGGTGTGTGTGATTGTCGATCTGCGGGTCCTTCGCGACCCGCGTTCAATTCCGCCTAGCGCTTCGAGAACTGGAACCGCTTGCGCGCGCCCGGCTGGCCGGGCTTCTTCCGCTCGACCGCGCGCGGGTCGCGCGTGAGCAACCTGTGACCGCGCAGCTTCGCGCGGTGTGTGTCATCGGCCATCAGCAAGGCCCTGGCGATACCCAGGCGCACCGCCCCGGCCTGTCCCGTCACGCCGCCGCCGTTAACCCGAGCCTTGACGTCGAAGGCTCCCAGCGTGTCGGTGACCTGGAACGGCTGCTGGATATGCTGCACCAGCGAATGGCGCGGGAAATAGTCTCCCAGAGTCCGGCCGTTGATGCTCCACTTGCCGGATCCTGGCGTCAGGTACACGCGGGCGACGCTCGTCTTGCGGCGTCCCACCGCATGCCATCGCAGTTCAGGCTGTTCGGTCATGCACGATCCTTGACGCCCTTGAGGCCCATGACGGGCTCGGGCTGCTGTGCTTGATGTGGGTGCTCCGGACCCGCATACACTTTTAGCTTCTTGCGGAGCACCTGCCGGCCGAGCGTGCTCTTGGGGAGCATGCCGAAGACGGCTTTCTCGATGACCCGCTCGGGGTGTGTCTCCAGCATGCGGCGCACGGGCGTGAACCGCTCGTGTCCCATGTACCCGCTATGGCGGAAGTACTGCTTCTGATCGAGCTTGTTGCCGGTCAGACGTACCTTCTCCGCATTGACCACCACGACATAATCGCCGCAGTCCATGTGCGGCGTGAACGTGGGTTTGTGCTTGCCGCGGATGAGCTGCGCCACGCGGCTCGCCAGCCGGCCGAGAACGACCCCGTCGGCATCGACCACGTGCCAGCGGTGCTCGAGATCGGCCGCCTTGAGTGTGAACGTCTTCATACGTGAATTCGTGACCCACAAGAAACGTCGTGCTTGAAAGCGTAAATGCAAACAGACACTTAAGCTAGCGTCCCTCTTCGCAGGGGTCAACTGGGGCCGCGACCTCCACCAACCGCGCTCCCTTCTCGACCCGCTGGCCCGACTCGACGTGCACCGCCGTGACCGTCCCCGCGATTGGCGACCTCAGCTCGTTCTCCATCTTCATCGCTTCTAGCACGAGCAGGCCGGCCCCGGCCTTCACCCGCGTGCCGACCTGCACCTCGACGCGCAGCACCAACCCCGGCATGGGAGCCGCCACCACCTGATCGCCGCTCCCGACGCTCTGCCCCGTCATCTCGCGCAGCTGCCGGGTGCGTTCGTCCACCACCGTTGCGTCCCAGATCTCGCCGGCACGGAGCAACGTCCAGCCTTCTTCCTGTCGGACCATCGCGAAGGTCACTGAACGCCCCGTGAGAACGAGCTGGCGCAGCGGCGTCCCGACAACTGTGTGGAGTTGGGCGTCGAGGGGCTTCCCATCGAGCGCGATCCGCCCACCGCTCACGTCGACCTCGAAGGCCTCACCACCCACCGTCACGGTGTACTTCACGCTCCCTCCAAGACGGCGAGCGTCTCTACATGGCTGGTCTGCGGGAAGAGGTCGTATGCGGTGACGGCGGCGAGCCGGAACGGCTCCAGGTTGCGGAGGTCCCGCGCAAGCGTGGCAGGATCACAAGATACATAGGCGATGACCCGCGCACCCAGCCCTCGCCGTCCCCAACGGGCAAGCGTCTCCGTCACCCGGCGCTCTGCACCGCACCGCGGGGGGTTGAGGATCACCGCATCCGGCTCGGGCAGCCGGTGCATGACCTCCTCTACCCGCGCCGGGACGTAGTGTGGCGAGCCGGCCGGCGCTCCCTCGGGAGGGCGCTGGGTTTGGGCCCATTCCGTCGCGGAGCGGTCTCGATCCACGCTCCAAACGTGCGCTCCGCGCGCCGCCAGGAGCCGAGCCGTGTCGCCCACGCCGCCGAAGAGGTCCCAGACTGTTCGGCCCGCGACCGGTCCCAGAGCGTCGACAGCGTCTGAGCGGATTCGGTTGGCGAGTTGCTGATGGACCTGTGCGAACGCGAGCGCCGGGAATCCCCTCCGCTCTCCCGCTATGGCCCGGACAGCTCCGCCTTCGGGCTCCCACCAGTATGTGATTGCGGCGGCACCCACGGCGCGAGCCAGGGGTGTGGCGTCGTACGGTGCCTCCCCGCCCCGCAAGATTACGTGGAGTCCACCGGCCCGGTCCTCGCGCAGCACCACGCTTCGCACGGCATCGGGGAAGAGTGTCCTGTGCCCACGCAGGCGATGCCACAGATCCATCAATGGCTCACTCGCTATCCGGCACTCGGTGAGGTCGAAGACTGCCTGGGGATCGTCGTACGGATGGAGCCCGATGCGACGGCGATCCGCAGACACGCTGAGGGTGATCTTGGAACGGTAGCCCCACCGGGCCGCGGCGGGCACGATCGGCGGATCGTCCAGCTCGCGTTTCCCAATCCGACGGATCGCGTCACCGACGATGCGGCGCTTGGCTGCAAGCTGCGTCTCGTAGGTGACGTGCTGCAGTTGGCAGCCGCCGCAGTCGTCGGTCACGTAGTGCGGGCACTCGGGGGTCGCGCGTCCGTGGCCGGCTGTCTCGAGTTCCACCAGGTGGCCGCGCGCATACCGGCGCTTCCGTTCCACCAGGTCGACGCGGGCGACATCACCTGGCGCCGTTCGCGGGACGAACACGGTCATCCCGTCGGCCAGGCGTCCGACACCGTCGCCGCCGGCCGCAATGGCGTGAACCGGCAGGGAGATCAGCGCAGCCCCTGCAGACGAGCCGCTCGTAGCCACGGGCTCTCTCCCGCCGCGTCAGGTCCGTTGGCCGCGATCGGTACCGCCGCTGCCCGGGCCTCATGCTCCGCCATGGCGGCGGCGATCGCCGCCAGTTCCAGCGTCTCCCGTGCGGGCCTGGTACTCAGCAGCTTCTCTCCGTGCCGCTGGACGTAGTCGGTGTCGTAGTCGCCGCTCAGAAACACGGGGTCGTCCAGCACCCGACGGTGAAACGGTTGTGAGGTGGGAAGCCCAACGATCACGAGTTCGTCCAGTGCGCGACGCATGCGGCGGATCGCCCGGTCGCGTGTCTCGCCCCAAGCGATCAGCTTCCCGATGAGCGGATCGTAGAACAACCCGATGGTATTCCCGGTCTCGATTCCCCCATCCCAGCGGACTCCAGGTCCCGTTGGAATACGTAGGAACTCAATTCGTCCGGTCGCCGGAAGAAACCCGTTGAACGGATCTTCGCTGGTGATGCGGCACTCGATCGCGTGACCGCGCGGTCGCATGGGTCGGCCGGGTACCGTTGTGGACTCGCCGGCCGCGATGCGGAGCTGCTCGCGCACGATGTCGACTCCATACACCATCTCGGTGACCGGGTGCTCGACCTGCAACCGGGTATTCATCTCGAGGAAATAGAACCGTCCGCCTGGCGTGAGGAGGAACTCGACCGTTCCGGCTCCGAGATACCCGACCGAGGTCGCGGCCTGCACGGCGGCCTTGCCCATTGCGATGCGCAGGTCGATGTCGACCGCCGGCGAGGGGCATTCCTCTATGAGCTTCTGGTGGCGGCGTTGTACTGAGCACTCGCGCTCGCCGAGATGAACGCAGTGGCCGAACCGGTCGGCGAGCACCTGGATCTCTACGTGGCGCGGGCACTCGAGGAACTTCTCCAGGTAGATCGCGCCGTCACCGAACGCCGACTGTGCCTCAGAGCTGGCGGCCTTGAACGCCGACGCGATGCCGGATGAGTCCTCCACCCGGCGCATCCCCTTCCCGCCGCCGCCGGCCACCGCCTTCAGCATCACCGGAAACCCGATCTCCCGCGCTACCTGCGACGCTTCGGCCGCGTCGCGCACCGGATCGTTGGTGCCTGGCACGACGGGGATGCCGGCGGCGGCCATGCGCCTGCGGGCCTCGGTTTTCTCGCCCATTGCGCGTATGGCCGCTGCCGGAGGGCCTATGAAGGTCAGTCCGGCCTGTTCCACCGCCTCGGCGAAGTGGGCCCGCTCCGCCAGGAACCCGTAGCCCGGGTGGACGGCATCCGCGCCGCTGTGCCGCGCCGCCCCGAGCAGTCGGTCCACGTTGAGGTAGGAGTCCTTGGCGGGCGGCGGGCCGATCTCGACCGCCGTGTCCGCCGCACGCACGTGCGGGCTCTGCCGGTCGGCTTCCGAGTAGACCGCCACGGCCTCGATCCCCTCTTCGTGGCACGCCCGGATGATGCGGCAGGCTATCTCCCCACGGTTGGCGATGAGGACGCGCTTCACGGCCCTACTGCCCGCCCCGCACGGCACGACGGAAGGATGGAAGGATGGAAGGATGGAAGGCATTCCATCCTTCCATCCTTCCAACTTTCCATCCTACAGCGGTATGTTCCCATGCTTCTTCGGCGGCGCGCTGTCACGCTTGGTGAGCAAGGTCTGCAGTGCCGAGATGAGGCGCGGTCGCGTATCGCGCGGATCGATGACGTCATCCAGGTATCCACGCGCCGCCGCCTCGTAGGGGTGCGCAAGTTTCTCCCGATAGTCCGCCACCAGCTCGTCGAGCTTTTTCTCAGGATCGGCTGCGCTCGCGATCTCGCGCTTGAAGAGGATCTGTGCGGCCCCTTTAGGTCCCATGACCGCCAGTTCGGCGGTGGGCCACGCGACGTTGTAGTCCGCACCCAGGTGCTTGGAACTCATGACGTCGTATGCACCGCCGTACGCCTTGCGGGTAATCACGGTGAGCTTCGGCACGGTTGCCTCGGCGAAGGCGTAGAGGAGCTTCGCGCCATGCTTGATGATCCCGCCGTGTTCCTGCTCGATGCCGGGCAGAAAGCCCGGAACGTCCTCGAACGTGACCAGCGGGATGTTGAAGGCATCGCAGAAACGGATGAAGCGCGCCGCCTTGAGCGACGCCGCGATATCCAGCACGCCGGCCAACACCGCCGGCTGGTTGGCGACCACGCCGACGGGGTGCCCTGCGAGGCGCGCGAACCCGACGACGATGTTGGCGGCGTAGTCGCGATGCACTTCCATCAGCTCGCCGTCGTCCACAACGCGGCGAATCACGTCGAGCATGTCGTAGGGCTTGTTGGTGTTGTCCGGGACTATCTCGAGCAGTTCCTCGTCGCGCCGGTCGATCGGATCGTCACTCCGGCGTACTGGAGGGCTGTCCAGGTTGTTGCCCGGGATGAACCCAATCAGTCGTCGAATCTCGGCAAAGCACTCGATCTCCGAATCCATCACGAACTGCGCCACCCCGGAGGTCGAACCGTGGACGTCCGCCCCGCCCAAGTCATTGGATGTGACGTCCTCGTGTGTGACCGTCTTCACTACGTTCGGGCCGGTCACGAACATGTACGAGATGCCGCGCACCATGAAGATGAAATCGGTGATCGCTGGACTGTAGACCGCGCCGCCCGCGCACGGTCCGAGAATCGCGCTGATCTGCGGCACGACCCCGGATGCGCGTGTGTTGCGGAAGAAGATGTCGGCGTACCCGCCGAGCGACACGACGCCTTCCTGAATGCGTGCCCCGCCCGAGTCGTTGAGTCCGAGGACCGGGGCTCCGTTGCGGACCGCGAGATCCATGATCTTGCAGATCTTCTCGGCATGCGCCTCGGCCAGGGATCCGCCGAAGACCGTGAAGTCCTGGGAGAAGACGTAGACCAACCGTCCGTCGATGCGCCCGTAGCCCGTGACCACCCCGTCACCGAGTGGACGTTGCTTGTCGAGCCCGAAAGCGGTGGAGCGGTGCGTCACGAAGCGGTCCAGCTCCACGAACGAGCCGTCGTCGACCAGCAGATCGATGCGCTCGCGGGCCGTCAGCTTCCCCTTCTTGTGCTGGGCGTCGATGCGCTCGGGACCGCCGCCTAGCTCAGCCTCGTCGCGCAGCCGTTGCAGCCGCTCGAGTTTTTCGCGGATCGTCATGACGTTGTTGCGCGCGTGCGGAGGTGAAAGTGAAACCGCCGGCGATCCCGCATGCGCGGTGCCGCCGGCGGCATGCGGTGGCCGGGATCGTCACTCGGCTGGCTGCCCGTCGCCGCCTTGCGACTCCGGAGCCGCCTCGGGCGCAGCCTCGCCCTCATCATCCGGCGTCTCGGGGTCAGCCTCATCCTCGGCCGCCACCGTCACCTCGTTCTCGACGACGGCCTCGGCGGGTACCGGCTCAGCGCGTGGTGGCGGCTCGCGAGGCTCACCCGTCACAGCGAGGACGATCTTGTGGTGGATCGGATCGACCTCCATCACCTTGATGTCGACGAGCCAGCCCTCCCGGGCGGTGTCCTCGAGCCCCTTGTTGTCCGGCACCGGGAACTGGTTGCCCGGAACGATCCCCTCGATGTCGTTCCCGATATCGACCACGACCGTGTTGTCGATCACCCGGACGATTCGGCCTTCCAGCTCCGTACCAACCGGATAGTCCTCGCCGATCTTGAGCCACGGATCTTCCTGCGCCTGCCTCAGGCCGAGCGAGATCCGCTTGTTGTCGGCATCGATGTTCAGGATGAGGACATCGACTGAATCGCCTTTCTTGACGATCTCGGACGGATGCTGGACGCGCCTCGTCCAGGACATGTCGGAGATGTGGATCAGGCCGTCGATCCCGGGCTCGATCTCGACGAACGCGCCGAAAGAGGTCAGGTTGCGCACCTTGCCGTTGATACGTGTGCCCACGGGATACTTCATAGGCAGCATCATCCACGGGTCCTGTTCTGTCTGCTTCATCCCGAGCGAGATCTTCTCGTCCGCGGGGTCGACCTTGAGTACTACCGCCTCGATGGACTCGCCGATCGATACGACCTTGGACGGATGCCGGACATTACGCGTCCAGCTCATCTCGCTGATGTGCACCAACCCTTCGATACCGGGCTCCAGCTCGACGAACGCGCCGTAGTTCGTGATGCTGACCACCTTGCCCTGCACCCGCGCCCCGACCGGGTACTTCTCGGCCACGTTCTCCCACGGATAGGCCTGGAGCTGTTTCAGGCCCAGCGAGATGCGTTCACGACCCCAGTCGACGTCGAGCACCTTCACCTCGATCTCCTGCCCCATCTCCACCATGTCCGACGGGTGCGAGACCCGGCCGTAACTCATGTCTGTGATGTGGAGCAGGCCGTCTACGCCGCCCAGATCGATGAACGCGCCGAAATCGGTGATGTTCTTGACCACGCCCTTCCGAACCTGACCGACCTCGAGTTCCTTCATCAAGTACTCGCGCTTTTCCGCCCGCTCCCCCTCTAGGATCACGCGACGCGAGACGACGATATTACGGCGCCGTTTGTTTAGCTTGATGATCTTGAAGTCGTAGGTTTCGCCGAGCAGCTCATCGATGTTGGGTACGCGGCGCAAGGCTATCTGGCTGCCGGGCAGGAACGCATCGACCCCCATGAGATCGACCACAACACCGCCCTTGATCTTCTTCATCAGGGTGCCCTTGACCGGCTCGTCGCTTTCGTGAGCGTGCCGGATCTTTTCCCACACCCGCATGAAGTCGGCCTTCTTCTTCGACAACACCACCGCGCCGTCTTGATCCTCGAGCCGCTCGAGAAAGACTTCGACCTCATCTCCCGGCGACAGGGTGCCCCGCTCCTTGAACTCGTCGATCGAGACGGCCCCTTCGGACTTGAACCCGACATCGAGAATCACGTGTGTATCCGTCACGCGCAGGACCTTCGACGTGACGATCTCCCCTTCGGCGATGCTCTGCAGCGTGCCCTCATACAGCGCAAGCATCTCCTCGTAGTGTTCCTCGCTGTAGCTGTCGTCGTACAGGTCCGCGCGGATGTTGATCGAGGCGGGAGCTTGATCGGCTGCCGCGTCAGGGGTGGCGGACTGGTCGGGGGTTGGGGTGTCGGTTGTGGAAGAATCGGCCATGAGTTTGTGGTTCGCGTGGTTTTTCGGTCTCGAAACGGCTCTCCATAACAAGTCAGGCCCTCCCCGGCTACCCGGAGACGGCCAGATATCAAGCTTAGATGAGCCGGTGTACTATGTCAAGCTACGGGAACAGCTTCCGTGCAAGCTCGACGATCCGTCGGACTTGCTCGTCGAACCCCATTCCCGTGGTATCCAGTGGGATCGCATCAGGGGCCTGCGCCAGCGGGGCTATGGGGCGGTTGGCGTCCGCATGGTCGCGCACCTCGAGCGTTTCCGCCTCCCTGGCGACGCTCGCTGCGTCCTGGAGACGGTTCTCCTGCAGGAGGCGGCGCCGGGCGCGTTCCTCCGGTGACGCGGTGAGGAATATCTTCAGGCCGGCGTCGGCGAAGACGACGGTCCCGATATCGCGTCCCTCGATCACGACGCCGCGAGGGTGCTCGGCCGCGGCTGCACGGACCATCGCATTCACCACCCGGCGGACGGCCGGCAATGCCGCCACGGCGGATACCCTGGCGGTAACTGCGGGGCTCCGGACGGCTTCCGACACGTCGACACCGGCGATCTCAGGCCGGTATCCCGCGGGGGTGCGATCGAGCCGAACGGGCAGCGCCCCGGCGAGGGCGGCGATGCGTTCTCCGTCCAGCGGGAGATCGTGATCAATTGCCGCGAGCGTGAACGCACGGTAGAGGGCGCCGCTGTCGAGATGGGCGAAGTCGAGCGCATCCGCCACGGCACGCGCCGTCGAGGACTTGCCTGACCCCGCGGGACCGTCTATGGCCACGACCCTAGCTGGCATCGGTATCGATGCGAGCGAGGTCATCGAAGAAGCCGGGATAGCTGATCGCGGGCGACGCACGCTCCGACAAGGTGACGGAGGCGCGCTCGAGCGTGCCGAGCACGGCGAACGCCATGGCAATCCGGTGGTCGCCGGCCGTCTCGACGCGGCCCTGTGGCGGCGCGTCGCTACCTGCGACATAGAGGTCGTCGCCCTGCACCTCGGCCCGACAGCCCACGGCTCGGAGATTGGCGGCCAGCAGCTCGAGGCGGTTGCTCTCCTTCACCCTGAGTTCGCCCACACGGCGAAAGATCGATTCGCCGCTGGCTCGACTCGCCAGCACGGCTAGGATGGGGATCTCGTCGACGAGCCCGGGGATCTCAGCGGCGGAGACCTCGGTGGCGCGCAGCGATGCCGGCCGGATCAAGAGGTCCGCCACCGGCTCGTTCCCCACCCATCGCTCGTCGGCGCGCTCCACGCGCGCTCCCATTCGATCCAGGACCCGCAGAAACCCGGCCCGCGTTGGGTTGACGCCCACCCGCTCCAGCACCAGCTCACCATCCTCGGCCAGGATCGCCGCCGCAACCAGAAACGCCGCGGAGGACGGATCGCCGGGAACGGTCATGTCGAACGGAACCAGCTTGGCGGCAGCGCCGCCCGCCAGCGTGACGCGGGTCCCCTCCTGTCGCAGGTCGCAGCCAAGATAGATCAGCAGCCGCTCCGTGTGGTCGCGCGAGCGCCACGGTTCCGTGACGGTTACGGTGACGTCGCCAACCAGCCCGGCCAGCAGGATGGCGCTCTTCACCTGCGCCGACGCGATGGGCGCGTCGTAGTCGATTCCGTGCAGGCTCCCGCCGCGCACGGTCAGTGGGAGCCGGTCGTCCGGTGCGGTGGTGAAGGTCGCGCCCATGCGTCGCAGCGGTTCGGTCACGCGTCCCATCGGGCGGCGGCGCAGTGAGCCGTCACCGGTAAGCCGCACGGCAAACGGGTGCGCGGCCAAGATTCCCATGAGCAGGCGGGCGGCGGTTCCGGAGTTGCCGCAGTGCACGGTCCTGGTCGGGGCGCGCCAGCACGTTCCATCTACCACGACCGCTGCGCCGCGTCGCAGCACGCCCACGCGCGGGCCGAGCAGGCGAAGGGCCCGGGCGGTGCTCTTGACGTCCGTCGCGGTCAGGGCCCCAGCAATCCTGCTGCGACCGCGGGCCAGCCCTGCGAGCATGAGCATCCGGTGCGTGATGCTCTTGTCACCCGGCGGCCGAATGATTCCGGCTACCCTCACTTGCCCAGCCTCCGCCGCCAGCGCGCTCCCGCCCGCAGCCAGGCAGCCAGATCATCCGGGCTGCCGCAAGCCAGCGCACGCCGCAATGCGCCGAGGGTTTCTTCATAGCGGTCCAGCGTACGGAGCACGGCGGACCGATTGAGCAGTAGAACGTCGCGCCACATCTCTATATTGCTGGCCGCAAGACGAGTCGTGTCGCGCGCTCCACTCCCGTAGGTGACCCCGCGGGGCCCCGCCTCGGCAATTGCAGTGGCGAGCGCCGAGGCCACGGCCTGTGGGAGGTGACTGGTCCACGCCGCTAACTCATCGTGTTCCGCGGCACCGGCGATCACCGGCGCCGCCTCGAGCACGGAGGACCAGAAATGCGCGATTTCGCGGGCCGCAGTGTCATCGTCGCCGATCGGCGTCACATACACCAAGACATCGCGGAACCTGTCAGGGACCGCCGCTGCGAAGCCGCTCAGATGGGTACCGGCGAACGGGTGTGAACCGGCAAACCGCTGCAGGCCGAGGTCGGACGCAACCTTCGTGACAGGTTGCTTCACGCTCGCCACGTCGGTACACCATACCGAGCCGGCGCGGAGCCTGGGGGCGAGCCGGTCGATGAGACGGAGTGTCGCCACAGGCGGGGCCGCGATGACGACCAGGTCGGCGTGGTCGGCCACAAACCGGGCGGACGGGGCCGCCTCTGTGATCGCGCCGGCCCGGACCGCGGCGACCGCCTCTTTGGGTTGCGGACTGAATCCGAGTATGCGCCGCACGCCGTTGCGCGCGGCCTGCCAAGCAACTGATCCGCCGATGGCGCCAAGACCAATGACACCGAGCGTGTCGGGTCGCATGGCAGGGAAGATAGTCGGGTCGGAATGCGCGAGGCGGCCTGCGATTGCGATTCGCTACCGCCGGGACCGTAGGAGTAACGCCCGAACGGCGTGCCGGTCGACCTTGCCGTTGGCATTGCGAGGCAGATCTCCCACTACGGCGAGCCGGCGCGGCCGTTTGGCAGGAGCCAACGCCGCACGACAGTGGTCGTCGAGCGCGGCCAGGACGACCTGCCGGCCACGCACTGGAACGATGGCCGCCGCGACGACCTCGCCCCATTCCCGATCGTCGAGCCCCACCACTGCCGCCTCGCGGACGTCCGCGTGATCGATGAGGACCCGCTCAACCTCGGCGGGATCGACGGTGACACCTCCTGAGATGATGCGCTCGTCCAGGCGTCCCGTGACCCAGAGGTGGCCGTCGCCGTCAATCCTGCCGAGGTCGCCGGTATGGAGCCAGCCGTCCGACAGGGGTTGGGTCGTCTCGCCCACATAACCGCGCATCACGGTCGGGCCGCGTACCAGGATCTCACCGTCCTGCGCGATTCGAACCTCCACACCTTCCAGCGGCGCCCCAACCGTGCCGGGCTTGCGGCGTACCAGATCGGGAGTCGCCGTGGCGACCTGCGACGTCGCTTCGGTCAGTCCGTAGGTGACACTTATCGGATACGCCAGATCCAGCGCACGGTCCAAGAGCTCGGCAGGCATCGGAGCCCCGCCCAGCAGGACGGTCCGCAGCGTAGGGGGAGCGGCCCGGTCCGCACGAGCGTCCAGCAGCCAACGCAGCATCGTCGGCACCAGCGACACATGGGTCACTTCCGCCGTGTCGATGCGGCGGGCGAGATCCTCGGCGTTGAACGATCCCGGCGCGATCAGACACGAGCCCGTTATGGCAGCGCGAACCACGAGGCAGATGCCCCCGACGTGTGCGAGCGCCAACGCCGCGTACCAGGTGTCTGCGGGATCCAGAGCCAGCCGGTCGGATACGGCCGCCGCCGACGCCAACTGATTGTCCCAGGTCAACTCGACCCCTCGTGGCCGGCCGCCGGTGCCGGATGTCCACAGCACAGAGTGCGTGAGCGAGAGATCGATGGAATCGGCTAGCGGGGCCGCCCGCGCGGTCGCGGCTAGAGGCCGCGCACCTTCAACTGGTGTGCTCAGCGTGAACACCGCGTGACGGTCCGCAAGGCCGCGGGCCGCGGCCTCGGTATCGGCGGTACAGAGTACGACCGCCCCCCCAGGGGCCAGGGCCCGGATGCATCGCTCGAGTTCTGGTTCCGGCCATGCGGGATGCAGCGGTACGACGGTTGCGCCTGCCCGTGGCACCGCGTGAGTTGCCAGCACGGCTTCCGGACCGCCGGTAAAGAGCAGCGCGACGCGGTCGCCGGATCGCACGCCCGCCCCGACCAACTGTTGCGCCAGCCGGTCGACCTCATTGTCGAGACGGGCGTAGCTCCACGTGTCGGACATCGCGCGCAGTGCCGGCGCCTCCGGCGTGCGGGCAGCCGTCTGCCGGACGGGGTCACGCATGCCGGCCCTAGACGAGCAGGAGTCCGAGCGCAAACGCCAGGCCGTAGGCGCCGACCAGTTGGGCCGTGCCATGAAGCGCGACATTCAGCTCGCGCGGGTCAACGAAAGACGACACGATTCTCAAAGGCGGCCATGCCAATAGGAGCGCCGCCACCGCCAACATTCCGCCGGCTGACCAGAGCGCGCCACGCCAGCCGAGGATTGGAACGACCGCCCCGACGACCAGCAGCAGGACGTACTCTACGCGCGTCCAGCGGCTCCCGATCCGAACCGCCAGCGTTCGCTTGCCCGCTGCCCGGTCGGTTCGCTCATCGCGCAGGTTGTTGACCACCAGTATGGCGGTCACCAGCGCCCCGATCCCGATACCGGCTAAGAGAGTGTGGCCTGCGAACCGCAACGCCTGCACGTAGTACGTGCCGGCCACGGCGATCGGCCCGAAGAAGACGAATGAGAAGAGATCGCCGAGTCCCAGATACCCGATCGGGAACGGGCCGGCCGTGTACGCGACACCGGCCGCGATCGACGCAATACCGATCGCGACGATCGGCCAGCCGGCGATGGCGACCAAGTACACGCCGACAGCCGTCGCGAGGGTGAAGACGATCCACATCCCGCGCCGCACCGTTTTGGGCGACAGCACCCCGGCCTGGGTCACACGCAGTCCGCCCAGTCGCTGGGTGGTGTCGGCGCCCTTGACGAAATCGAAGTAGTCGTTGGCGATGTTGGTGCCGATCTGGATCAACATGCCCCCGAAGAGCGCAGCCATGAACGGGAGGAGCGCGAACACGCCATCCGCATGCGCCAGTGCCCCGCCGATCAGGACCGGCGCCATCACCGCCGTCAGCGTTTGTGGCCGCGCCGCGATGATCCACGCGCGAATGGGTGTCAGGGAAGCCACGGGTACTTGCGGAACTCCGGATCGCGCTTCTCGAGAAACGCGTTAAGACCCTCCTGCCCTTCCTCGGTCATGTAGAACAACAGCGTGGCGTTTCCCGCCAACTCCTGCAAGCCGGCTTGGCCGTCGCAGTCGGCATTGAACGCAGACTTGAGGCAGCGAATCGCGAGCGGACTCTTCGCGAGGATCTCCTGCGCCCAGCGAACGCCTTCTTCCTCGAGCTGCTCCACCGGCACCACCTTGTTCACCAGACCCATCGCCTCGGCTTCAGCTGCGTCGTACTGACGACAGAGATACCATATCTCACGCGCCTTTTTCTGGCCGACGATGCGTGCCAGGTAGGACGCGCCAAACCCGCCGTCGAAGCTCCCGACCTTCGGCCCCGTCTGTCCGAAGACCGCGTTCTCCGCCGCGATCGTCAAGTCGCAGACGACGTGGAGGACGTGGCCGCCGCCGATCGCGTATCCGGCCACGAGCGCGATCACGGGCTTGGGCATCGACCGGATGAGACGTTGGAGGTCCAACACGTTCAGGCGGGGAACGCCGTCGGCGCCAACGTATCCCGCGCTGCCGCGTACGCGTTGGTCCCCACCGCTGCAGAAAGCGTAGCTGCCGTCGTTCGCCGGCCCGTTTCCGGTGAACAACACGACACCTATGCTGGTGTCCTCGCGGGCGTCGGCGAACGCGTTCAGCAACTCGAACACCGTCTCCGGCCGGAACGCGTTCCGCAGCTCCGGGCGATTGAAGGCGATGCGCGCCATCCCGTCGGCCTTGTCATAGGTGATGTCCCCGTATTGCTTCGCGGTTCGCCACGTTACCGAACTCATTCGCGTTCTCCCCAGGCCAAAGTTCGTGCGGCCGCACGCACGGCGGCGAGGCTCTCCTCATGTCGGCGCCGGTTCTGTTCCCGCTCCGAGCTCACCTCAATGACGGCACTCCCATCGGTCTCCAGCGCTGCGGTCACCGCTCCGGCTACGTCCTCTTCCATGCCGAGTCGCGTGAATGGAAGGCCGTACAGGCGGGCCGCGTGACTGAAGTCCAGCCCATGCGGGACGACTATGTGACGGGTGAACGCCGGCTCGAACTCCCGTATCGGAAGCATGTGGAATATGCCGCCTCCGTCGTTGTTGATGACGACGAACACGACGCCCGTGGCGTCGCCCACCCCGCGGGCTGCGAACAGCCCGTTCAGATCATGATAGAAGGAGAGATCGCCCAAGATGGCGACCGTCGGCCCGGAAGATGCCGCCGCCACACCCAGCGCGGTGCTCACCAGTCCATCGATGCCGCTCGCGCCCCGGTTGCCGTGAACCCGGAGCCGCTCATTCCGGGCGGTGACGAAGCGATCCAGGTCCCTGATCGGCATGCTGTTGCCCACGAGGACGTTGGTGCCCTCCGGCAGGGCACCGACGATGCGAGAGAGCACGGTCCCCTCGAACGGGCGGTCGGCGTGCTGTTGGGCGAACGTCTCACGGGCGCATCGGTCCAAGTCTCGCCAGCGGTCGGTCCAAGCGGACCGCCCGGTCTCCCCCACCCGATCGGCAAGGGCCGACGCGACGCCGGCGACAGCGGCTGGCAGGTACTCAGCCGCCGTGCTGAGGTGGTCCTTCCACAGCCAGCCGGGATCCACCACTACCTGCCGCACGCGCGAGAAGTGCTCCAGGAAATCGGCTACGGCGCTGGAGATCGGAGCGGCTCCGAACCGGAGGATCAGGTCGGGTGTCAGACGGCTCCACAGCTCCGGGTCGCGCAGAAACGCGTCGTAATGGGACAGCGCGCATTGGGCCGAGCCCGGAGCGAACCGCGCGCCCGAGAGCGGATCGGCCAGTAATGGCAGGTCCCTGAGGCCGGCGAGGCGCAGCAGCGCAGCTCCGGCGAGGCCCGGGTCGGGTACCGGGCCGGCTACGATCAGTGTGCGCGCGGCCGCCCGGAGCGAGTCTGCCAACTGCTCGATTGCGGGTCCGGTAGCCGTCTGCGTCGAACTCGTCACGCGGACGAACGGGGCTTCCCCGTCCCGCCCCGCGCTTGCCAGAGAAAACTCGCGCATGGCCTCCCGGATACCCGCGGGCGCAGCGGTCGGTTCGAGCGGTTTGGCGAACGGGAAATTCAGGTGCACCGGTCCCGCTGGCAATCCCGTCGCCACACCGACCGCGCGGCCGGCCAGGGCCCGCAGAGCCCGGAGCGGAGCGTCGTCCATTTGCGGCGTGGGGACATCGAAGAACGCCCGCACGAACCCGCCGTACAGCCGAACCTGGTCGATTGTCTGGCTGGCGTCCGTGTGTCGCAGGTACGGCGGTCGGTCGGCGGTGAGGACCAGGAGCGGCGTTTCCGCCTGTGCCGCTTCCACCACGCTGGGAAGCAAGTTCGCAGCCGCCGTGCCGGAGGTCGTCACTACGCCCGCCGGACGACCGGTCGCCTTGCCGAGCCCGAGCGCGAAGAACCCTGCGGACCGTTCGTCCAGATGGGTGTGGACCCGGAGTGCGGGGTGTGCTGCCACGGCCAGGATGAGCGGTATAGAGCGAGAGCCTGGCGTCAGGCAAATCTCTCGCACGCCGCTGCGCGCCAGCTCGTCGACAAACGCTTCCGCCCAAACCGTGTTGGCGTTCTCGGCCGTCACCCGCCGTTTTGCGCTCCCAACGCGTTGAGCATGGGCTGGAACTTGATGCGGGTCTCCTCCCACTCCCGAGCGGGATCGGAGCCGGGCACGATGCCCGCCCCGGCGAACAGTCGCCAGCGACCTGCCAGACCCACGGCAGACCGCAGGGCCGGCGCGAAGGCGCCGTTGCCGGCGGTATCGAACCAGCCCACCGGCCCCGCGTACCAGCCACGCTCGAACGGTTCCCTGTCGCCGAGAAACGCAAAGGCGGCGTCACGCGGCTGCCCGCAAACCGCGGCGGACGGATGCAATGCCCCGAGCAGGTCCAGCACGTGTTGATCGTCTGCCACGGTGGCGCGTATCTGGGTTTCGAGATGCTGCATGCGCGCCAGCCGCAGGACGTGGGGCTCTGGATCTGCCTCGACTTCCCGGGCCAACGGAGCGACGCGACGTATCAGGTCATCCACGCCGATGGCGTGCTCCCGCCGCTCCTTTGGGCTGCCCAACAGGTCCTGTGCGAGTCGCTCGTCCTGCGCCGGGGTGCTGCCACGGCCGACCGAACCCGCGACCGCCGTCGCATGAAAGCTATTGCCGTGCAACACGACGACGACCTCCGGGGCGGCGCCCAGAAAGACGTGGCCGGGTTGCGGCTCGAAATAGAATACGGTGGCGCGCGGGTTATCGCGGCGTACCCGCTCGAGGACGTCAACGGGGTCGAGGTCGGGTGATGCGGAGACATCGAGCGTGCGTGCGAGCACGACCTTCTCGAGGCGTTCCCGCTCGATCATCCCGAGGGCGGCCGTCACGGCGCGATCCCACGCCTCCCGATCGGTGCTTCCCACGGTGACCGCGCGGGCCGCCACGTGCGTGGGTGCGGCCTCGGACCAGACTGTGGACACGTCTGCGAGCAGGGCCCGGGCATGCGCACGGGCCCGTTTCGCGTCTCCCTCGTTACAACGTACGCGCGCATAGGCGCGCGATTCGGCCGCCCCTGCCCCACCCGTCAGCTCGAACGCCGGCATGACGAACCGCGCGGAGGCGAATGCCGTCCAGAACGCATCTCGGGGAGTAGCGGGCGAAAAGGCGAAGCCTCCATGGAACCTCGCCGGAGGGTCGACGTCGTCCGCCGCTTCGCGCGCGACCAGCTCCGCCTGCGCCCGCACGTCCGCAAACCGGCGTGCGCCGCCCGGGCTCTCCAGGGCCGCGACGGCGCCCGCGAACGCAGTCCAGTGGCCCGCGTGCGACCAGAATCCGCGCGCGAGCCCGCTATGCGCCCTCAGGAAGATCTCCGGCTCGAGGGGGTCACGGTCTACCGAGACCGTGATCACCCGTTGCGTTGCCTTCGCCACCAGCTCACTCATCGTCATGGCATTCCGTACCAGCGTTTCCTCGGCGATTCGCCCCGACGAATATACATGCCGTACGATGTCCCGCGTCCTGACGATCCGCTCCCCTCCTGGTTAGCTTCGGGAAGCTATCCCCTAATCCGGACCTCCCATGACGACCAAGCGACTGACCTTCCCCGGTGCCTCGGGCGCGGCGCTCGCGGCCCGGCTCGAGCTGCCGGCCGGTGGCGACCCGCTCGCCTACGCCCTGTTCGCGCATTGTTTCACCTGCTCCAAAGACATCAAGGCGGCCGTATCCATTTCACGCGAGCTAGCGCGATATGGAATCGCGGTCCTGCGGTTCGATTTCACCGGACTAGGCGAGAGTGAGGGGGACTTCGCGGACACCAACTTCACCTCGAACGTCGAGGACCTGGAGGCGGCTTGCCGGTTCCTGGCCGCCGAGTACAGCGGCCCGCACATTCTCGTGGGGCATTCGCTTGGCGGCGCGGCGGTGCTTCAGGCCGCCATGAGCCTGGACATGGTCCGTGCGGTCGCCACGATCGGCGCCCCATACGATCCCGAGCACATCGCGCACCTGTTCGAGGAGGTAACCGAGGAGATCCGGCGTGCCGGTGTGGCGGTCGTATCGATCGGCGGACGTCGCTTCCGGGTCAAGCAACAGTTTCTGGACGATCTCGCGGCCGCCTCCCGCACCAAAGCCATCGGCAGTCTGCGGTGCCCGCTCCTGGTCATGCACTCGCCGGTTGATGCGGTCGTCGGCATCGAGAACGCGGCGGCCATCTACCAGGCAGCCAAGCATCCCAAGAGCTTCATCTCGCTCGATACAGCCGATCACCTGTTATCGAAACGGGAGGATGCGCACTATGCGGCCAGGGTCCTGGCAGCATGGGTGAGCCGGTACGTCGAGCCGGCGTCGCTCGACTCGCACGACCAACCGCGAGCGGGAATCGGTGTGACCGCGACGGTCGGCGCCTCGGGCTATCGCACGGAGATAGTGGCCGGCAGGCACAGCCTGGTTGCTGACGAGCCCGAATCCGTGGGCGGCACCGACGAGGGACCCACGCCGTACGACCTCTTGGCTGCGGCACTCGGCGCCTGCACGACTATGACGTTACGGATGTATGCCGACCGGAAGGGTTGGCCTCTCGAGGGTGTCGAGGTGGGGTTGCGCCATAGTCGCGTGCATGTGGACGATGGGGAGCAGTGTGAGGGTCGGCCGGTGCGGATGGACCAGTTGGAGCGCACACTCCGACTCGACGGCGAACTGGACGAGGCGCAGCGCCGCCGGCTGCGCGAGATCGCGGACAAGTGCCCGGTGCACCGGACGTTGGAGGCGGGGGTCCGAGTGACGACGCGGGTGGTGGAGGACGACGGAACGTGAAACGAAGCGTCACGTGGATCGTGTTGGTCGGTGTGGTGCTGCTCATCGCCATGCTGATCTACGGCAGCACCAGGCTCGTCCAGGCCGAATGCGAAGTCTGCGTCGAGTTCCGGGGACAGAGCCAGTGTCGGCGCGGATCCGGTGCCGACCAAGCGGAAGCCCGCCGCGCGGCACAGCGCTCCGCGTGCGCGGTCATGGCGAGCGGGATGAATGCCTCGATCGCGTGCCAGAACGTTCGCCCCAAGTCGGTCCAGTGCCCCGGGCCGGCGCGTTGAGCCTGCTATGAAGACCCTGCCACGAACATTCCACCCCCCACCCCCCACCCCCCACCCCCCCGTCACCCGGAGGGAGCGTTGAGACGTAGCCCGGGTGGAATATCCGCGGCGGCTATATCCGAGCGTCATGTTCCCTGTTCCGTGGGCCGGATGAGGATCTCATTCACGTTCACATGCCACGGTTGGGAGACCGCAAAGAGGATCGCCCGCGCGACGTCATCTGGTGCGAGGGGGGTCCGCTCGGACCAGGTCGCGTGGAACTGGTCACGGATGGACTCGTCCGGGATGTGACCGGTCAGTTCGGTCGCCACGACACCCGGCTCGATGTCGGTGACACGAATGTGGTCTTCGGGTGACAGCTCCAGCCGCAGCCCCGCCGAGATCGCCCGCACGGCGAACTTGGTGGCGCTATACACCGTGCCGCCCGGGAACGGGCGCCGGCCGGCCAGCGACCCCACGTTCACGATGTGACCGTCACGTCGCTCCAGCATGCCTGGCAGCACCGCCGCAATGCAGTAGAGCAGGCCGCGGACGTTCACGTCCAGCATCCGGTCCCACGCCTCCACGTCCCGCGTCGCGATCGGCGAGAGAGGCATCACGCCTGCGTTGTTGATGAGCATGTCGATGCGATCGAACCGCTCGAGGGTCTGCCGGGCCAAGGTATCGACGGAGGCACGGCTGGTGACATCGGTCGGTACGGCTAGCGCGGTGCCGCCGTCCGCCTCGATCCGGCGTCGCAGCGCTTCCAGGCGATTCGCGCGTCTGGCCGCGATCACCACGCTTGCCCCCCCCGCCGCGAGCTGGATGGCGGCGGCCTCGCCGATACCGCTCGACGCTCCGGTGATGAGCGCCACACGATCTTGCAGAGGGGTGCCGGGCATGGCTGCCACTATCTACACAATATGCCCGGCGACCGGTAGACGGCCCACCGCGGGCCGGTAGTTTGCGAACCGAAGCTCAGGAGCACACGAGTCGGCAGGTTCAGCGGTCCCGTGACCGCAGCCTCAAGCTAGTTTTGGAGAAAAACTAACCTGTTGTGGTATTATTATTACGCGCCGCCGGGCGCGACCGACGCGCGGGACTTGACGTGTCTGTCATGCCCCGCCTGCCGGACGCTACCTTTTTCATACGAAAGTGAGCCGCATTGATGGCTACCACGACGTTACACGAGCCGGATGCGATGACCGGGACCGAGGATCTCAACCCGTTCCATATAGCCCAGCGCCAGTTCGATGCGGCCGTCAAGTATCTCCCGAGCATTACCCCAGGACTGGCCAATTTCCTCAAGCGGCCCGAGAAGGTTGTCACACTGGAGTTCCCGATCGAGACGCGTGACGGCACCGTCTTGATCTTTGTGGGTTACCGCTGCCTCCACAACCGGGCGCGTGGCCCCGGCAAGGGCGGCATCCGCTACCACCCCGACGTCACGATCGACGAGGTGCGGGCGCTGGCCTCGTGGATGACGTGGAAATGCGCCGTGCTCGATGTCCCGTTTGGTGGAGCGAAGGGCGGGATCGCGTTCGATCCCAAGAAATTCAGCGCGCGGGACGTCATGAAGGTGACGCGCCGCTTTATCGTCATGCTCGGCGACAACATCGGTCCCCACACCGATATTCCGGCTCCCGACGTCAACACCAATGCCGGCACGATGGCCCGCATCTATGACACGTACGCCATGATGCACCCGGGCGAGAACAACCTTCCGGTGGTGACCGGCAAGCCCGTCGATCTCGGTGGCTCGCTGGGGCGCCGCGAGGCGACCGCGCGAGGCTGTCTCTTCTGTTTGCAGCGGGCTCTCGAGCGCGGTATTCTCGACGGCCGATCGTCGGTGGAGGGGGCCACGGTGGTCGTGCAGGGATATGGTAATGCCGGCTCGGTTGCCGCTCAGCTCTTCACGCAGGCCGGTGCGAAGATCATCGCGGTGAGCGACTCACGAGGCGCCATCCACAGCCCTGACGGCATCGACCCGGACGCGGCCATAGAGCACAAGCGCCAGACGGGATCGGTGGTCGGGCTTCCCTCCAGCACCGAGCTGAGCAACGAGCAGTTGCTCGCGCTCGAGTGTGATATCCTGATCCCCGCCGCGCTGGAGAGCCAGATCCGCGGCGACAACGCCCACACCGTCCGCGCGCGGCTCATCGCAGAGCTCGCCAATGGACCGACCACCCCCGACGCCGACCGCATCCTGCTCGAGCGGGGGACGATTGTGTTGCCGGACATTCTGGCCAATGCGGGCGGCGTCACGGTCAGCTACTTCGAGTGGGTGCAGAACATCGAGAACGAGCAGTGGGAGGAGGATGTAGTCAACGAGAAGCTGCTCAAGAAGATGCGGCGGGCCACCGACGCCGTCATCGACAAGCAGGAAGAGATCAACTCGTCACTCGACAAGCTACAGGCCGAGCGTGTAAAACATGGCTTCGAGGGTGAGCCGCTCGAGCCTGTCGACCTGCGTACGGCAGCATACGTGTACGCCATCGATCAGGTATCCACGGTGACGCTCGAGCGCGGCATCTGGCCATAACGCCGTTACGACGGCCTAGGGCAGAGCAACGGAACGCCCGGCTTCCGGGCCACGACACGCCAACTGTGCGCGTCAGCCACCTCACCAAAAACCGCATGATTCCTAGGGGTTCGGTTTTTCTTCCGTCAGCCAGAAACAGCCCGTTTTGTCACCGGGAACGTCACCGCGATTCCCAATGACATGATCGACCTCGAAGATACGGCGCAGCAACTCGGCCAGGTCCATTGTCTCGCTACCGCCAGTGGGACCCGTAGGCTTACCCGAGGCGGTCGAGCACGCCATCTTAGGGACGCTGCCAGCCGGAGCCCCACGTGTCGGACGTGCTGAACCGCCTCACCACTGCTTTAGCCGACCGCTACCGCGTCGAACGGGAGATCGGCGCCGGCGGCATGGCGACGGTGTACCTGGCGGAGGACCTCAAGCACCACCGGCAGGTCGCGATCAAGGTGCTGTGGCCTGAGCTGGCCGCCGTGATGGGCGCGGAACGTTTCCTCCGGGAGATCGCAATCGCCGCTCGGCTGCAGCATCCGCATATCCTCCCGCTGTACGACTCCGGGGACGCCGACGCGCTGCTGTATTACGTGATGCCCTTTGTGGAGGGCGAATCGCTGAGGCAGCGGCTGGAACGCGAAAAGCAGTTACCGATTGACGATGCGCTGCAGATCGCGCGTGAGGTAGCGGATGCGCTTTCCTACGCACACAGCCACAACGTCATCCATCGCGACATCAAGCCCGAGAACATCCTGCTGCATGAAGGTTCGGCGATGGTGGCGGATTTCGGTATCGGCAAGGCGGTCAGCTCGGCCGACGGCCCGATTACCCGGACGGGGATCGTGGTGGGCACGCCGGCCTACATGAGTCCCGAGCAGGCCTCCGCCGAACACGAGGTGGACGGGCGCGCCGATCTCTATAGCCTGGGCTGTGTGCTCTACGAGATGCTGACCGGAGAGCCGCCGTACACCGGGCCCAACCCGCAGGCGATCATCGCCAAGCGGTTCATCACCCCGATCCCAAAGGTGCGGGTGGTGCGCGACGTCCCCGAGCCGGTGGACCAGGCCATTACCCGGGCGCTGGCGCGCACCCCGGTCGACCGCTTTGCCACCGCAGCGGAGTTCGCCGCTGCGTTGCGCCAACGCGAGAGCGAGCCGGTGAGTACCCCGCAAAACATGCCCACGGTCGAACAAAGCGCGCCGGACAAGCAGTCGATTGCGGTGCTGCCCTTTGCCAACCGCAGCGCCGACCCCGAGAACGAGTACTTCAGCGACGGGATGACTGAAGAGATCATCAACGTGTTGGGCAAGGTGCCTAGCATTCAGGTCGTGTCGCGCACATCCAGTTTCGCCTTCAAGGGCAAGGAAATCGACGTACGCGAGATCGGAGAGAAGCTCAGCGTGGGCACGGTGTTGGAGGGGAGCGTACGGAAGGTAGGCAACCGTATACGAATCACGGCTCAGCTGACCGACGTAACCAATGGCTACAACCTTTGGACCGAGACCTACGACCGTCAGCTCGAAGATGTTTTCGCGATACAGGATGAGATCTCGCGTGCCATCGTGGACGCACTCAAACTCCAACTGGTGGGGGAGGAGGCTCCGCGGGTCGTGCCCACCACGCGGAACCTCGAGGCGTACAATCTCTACCTCAAGGGACGCTTCTTCTACAACAAATTCACCGAGGCCGACCTGCGCCGGGGGCTCGACCTGTTCGAGCAAGCCCTCGAGCTGGACCCCGGTTACGCCCACGCGAACGCTGGTATCGCCGATTGTTGGAGCTTTCTCGCTGACGACTGGGTGGTGCCGGACGAGGCCTATCCGAGTGCTAAAGCCGCTGCGGCCAAGGCGCTCGACCTGGAGCCCACACTCGCAGAGTCCTACACCGCACTCGGGAAGGTGCTCTGCTGGTACGAGTGGGATTTCGCGGGCGCCGAGCGTGAACTCAAGAAGGCGGTCAAGCTCCACCCGAACTCGGCCGAGGCGCACTTCGTCTTCGGCAGCGTGCTTCCCTGTGTGGGCCAGCTCGACCGCGGCATCGAGGAGATGCGGCAAGCTCTCGTCCTCGATCCCCTCTCGGCGCACTTCGGTCGCTGGCTGGGCCGCTACTTGCTGTACTCTGGTGACTATGACACCACCATCGAGCAGAGCCGTAAGACGCTGGAGATAGACTCCAACTACTTCCAGGCATACCTGGATATCGGTTCGGCCAATCTCGGGAAGGGCAAGCCGGAAGAGGCACTCAAGTGGTATCACCGGGGGCAGTCACTCGAGTCTAGTGTACGCTCGTACGATGCACACTTGGTCCGTGCCCTCGCGGCGATGGGCGAGCGCGATGAGGCACAGGCGATTCTCGAGCGGCTGGAGGCCGAGGCGCACGAGCACTACATGCGCTCAGAGGTCCTGGCCATGGGTTACGCAGCCGTGGGCGACTTCGATCGCGCATTCGCCTGCCTGGAGCAGGCACTCCAGGCGCGATCCGCCGGCCTGATCTTCGTGCATCTGGACCCCGGCTACGAACCCTTGCGCGCGGATCCCCGGTTCGACGAAGTCGTGAAGAAGGTGGGGGTCAGGTAGCCGATCACTCGTCTCGTCTCCTAAGGTGTCCGAGGTCGAGGTCTTCTGAGTGTGTGGAATCCATCCGCGATGCTGCCTAATACCATTAATATGCGTTAGGCCGCAGACAGACCACTAGTCATGCGCCCTTGGTCGCGAGCCACTGTTCAGGAGTACCACCGCCTGACCCTTCGTGCTCACAGCCTCCTTGCCGATGTGCCCGTACACGATGTCTGGCGCGTTGCTCTTCCGGGCGGCGGCCCATCTCGGACCATGCAGGATGTTCGCTCCGTTTTCGAGGTCGCGAGGCAGTCTGAGCGTCTGAGTCCGCCGGTCCGTGCGCTTTTCGGGCTCCGGTGGTTGCTAGGGCGCCTGTTTCGATGGGATCGTCCTGTTGCGGACCGAGAAGTATGGTCTTTCCAAGCCCGGCTCAGCGAGACTGATCGCCGGCGATCGATGGTGGAGCCAGGCACGCTCGACGGACCCTTTGCCGTCCTGTACGTCCACGCGACGGAGGCGGTCAGTGAGATCCGGAATGCAACAGTCCACGCGTTCCTCGTTTGGGCTTTGGAGCCAACACCGGATGGTTATCAGCTTTTCTGGGCGATTCACGTCCTTCCGGTCAGCGTCTGGACGAAACCCTATCTTGCGTTGATCGATCCGTTCCGGCGCTGGTTGGTGTACCCGGCTTTGTTGCGCCGCATCCACGAATCGTGGACTCGAGAGTTCAAGTCTGCGAGCTAACACGCTTGTGGCCTGGTGGGCGCACTCGCGTGGTCAGGAAGTCGTTGGCTTGTGCGCTGGCAGAGGATTGTGCACGTTTACCAAAATGGGACATTTAATGGCCGCAGCTTCTGGCGTGCGCCATCCATGACCGCCCTCGACGCTGACGGCCAACCGGCCCCGCTGTTCGGTAGCGGCGCGCTCTTAGGCACGGTCATGGAGAGGCTGATCCCTCGGTGGCGAACCCGCTATGCGTGGACGGTGCAGCCCCGGATGTCGGTTGCGCCGGATCCGGTCCCGGTAGGGGCTGTGATCATCGGGGGCGGTCGGTAGGCTCATGCAAGACGACATCAAGCGGCAGCTCAATGAGCTCGGGAAGCTCCTCCCGTGGCCCCTCCGGTGGCTGCTGGACTTGGACTGATGGACGGACCGTCCGACGGACGATGGTCGAAGACTCAGATACCTGGTTGCCCTTCACACGATCCGAGGTGAACGAGATCCGCACCGCGGTCGTGGGGCCGGGCGTGGAGATCGCGTGTCCAGTCTGCGGTGGGCGGCTCGAGTTGCGCGGCCCCCGCGGGAACGTGTGGGAGGTTCGCTGTCGACCGTGTCGGCGGCATACGGTGTTGCCAGATGTGTCCGGGCAGGCGTGACCTACTCGTAGCTGAAGCGCAGGGACGTTAGGTGGCGCTAGTTAGTTTACGTGAAGCGAAGGCGCTAGGCATTTCCTCGAGCTGAACGGCGCGGCGCCGGCGGGCTGACAGGCTAACGCGCGTTGAGGTCGTGTGAGCCCCAGCTAGCTCACCATGCCTGCTTCAGGGCTAGCAATCTCCGACAAGTCGCCATTGATACGGGCGCAAGAGCCTGCAGAATGTCGGAGTCAGAGTCGGAAGGCACGCTGCACCGCTCTTCACTACCGCTGGCGCACCCAACCCCGCACTGCTTGAGCGCCGCCTGGCACCGCCCGGCGCCCGCCGCCGGGTAGACCCGCTCACGGCAGTACTCATGCTGAGTCTTACCGGCCACCCACTCGCGCATCGCGGGATCGTGTATCCATCGACTACCACGTACCCAACGTACCCCAGCGATAGCTGAGCGTAAGCTAGGCAACGGTTTATGCAATGATCGAGCCTCACAAGCACGCCGGCGAGTACGCTCAGGTACGCTCAACACCGCTACAAAACCGTTACATCCCAAGAGAGATCGGGGTCTGAGCTACTTGACCAGAGTATGCTTGATGACAAGAACTAGAAAGGAAAACTGTGGGAACAGGCAGCCAAACCCCGGATACCACGACTGACCTAGTGCCAACCGTGCCAACCCTGCCAACCGACGCGGGGCTTGCGGGCAGGACGAGCCAGATGCAGAGGTGGCCGGCGCTAGAGTTTCTCGACACCAGCCGCGCCACGTGCGGACTGTTCAAGTGGGCACTCTACGGGAGACCGAAGGATGGCTAGCACCCGATCTGGACTACACCTGATTCTCGTCGGCGCCGGGTTTTTCTCGTATGCCTGTG
>JADFNB010000096.1 GCA_022563595.1 Gemmatimonadota bacterium
GGAGAACGTGGTGATCTGTCGGGATTTCGTGCCCTGCTCCCCTATAGAAAGCCGCTAACGCTTCTGTACCTGATCGTCGTGACTCGTACCCTCGCGGCGCTGAGCTTCGCCACGTTCATGCCGGTGATGCTCACGCGGCGCGGCATGTCGCTGACGGACGCTGGCATCGCCATCGGGGTGTATTTCTTCGCGAGCAGTGTCGGCGGGTTCCTCGGCGGTCCGCTCGCGGATCGATGGGGTCCGCGCAACGTCATCATCTGGTCACTCGTCCTCGCGGTGCCCTTCCTCGCGCTGGCGCCGATGCAGACCAGCTGGACGTTCATCGCCCTGGTATCGCTCGGCGGCTTCCTGCTGCAGTCCACGCTGCCGGTGAACGTGACCTTCGGCCAAATGATCGCCCCCATCAGCGCCGCCACGGTCTCGTCCTTGATGATGGGCTTCGCCTGGGGAACCGGCGGCCTCATCGTGCCGCTCGTGGGAATGCTCGCCGATCGGATCGGGATTGAACGCACCCTTGTCGCCATGGCGTTCCTGCCACTCGCGTCTGCGGTGCTTGCCGTGCCGCTCCCGGCCGGAAAACTTGGGCACGCGCCCGCTCGCGCATCCAACATCGGCCAGGCGGAAACCACGGGCGGAGATGTTGCTCAGTAGGCGCTAGTTGGAGCAGACTGGACCGGATGCGTTCCCCCTATCGTTCTTCGTCCACCTTCACGTACTCGTTCGGCCCCGGACCCCTGACGCCGGCGATCAAGGCCCTGGTCGTGGCGAACGTCGGTGCTTTTCTGGCCTCCATGGTCGTGCCCGCGATCACGCTGAGCTTCGGGTTGCGTCCGGCCGATGTCGTCGGAAGCCTCCAGATCTGGCAGCCTGTCACCTACATGTTCCTACACGGCGGGATCTTCCACATCCTGTTCAACATGCTTGCGCTCTGGATGTTCGGCGTGGAGTTGGAGCGGATGTGGGGCAGCCGGTTCTTCACCAGGTTCTACTTCATTGTCGGCATCGGCGCCGCGTTCACGACGCTGCTACTGTCGTTCATGCCGCTGCCATTCGCCGACCAGCTGTACTACTCGTTGACAATCGGCGCGTCCGGCGCGGTGTACGGCGTGCTGTTCGCCTACGCGATGTACTTTCCGAACCGACCGATCTACGTGTACTTCTTCTTTCCGCTTCCGGCGAAGTACTTCGTGATGATCATCGGCGCGATTTCGCTGCTGTCGGCAATGAACGGACCTGGCGGCGGCATCGCGCACACGACGCATCTTGGAGGCCTGATCGTCGCCTATCTGTACCTGAAGGGCGGCACGCGCGCGCGTCTGCAGGCGGAAATCAAGTATCGGTACCTGAAATGGCGCATCAACCAGGCGCGCCGACGGTTCAACGTGTACCCGGGCGGCCGTGATAAGCCCGTCGACCGGCGGGTACATTAACCGGGGCCTAGTCTAATCCCGGAATCCACTTGAGTGGAAGATCTGAGTGTGATCTGCTTGGCGCATGCCCAATCCCTATCCGTCAGCGCTTCGCACGCGCGCGGTGGACGCGTACGAGGCTGGCGAGGGCTCGTACGTGGCCATCGCCGAGCAGTTCTCGATCAGTGTCAGCAGCCTCCTGCGATGGGTGCAGCGGACACGCGCCACCGGCGATGTGACACCGTTGCCGAAGCGTGGCGGGTGGCACTCGCCGGTCCAGGGCGTGACGCTCACCGCCGTCATTGCGGAACGTGCCGACGCGACCGCCGAGGAGATTCGTCGGGCATACAACCGGCGCGTCCCCCGGGGAGGGCGCGTGAGCCGCTCGAGTATCGTCCGGGCCGTGCGCCGGGCCGGGTATGTGCTTAAAAAAAACGCCGGCGCCCGAGCGAAGTCGACCGGCCCGACATCCACGCGAAACGCGCCGCGTTCCTGAGATGGGTGCGGACGATTGATCCGGCCCGTTTGGTGGTGCTCGACGAGGCGGGGGCGAACCTCGCGATGGGGCGCTCCCACGCGTGGGTCCTGCGGGGCCAGGAATACGTCGAACCACGCCCGATGAACTGGGGGGAGAACTTGACGTTGATCGGCGCGATCCGCCGGACGGGCTGGGTCACGCTGAACACCAAGTGGCGGGCGGTCAACACGCTCTTCTTCGTCGAGTGGGTCCGCCGCCGACTGGCGCCCCGCCTGCGGCCGCACGACATCGTGCTCCTCGACAACCTCAAAGCGCACAAAGCCCCCGACGTCCGACGCTTGGTCGAGGCACGGGGCGCCACGCTGCGCTATTTGCCGCCGTACTCGCATGACTTCAGTCCCATCGAACCCGCATGGGGACTCGTCAAACGCCACATCCGGACCCATGCGCCCCGCACGGGCCCCGCCCTGCGTCGAGTCGCGCAGCGCGCGCGGCATGTCGTCCACGCCCATCACTGTCGCCAATGGTTTGTCCATGCCGGATACGTCAACTGAAGTGATCTCCGGGATTAGATGCCGATCAATTCCCCGGCCGTACTGTCCCGAAACGCCGACTGGTCAGCGGGCGCCGCCAGTGCCCAGTCGGACGCACGTCCGCGCGGGCTGAGGTGACGGCCTCTGGAGCTGGACGATTGTGCGACGAGCACCGTGTCGTGCGCTCGGCGGCCCTCGGGTGTATAAAGGAGCCACCCGGGGCAGGCAAGCCCGTCCAGGAGTCCGTCCTTGACCGGAACTCTGGCGCGTACGGCCTGCGCCGGTGCGATCCGCGCCGTCGAGGTTGGCACAGAGGACGACGATGTTTGACCACGGATCTCCCTTGCCGAGGCTTAACAAGGACGCGTGCCGAGCCGTCGGCCACCTATTGAGC
>JADFNB010000059.1 GCA_022563595.1 Gemmatimonadota bacterium
GGATCTGCCGGATCGACGGCGCGCAGCGAAGCGGTGATCTCTGCGGCCATCTTCCATCCGGGACTCCGGTAGCGCGTCAGCCGCAGGCATTGCCCAAGGCGGACCACGTGTGTGTCGAGCGGCACGATCAGCCGGGAAGGCGATAGCCCGGTCCACACACCGAGATCGACGACATCCTTCCGCACCATCCAGCGCAGGAACAGGTTGAGCCGCTTGCAGGCGCTCCCCGCCGACGGCCGCGGGAAGAACGAGCGAACACCCGGGTGCTTCGGTACCCGACCGTAGGCGGGACGCACATCCGTGGCAAGCGCCCGCGTCGAAAGGGCCTCGAGGCCCGGTTCGACATCAGATGCTCCGGCCACGTCACCCGCCAGAAAGAAGCGCTCAATCGACCCAGACTCTCGAAGCATGTGCTGCAGGATGAGCATCAGAGCGGCGAGGTCGCTGCCGCGGATCCAGCGGTGCACGAGCGGCGCCAGCCGCCTGCCGTCCGCTGCAGGATCGAACCCGCGCACGAATGCCGCGGGCCGAGGGCCCATGACGGCCAGGAGCGATTCGATCGAGTGGAGCACGCTGCCGACCCGTCCGAATGCCAGGCCGGCCGCGCAGAAACCGACAACTTCGCGATCCTCCGGCGCGGCATAGCGCCGGACGATGTGCACGGGATCGCTGGCCGAGTGCAGGTGATCGAACGTGCGGTAGAGCCGCTCGAACGGCTCGCGCAGCTCGGCACGTTGGCGAGGCGGCACCCGGCCTATGCCTTCGCCAGCCGGTCGAGCGCTTCGCCTGTCAGCCGGTACGCGGTCCATTCGTCCATGGCCCGCGCCCCGATACTCCGGTAGAAGCCGATTGCCTGGTCGTTCCAGTCCAGGACGGACCATTCCATGCGGGCGCAGCCGCGCTCCGTGGCGATGCGCGCCAGATGGCAAAGCAGCGCGCGGCCGATGCCGCGTCCACGCCACTCCGGCCGCACGAAGAGATCCTCGAGGTAGAGGCCTGGCCGGGAGAGAAACGTCGAGTAGCTATGGAACCACACGGCAAAGGCGACAGCCTCGCTCCCGACTCTGGCGATGACGGCTTCAGCGTGTGGCGTCGCACCGAACAACGATTCGCGAAGGTCGGCTTCCGTGGCCACGACCTCGTGGGCGAGCCGCTCGTACTCGGCAAGCGCCTTGATCAGGCCGAGCATGAGCGGCACGTCTCGAATGTCCGCTGGCTCTATGCGCAGATCGACGGCCATCACTAAAACGCCGTCACGGGCATGCCTGCCCGGCACAACGGGCAACTGTCGGCGGGATAGTTGTCGGGTGCCTTGTACTCGGCAAGCGCGACGTTCGGAACGCCGGCGTCGACCAGCGCTTCCATCCGGTCGTAGATTTCTGCTGTGGCGAGGACGTGCCCACCGGCCTTGCGCACGAGCTCGACGCAGCGGGCCTGCGTCTGACCGGTGTTGCGAACGTCATCGACGACCAGGGTCTTCTTTCCGGTGACCTGCCGCTCGTAAAAGCGCGTGAGCGTGAGTCCATGGTCGGCGTCGAGTGTAAAAGGTGCGAACAGCGTCGGGGGACGGGTGATCGCCCTCCGGCTATCGAGGAGTCCCGCCATCGTGTGCGCGAGCAAGGCGCCGCCGGTGACGGGGCCGGTAACCACCTCCGTGGCCTCGACAATGGACGCGGGCAGCACATCGAGAAGATCCTGGGCGAAGCGCCAGATCGTCGAGGGGTAGCGGAAGAGCTGGTGGGGATTGAGGTAGACAGTGCCGTGGTAGCCGTTGCTGAAATCAAAGTGGCCGTTGAGCATCAGTACTTCGTAGTGTTGCAGGTCCTTAAGCGCCTTCTCGCGTACTTCGTCCCGGCGGGTCATACGGCGAGGCCGGCGTCGGCGTTGACGAACACCGGCCGGCCGCCGACGAACGCCGCCGCCAGACCGAACGTCACCGCCACCAACGCGCCGAACTTTATCCACTCTTTGGTACGTGCCATAGGTATGCTCACATCACTACGCTGAGGTTCAGTTCAAAGATAACCCCGGTTGGAGGATAGGTTCCTGTAACTGCCGAGCAGCGGGACGCGGGAGGCGGCCTGACAGCGTGCCTCCCACTTCCCGATTCCCGCAAGCCTCCTATAGACCTCACTTCTCCTCATCTACCACTTCGTAATCGGCTTCGACCACGTCCTCGTCGGACTTCGTTTCTGACGCCTCTGCCGCCGCCGGTTCTTCCGCTGACTGGGCCTGGGCAGCCTCGTAGAGAGACGCCCCGGCGGCGGAATATGCCTGGGACAGCTCCTCGAGCGCCGTCTTGATCTCGTCGGTACCACCCGACCGCAGTGCCTGCTTGGCCTTTTCCAACGCGTCGTCGAGACGTTTCTTGTTGGTCTCGTCGAGCCGGTCGGACCACTCCTTGGCGTTCTTCTCCACCTCGTAGACCATCGCGTCCAGTCGGTTGCGCTGGTCGATCGCTTCACGCCGCTGCTTGTCCTCGGTGGCGTGTTCCTCCGCCTCCACGACCATCTTGTCGATCTCGGCGTCGGACAGACCGCTCGACGCCTCGATCCGGATCTTCTGCTCCTTGCCGGTCGTCTTGTCCTTGGCGGAGACGTGCAGGATGCCGTTCGCGTCGATGTCGAACGTCACCTCCACCTGCGGCATGCCCCGCGGAGCCGGCGGCATACCGGTCAGCTGAAACCGGCCAATCGTGCGGTTGTCGATTGCCATCTCACGCTCGCCCTGGAGCACGTGGATCTCGACGGTGGTCTGGTTGTCTTCCGCGGTCGAGAACACCTCCGCTTTCTTGGTCGGAATGGTGGTGTTCCGCGAGATCAGAACGGTGCAAACGCCGCCCAGCGTCTCGATGCCGAGCGACAGCGGGGTCACGTCCAGCAGCAGGACGTCCTTCACCTCGCCGGCCAGCACACCGCCCTGGATCGCAGCGCCGATAGCGACCACCTCGTCGGGATTCACCCCTTTGTGCGGCTCCTTCCCGAAGAAGTTCTTCACGATCTCCTGTACCTTGGGAATCCGCGTCGATCCACCTACCAGGATCACCTCGTCGATGTTCTTGGGCTCCAAGCCGGCATCGGCGAGCGCCTTCTTCATGGGCTCGAGCGTTCGCTGGATCAGGTCGTCGACCAACTGCTCGAACTTGGCGCGCGTGAGCGTCATGTTCAGATGCCGCGGGCCCGACTGATCCGCCGTGATGAACGGCAGGTTGATTTCGGATTGAGAGGCCGTGGACAGCTCCATCTTGGCTTTCTCGGCCGCTTCCTTCAGCCGCTGGAGCGCCATCGGATCCTGCGAGAGGTCGATCCCCTGGTCCTTCCTGAACTCGTCGACCAACCAGGTGATGATCCGGTCGTCGAAGTCATCGCCGCCCAGATGGGTGTCGCCGTTGGTGGCCTTCACCTCGAAGACACCCTCGGCCAGCTCGAGGACCGAGATGTCGTAGGTGCCGCCGCCCAGGTCGAAGACGGCGATCTTCTCTTCCTTCTTCTTGTCGAGGCCGTAGGCCAGGGAGGCCGCCGTCGGCTCGTTGATGATCCGCAGGACATCCAACCCGGCAATCTTGCCGGCGTCCTTGGTGGCCTGGCGTTGCGAGTCGTTGAAGTAGGCCGGCACGGTGATGACGGCCTTCTCGACCGAGTGCCCGAGGTAATCCTCGGCGGTCTGCCGCATCTTCTGGAGGATCATCGCCGAGATCTCGGGCGGCGTATACTGCTTCCCCTGGATCTCCACACACGCCAGATCGTGCTTACCGGACATGACCGGATACGGCACCCGCTTCTTCTCTTCCGTGATCTCGTTCAGGCGCCGTCCCATGAAGCGCTTGATCGAGAAGATCGTGTTCGTGGGGTTCGTGACCGCCTGCCGCTTCGCGACCTGGCCCACCAGACGCTCGCCGTCCTTGGTGAACGCCACGACCGACGGCGTCGTGCGGCCGCCCTCCGAGTTCGGAATCACCACGGGATCGCCGCCCTCCATGACCGATACCACGGAGTTCGTGGTTCCCAGATCGATCCCGATAACTTTCTGCGCCATGTTCGCTCCTCAACGTGTTGTTATGGATGCCTACACCGACTCATCAGTTGCCAGAGCAAGCGCCATACCACGAAACGGTGCCAAAATGGCAGGTATGCGGCAGCAGCGACGTTGCCCGTATGTTCTTGTGCTATATTGCGTTAGATCATCACGCGCAGTAGGTTTGGGGTGTGTTCCCGTACCGTGACGAGAACCCGACTGTCTTGACACCGTTTGTCACCGTTGGCGTGATCGCGGTGAACGTCGTGGCTTGGGTAGTTGTCCAGGGGGCGGGCTCCAATCCGGCCCTGGCGCGCTCGGTCTGCGAGCTGGGCCTCATTCCGGGCGAGTTGCTCGGTCGGGTGCCGCTCGGGAGCCAGATCCCGGTGGGTCCCGGCTTGGTATGCGTGTTGGGCGGCGAGTCGACGTGGTTCACCGTCGTCACGTCGATGTTCATGCACGGCGGATGGTTCCACCTGATCGGCAACATGTGGTTTCTGTGGATCTTCGGGAACAACATCGAGGACGCGATGGGTCACGGCCGGTTCGTCGTGTTCTACCTGGTGGCGGGGCTGGTGGCGGCCGCCGCACAGGTGGCCAGCGGGCCCTCCTCGGCCGTCCCGATGGTCGGGGCGTCTGGAGCGGTGAGCGGCGTGATGGGGGCCTATCTCATCCTCTATCCGCGTGTGCGGATCCACACGCTCATCTTCCTGGGCTTCTTCGTTACCACGGTAGCGCTGCCGGCCTGGCTCATGCTGCTCTACTGGGCGTTTCTCCAGTTCCTGGGGAGCATCCTGACAGTCGGCGGCATGGGACAGGGTGGGGTAGCGTTCGTCGCGCACGTTGGCGGGTTTGTGGCAGGTGTCGCGCTGATCAAGCTCTTCGCGAAGCCGGAGTTCGTGGGCCGCCACCGGAGACCGGTGGTTCTTTAGGTGGACAGTCGGACAGCGTTGACGGGGATGCGTCAGGCCCGGCTGAAGGATCGCGCTACGCTCCGCCAGAGGAATGCGGCTGCGAGGGTGGCGGCAACGAGATAGGCGAGGGCGGCGGTCCACCCGAACAGGATCAGCTTGCCGACCCCGAACAGCCCGGCATAGATGAGCACGAGCCCGGCCAACCACTCCGTGATGTCCGACCACTGCATCCGATCGACGGTGACCGTGCTCTGCCGGGCGATCGGTCCCCACCAGGGCGAGCCCGGGCGCACGCGCTCGTAGAAGGCGATCAACGTCGTTTGGTCGGTAGGCTTGGTCAACACCGCTACGGCCACCCAGCACAGCGTCGATACGGCCGCCGTTATCATCAGGTGCCAGCCGAACACGATCTCCGGGACGGCGAGCGCGAGCCCCACGTACACCACGGCGGTCGAGATCCAGGCGGCGATCTCGCTCCACGCATTGACCCGCCACCACCACCACCGCATGACGTAGAGGCTCCCGATCCCGACGGTCATGCCGAAGAACAGTTCCCAGGCGCCGCGGATGCTCTGCATCATATAGGCGACGAGACCGCCGGCGAGCACCATCGCGACGATGAGCAGCTTCGAGACCCGGACATAGTGGGCGTCGTTCGCGTGCGGCCGGATGAACGGTTTGTAGCCGTCGTTGACCAGCAGCGATACGCCCCAGTTGAGCAGTGTGTCGATCGTGCTCATGAATGCCGCGACCATGCTCGCGACCATGAGTCCCAGGAGACCGGCGGGCAGCAGCTCCACTATCATGCGTGGGTATCCCAATTCCTTGTCTTGCAGCTCCGGGAACATCACTACCGCCACCAGGCCGACGAGGATCCACGGCCAGGGACGCACCACGTAATGCAGGAAGCAGAACCATAGGACGGCGAGGAAGCTGTGCTCCTCGTTCTTGGCGGCCAGCATGCGTTGCACCATGTAGCTGGTGCCGCCGGCGTCGCGCGTGGCCCACCAGTTGACGCCGATCAGCGCGACGAAGGTGGTGAGCGGCAGAGAGACGCCGCTGCCGTCGGCGGTGAAGCTAAGGTAGCTGGCGGTCTGGTCACCGAACCGCTCGGCGAGGCGGAGCTTCAACTCGCCGATTCCGCCCACCTCGCCGAGCGCGATCACGGCCAACGCGATGGCGCCCACCATGGCGATGATGAACTGTACGAAATCCGTTACCACCACGCCCCACAGCCCTGACAGGACTGTGTAGAGCGTGGCAATCGCCAGGCAGACGAGGATGCCGAGCCACCGCCCGTCGATGACCCCGTCGATCCCGAGCCGCGCGGTGACGCCGTCGAGGTCCACGAGCACGCCCAGGATCTTCACCATCGCCAGGATGACCCATCCCATGACGATGCAGTTGAGGACCACGCCTTCCCAGATGCTGCGGAACCCGCGCAGCGCCGCCGCCGGCCGGCCCGAGTAGCGGATGTCAACCAGCTCCAGATCGGTGAGCACGCCCGCGCGGCGCCAGAGGCGGGCGAAGAAGAACGTCGCCATCAGGTGGGCGGCGGCGAAGTTCCAGATGAACCACAGACCGGAGATCCCGTCTGTGGCGACCAGGCCGGTGACCACGAGCGGCGTATCAGCAGCGAACATCGTCGCCGCTATCGATGTGCCCGCAATCCACCAGGAGAGGTTCCGGCCGGAGAGGAAGTACTGCGCTATGTCGGTTCCCGCACGGCGGCGGAGTGCCACGCCGACGCCGAGCGCGAAGACGAGATAGGCGAAGACGATGAGCCAGTCGATGGGAGCCATGTCACCTATGGTATGCCGCCGGTGTCGCCCTCGGATAGAGGGCGCGCCGGTGGCGGGGCTTACGATTGCGCGCGCGTCGGTCGTCCGTCAGATTCCGTGACCAATGTCCAGACGGTTCCGCTACGTGTCGTTGTTCGGCACGCTCATCGCGCCTATCCCGCTCGCCGGCCAGGATACGGCGCACGTCGTGATTGTGGCCACGACCGACGTGCATGGGCACGCCACGCACTGGGACTACCTGAACGACCGTGAGGGACCATGGGGCCTCTCCCGCGTCGCGACGGTAGTGGATTCGCTGCGGCGGGCGTACCCCGATCGCGTGATCGTCGTCGACAACGGTGACCTGATCCAGGGCAACCTGTTCGCCACCTACTTCGCGACCGAGCAGAGTGTTACGGTTCACCCGGTGCTGGACGCGATGAACGCGATCGGGTATGACGCGGCCGTGCCGGGTAACCACGAATTCAATTTTGGGCTCGATGTACTGGCTCGGGCCCATCGGGCCGCCGCGTTCCCGATCGTCTCGGCCAACATCTACAGGCTTCCCCGCGATACGCTCGCCTATCAGCCGTACGTGATAGTTCGGCGCGGGGATGTGCGTGTCGGGATCATGGGCCTCACCACGCCGGGCGTGATGGTCTGGGACCGCGACAACGTCGCGGGGCGGGTGATCGTGCGCCGGATTCTGCCGGAGGCCGCGTCCATGTTGCGGCGCCTGCGCGAAGCCGGAGCTGATCTCACGGTCGTGGCTATCCATTCGGGACTGAGCGGGGAATCATCGTACGACACCACGGGCGTCGGCGCCGAGAACGTAGCGGCGCGGCTCGCCGAGCTGCCGGTACGGCCCGATCTCGTGATCGTCGGTCACTCGCACCGCCAGATCCGCGACTCGCTTATCGGCGGTGTCCACTTCATCCAACCGCTGCCGTGGGCGCGCGGCGTGGCCGTCGCGCATGTGTGGCTCGTGCGGGAAGCGGTAGGCGGTAGGCGAGACCGGTACAGGGTCGTGCGGATCACTGCCGACCAGATCTCGTTGGCCGGCGTGCCACCCTCACCCCAGGTGGAACGACGATTGGCGCAGGCGCATCTGGAGGTGCGGACGTGGGTCGGGACGCCGCTGGGCAGTGTCGAGGGAGACTGGAGTGCTCGGTTCGCGCGTGTGGAGGACACACCGCTCATCGACTTTATCAACGAGGTGCAACGCCGCACCTCGGGCGCGCAGCTATCGGCCACCGCCGCGTTCAACACCGCTGGCGGGCTGGGGCCGGGCCCGGTGCGCCTGCGCGATGTGGCGGGGATCTACCCGTATGAGAACACGCTGAAGGCGGTCCGCATCGACGGGGAGCGCCTCGAGGCGTATCTGGAACGGTCGGCGAGCTACTTCCGCGGCGCGGGTTCGCGCGCACCGATCAACGACAGCATCCCGGGCTATAACTACGACATCGTGAGCGGTGTGCGTTACGTGATCGACCTCAGACGGCCGGTCGGCTCGCGGATCCGTCAGCTCACCTATCGAGGGCGTCTGGTCACGCCTAACGACACCTTCACCTTGGCGCTGAACAACTATCGGCAGGGTGGTGGTGGCGGGTTCGAGATGCTGGTAGGGCTGCCGGTGGTGTACGACGCCGGCGAGAACATCCGCGATCTCGTGGTGAGCGCGATTCGTGACGCGGAGACGCTGCGCGCCGACGAGTACTTCGAGGATTCGTGGCGGATCATCCCCGAATCCGTCAGGAATCGGATCCGGACGGTGCTCGCGGAGCCGCGGGCTCCCGCGCGGGACAGCACGGTCTTGCGCGTCCTGGCCATCAACGATTTCCACGGCGCCCTGCAACCGGCCACGCCGAGTTGGGCGGATGGCCGGCAGGTGGGTGGCGCGTCGGCCCTGGCCGGTTGGCTCGACTCGCTCTCCGGCACCTGCCGGTGCGTCTCGTTGCGCGTCCATGCCGGTGACGAGTGGCAGGGAACCCCTATCTCCAACTTCGTTTTCGGCCGGTCGGTGACGGAGGTGTTCAACCTGATGGCGCTGGATGCGGCGGCGATCGGGAACCATGAGTTCGACTGGACGGTTGACACCTTGCGCGCCCGGTTTGCGGAGTCGGCGTATCCGTGGCTTGCGGCCAACGTCATGTTTCGTAGCGGGCGGGGGACGCCCGACTGGGCGATACCGTGGACGCTCGTCGAGCGGGGCGGGCTGCGCATCGCGCTAATCGGCACGATTACCGAGTCGACTCCTACCAGCACGAACCCGACCAACGTCACCGAGCTGGTCTTCCCCGACGGTGCCACAGCGATCGAGCGATACCTACCGGCCGTGCGCGCCGCCGCACCCGACTTCGTCATCGTGCTCACACACTCCGGCGGGTACTGCGACTCGACGTGCCGGGGTGAGGTGTTCGACCTGGCGAACGGGCTGGACTCGGCTGCGGTCGACCTCATCGTCAGCGGCCACACACACACGGAGCTGAATACCAGCGTGAACGGCATTCCGATCGTGCAGGCGCGCGCGCACGGGACCAACCTCGCGGTGGTCGACTTCATATGGCGGGCCGACGGCGGCCGGGAGGTGCAGGCGCGGATCGAGACCGTTTGGACCGACGCGGTGAGACCGGACTCGGTGGTGGCGGCGGTCGTCGCGCGCTACGCCGAGCAGACGCGGCGTGTCGTGTCGCGCCCGGTGGCGAGAATGCTGTTCGCGCTCTCGCGGCGGCGCAACGAGGAGTACGCACTCGGCAACCTAGTCGCCGATGCGTTGCGCAACGCAGCCCGAACGGACGTGGGACTGATCAACAACGGTGGTATTCGCGCCGACCTGCCGGGCGGCCGCATCACGTTTGGGGACCTCTACAAGGTCCAGCCGTTCGGGAACGCGGTGGTGCGCCTGAGCGTGACCGGCGCGGTCTTGATCGAGGCGATCGAGCACAGCCTGCGGCGTGGACAGATCGAGGCCCACATCTCGGGTGTCACCGTCAGGTATGACCTGTCGCGCGACGCCGGTGACCGGGTGCGCGACGTGCGGTTCGCCGACGGCCGCAAACTGAAGGACGATGAGCACTACACGCTGGCGGTCCCCGATTTTCTGGCCGTCGGGGGGAACGGGTACGCGATGCTGCGCGATCGGCCCGTCGAGCACATCGGCCTCGTGGACGTCGAGGCGCTCGTCCAATACCTGCGTCGCCTGCCACAACCCGTCGAGGTTTCCTCCCGCCCGAGGTTCGTGGCCCGCAGATGACGGCAGCTGTGACACGCGAGCTGCTCGCGCGGTTGCCCAAGGCGGAACTGCATGTCCACCTCGACGGCAGCCTGCGACCCGCCACGATGCTCGAGCTTGCCGATGCTGCCGGCGTGACGCTCCCGGCCGATTCACCCCAGGCGCTCGCCGACCACATGCTGGTGCGGGAGGCCAAGAACCTCGAGGAATACCTCGACCGCTTCGTGGTGACGCTGTCGGTGATGCAGACGACGGCCGCCCTGGAACGGATCGCGTACGAGTTCGTCACCGACGTCGCCCGCGAGAACGTTCGCTACGTCGAGGTACGCTACTGTCCGGCGCTCCACATGCCGGCATTGTCCCTCGAGGAGGCGGTGGAGGCGCCCTTAGCCGGTCTGCGACGCGGGGAGGCTGAGACAGGAACGATCGCGCGCGTCATCTTCTGTGGCCTGCGGACCTTGCCGCCGGCAACCTCACTCGACATGGCGCGTGCTGCCGTGCGCTACCGCGATCACGGCATCGTGGCGTTCGATCTGGCGGGTGCGGAAGCCCGGCATCCCGCCGCCGACCACGTCGATGCGTTCCGGTATGCGGCGGAACACGGCCTGGCCATCACCTGTCATGCCGGCGAGGGCGACGGCACGGCCTCGATTCGTCAGGCGATCGAACGGTGTCACGCGCAACGGATCGGACACGGCGTGCGACTGCATGAGGACGGGGACCTCGAACGGCTGGTGCGTGACCGGGGCATCCCGCTCGAGATGTGTCTCACGTCGAACATGCATACACGGACCGTGCCTGACGTGTCGCGTCACCCGATCCGGCGCTACTTTGATGCGGGCATCCCCGTAACGCTGAACACTGACAGCCGCCTCATGGACGGCGTGAGCCTCAGCGACGAATACTGGAAGGCGCACACGCGGCTGGGATTCGACCGGAGCGAACTCGAGCGTATTTCCCTGAGCGCGTTCGAGCACGCGTTCCTGCCCGAGGCGGAAAAGCGTGCGCTCATCGAGCGCGTCGCGCGCGAACTCGAGGAGATTCCATGACCACATTGTGGTTGGTGCAGGTCGGGCCGGGCGGCGGCCTGCCGTCCCTGGACACACCCCTGCTGGAACGCCTCGTGGGCTTCCTGGGTCTTGGGGTGATGATCGGTATCGCCTGGCTCCTCTCCAGCAACCGGGGTCGCGTGAACTGGCGGTTGGTGTTCACCGGGCTCGGGCTCCAGGCCGTGTTCGGGTTCCTCGTGCTGAAGACCGGCGTTGGACAGATGCTGTTCAAGGGCGCCAACGTCGTCTTCATGCGCCTGCTCGGATTCACCGAGGACGGAGCGGCGTTCATCTTCGGGAACCTGGCTCGCGGGAACAACATCCCCATAGGCACACCCGGCGGCGGCAACCAGGCGTTCGGACCGATCACCTCGGGCGAGACGTGGGCCAACGTCGGCGCGTTCTTCACGTTCGGCGTTCTCCCGACGATCATCTTCTTCTCATCGCTGATGTCGGTGCTCTACTACCTGGGCATCATGCAGTGGGTCGTCCGCAGTTTGGCCTGGGTGATGCAACGCGTCCTGGGGACCTCCGGTGCCGAGACCTTGTCGGCCACCGGCAACATCTTCGTGGGCCAGACCGAGGCACCGTTGCTCATCAAGCCCTTCGTGGGCAGCATGACCATCTCCGAGTTGAACACGGTTATGGTGGGCGGATTCGCGACGATCGCCGGTGGGGTGATGGCGGCATACGTGGGGCTGTTGTCGCCGATCTGGCCCGACATCGCCGGACACCTGCTCACGGCGAGCGTCATGAACGCCCCTGCCGCGCTGCTCATCTCGAAGATCCTCGTGCCTGAGCTGGGAGAGCCGGTTACCAAGGGAACGGTCCGGATCGATATCGGGAGCAAAGAGGCCAACGTCATCGAGGCTGCCGCCGCCGGTGCGGGGCAGGGAATGCAGCTCGCGCTCAACGTTGCGGCCATGTTGCTGGCCTTCATCGCGCTGATCAGCATGATCAACTACGGCGTGGGCGCTCTGGGTGGGCTCGTAGGCATCGAGCACCTCACGCTCGAGCGGATCTTCGGCTGGGTGCTCGCGCCGCTCGCGTGGCTGATGGGCGCCTCCTGGGCGGACGCCGGCACCGTAGGGTCGCTCATAGGTGTCAAGACGGTCCTGAACGAGTTCGTCGCCTACACGCAGTTCGCCGCGCTCGGGCCGGAAGCCCTATCACCCCGGAGTGCGGTGGTGGCGACCTACGCGCTGCTCGGCTTCGCGAACTTCGCCTCGATCGCCATCCAGATCGGTGGGATCGGCGGGATAGCACCCGAGCGGCGCAGCGACCTGGCGAAACTCGGGTTGAAGGCCATGATCGGCGGCAACCTGGCGGCGTTCATGAGCGCGAGCTTGGCGGGGATGCTGTTGTGAGCGGTGAGCGGAGGCGATGAGAGGGGACAGAGATGAGAGAGGTTAGAGGGGGAGAGGAGCAGAGGGGCAGGGATGGGTCGGGCTAAGCAGTCGAGCGCGCGGAGATCGGCGGACTTCGTTGCCGAACGGCTGGCGGGCTTCGAGCCACGGGTGGCGATCGTGCTCGGTTCCGGCCTGGGGGCGCTCGCCGACGCGGTCGAGCATCCGGTTGTGATCCCGTATGCCGAGGTACCGGAGATGCCGGAGGCCACGGTGTACGGGCATGCGGGGGAGTTCATTGCCGGTGAGCTGGGCGGCGTGCAGGTGCTGCTCCAGAAGGGCCGGCTGCATCTCTACGAGGGACACGATCCGGACGCAGTCGTGTTGGCGGTGCGCTCGTTCGCCGAGCTGGGGATCGAGACGCTGATCGTGACCAACGCAGCGGGCGGGATCAACCGGACCTTTCCCGTGCCGGCGCTCATGCTCATTGCGGATCACATCAACCTGATGTTCCGGTCACCGCTCACCGGCCTGGTGTGGCCGGGTGAGGAACGGTTTCCGGACATGTCGTCGCCCTACGAGCCGGCGCTGCGGACCATGGCGGAACGGGTCGCCCTGGAGAGTGGGATCCTGCTGCACGAGGGTGTCTACGCAGGTGTGCTGGGCCCGAACTTCGAGACGCCGGCGGAGGTGCGCATGCTCGAGCGGCTCGGTGCTGATGCGGTGGGCATGTCCACCGTGCCCGAGGTGATCGTGGCCCGCGCGCGCGGGATGCGCGTGCTCGGGATCTCCATCATCACGAACCTGGCGGCCGGCATATCGCCGACGCCGTTGGACCACGACGAGGTGATGGAGGCAGGGAAAGCCGTGGCGCACGACCTGGAGGTGCTCGTGCGCGGGGTGGTCAGCCAGATCGGGACGGGGGCGTAGGCATCGTTGGACGAGGGCGGCTCCTCTTCGTGCCCCCGTTCTTACGTATGTGCCACACCGTGTCTAGCAGCTTTGCGGTTCGGTCGCGGACGACACCCAGCTGAGCTGACGCACGCCGCCGATCCGGAAGGCGTAGTCGGGCGCCTTGGTGAGCCCACCCACCTTCACCGCGTCCTCGTGGACCACGTCCTTGTACGCTTCGGCGTAGCCCTTCTCGTTGTCCACGTCCCAGCCGAGCCGCAGCCATCGGTTTCGCGCGGACCATTGCGTCCCGCCTCAGCGCATCGAGCCGTTCGACATCGTGACGTTCGGT
>JADFNB010000097.1 GCA_022563595.1 Gemmatimonadota bacterium
AATTCTACGGCTTCGCCGGATCTACCGGAGGCCGGGTGCCACACCTCGCCACCGCGGCGCAGGTGTGCGCGGGCGCGTACGGCACACCTGCGCCGCCCGAAGCGGCCGTCGAGGTGTGGCACCCGGTTTTCGGTAGATCCGGCGAAGCCGTGAGAGAGCGGCAATGTCGGCCCGAGCGGGCCCCTGACCCTGGATCCTGATGACCGGAAGCGCCAAGTGGGGAGTCTCGGGGGGCGGACGACGCCTGCGACGCGGACGGGAAAAGGCCGTGAAAAGGGGAATCTCGGTCTGACGCCCGCTGATCCGGTTTCACGCTTCCCCCGGATCGGCGAGATCTGGTATGCTGGCCGCGCGATGGATGGACCTGTGCACATCAGGTGCGGTCGGGAGGGTGGGTTCACGTTGATCGAGCTGCTGGTCGTCATCGCGATCATCTCGATCCTGCTCGGGCTGCTCCTGCCGGCGCTGGGGCGGGCGCGCGAACTAACCCGACAGGTCGTCTGCTCGAGCAACCTGCGCCAGATCACGCTGGGCATGACAAGCTACGCGCTGGCCAACGCTGATGTGATCGTCGGCGGGCCGACGACCAGTGGCGGTGACGCGCTGAACGGCGAGTTCAACGGCGTAGCAATTCAGGTGTGGGATTACATCGGGCCGCTCGTACACCTCAGCGGGTATGTCGGACCCGGCGATGGGGAAGACCCTGCGACACTGACCGAGCAGGTGCGTGCCGCACGGTTCGAGTGGTACCGGAGCGATCTGGACGCGTACGCGTGCCCGTCCAACGACATCACGGCGACGCCGTTCCTGGCGGGCGAGCCGTGGACCGCCGGCCCGATGCTCTCGTACAACCTCTCAACGCAATTCACGTCAACGCTGGACGACCCGCCGGTCGGCACCGGGAGCGGGTACGCGCAGAACCGGCGTTCGTACGTGCCAAGGCTCAGCCGCGCGGGGCTGGCGCACATGAAGGTGTCGGCCTTCGAGGGGCATCGTTTCGCGAACATCTCGACGCAGCCGGACTTCGACGTGCGGCTCGACGCGCGGTTCGGCGGGGCGTTCCAGGGCGTCGGAGCGTGGTGGCGGCACAGCAAGGAACTCAATCGCGAAGCCGCGCCCGGCGAGGCGGGGCACTCGGCCTACCAGGCCAATCCCGGCGAGTTCTTCGATGCCCGGCGCTGGGCGTTCCGGCACGGGTACGAGGTGGCGCCCGGGTCCGGCGGCGAGAGGCGGGTATTGGGCAACGTCGCGTTCTTTGACGGGCACGTCTCGCTCATCGACGACGGGGAGGCGACCAACCCGGACTTCTGGTTCCCGTCGGGCACGCTCATCACCGGCGGCGACGACTTCTGGAACTACACGCAGCAGCAATGGCCGGGCAAGACGACGCAGACGTCGATCGCCAGCCCGTACGTCGTGCCATGAAGATCGGCAGTGTAACGATCTCGCGCGGGCACGCCGCTGGCGCGGCGGCGCTGCTGATCGTCGCGGGGGGGCTGATCGTGTATCGCGTACGCGCAACCGGTGCGGATCCCGGAGCGCGATCGCGGGTGCGCGTGGCCATCGACGCGGAGAGTCAAGCGGTCTTCACGCGGTTCAAGGTGGCCGACGGCGACACTGTGCCGTGGCGCAATCCTCGGACCCGGCGGCGCACGCTCTACCCGGCGGAGAAGTGTTTCTGGACGCGCGACGGCCGGTTCACGCCGGAACCGACGTATGTGTTGCTGAACGAATACGTGGGTGTTGCGGACCCGACGATCTGCCCGGACTGCGGGCGCGTGGTCGTGGCGCACAACCCCCTGCCTTCGCTGGCGGATGGTGGCGAAGGCGGGTCGCCCAGAGATCGCTGATCACGGGCATCGGTTCGCCGACGCTATGCTCCGCCGTCACCAGTGGAGGACGCCGATGAGCCGGGATTGCAACGAGTCGGGGCGGGTGATGGATGCAGTTGAGTCGAACGACGCGGCGGCGATCGATCGGCTGAAAGAATGGCTGAGCATCCCCAGCGTCGGCGCGGACCCGGCGTTTCGCGACGACACCCGGCGTGCGGCCCGGTGGGCGGCCGACCAGCTCATCGCGGCGGCGATCCACCTCGGAGATCACCTGCTTCTTTAGGCGGTCGCGGTCATCCATGAGCGCACCGTCCTTTCCAGATTAGGCCGTTCCATTCTATAGACAATAGAGGCCGGGGGACAAGGAATGGGAAGACGATAGGGTCAGGCAACCCCGCGGACTAACGACCGCGGCTCCCACCTGACAAGCCGCCTACTTCAGTGCGCGGTGCCTGTTATACAACTTGTCCCCCGCCAGTGCTTCTTGCCCCCAGTTTGCTGAGCTATACTTTACGCGCCTGGCCATGGACCTGAAACGCTTCATCCGCGACGTGCCGGACTTCCCGGAGCCCGGGGTGCTGTTCCGCGACATCACGCCCCTGCTGCAGAACGCGCAAGCGTTTCGCCACACCATCGAGAAGCTCACGGAGCGGTTCGAGGACAGCGGCCTGGCGGCCGTCGTCGGGATTGAATCGCGAGGCTTCCTGTTCGCCGCGCCGCTGGCGAGCAATCTGGGCCTGCCGCTAGTGCCGGTACGCAAGCCCGGCAAGCTCCCGGCGGCCCACATGCGCGTGGAGTACGCGCTCGAGTACGGCACCGGCGAGCTCGACATCCACAGCGACGCTCTGCACAGGGACACCGCCGTCGTCATCGTGGACGACCTGATCGCGACGGGCGGGACGGCGGTGGCCGCCGCCAAGCTGGTCGAGCTATTGGGGGCGCGG
>JADFNB010000098.1 GCA_022563595.1 Gemmatimonadota bacterium
CCGGGCGCGTCAACGTCCGTCGCGGCGTGGGCGACCTCACGAGTTGGCCTGCGTCTCCCCCGGATGCGGCGGCGCCCATCATCGGGCCGCGGCTCACCTTGATCGCGCCGGGTCTTGAGCCACCGCGCTCCGGCAAGGCCAGCTTCGGCATCACGCGCGCGTTCGGCCGGTCGACCGCGTTCCACGTCTCGACGTCGTTCCGTCACACCGACTTCCTACCGCGTCGTCGAGATCTCAACCTGCTCCCGTCGCCTGCCGCGATGGACCAGCACGGCCGCCCGATCTACGGCGAGCTGGTGCAGCTGGGATCGGTTCTGGCGGCGGAGCCGGGATCCAACCGCCGGTTCGACGATTTCGATCTCGTCTCGGCCATCAACGGTGACGGCTACTCGGAATACGTCGACGTTCGTCTGGCGCTGGAGAGCCGCCTCGGCAGCGTGCTGGAGCTGTATGCGGCGTATACGTACTCGCGCACCGAGGACAATTGGCTCTCGGGCCGGGTCGGCGGTCTCGAGGGACAGCTCTCGCCGTTTCCGGACAGCCTCGGAGGGCGCGACTGGGCGGACGGCCGCTCCGACTTCGACATCCCCCACCGGTTCAGCATCGGCGGCGTGCTGCGACCGCTCGGGAGACGCGGTTTCAGCGTCGCAGCGATCTACCGATATCGCTCGGGATATCCCTTCACTCCTGGTTTCCGGATTGGCGTGGATGCCAACGGTGACGGCTCGGCGCGCAACGATCCCGCGTTCGTCGACGACGCAATCAGCGGGCTCGACGACCTGCTCACGGACTGGGCGTGCCTGCGACCTCAGGTCGGCAACTTTGCCGGGCGGAACACCTGCCGCGATCCGGGCGTCGAGCGGCTTGACCTGCGACTCGGGCTCGGACCCGTGTGGCTTGGAGGATACCCTGTGGAATTGGTGGTGGATGTCCTCAATGTGCTCGACGCGGACAACCCGGTAGTCGATCACGCGCTCGTCCTGGTAGACGGGAGCCAGACGATGGCAGCCGATCCCACAACCGGAACGGTGACCGTGCCGCTGGTCGCGAATCCCAACTTCGGGCGCCCGCTCGCCTTCCGCGCGACCGGACGAGCCTTCCGTTTCGGCCTGCGAGTGAACTACTGATGCGCGCGGCTTGGGGCAGGTACGCAATCGTTGTCCTCGCTGCTGTAGGCATCGCGTGCGAGAACGCGGGAGAGGGCCGAGTGCTCGCGGTCCAAGCCATGGGCACGGTCGTTGGAACCGCCGTGTTCGATGGGAACGGGAGCGGCGAAGTCGACAGCGGAGATTCGCCGTTCGAGGGGCTCCGCGTCCGACTGGTGGTAAAGGGGACACTCGACACGGTTGCCGTCGTGACCGCCGATGCGCAGGGCGCGTACAGCATCGAGCGCCTTCCGGTGGGCACCTACGAGATACTGGTCGACAGCGCGTCGGCGGGCGACACGGTGGAGGTCGTGTTACACGACTCCACCGAGGTTACCGTACGGCCCGACATTACGGTGGCATTCACGGTCGCGGTGAGTTTCCCGTCCGTCGACGTCACCGGCGCGCGCGCGCTGGTGCCGGGGACCAAGGTCTTCCTGGAAGGGGTCGCCTTGGTCGCGCTCGGCGCGTTCGGCGATACCACGATCCACGTCCGGGACGCCGGCGCCGCTATTCGGGCAACGCGCGTGCAGTTTCAGCCCGTCGCGCCGGGCGACAGTGTACGCCTCCTGGGACGCCGCAGCTCGCGGGACGGGCAGCCGACACTGGACAACGTCACCGTATTCCCGTTGGGTCTGGGCGTGGTACAGCCACCGGAGCGGATCTCGACCCTCGCCGCCTCGAGTGCCGATGCCGGTCGATTGGATGCCGCGCTCGTAAAGGTCGTCAACGCCACGGTCAGCGATACCACCACTCGCCAGAGTGACTTCGTGGTCACCGCCGATGACGGCTCTGGTCCCCTTGAGATCGTGTTCGACATCGACGCCGGGCTGACGATCCCAACCATCACCTTCCCCGACAGCGTGACCCAGGCGACGGTCATGGACGTGACCGGTGTCCTGGTGCCGAACGGCAGTAGTGTCTGGCTGCTCAAGCCGAGAGTGAATGCGGATGTCATTGAGCGGTAGGGACCGTGGCGGCCCCGCCGCCTCCCCACGCGATGAGAGGGGCAGAGAGGCAGCGGCACTTCTTCACCGTCGATATAGAAGAGCATTTCCAGGTGTCCGCGTTCGAGGGTTACGTCTCACGGGCAGACTGGGATTCGTATGAGAGCAGGGTCCAAGGCAATGTGGACCGCCTGCTAGAGATCCTCGATCGACACCAGTGCCACGGGACGTTCTTCGTGTTGGGATGGATCGCGGAGCGTCATCCCAATGTCGTGCGGTCGATCGCGACGGCGGGGCACGAGATCGCATCGCATGGTTGTCAAGTGCACAAGCCGGGGAACGACTGTGAAGCTCAGCAGGAACACGGCGGCTCCAACGGTGCTGTGCCAACCCGTCTGGCCCAGAAAGCATAGGGGATCACGAGCAGCATGATCCAGAGCGCGTTCATTCCTTCCTCTGCCCATCGTGGCAGAGCGGAGATGTTCTGGATGAACGTCCACCCCGCGCCGGCAGAGAAACCAAAACCGCAGTCCTCCCGATCGTTCAGCGTGATACAAAATGCGTTATTGCGGCCGCTCACCAGGACCTAGATCGTGTCACCCGGATGGACCGCGTCCATGGCGCCACGGAATCGTCTGCTGGGGTGATCGAGCAAGACATCGGCGGCGCGCGGACGGA
>JADFNB010000099.1 GCA_022563595.1 Gemmatimonadota bacterium
GGCACAAGGAGGAGTAATAGCAGCGCTATTGCGACGACGAGAAACGCCGCGGGGCGGGATGCGGGGGCGTCCGAATAGCAGCACTATTTCGGCGACACCACACTAGCTTTGGTCCATGCTCCACATCCAGGACAATTCCGGCATCACCGTCCTCCGGCTGGACCACGGCAAGGCGCACGCGCTCGACATCGACTTGTGCAGGGCGTTGCGGCAGGCTCTCGCCGAGCGGGTGCGTGACGACAGCGTGAGGGCGCTCGTGCTCACGGGCACGGGCTCGATCTTCTGCGCGGGCGTCGATCTCTTCCGCCTCATCGACGGTGGGGCAGACTACATCGACGAGTTCGTACCATTACTCGTGGCCACGTTCCACGAGCTGTTCGCCTTCCCGCAGCCCGTGGTCGCAGCGATCAACGGTCACGCGATCGCCGGTGGCTGTGTGCTCGCGGCGGCAAGCGACTACCGCATCATGGCCGACGGGTCGGGCACCATAGGAGTACCCGAACTGCGTGTGGGTGTGCCCTTCCCTCTGGTGGCCATCGAGATCCTGCGCTTCGCCACGTCGACCGCGCATCTTCAGGAGTTGGTGTACGGCGGGAAGACCTACGCGGCAGCGGAGGCGTACGGCCGCGGACTGGTAGACGAGGTCGTTCCGTCCGGGGAGTTGCTGGACCAGGCCCGTGAGACCGCCGCGCGGCTCTCTTCGGATCCGGTCGCGCGGTTCCGGATCACCAAACGGCAGTTACGTCGACCCGCGATCGAGCGGATGGAGCGGTTGGCCGCCCAAACCGACGCCGACGTACTGGCCGCATGGAAGAACGCCGTGACGCTGGGCGCCGTTCGCAGCTACCTCGACGGTCTCCGAAAGCAATAGGCGGACCGCATGACGTCCACCGTCGACGTGGTGGTGATCGGAGGAGGGATCGTCGGTACGGCGACCGCGATGGCGCTCACCGAGCGATACCGGCGCTCGGTGGTCATCCTGGAAGCCGAGCGGACCCTGGCGGCGCATCAAAGCGGCCACAACAGCGGCGTCATCCATGCGGGCCTGTACTACCAGCCGGGATCCGAAAAGGCACGCACCTGCGTCGATGGCAGGACGGCGTTGTATCGCTTCTGCGATGAGATGGGAATCGCTCACCGGCGCTGTGGGAAGCTGATCGTAGCGACCACCGACGCTGAGGTGGCGGCGCTCCACAACCTGGAACAGCGTGGTCGCGCCAACGGCCTCGTGGGGTTGCGCCGCGTGGCGCGCGACGAGATCCGCGACATCGAACCCGCCGTGTCCGGCGTGGCGGGGTTGTGGGTCGAGGAGACCGGTGTCGTCGATTTTCGCGCTGTCACGGAAGCGTACGCCTCCCGTATCCGAGACGGCGGCGGTGCAATCCGGACGGGTGTGAAAGTGATCGGCGCCGTGCCCGATGCACGAGGCCTCGTGATCGAGACCACACGGGGTGAGCTGCGTGCGCTGGCTCTCATAAACTGCGCCGGACTGCACGCCGACCGCGTCGCGCGCGCGTGCCGCACGGATCCCGAGGTTACAATCGTTCCGTTCCGGGGAGAGTACTACGAGGTGGTGTCGGAACGGCGCTCCCTGGTGCGCAATCTGATCTATCCCGTGCCCGATCCCGCACTCCCGTTTCTGGGGGCACACTTCACGCGCACGATCGACGACCGGGTCGAGGCGGGGCCAAGTGCGGTCCTCGCGTTCGAGCGAGAGGGCTATGACCGTACCAGCTTTTCGCTACGTGACACGGTTGACCTGCTGCGTTTCCCTGGCTTCCGTCGCATGGCATTGCGGTACTGGCGTACGGGCGTCGCCGAGATCGCGCGCTCCGTGAGCAAAGAACTGTTCGTTCGCACACTGCGCCGGCTCATTCCGGAGCTGCGGCGGACCGACATCAGAAGAGCCGGAAGCGGGGTCCGGGCACAGGCGGTCGATCGCCTCGGCAACCTGCTCGACGACTTCTACATCGTGCGAGGAAACCGCTCGCTACACGTCCTGAACGCCCCCTCGCCGGCGGCAACGGCGTCGATCGCGATCGGCCGAACACTGGCCGCGCAGCTGGACGAGCTGGTCACCGCCTGACTGTCACGCGGGCCTCGAGAACCGGCATCATACCTACTGCAACCGGTCGGCGTATCGGCACGCTCACGCTCAATCTCACGTCGGGCGTCGAGGCCGATTTAGACGACGACGGAGTGGATGAGGACGTGACCTGTGCATGAGTTCGCTAGATTCCTTGTCTAGGTAACGCTGGCGGCGCTCGGCGTCTTTGCACTTGGGAGGCTGGCGGGATCCGGAAGGCCTCAGTCTGGATTGGTCCAAAGTGAGTACGTGGATGAGACGGTGTGGGGTGCACTGATGCTTGCCAGCCCTCGAGTACTTCCGCCAGCCGACACGGCGGCCGAATCATCAGGCCGCATCTCCGCAATCCTGGTTCACGACTACACCTGCGTAGCCTGCCGGGAACTGTATCAATCCCTGGAGACGAGCATCGATGCTTTCGGGATCGATACGCTCTTCTCCATCGTGATCCCGCGGGCGGAGTCGGACAGCTTTGCTTACCAATTGAGCTTGCTGGCGTGGTGTGCCGGCTCGTCAGCCGCTCTCCGGCGGGCACACCCTGACCTCGTGGATTTCGGGACCCGGGGTCGAATTCCGCTG
>JADFNB010000060.1 GCA_022563595.1 Gemmatimonadota bacterium
TGGTTTGATGGTAGGCCAATCAGGGACGAATACCTCATCGTCCAAGGTGGCCATCTTGCTGGTGCGGGCGCGCATTCCTACAGTGAAGGAGATACCACCGGCGGTTCAGACGAAGCCACCAGATTCAAGACGTAATGGAATCGTGGCACCCCCGGGGGAGTATGAGGGGCGCGGCGGCCGCGTAAACATCGTTTGGGGCTGCCACGACGGGCATGGTGGATAGGGCATGCTCGCATGGCCACACTCGGGATTTCATGTGCGTGACGGTGTCTGTGCGCCTGCGGGTGAGCGCGAGTTCGCCGCACGGCTGGCACGTTACTGCGCGCGCAATCCTGTGGCGTTGAGCCGGCTGGAGTATCAGCCAGGTGATGGGACGGTAACCTACCACTCCGATAAGCCTACCGGTCCCACCGCGGACAGAGAGACATGGACGTGGCCGAGTTGCTGCGCCGTATCTTCGAGGTGGACCCGCTCGCATGCCCACGCTGTGGCCAACAGATGCGCATTGTGGCGTTCATCACCGAGCCCCGCGCAATGGGGTTGACCGGGTCAACTCCGAGCAGCACTGAACGGACCTACCTGGCCTAACCCTCGACCGATCCATACTTTAGGCCAGCTTAAGCCGAGGTCCATCCATGACCGACCCGCTGGACCGCCTCAAAGCTGCCCTAGCGGAGCGCTACCGCATCGAGCACGAAATTGGCGCGGGCGGCATGGCGACCGTGTACCTGGCAGAAGACCTGAAGCACCACCGCCAGGTTGCCATCAAGGTGCTGCGGCCTGAGCTGGCCGCCGTGATGGGCGGGAGTGGTTACGGTCTGGAATGGCGCGAGGGACTCGCGGGGCTCGACCCGGATCGGCATCTTTGTTGTGTCCGTATGCTCTGACGTGTTCAAAAGAGGCATTTGTGCCCCACCGAGGATCTGGTCTGGCAGTCAGCACGGAACAACTCCACGCCGTACGAGACATGTTGTCGGACGAACTCGTCGACGCCGACAGCGTGAGTGTGGACCTGAGCGAACCCAACCTTGCCAAGTTTGTCGTGTCTGTGGGTGAGCAACAGCGCTACCGGCTCGCCGTGACGCGTGAGTTCTTCACGGTGTGCCAGACTCCCAACGCAGTCGTATCGGAATTGGAGATCCGATTCGTAGCGCGAGAGTTACGCGACAACCCAGATAGATGGCTCTTGCTTGATCGCGACGGACCGCCCGTGATGTTTGATCCATCCGGGACCACATCCTAGGACCGCCGAAGAGGCTCGCCATCGAACGCAGGGCTCGGCATCCCGCTGTCTCCGCGCGACGGAGCTCAAAATCTTTCATACCGCCCCATGGGGCTAATGCTTTGGCGTGTCTGATGGGTCGGAGTAATGGCATGAGGTACAGTCAACGCACTCCTGCCGTTTATCAGCGTTCGCCCCCATGAAATCCCGGTTATGACAGACGTCACATATTCCATATGAAACAGGACCAAAGGTGAACTTCCTTTCGCACCACTCAGCGGTGGTACAGCCGCTCCTGCTGTGACAATTCCTGCAGAACAACATCGTGTCCTCCTACGAGTCCTGCACTGAGCACCCCTCCGTCGCTCCGGTCCGGCTAGGGTAACAACACCACCTTCCCCACGGGCTCACTCCGTGTGAGCGCATCGATTCCCTTCTGGAACTCCTCGAGCGGCAGGGTGCGATCAACCACCGTCGTGACACGTCCGCGTGAGACGAGCTCGACAGCCTGTTGGAGCTCCGCGAGTGTGTTTCCCACGGATCCCATAACACTAGCCTCAGTAATGACGAGCTGAATGGGATGGACGGTGTAACTGTCTTCCGAGTAGCCGATGAAGACGAGCCGGCCCCGCTTAGCGATCGCCTTCGTACTCTGCTCCATCGTGGCTCGGGTGGCAACCAGCTCCATGACAACGTCCGCGCCGTGCCCTGCCGTGATATCGCGTACCCGCTCGGCAACGGAATCGGCCGTTGCATCGATCGCGTGAGCGGCTCCAAGAGACATCGCCTTCTCGAGTTTGGCCGGTGTCCGGCTCACGGCGATCACCTCAGCGCCGGCGCGGGACGCAAGCTGGACGATCCCAAGCCCCACCGCGCCGATCCCGTATACCAGCACAACGTTCCCGGCTGAGACGCGGGCCAGGTTCATTGCGTGGATCCCTGTCGTGACGCTACACCCTATCGGCGCCGCCGCCTCATCACTCAGGTGGTCCGGGAGCGGGATGCAGTTTCGGGCCGGGACCTTGAGCGCGCCGGCAAACCCGCCGTCCGAGATGAAGCCGTACTCTGCCACCAGCGCCCCACACAGGTTCTCATCACCCACGAGACAGTGCCGACACCGTCCGCAGCCAACGTAGTAATAGACGATCACCCGCTGCCCTTCCTCGAGCTCGGTCACACCGGCTCCGACCTGGGCCACGCGGCCGACCACTTCGTGACCGAGCGTGACCGGCTGTACACCCAGGTCGAGGAGGCCGGACAAGAAGTGCAGCTCCGTATGACAGAGACCGGCTGCCGTGACTTGTACAACCACCTGGCCCGGTTCAGCAGTCGGAGCGGGAACTTCCTCTAGCTGCAACGGCTGCTTCGGCCCATGGTACCGAACGGCGCGCATAATTGTAGGCGGCCCGCTTACGGCCGAACTGTAAAGTGGACGGTGTCGGCGGGCTCCACGATCCCGACCGTTACGCTCGGCGCCGCTTCACCACCACACGCGCAAACGGCGAGGACGAGGCTCGAGATGCAACCTTTCACCTGAGCTCTCTCCTGCGCCAACCGCTGGCCGCCTTCATCACGCCCGATGGCGAGGGCCGCATTGAGAAAGGCGGCTGATCATGCCGCCCCTTACCGCCCACTGGTTCGTCGTGACGAGGCAGGATCACACGGAGAAGCTTATCCCACACCCGCAGTTCCCCGTCTCGTTAGGGTTCTGAAAGATGAACCGCGATTCCTGCATTGACGAGAACCAATCGACGATCATCCCATTGATGTACTGTGCGCTGAACTCGTTAACGAACACACGGGTATCGTTGTTTTCGATGGTCGTGTCGCCGGAATGAGGGCCTTCCGCGATCCCCACTTCGTACGTGAGACCGGAGCATCCCCCTGCCACGACCACCACCCTCAGGCCGGCGGTTTCGGGCGATCGCCTCCGCCGGCCGACCCTCGATGTCTTGTCGTTCAAGCATGTGCACCGATTTGGTCCACCTCTTCGGGTGTCAGCAGCTCCTCAAAGCCTATCTACGTGAGTTCATCCCGCATGGGCTGAACCATCATCGGATCGTATCGAGCCGTTCTCGTTCTCGCCCTCCCGCCGCCGCCTGGGATGGCTTGCTCGAGCCCCTGCTTGGTCGGCGCCTACCCGCGCCCCTGCACCACTTCCCGGGCTTCACCGCCTTCGCAGTAGGCGTAGTTTTTCTTCGTGTAACTCGCCCACTTCTCGGGTACATACTCCGCGGTGAAGATAGCGGTTACCGGCACTCCGGCTCGCACGCGCCGCAGTCGACGCACTCATCTGGGTGAATGTAGAGCTGATCCGGTCCCTCGTAGATACAGTCCACCGGACACACATCCACGCATCCTCTATCCAGCACACCGATACAGGGCTCGGCAATTATATACGTCATAGTCGCTCCATGGCACGCAGCCTAATCCGCTCCTACGGTTCGATGCGGCGGGTTCGCACTAGGTAGCTCCCTCCGAGACGTCAACTTTGATGTCCCCGCCTTCGACAATGACCGTGTACGCAGGCACGCTCTGCCCTGCTGGGGGGGCCACGACCTGCCCAGTCGTCACATTGAACTGAGCACCGTGCCAGGGACATGTGACCACCGTCCCGTCCAGCTCGCCTTCTCCCAGAGGACCGCCTCGATGGGTGCACGTCCCACCGATGGCGTAAATCGTTCCATCCACGTTGAAGACGGCCACTGCCCGGCCGCCTGCGTCAACGTGGCGGCACGTGCCGGGCGGAATATCGCTCAGTCTTGCAACCTTGATCAGTTCGCCCATCGATGGTAAACCTCCCCTACCTCCTCGCGGGACATCCCCGCTCTAATGTAGCCTCCGGCATCACCGCGCTTTCGCTAAGTAGTTCGAGAAAAACGCCCGTCCGTGCCAGGCGCGCCTCGCCGGGAGCTCCCAGCGTCCGTCCCGCAACGCGCCTGTCGTTTGGATCGTGTTGTCGAACACCACAGTGTCCGGTCCGACGGCGCCTTCGTCGACCAACCGCTCGAATCCTTCCCGACTCGCGCACTCTATCGCTCCGCCCGAAGCCCGGAACCATACGGATCCGTGGTCCATGAACCTGACCCCGAGCTGTCGCTCCACCTCGCGCATAAACCTCACGAGCCCGTCGATCGAGCATCCGGATGCACCGGCAGCGGCCTCGTCAACGGCCACGAAGAGAAACTGGCTGAAGCGCCATTGACAGGCGGTAGCCAACGGCACGCGATGGGCAGTCCAGCCGACCAGGAACTCCTCGGTCGCTGCGAGCAACCGGACAGCCTCTTGATCGGTCAGGCGGCGCGATGCGGCGAAGGTCCACAGCCGCGCGCGGTCCGGAAGTTCTTCGAATGGTATCAGCGGCATGCCTCAGGTCTCCTCGACGGGCCCGACAATAGAAATGTACCTACTTCCTGAACCCCTCGCTTCTCATCCATGTAGGCTAGCAATCCCTTCCCTCTAGTCCCATGCGGAGGCCTGATGACGCGGTGGTACAAACCGGGTACATAGGTGACAGTTTGTCCGGGGACATGGTTAACACTTTTTTCGGTCGAAGGTGTCGGCATGGCGCTGCGGCTCCGGCTGGCAGGATCACGAAGATGCCCCTGATCCGGGAAGCGTAAATCGGCGGTATCGGCGCATGGCGTCGGCATGTGCGCAGCTACGCCGTACCCCTCCGGCCGCATCAACTCTTGCAATAGCGGGCGTCCCCCCTCGCTGGGTCACTTCCCCACCCGCCCACCAACTCCTGAAACCGGGGATCACCCCGGGTGGCATCAAACAGCGGGTCAGCCACGCCGGGCTCCGGCCGCTGCACGATTACGCTAAGACCAGCAGCGTCACGCGGCCAGAGGGAAGTGGGTCTCCGTCTCCTCCTGTGCTCCCCTTCTCTAACGGGAACTCCTACCAGCGAGCCGTACTCGGTCCAGGAGCCGTCGTAGTTCTTCACCTTGTCGTATCCAAGCAGCTCTGTGAGTGCGAACCAGGTGTGGGAGGAACGCTCGCCGATACGGCAGACGGTCGAAGCCAGGACGATGGTGGTCCCGAGAAAGATGAGCAGCAAATGACGGGGCGGACGAACTAGCTCGCGAAGGTGCATATCCCAGCAGAGGCAGTACCGCCTCTATAGTCGCACTGGTACCGTTTATGCGCCAGGGGACAGGTACGTGCAATTGACCCTGAGTTGGCCAAGACTTGGTCAGGTTTTCTTGATATTACAGCCGTTTCGCTCCAGCCTTTGGATGGCCGGGGGGCCCCAAGGGCCGGGGGTAACCAATGCCTCCCGATTCCCGTCCTCTTGGCTCCCCGCTTCGCGAGCCCGACGAAGGCTCCTCTTTTTTGCGAACAGGCCGATCTCCAGACGGCTGTTGAGCCCGAGCTTGCTCATGATACGGCCCAAGTGGTTCTGAACCCCATCCCCCGAAGTCGTGGCAGGTGTGGTGGAAGTGGGGCCGAGATAATAACTTAGGAGGACCGGAGGCCGCCTATGGCGCAGACCGTGCGCTTCATCCTCGGCGACGAGATCAGAGAGTTGACCGACATCGACCCGACCATGACGGTCCTCACATACCTGAGGACCGTCGAGCGCCGGACGGGGACGAAGGAGGGGTGCGCCGAGGGCGATTGCGGCGCCTGTACGGTCGTCCTGGGCATCCCGGACGGTGATCGCGTGCGTTACCGCGCCGTCGACTCCTGTATCCTGTTCGTCGCCACCCTCGACGGCAAGCAACTCATCACCGTCGAGGACCTCAGAGACCGGGACGGCAGCCTGCACCCGGTTCAGCAGGCGATGGTCGATTGTCACGGTTCCCAGTGCGGGTTCTGCACTCCCGGATTCGTGATGTCGCTCTTCGCGCTCTATCACTGCGAGCTGGAGCCGTCCGACCGCAGGATCAGCGACGTGCTGGCAGGTAATCTGTGCCGTTGTACCGGGTACCGGCCGATCATCGAGGCCGCCCGCCGGATGTATGCAAACGGCAACGGTGACCGGTTCACGGCTGTTGAGTCGGCGGTCATCGAGCAGCTCCGGTCCATCCAACGTGCCGACACACTCACACTCATGCATGGGGGCCGAACCTACTACGCCCCAGTATCGCTCTCCACATTGGCATCGCTCGTCGAGCGCCACCCCGATGCCCGGCTGCTTTCCGGCGGAACCGACCTCGGTCTCCTGGTGACGAAACAGCACGAGGACCTCGATACGCTCATCTATCTCGGCGATGTGCGGGAGCTTCAGACGGTCTGCGCCGACGGCGATCAGATCGAGATCGGCGCCGCGGCTACGTTCACCGACGCATTCGACGCAGTCGCCGACCACTACCCCGATTTCGGCGAGCTGCTGCGTCGGTTCGGCTCGGTCCAGGTGCGCAACACCGGCACGCTAGCCGGCAACATCGCCACCGCATCGCCGATCGGCGACTCGCTACCGGCGCTCATGGCGCTGGACGCACGACTGGTGCTGCGCCGCGGCGGGACGACACGTGAGGTGGGGTTGGACGAGTTCTTCGTGGGATACCGCCGGACGGCTATGCAACCGGGCGAGTTCATCGAGCGCATCAGGATTCCAATCCATACCCGTCGCCGCTTCGCGGCCTACAAGATCTCCAAACGGTTCGATCAGGACATTGCGTCCGTGTGCGCCGCCTACAGCCTGGCGCTCGACGGATCGACGGTGCGCGACATTCGGATCGCTTACGGCGGGATGGCGCCGACCCCACGGCGGGCCAGGCTATGCGAGCAAGCGCTCGCGGGATGCCCGTGGAACGAGGCAACGGTCGAACAGGCGTCCCATGCCCTGGATCGGGACTTCGCACCGATCACGGATCTGCGCGCGAGCTCCGCATATCGCTCGCTCGTCGCCCGCAACCTGCTGCGGAAGTTCCAGCTCGAGACGACCCACGGCGCCGTCGAGACCCGGATCGTGGTGTACGCGGAGCACTGCCATGGATAACCGGCATAACGACCGGCTGACCATAGAGGGCGGTGTTCGGGCCGCGATCCCGCACGACTCGGCGCGCAAGCACGTGAGCGGTGAGGCCACCTATACCGACGATATCCCGGTCCCGGACGGGACGCTCTACGCGGCGATAGGGATCAGCACCCACGCGCACGCGCGGATCACCTCACTCGATCTCGTTCCGGTGGCCTCGGCGCCGGGCGTCGTGGCGGTGCTGACCGCCGCGGACGTTCCCGGCCACAACGACGTCGGACCCATCCTGCAGGACGAGACGATCTTCGCTGACGGGGTGGTGGAGTACGCCGGACAGTCGATCTTCGCCGTCGCCGCCCGAACGATCGAGCAGGCACGACGCGCGGCCCGCCGGGCGATCGTCGAGTACGAGCGCCGCGAGCCCGTGCTCACGATCGATGCCGCGCTTGCGGCAGAGCGATTCGTCCTCCCGTCCCGGACGATACGCCGTGGCAACCCGCAGGCGTCGCTCGCGGCGGCGCCGCACCGGCTCCGGGGCACGCTGGAGATGGGCGGCCAGGACCACTTCTACCTGGAAGGCCAGGTAGCGCTCGCCATCCCCCAGGAGGATGGCGACATGATGATCTACAGCTCGACTCAGCATCCGACCGACGTACAACGGCAGGTCGGCAGGGTCCTGGGACTCCGGGTGAACGCGGTAACGGTGGAGGTGCGGCGCATGGGCGGCGGATTCGGCGGGAAGGAATCCCAGGCCGCGCTCTTCGCCTCCGTGGCGGCGTTGCTCGCCAACGTGACCGGCCGGCCCGTCAGCCTGTGCCTCGACCGTGACGACGACATGATCATGACCGGCAAGCGTCATGAGTTCCACATCACCTACGACGTCGGTTTCGATGACGACGGCCTGATCCGCGGCATCGAGCTGGTGATGGCGTCGCGCTGCGGCATGTCGGCCGATCTCTCGGGACCCGTCAACGACCGGGCGATGTTCCACGCCGACAACGCCTACTATCTCGAGAACGTCAGCATCACGTCGCATCGCCTGAAGACGAACACTGTCTCGAACACGGCCTTTCGCGGTTTCGGCGGTCCGCAAGGCATGATGGGGATCGAGTGGGTCATCGACGAGATAGCGCGCCATCTCGGCAAGGACCCGCTCGAGGTGCGCAAGCGCAACCTGTACGGCGACACCGAGCGCAACGTCACCCCGTACGAGATGACGATCGAGGACAACATCCTCCACCAGCTGATCGAGGATCTCGAGCGGAGTTCGGACTATCAGGCGCGACGCGCCGCGATCCACGAGTTCAACGCGACCAGCCCGGTCCTCAAGCGGGGGATCGCCCTGACGCCGGTGAAGTTCGGCATCTCGTTCACGGCCACGCATCTGAACCAGGCGGGCGCGCTGCTGCACGTGTTCACCGATGGCAGCGTCCATCTGAACCACGCCGGCACGGAGATGGGTCAGGGGGTCATGACCAACGTGGCCCAGATCGTGGCGGAAGAGCTTCAGCTCGACATCGATCGGATCAAGATCACGGCCACCAATACCGGCAAGGTACCGAACACATCCGCATCGGCGGCATCGGCGACCACGGACATGAACGGTGCGGCGGCCGCGGACGCGGCACGCACCATCAAACGGCGGCTGATCGACGTTGCCGTGGAACGCTTCCGCGTAGAGCCGTCGCAGGTAGCGTTCCGGCGCAACGAGGTCGTGATCGGAGATCGCGTCATGCCGTTCGAGGAGCTGGTCTCTCTCGCGCACGCGGCCCGCGTACAGCTCTCCGCCACGGGGTTCTATCGCACGCCGAAGATCCATTACGACGCCGAGCGGCTCCGCGGCCGACCGTTCTACTACTTTGCATACGGCGCCGCCGTCTCCGAGGTCGTGATCGACACGCTCACGGGCGAGTACATGTTCCCGCGGGTCGATATCCTTCACGACGCTGGCAACCCCATCAACGCGGCCATCGCGCTCGGCCAGGTCGAGGGCGGTTTCATCCAGGGAATGGGGTGGCTCACGACCGAAGAACTGTACTGGGACGAAGAAGGCAGGCTCATGACCCACGCACCATCCACCTACAAGATCCCGGCCTGTGGCGACACGCCGCCCGACTTTCGTGTCACGCTGCTCGAGTCGGGACAGAACCGCGAGGACGTCGTGTATCGTTCCAAGGCGGTCGGCGAGCCGCCGCTGATGCTCGCCATCTCCACGTTTCACGCGATCAAGGACGCCGTGGCCAGTGTCGGCGACTACAGATTGAGCCCGCGCCTCTCGGCGCCGGCAACGCCGGAGCGCGTCCTGCTCGCCGTGGAGGAGTTGCGTGCGCGGCTCGCCGCCAGATTAGTGCAGCTACAGCCGATCGAGGTGCACTGAGATGCCGGAGATCTCCTTCACGTTGAACGGTCGCCACAGAACCGTCACGTACGAGCAGGGAATGCATTTCCTCGAAGTGCTGCGTGAGATCCTGGGCGTGACGTCGCCCAAGGACGGCTGCGCGCCGCAGGGCTACTGTGGTTGCTGCGCGATTCTCATCGACGGGCATCCGGCACTCGCCTGTCTGCGCAAACCCGAGCACATAGCCGGCAAGACGGTCACCACGCTCGAGGGAATTCCCGAGGCACAGCGGGCTGTACTCTCCCGCGCGTTCGTGCAGGAAGGCGCCATCCAGTGCGGCTACTGCATACCGGGCATCGTGCTCAGGGCCTCGTCCCTGCTGGAGAGCGGCAAGGCCGCCGACCGCGATGCCGTGATCAAGGCGTTGCCGGGCCACCTGTGCCGCTGCACCGGCTACACCCGCATCATCGACGCCATCCAGACGGCGGGCGAGGCGTACTGCAACGACGGCGTCTTCAGGTCCGATCTGCCGCGCCGCCCGAACATCTTTGCCGACGGGAGGCAGATGGACGGCGGCATGGGCGTCGGGAGCACGAGCGTGCGGTACCGTGGGCTCGACCACGCGATGGGCACGAAAGACTACATCGCGGACATGCGGGTCGAGGGGATGTTGCACGGCGTCATGCTGCTCAGCGAGCATCCACGCGCAAAGATCGTCACGATCGATCCGGCCCCGGCGCTGGCCATGCCCGGTGTGGAGCGCGTGCTGACCGCATCCGATGTCACCGGCCGGCGTCACGTGGGCCTGATCGTCGAAGATTGGCCGATCTTCGTGGCTCAGGGCGAGATCACCCGGTGCGTTGGGGACGTGCTCGCGCTCGTGGTCGCCGACACTGCCTTTCGCGCCCAGCGCGCCGCCGCAGCCGTCGCGGTCCGGTACGAGGTGCTGGAACCGGTCACCGACCCCGAGGCGGCGTTGCAGCCGGCCGCCCCGCAGGTACACCAGTCGGGCAACCTGCTCGAGGTATGCGCCTTCTCACGGGGTGACGTCGAGACGGCGTTGGCCGGCTCGGCACATGTCATCGAGCAGACGTTCCGGACCCAGCGGATCGAGCACGCGTACCTGGAACCGGAAGCCTGTCTCGTGGTGCCGCGAGGAGATCGGCTCACCGTCTACACACAGGGCCAGGGCGTCCATGACGACCAAGCCCAGATTACCGCGGTTCTGGGCGTGGAGCGGGAACGCGTCGATGTCGAGCTGGTGTCCAACGGCGGCGCGTTCGGCGGCAAAGAGGATCTCTCCGTCCAGGCACAGACGGCGCTCGCCGCCCATCTGCTGGGACGACCGGTCCGAACGGTACTGACACGCGAGCAGTCGCTCCGGCTGCATCCGAAACGGCACCCGATGACCCTGCACTACACCGTCGGTGCGGACGCGGACGGTCACCTCACCGCTGTGCGGGCCCGGATCATCGGCGACACGGGCGCGTACGCGTCGGTCGGGATGAAGGTGCTGGAACGCGCCGCCGGCCACTCGTGCGGTCCGTACCGTGTTCCCAACGTCGACGTCGAGGCGAAGACGGTCTACACCAACAATCCGCCGTCCGGGGCCATGCGCGGGTTCGGCGCCAACCAGGCATCATTCGCCATCGAAGGCATCATGGATCTCATCGCCGAGCGCGTGGGCGTGGACGGATACGACATCCGCGAACGCAATCTGCTGAATCCCGGCGACACCTTCGCGACCGGTCAGATCATGACCGGGAGCTGCGGCGTGCGGCAGACGCTCGAGGCGGTCAGGGAGGTCTACAAGAACGCCAAGTACGCCGGGATCGGGTGTGGGATCAAGAACACCGGCATCGGGACCGGTATGGAAGATGCTTGTAGACTGTTGATCCGCGTGTTGGACGGCGGCAGGCTCGAGATCGTCAGCGGATACACCGAGATGGGACAGGGCCTCTTCACCATATTGCGCCAGGTAGTATCCGAGGAGACCGGTATCGACCCGGCGACGATGGCCGTGCGCACGGTGAGCGACGATCGCGTGGTCTGCGGCATGACGACCGCATCGCGCGCGACGGCCCTCGGCACGGCCGCGGCTCAGCTGGCCGCGCGTGACCTCGCGTCCGAACTCGAAGCCAACTCACTCGAGGACCTCGCCGGACGCGAGTTCTATGGCGAATACGTGTGCGACTTCACCGTCAAGGCGGGAACAGCCGTCGACAACCCGAAGACACATCTCACCTTTGGCTACGCGACCCAGGTCGTCATCCTGGAGGACGACGGTAAGATAGATCGTGTCGTCGCCGCCCACGACGTGGGACGCGCGATCAACCCTCTGCTCTGCGCCGGCCAGATCGAGGGATCGGTACACATGGGACTCGGCTACGCGCTCTCCGAGGACTTCCCGTGCACCGGTGGACGCCCCGATTCGTTGCTGCTGCGGGATCTGGGAATCCTCAAGGCCAAGGACACGCCACAGATCGACGTGATCCTCGTAGAGGTGCCCGACGAGATCGGCGGGTATGGCTCTAAGGGCGTCGGTGAGATCGGTCTCGTGCCGACCGCCGGCGCGGTGGCCGGAGCGCTCTACGCCTACGACGGCATCCGGCGGTTCGCGCTTCCGATGATCGATGCGCCAGCTGCGGCGGCATCCGTCCCGAAAGCGCGGCGAGCTTCTTAGACGCTTCGCCCCATGGCCGAACTTCGTCCCATACCGTTTCCCGATCTCGTGCGCCGCATGCGACGCGAGGGCGAGGTCGGCAAGTCCATCTTCGACCTCCCAACCCGGAAGTGGTTCGTCCCGAGCGACGAAGTCGACTTCCACGCGTTTCATTTCAGCCGCAAGGCATCCACCCCGGTCGGGCCCGCGGCGGGACCGCATACGCAGCTCGCTCAGAATATCGTCCTGGCCTGGTTGGCCGGCAGCCGCATCATCGAGCTGAAGACCGTTCAGGTGAACGATAGGCTACGGATTCCACGGCCGTGCATTCACATCCCCAACGTCGGGTACAACGTGGAGTGGTCGCAGGAGCTGCTGGTGGAACAGTCGATCGAGGAATACGCCAAGGCGGTGTACCTGATCGAGATCCTGAAAGAGACCCGCGCGTTCGGCGTATTCCCGAGTGCGGGTGGACTGGACACCGTCTACGACATCAGTGTCGGATACGACCTCGACGGGATCCGCTCGGAGAAGGTCACGCATTTCCTCGAAGCACTCCGTCGACCTGCTCCGTATTTCGACCGGCTGCGCGAGCAACTCGCTGGCCACCTGGCCGAGTTTCGGGATCTGCCGCTACCTGACGTCATCTCGGATTGCGTCACACTCTCGACATTCCACGGCTGCCCCGCCGACCAGATCGAGAAGATCGGCCGCTATCTCATTGGGGAATGCGGCTTGCACACGATCATCAAACTGAATCCCACACTGCTCGGTTTCGAAGCGGTGCGCGAGATCCTCGTCGACCGCCTGGGATACGATCACCTGCAGCTCGAGGCCGATGC
>JADFNB010000061.1 GCA_022563595.1 Gemmatimonadota bacterium
AGTGACGCCCTCGATAGCTACCATACTTCGGCGACACCACACTAGCATACATCCTGCTGGCAGGATCCACCGCGACGTCGGTTATCCGACCGAACAGGTCAGGCCCATTCCCTTCGAGCGTACCGATGCGAAGCTCCTCCACCACGCGCCAACTCGTCTCCCCGTTCCAGATGCCGGTCGCGGGGTTGGTGACGGCGACGCGGCCGCTCTCGAGGGTATCGACGGTTCCCACCGACACGCTCTCCGATCCCCCGGCTGTGGTGCAGGCGCAAGCGAAGGTCAACAATACGATGCCGCAGAGTCGACGGATGCTGTGTCGCATCATGACCTGGCTCCGGAAGTGATTAGTTGTAAGATGCCGGGTGAGCGCCGGTGGTTGCACCGGGGTTGCGAAGCCCCCGGGGGCCGGTACGTTTCCCAGCCCATGCATATCCCACTCGCCTGTCTCTTCGTCGCGCTCGCCGGAGCCGCATGCGGGACACCGGCCACGCGCCCGCCCGACCCGACCGCTGAGATCGCCGCGCTGCTCGATTCCGGGGCCGTAGCGTGGAATCGCGGCGACCTGGACGGATTCGTTGCCACCTATGCCGCCGAGCCCAGCACGACATTCATCGCCGATGGCGAGGTGCAGCACGGATTCGACTGGATCCGGGAGCACTACGCGCCCTCGTTCGCGCCCGGGGCCGAGCGTGACTCGTTGCGGTTCGAGGACATCGAGACCCGGGCGCTCGGTTCGCACTATGCGCTCGCCACCGCTCACTATGTGCTGTTCCGCGGTGACTCAGTGACTGACTCGGGGATCTTCACGCTGGTCCTGCGGCGCGACGGCGACGGCTGGAAGATGATCCACGACCATACTTCGAGCTGATTCCAGCCGAGCGCCAGACGGGGACCCTATGCCATCCCCAGCCCGAGCGAACCCGCGTGCCGTACTTCTCCACGGTTCTGCCGTTCGACCGCCGCCAACCTCCGTTTCTCGGGCCCGCGCTCGAACAACAGATAGACCGCCGGTGTCAGACTCAAGACGAACACGGTCGAACTCGTGAGCCCGCCGATCAGGGCGAAACCGAGCGCGTTCCAGATGTTGGCGTCGGCATACTCGCTGAACAGCACGAGTGGCAGGAGGCCGAAAATGGTGGTCGTGCTGGTCATCAGGATGGGCCGCACGCGCTCTAACGTGCCGCGCACGGCGGCGTCCATCAGGCCGAGTCCTCCCTTGCGCCGCAGCAGGTTGATGTGATCCACGAGCAGTATCGCGTTGTTCACCACAATCCCGCCCATCATGATGACGCCGATGTACGCTTCGCGCGTGAAGCTGGCATCGGTGAAGAAAAACATCAGGAAGACACCGACGAGCGCCATCGGCACCGTCAACAGCATACACAGCGGTTGCCGCCATGACTCGAACAGGGCGGCGGTCACCATGTAGATCAGCACGAGCGAGACGGCGAGCACACCCCAGATCTGCTGTTGCTCGTCGCGCGCCCAGCTCCAGACCTGCTGGCCCTCGATGGTATAGCCCTGTGGAAGCTCGGTGGTGGCGATGACCGCGTCACGGATCCGGTCACCCAACTTGATCGGCCCGCGGAACTCGTAGCTAACGTACCGCTGGTATTGCTGGTTCTCGCGCTCGATTCGGTTCAGTACCTCCCGTTCGCCTACCGACGCGACGTCACCGAGGCGGACACCTTGGCCCGACGGTGTCTGAAGCAGAATCTCGGGCAACTCGAGCACATCGGTGTTCTCGTGATCCGCGAACTTCACATCGAACCGTAGCTCGTCTCCACCCACACGGATGTAGCCGCGCCGAACGGTTCCCTGCACGGCTGAAGCGACCTGCTCGACGACGTCCCGAGCGGTGAGGTCGTGCAATCCCAGGCGTTCCCGGTCGAGCGTGAGGGTGAACTCGCTGGCCTTGTCGGCGGTGAACCACCCGCCCGCCGAATTCACGTCGACGTCGCGAATGCGGGAGAATCGCTTGAGGCGCCGTCCGAGATCGTCGGCGATGTCGCGCACCGTCTCGTAGTTGTAGCCGAGGATCTTGAGCGAGTAGTTGGGTGGACTGGAGCCACCGCCGTAGAACGACGGGCCGTAGCCGTACACCCGGACCTCGGCGCCGCCGAACTGGTAGCTGTGGGCCACCATCTGCTCTTTGATGGCCACCGGCACCTGCGTGTTCTCTAGCGAATCCGGGAACGTCACGCGGATCGCCGCGAATTGCGGCGCGACCTGTGTAACGAACTGCTCCACTTCCGGTGTCGCGCGCAGCCGTTCCTCGAAATAGCGCGCCAACTCGTCGGTACGGTTCAGCTCTTCGCCCCGCGGCAACCGGATGACTACCTGGATGTAGGTCTGCTGTCCCCACCAGGTACTCCACAGGACACCGAACGTGACTTCCTTGCGGAACAGGTGGAAAGAGCCGCCCAGCACGGCGAGCGCTAGTGCCGCCGTGACCCAGGGGAACCTCAGCGTGACGCTCAAGAGATCGGAGTAGAACCGGACGTAGAACGGTGGAACGGTGGAACGATGGGAAGATGGAACATTCCCATCACTGGCGTCGTCCATCCTTCCATCCTTCCGCCGTTCCGACTTCGTCTTCAGCACCTTCGCCGCGAGCGCTGGAATGAAAGTGAACGCCACGAACAGGCTTGCTAGGAGGCTCATACCGACCACTAGGGCGAGCGGTACGTAGTAGATACGCAACTCGCCCTGTAGATAGACGAACGGGATGAAGACGATGACGGTGGTCAGCGTCGCGGCGAGGATCGGCAGCGCCACCTCCCGCGCCCCCGCTAGCGCCGCGGCGGCCGCATCCTGCTGCTGCTCTCCAGCCGTGTCGCCGCCGCCCTGCCGCTTCCGGTAGATGTTCTCCAACACCACGATCGCGTTGTCGACGATGAGGCCGAAGCCCATCGCCAGCCCCATCAGCGTCAGCACATTCAGCGAGAAGCCGCTGAAGTAGATGAGGTTCAGCGCGATCAAGATCGAGAAGGAGATCGTGGCGAACACGATCCCCGCCGAACGGAAGGACCGCAGGAACAGCAACAGCACGACGAATATCACGGCCGCAGCTATCAGGGCGCGCGTGCGGAGATCGGTCAGTTGTTTCTTGATCGCCTTACTCTCGTCTTCGTCGAGGATGTGCCGCACGCCCGGCGGATGGACCGCTACGATCGCATCCATCCGCGCCTTGACCCGATCGGCGACGGCGACGGTGTTGACGCCGGCTTCCTTGTGGATCCGGAAGGCGACCGCCGGCTGGCCATCGATGCGGTAGTAACCCAGCGGCTCTTCGTAGGTATCGTGCACCGTCGCCACGTCGCCGACCCGCACGATACGTCCGCGGTCGGCGAGGAGCGGCGCGCGCCGAATCTGGTCGGCCGACTCGGTCCGGTGGCGGATCGCCAACGTTCGCAGCAAGCCGCCCATCTCGACCGCACCGGCCTCACTCACGTACTCGAGTTCGAGGATCTTCGACCACACCCTGCCAGGATGCAGGCCCAGCGCGAGTACCTGATCCTCATCCAGCATGATCTCCAGCACGCGGGCGCGCCCGCCGTACACCTCGACCCCCGCCACCCCCTCGACCTGAAGCAGCTCCGGCACGAGATCATCATCTACGTGCGCGCGCAGTGCCTCGAGCGTGTAGGGTCCCGTGAGGGTGTACTGGAGGAAGGGACGTTGCTGATCGCGGAATTCCTCCGGTACATACGGCTCGATCCGCGGGCCGATGACGCCTTCCGGGAGATCTTGCTGGATTGCCGCGATCCGTTCCGACAGCTCGAGACGCGCGAAATCCATGTCCGTGTCGTGCTCGAACTCGATCGTGATCTGCGCGCGTGCCGTTCCGTTCCGCTCGCTGGACGTCGACTGGACCTTCCGGACCGCGCGCACCTGCTGCACAACCGCCTCGAGCGGAGCGGTAACGAAGGCTTCCATCGCTTCGGGCGAGGCCCGCCCCCAGCTCGCCGTCAAGCTGAGCTGGGGGAGATCCGTATCCGGCAGGAGTTCGATGGGCAGATTGCGCCACGCCGCCACGCCCAGCAGCGCGACCGCGAGATAGGCCATCGAGACGGCAACCGGGCGCCCGATCGACAGCTTGATCATGGATTTCGGTCCGGCTTGATCAGGTCGAATAGCCGCAGGTGCTCCAGCTCCAACTCGTCACGCCAGATACCGAGTATAAAATCGTCTCCGATCTGTCGGATGCTCAGCCCGGGTGGCGTCTTGGCGATGAATCCTGCGCCCAGCAGACGTCGCGTTGCCGGCCTCATCTCGCCACCCGAGCCGGCGCCGCGGTCTCCGCGGGTCCGAGCCCGAAGATGTTCCGCAGCCTGCCGCGCGCATCTTCTAACAAGTCGTACGCGACCGGAACGACAACGAGCGTGAGTGCCGTTGCGCTCACCAGTCCGCCGATCACCGCCACCGCGAGCGGTGCCCTGAGGTCGGCGCCCCGGCCGATGCCCAGCGCCATCGGCGTGAGCCCCAACACGGTGGTGAGCGTTGTCATCACGATCGGCCGAAGACGGACCCGTCCCGCCGCCAGGATCGCCGCGCGAAGCGCCATCCCCTGGGCGCGCATCTGGTTGATGAAGTCCACCTTCACGATGGCGTCGTTGACGACGATCCCGACCAGGATCACGATTCCGATGAGGCTCATCGTGTTGAGTCCCTCACCGGCCAGGAAGAGCGCTACCGACGCGCCGACGGTCGCCAGCGGTACGCTCAGCAGAATCGTGAACGGATGGATGAACGATTCGAACTGGGCCGCGAGGATCATGTAGACGAGCAGCAGTGCCAGGCCGAACGCGAACGCCAGATCGCGGAAGCTTCGGTCGCGCTCCTCGTTCGCGCCGCCGATCTCGACGCGGACGCCACGCGGCGGAGACTGTTCCGCGAGCACGCGCCGGACATCGGCTACGGCCCCGTCCAAACCACCACTCGCCACATCGGCGAAGATCTCAACCACGCGACCCTGGTCCAGCCGGCGGATCTCCACCGGCCCCAGAACCTCGCGCGTGTCCACGAGTTCTCGCAACGGCACGCCGGACACACTCAGCGTCTGAAGGGTCTCCAGCGAGCGGCGTTCCCTCTCCGGGAGACGCACCAGCACCGGTACTTTCTCGTTGAAATCCACGTACTGCGTGGCCACGATGCCGCGCATGTACTGCTCGACGGTCTGGGCGATGAGGCGGGGTTCGATGCCGTACGCCGCGGCACGTTCACGCGCGATCTCGACCAGAATCTCGGGTTGCCCCTCGTCGGTCCCGAGGCGGACGTTGGCGAGCGACGCTACCGACTGTAGCCGCTGCTCGACGAGCCGGGCAAAGTTCCAAATCTGGTCCAGGTCGTCACCCCGCACCCGGATCGAGAGATCGGCGTCCGTGCCGCCGAGCAGTCGCCCCAACGCCGTCGCGGTTCCCGTCTGGATTGCGATCGCGCCTGGCGGGAAGGAAGCGAGTTGCGGCCGGGTGCGTTCCACCACGTCGCGTGTCCTCGCACCGTCGGCGAGACGCACCTCGATGACCGCGGTGTTGAGCCCGCTCTCCTCGTTCTCGACGCCGGCGATCGCATCCTGCCGACCCACCCGGCTGAACACGCTGGCGACATCGTCGTCGGCCAGAAACACCGCCTCGATCCGCGCGGCGGCATCGGTAGTCGCTTCGATCGGCGTGCCGCGCGGCAGCTCCAGCCGGATGGTGAACGCTCCTTGATCGACGTCGGGGAGTACGTCGCGCTCGAGGGTGAGCGCCAGCAGGACGCCGGCGGCGAGCGTCACCGTTGCGATGCCGATGACCCGCCCGCGCCGGTCGAGGGCGCGCTCCAGCACGCCGTGGTACCACTCCGCGAACACGCCGAAGATCCGATCGAACCGGTCCAGGACAGGCCGGAACAGAGCACCGAGCAGCCCGCCGACGGCGCGCGCGACGCTTCCAAGCGCCCGCCCGACAAACGTCGCCGCTACCGCTTCGGGATCACCGCGCCACCGCGCCGCCATGGTGGGGAGCAGGGTGATCGCCACGGCGAGACTCACTACCAGGGCGAAGGCGACGGCGAAGGACAGCGCGCCAAAAAGCTCGCCGGCCACCCCCTCGACGTAGATGATCGGCCCGAAGACGCTGATCGTCGTGAGTGTCGACGCGGTGATCGCCCCCTGGACCTCCTCGGCGCCACGCGCCGCGGCTTCGAGGACATCCATTCCTTCCTGACGATGCCGGAAGATGTTCTCGAGCACGACGATCGAGTTGTCGACGAGCATTCCGACGCCCAGAGCGAGACCGCCCAGGCTCATGATGTTGAGCGACACGTTCGCGAGGTCCAGGAGCGCGAACGTCCCCATCACCGAAATCGGAATGGCGAGCGCGATCGCGACCGGATAGCGTGCGTCACGCAGGAATAGGAACAGGACCAGGAACGCCAGGACACCGCCCAGCACCAGCGCCTGCACCACGTTGTTGATCGCGTCGCTGATGAAGCCCGCCTGCGCCATCGCCACGTCCAGCCGCACGTCCGGATACTGGAGACGGAGTTGATCCAACACGTCTTCCACACGTTCAGTCACCCGGACCGTGTTGGCGCCGGATTCCTTGAACAGCAGGACGCCAACCGACTCGTCGCCGTTGAACCGCGCGACGGATTCCCGATCCTTGAACCCGTCGTCGATGGTAGCGACATCGCGCAGCAACACGAGGTTGCCGCCTCCCGTTGCCGCGCCGAGCGGTACCCTCCCGATCTCCTCGACAGTCTGGAATTCTCCCAGGGTCCGCAGCGCATAGCGATACCGCCCGCGCCGGATCGTTCCGCCGGGAGCGCTCTGATTCGCGGCATCGAGCGTGCGGGCGATGTCGTCGACGGTGAAGCCGTAACTCTCCAGCAGGCGGGCGTCGATCTCCACGTGGATCTCCCGCTCGAGCCCGCCGGCCAACGCGGCTTCCGCGATGCCGTCGATCTGCTCGAGGCGGCGCTTGAACACCGACTCGGTGAGTTCCTTGAGCGTCGCGAGGTCGGTCCCTCCCGAGACCGACAGCACGATAATCGGCTCGGAGCCGGGATCCGTTCGCAGAACGATCGGTCGCGCAGCCAGCTCGGGCAGTTCCTCACGGATGTTGTCGAGCTGTTCCCTCACGTTGAGGGCAGCGAAGTCCATGTCCGTCCCCCAGGAGAAACGCAGCGTGACGAGGGAGACCCCCTCCCGGGAAACGCTCTCGACGCGCTCGACGCCGGCGACGCGACTCACCACCCGCTCGATCCGTTCCGTGACGAAGCGCTCGACTTCCGACGGCCCGACGTCCGGATACCTCGTATAGACGACGAGCTGCGGGTAGGAGACACTCGGCAGGAGATCGATGGGGAGGCGCCTGAAGGAGATGCCACCCAGGAACACCACCGCGAGGACGAGCATGGTGACCGCTACGGGTCGGCCGACCGAAGTGCGCGGTATGGACATCCGTCAGGAGCTCACGCGTCCGGCTGCAGCCGATGAGCCGCGCACCATGCTCCTCACGGCTGCACCGAGCGCCCGACGCGCTCGTCCAACGTCACCACCGCCTGGGCGAGCTGGAACTGCGCGTTCACGAGCCGTCGTTCCTCCTGTGCCGCCCGATCGATCAGGAGCTGCAAGTTCGCGAACGTCATCGCTCCGATGGCGTACCGCTGGCGCGCGAGTTGCAGCCGTTCCAGGCTCAGTTCCGCCGCGCGCTCGGCCAACTGGCGGCCCCGGTACGTATTCCGCACGTCGATGACGGCGGCGCGTACCTCGCGTTCGACCTGGAGACGACTGGCCCGCACCGTCTCGTGGGCGTTGCGTGACTCGAGCGACGCCGTGGCGATCTGAGCCGCGGTCTGGAATCCGGTGAACACGGGCAGGTCGAGCGTAATCCCGATTCCAAACCCTCGGTTGCGCGGGTTGAACTGGAAGAGCGCGTCGTAGCTGCTGAGGCTCACCGAGCGGCTGAGCGAGGCATTCACCATGATCGTCGGCCAGCGGCCGGCGCGCTGGGCCGAGACCCGGAGGTCCGCCGCACGCGCAGATGCCTCGAGTTGCAGGACCCGCGGAGTGGACTCGGTCGCCCGACTGACCAGAGCCTCCACATCGAGCGTGGCGGGATCCCAGGTGTCGGGGAGATCTCCCGCCACGGCGAAATCGATGTCTTCCACGATACCGAGGTGCTCACGGACCGCGAGCACGGCCTTCCGCGCATCCCCCTTTGCGCTCTCGAACTGAAGTTCCTGCGTGGCTACGTCGGCCTCTGCTCCGAGCACATCTTCCCGGGTGGCCCCGGCGATGCGGAACAGGCGCCGCGTGTTGTCGAGTTGCTCGCGCGCCGACGCGAGCAGGCGCTCCTCGAGCGCGATGAGCCGGGTCGTGCGGAGAGCCTCATAGAAGCGCCGGGCCGTCTCTGCGTCGATACGGGTGCCGACCGCCTCACGCGCCGCATATGCCGCGTCTGCGGACGCGCGCGTCGCGCGCAGACTGTTCAGGTTGCGAAAGCCGTCGAACACCGTGAGCCCGGCACTTACACTCTGGCTGGCCGCACTGCGCCGAAAGGTGACGGGATTGGGCAGCTCGACCGGGCGTCCGAAGTCGTCCTGGCCGGTAACCGTGCGGGAACTCGTCCCACTGAAGGCGAGCCGCGCGCTCAAGGTCGGGAGAAACGCGCCCCATCCCGCTCGGATCTGGGCTCCTTGCGCCAGCGCGCTGTTGACGGCCTGCTGGTATTCCGGATTCCCCCTGCGCGCGATCTCGAGCGCGTCTACCAGCGTCAGCCGGGCGGGAACCTGCTGTCCGACCAGTACGGCTGGAACGAGCAGGGCGCCCAGCATCCCCGGGAGCCACTTCATTGGGGCCTTCCCCCCGCGTCACGCACGTTGGGTACCAGGCGCACGCGCGCATCGTGGATCAGGGTGTAATGCCCGTCGACGAGCACCCACTCACCCGGCTCGACCATATCGGTCGCAGGGTTCGGTACGATCTCCACAAGCGAGTCGTTTGCCAGCCCGGTGGTCACGTAGCGCCACTTGGCAAGTCCGGTGCGCCCTTCCCCCTCGAAGACGAAGAGCATCGTCCGCCGGTCGCGCTCCAGAACCGCCGCCCGCGGAACCAGCACCCGTTCGGCGAACTTGCGGGCCTCCAGCGAGACCCGGGCGTACATGCCGGGGAGGATGCGGCCCTCCGGATTGGGGACCGTGACCGTCACCTTGGCTGTCCGCGTCGTGCTGTCGACCATGGGATTGATCGTCGCGATCCGGCCCAGGAAGGTCTCGCCGGGAAACGCCGCGAACGAGATGGACGCCCGCCGCCCCGCCGCCAGCAGCCCCACCTCGCTCTCCAGCACCTGGACCTCGACCTTGATCGGGTCCAGATCAATGACCGTTAACAACTCGTCGCCCGGCCGGACGGTCTGGCCGGGCACGACTCTGAGCGACGCGACGCGGCCGGCGAACGGAGCCCTGATCCGGGTTCGCTCCGCCTTGAGCTGCGCTTCGCGCAGTGCCACCTCGGCCTCGTCGAGCCCGCTCTTGGCCCGCGCAGCCCGCTCCCGTTCTTCACGGATCCGGGGATCCTGAATCCGATCGTCGAACAGCGTGCGCTCGCGATAGTCGGCCTGGGTCCTGGCAAGGTTGGCTTCGGCCCGCGCGATAGCGAGCGCGTACTCGGTACTGTCGATGAGGATCAGCAGGCGCCCGCGACCGACCGGATCGTTCTCGGCGACCCGCACGGCGAGCACCTGCCCCTCGACCTGTGCCAAGACCTTTACCAGGCGCTCGGCCGCCGACTGAGCGGCCGCCGAGACGGAGATGACCAGCGTGTCTCGCACCACCATCGCCCCTTCGACCGGAATCGCGACATTGGTGGCGAACGAGCCCGTCGCCGAGATCTCGGGTACCTCGGCGGAGTTGGTCGTCCCCTCGCCCGAATCCGGACCGCCGCTGCCGGAGAGCTTGAGATAGACCGCGCCGGCCAGGATCAGCACGACGACAATGACCGATGAGAACGTAAACAGGCGTCTGGAAAAGCTCATGGGCTCCGCCTGAGCGAGTTAGGAGATTCCCGCCGTTCCTAGATGGCGTCCCGCTACATCGAGATGACTTCTAATCTGATCGGCTGGCGCCACCGGGGCCACCGCGAACGCGGGAACGGTCGAGATCCACCGGTGAACGGCGCTCGACTCGCCCGGACCGGGCCGGCTCGGCTCAGTCCGACGCCGCACGGGCCATCCGGACAGTTCGGGCTATATAGATGCGGCGACGCCGGAATTGGTTGCAGTGCCTCGATTCGGCGGGGTGGATCAGGACCCGTCCGGCTGCAACGTGTAGACCGTGACCTCGTCCCCCACAACATGCCAGAACCGTCCCTGGCGGATCACGCCCGACGCACCGCCGAGCCCGGGTCGCGCCGCCAGAACCTCCGCTGACCAGCGGACGGCCTGTGCCGCATAGGTCTCGGGATCCATGATCAGCCCGAACACTCCATCGATTGGGGGGAAGAGCAGCAGCAGCCGGTCGTCATCTGTCACGGTCAGATCCGTAGCTCTCGCTCCCCATCCCTTTCCCGATCCGCCGAAATCGGCCGCCACCAGCTGTGTCTGCGTGCGGAGCCCCTCGCGGAACCTCGGCGGCAGCGACCGCATGAAGGTCCTCGTTCCGGCCGCGTCGAACCGAATCAGTCCGGCTATCAAGGGGTCATAGAGATGGACGTCACCCGACCGGGTGACCGCTACGAGCACGTGGCCGAGGCTGGCGGGAGTTTCGCCCAGCCCCGCCTCCAGATAGAGATCTCGCGGACGCTCGGCAAACGGGGTGCTTATGCTCTCGCCATTCACGGCATACATGTAGTGGCGGCCGTCGTAGGCATTGACGTAGATGGTGCCGTCCGGCCCGTAGGCGAACTGCTCCATTCCAGCCGGTACAGCGAAGGAACGGAGAAACGATCCGTCGGGGCTGAACACGGTGATCCTGACGTTGTTGATCTCGGCGACCGCGTACTGGTCCGGCAGCACGTCGATCGAGAAGGCTCCGCGCAACTCACCCGGCCCGGCTCCCTCCCGACCGATCGTCTGCACCGGCCGCAGGTCCCGGTCGAATATCACGAGACGGGAGTTCTGGTTCTCCAGCACGACCAGCCGATCGCCGGAGAATCGCAGGTCGCGCGCGCGCGCGAAGCCGAACCCGTCGGCTTCCGGGGAGATGGTGCCTGCCAGCGGCATCTTGGAGGCGACCAACGTCTCTTCGACGAGTGGCATGACAGGCACTCCGGCCACGCCCGTGTCACTTCCGCACCCCGCCACGCATGGCGCGAGACCGAGCGCGACGACGATCGCCAGCCTCCGGTTGTCGATAGGATCACACACGTCGCTCATGACCTCCGTTGGAGAAACCAATGGGCGATGGACCCGGGAGATCCGTCTCTCCCGGGCCCACACCGTCTCGTTACTTGATCACCTCTCCGGTGGAACAGTTCACGTTAACCGTTCGATGCGTTTCCTGATTCACGTAGATCCCGACGTTGAACGTATCCGCGGTGCTAGCGGAGCCTCCCACGCCGGCCCCGCAGACACCGACATCGAGAGACCTCGAGGTTGTGACGGTTCTGCTGAATTGGCCTTCCAGGTGATACAGGTCACCCGTCTGCCCTCCACGAGCCCACTCCGTGCATTCCGTGGGGCCCGCCACCGCAACACCAGCTCCGAAGACAGACAGCATGACACCGATCGCACAGGCTCGGAGGGCGTTGGCATACTTGTTTCGCATCTTATACCTCCACGCGTGCAAGCGCACGCGATTCCTAGGGATTGAGGCCGGCCCGCCAAACGGTAATGGCAGTCCGGAACGCACAGTATGGATCGGGAGCGCCGGGACAGAGGGGCGAAACCACCGCACGCCATGCCATTCCATCGCGCGGCGCTCATCTACGATCTCCAACCGATCGCCAGTGTCGAGTTGGTCAAGCTGTTGCGGACGCGGCATCCATGGTTGCCTACCCTGCTCTATCCTCCGTTGCTTCAGGGAGTGATCCCGCTGGTCCTGGCAGCCGGTCGCATACCCGGAGTCACGGCAATCGGACAGGCTAGGTACTCGGCGGAGCCGACCCGATTGCGGGCTTTCGTGCGCCGCACCCTCGGATCCGCCCCCGTGACCCGTCTCGGCACGGTCGTCTCGCTCTTGCTGGAGGCGCCCCGTCTCGCCTGCACGCGTTTGCGTTCGCAGCGACCGATTCCCGCAGCCGAACGAGCTGCTGGATTGTCTCACCCTGCTGTTCATTACACATGTAGCCGGGTGGAGCGGGGTGAGGCACAGAAACGTGGCGCAGCTTTTCCTCATGGACCCCAGCACCTTCTACCGGATGCGCTGCCGCCTCATGCCCGACGTGCCGAGCCCCGGCCGCACGGACAACGAGCAGGAACTCGATCTGGTGCTGCTCGCGTTCGCCAAGCGGTGTCGTTTGCCGCAACGGCGGACGGACAAGGTATTGCGGCGGGCACACGCGTAGCTGGGCAGGCAGGGATCGTCGGCGGCGCGACTAACTGAGCCGTGGGGTTGACGACGCGACGCCTGATGAGCGCGCGGGGGGCCCCATGACCGCGTATCAGGGTCTCGCCCACTTCTTCATCAGGTACCTGCGGCCCGAGATTGAGGATCTCGCTGAGGAGACGGAGCGGCTGTTGCGGGAACTGGCGCGCTCGCCGGATGAGGATGCGGCCGCGCCTATCAGATCACCGGCGATATCGCCGACGCGATCGTCACCTATTGCAAGGTGCTGCGCAGCTCGATCCTGCCAGCACGCCGGTGAGGAGAATGCTTCGCGCGCTCGATCCGTCCATCGCCCCGTAGGCCCCAGCCGACCCGTCTCAGATCTCGACCACCATCTTACCCATGTGAGTAGCCCCCTCGAACCGCCGAAACGCGGCGACCGCGTTCTCGAGGGGATACACCGAGTCGACGAGTGGGCGGAGATGTCC
>JADFNB010000062.1 GCA_022563595.1 Gemmatimonadota bacterium
GGCTATCTCTCGAATCGCAGGCCATGGTAGGACCGTTCTCTAGCTTGCGATCCCAGAGCTGGCGAATACGCCCGTCAGTTCGGTAGTGCACATTCCGTTGTGCCACGCCTGCCGGACATCTGGATGCACATAACCGCCCGACTAGTAGAGGTACTCTTCCCCACACAAGTCTCGGATTCATGTATTAACGAGAACAGCGCTGCGTCACCGCTGAGGCCCAGTTGCTTCCATCTAATCAGCGTCGTCGACTACCGGCCGACTTTCGCGATCGCGTCACGCCACCCCGTCCAAGTTCACTGAGGCGAACCCACTCTCCCGGCGAACGCTCGAATTGCCAAAACTGCCAGCCGTTGACGCGTCCCCTCACGATCTCTTTGGCTGCTGAGGTGGGGGACGCGTAGACTCGACGCCCATACCGAATGGTTCCATCAGGGCGGACGGTAGCCCGGTACACGCGTCCCTTGTATTCTCGTCGAAGCGGCAGGCGTCCTTGCAGAAGTTCACTCAACCTCTTGGCTGGGCGTCGCTGAGCGGCTTTTTTGGAGCGACTCCGAGGCGCTTCAAAGAGTTCTTCAAGTTCTTGCCGGAACGTGTCAATCATCCGCTTGCTAAAGTACTCGTAAGATTGGCAGCGCCCAGATTCAGCACGCTCGAACCTTCACCGATATCGTCCCTTGCGGCCGGCCGAAAAATCATATAACCTGATTATATGACAAAAGAACGCTCCCTATCCGTCACCGAGGCCGCGCGCCAATTCTCCGACCTCATCAACCGGGTGTACTATCGGCACGAGACAGCCACCCTCGTTCGGAACGGCACGCCCGTTGCGAGGATCGTGCCCCCCGCCGTACCCGCGCGCCCCGCTCGGGACCTCGCCAGGCACTGGGCCGGGCTCCCTCACCTGGAGCGGGGTGACGCCGACCGTCTGGCCGCCGAGTTGGACGAGGCGCGGCAGAGCCTCCCGCCCGTGATGGGACGGGAGTAGTCCTCGACACGTCCGTGCTCATAGCCGCCGAGTTGCTGTACGGCGTCGAGCGGGCGACGGGAACCCGGCGCAAGGCACGGCGCGCCGCCTTCGTGGAAGCCCTGCTCGAAGTCGTACCAGCCGTCCCCTTCGGTCTCACCGAGGCGCGCCACCATGCGACTCTCTGGGCCGCCCTGACCAAGCGCGGCACCATCATCGGACCCCACGCCCTCCTCGTCGCCGCCACTGCGTTGGCCAACGACCTCGCCGTCGCGACGCTGAATCGCCGCGAGTTCGAACGGGTCCCGGGCCTCGAGCTCGTTCCAATCGACACGTTCCAGATCCCGTCAGAGGATTGACATCGCACGGTACCGTCCACGCTTCACATCCCCGCGCCGGCTCGACGAAGCGCCTCCGCCAACCTTCCCACCGCCCCAGCCGCCCGCTCCACCATCTCATCGAGCGCGGCGAAACGCGTCTTCGGAGCGGGAGTTTGATGCCACCACTTGGCCATTTGGCTCCCATTGTCTCCGGGGAGAAGCCGGCAACCTGGCCGATCGTATATACAAACCGTATATTCATATGGACTTCGAGTGGGATCCGGAAAAGAACGCCGCGAATATCCGGAAGCACGGGATCGACTTCCACGACGCCATTCGCGTCTTCGATGGGCTCGTCTGGGAAGTCGCCGCCCGGTACCGCGCTGATGAAGAACCCAGATGGCTCGCGATCGCCGTGCAAGAACGCGCACTGATCACCGTCATCTTCACGTGGCGAGGCGATAACAGACGCATCATCTCGGCACGGAGAGCGAGACGAAATGAACGAGCGACGTATCGTGAGAACTTCGGACACGACCCGGAAGGGGAAGACTGACTGGGAGCGCGTCCGAGCCCTCACCGACGAAGAGATCGACAAGGCCATCGCCAGCGATCCCGACGCCGCCCCCATCATGACCGACGAGGAGCTGGCGCGCGGGCACATCGTGTACCCCGAACCCAAGCGACAGATCTCGATCCGCCTCGATCGCGAGGTCATCGACTGGTTCAAGCGCCAGGGACCCGGATACCGGACGCGCATCAACGCCGTACTGCGGGCGTTCATGAACCTGCCCCGCTGACGGCGACGGCAGCACCAATACTCAGTCACGCTCCAACCTCTCCGCCAACCTCCCCACCGCCCCCGCCACCCGCTCCACCATCTCATCGACTTCCACCCACGCCCGCTGCTCGATCCCCTCCCGCACCCCCGGCAACGTCTTCACCCCGTACCCCGTGTAGAACCCCGGCGCGTAGATCATGTGTGTGTACCAGGACCGCCGCGGCAGGCCGGCGTCGTCCGCAAGCAATCGCTCGCTCTGAATCAGCAGCGCGTTCAGCTGCCGCATCTCGTCACGTTCCATCACAAGAGCGTTCAACCGTTCCGCCGTGCGGTCGTCGAACCGCTCCGCCGCCTCGGCTAAACGATCGACCGCGTTCTGGAGCGGCGCGAAGTTGATGTGCGGCACCGGTTCTTTCTCTTGCGGTGGCGTGTACGGCTTCGTGGGATCGGCGGCCAGCTCGTACTGATTGCCCATCACCATCTCGTTCAGTCGATCGGTCGCTTCGCGCATGCTGTCGGCGAGTTCCATCACTTCTTTGAGATAGTCCTTCACATGGTTCGCCAGGTTCGTGAACCGGAACGGCAGCACGTCCGCGTTGGCGAACCGCAGCGTCAGGCGACCCGTCGTGCGCGACAGCGTCGCACCGTACGCGAACCCGGGATCGCGGAACCGGCTGAAATGATCGAACGAGTCGTAGATCGAGTGATACGATCCTCCGCCCCCTTCCCCACCGTAACTCACATTGAGGCTGGCGATTCCCAGATGCTGAAGGAAAGGCGTGTAATCGGACCCGGAGCCGAGCGGGTAGATGGGCATGTCACCGTCGTGATCGGGATCGAGGTTCCCACGCACCGCCTCCCGCGCGCGGCGGCGCTCCCACACCGAAACGCCCCTTTGCGGATCGATCACGTCGCGCGCGACCTCGTTGACCATCCGCTCAAGGGAATGTGACCCGCCGACGTTCAAGAACCCGCGCGAATTCCCATCGGTGTTCATGTAGACGACCGTCTTCTCGCGCAGCTCCTCCGCATGGTGCTCGGCCCATTCGGTCGACCCCAACAGCCCCGGCTCCTCGGCGTCCCACGCGGCATAGATGATCGTGCGCCGCGGCCGATACCCGGCCCGCGCCAACTCGCCCACCGCCTTAGCCTCCGAGAGCAAACTCACCATCCCGCTCAACGGGTCGGCCGCGCCGAATACCCAGGCGTCGTGATGGTTGCCGCGGATCACCCACTGATCGGGAAACTCGCTTCCCTCCAGCCGCGCGATCACGTCGTACGCCGGCCGCAGGCTCCAGTCGAACTCGAGCTTCAGATGCACCGTCGCCGGCCCGGGACCGATGTGATACGTGATCGGCAACGCACCACGCCAACCACTCGGCGCCACCTGACCGCCGATGGCCTGCATCAGCGGCAACGCGTCGGCGTAACTCAACGGCAGCACCGGGATCTTCATGATCGTGGGGCTGTCCTCGATCGCGAGGCGCTCCGCGTCCTCCGTCGCGCCGCGCCCCGGCGTCAGAGGATCACCCGGATAGGTGGGCATGTCCGACACCGACCCGCGCTGCGCCCCGTACTCCATCCGGTACGGCCCTGCGGGGTACACATCCCCCTGCCAATACCCGTCGTCCCGCGGATCCGAATACAGAATGCACCCCACGGCGCCGTGTTCCGTGGCCACCTTGGGCTTGATCCCGCGCCACGAGCCGCCGTAACGCGCGATCACGATCTTCCCCTCCACACTGATCCCGCGCCGCTCCAGCTCCTCGTAATCCGCAGGAATGCCGTAGTTGACGTAGACCAGCTGGGCCGTCACATCCCCGTCGCTCGAGTAGGCGTTGTAGGGCGGCAACCGCCCGTCGACGATTCCCGAGGTCGCGTCTTCTTCCAGTACGGGCTCGGTGAGTCGCGCCACGAAGTGCGTGGGCTCCACCAGCTCGACCACGCGCGTGATCGGCGTGGGATAGAGCACATGGAACACCTCGATCTCGACCTCGTATCCCCAGCTCCGGAAAAGCCGAGCCATCCACTCGGCGTTCTCCCTGTTGTGCGGCGCGCCCACGTGATTCGGCGCCGACGACATGCGCCGGTTCCACGCCTCCTGCTCGCTCGCATCGATCAACCCGTCCAAACGCCGCTCGATTTCTCTCTGCCTCTCTGCATTCTCTGCGGTAAACCCCAGGATGCCGTCACTGTTCGCCTGGGGTGTGACAGCGAGCAGCAGAACGACGGCAAAGGATGGCGACAGGCGGCGGAGGACTGCTGGACTCGGCACGAGGCGCATCGCGGCTCCGGTGGGTGCGTGTAAATGATGATATTGCGGTCCCGGACGGGCGGCCGCAAGGACGGACAGTCGGGGGTCGGGGGTAGACGCCTAGACGCACCGAAAAGACGCGCAGACGCACAGACGCATAGCGGTGGGCAGTGGGCAGTCGGCAGTACGAGATCCAGTGCCGCTGAATCTCCCTCCCCTTCCAACTGACACCTACGAACCACTGCGCGTCTTGGCGTCTAGGCGTCTTTTCGACCCACTGACCGCCTACGAACCACTGCGCGTCTCGGCGTCTAGGCGTCTTTTCGACCCACTGCCGCCTACGAACCACTACGCGTCTTGGCGCCTAGGCATCTTTTCGACCCACTACCACCTACGAACCACTATGCGTCTCGGCGTCTCAGCGTCTTTTCGACTCAGCGCACTGCCGCCAGCTTCCGCACGGCGCCCACCAGCAGCCACACCTTATCAGCGTCACCCGACGCGCTCGCGTCGCCGGCGAGCTCGGTCGCCAGGTTCCTCAACGCCGCCCGCCGTGTGGCGCCCGCGGCGTTCTCCGCCCCGGTGAGCTGCTGACGCAGTGACGTGATCCTGGCGGCTGGTAATCCGTTGGACCGTTCGAGCTGATCCACGTAGGCGCGCGCCAGCGTGAACGTCGTCGGCCAAACGAATTGCTGCTGTCCCTGCGCGTTCATGTAGTCGAGCCGCACCGATTTGGCCGCGTCGATCTCGTTCTGCGAGAGGAAGGCACTCGGCACCAGCTCGAAGATGTCGAGCCCGCGCGCGATCTCCGAACTCACGATCACACCGTTGTACCAGTAGACCGACCAGCTTCCCGCCATCCGCACGCGGGTCGAGTCCACCGGGCCGCGGTCGTGGAAGGCGATCTCCACCGGGTTCATGGCATCGGTCCAGTCGAAGATCGAGATGCCGCCTTGGTACCACCCCTGCACCATCACGTCGCGTCCGGGGATCGGGATCAGCGAGCCGTTGTGCGCGACGCAGTTTTCCTGGGACGTCTGCGGCACGGGCAGCTTGTAGTAGCTCCGGAACCGCATCCGCCGGTTGTCGATCGTGAAGATGGCGTTCGCGCCCCATTCCACGGGATCGGTGGCGCGGCACTTCGGCTGGCCGCCCCCGCCCCACTCGTCGGTGAAGAGGATCTTGCTGCCGTCGTTGTTGAACGTCGCCGAGTGCCAATAGGCGAAGTTCGAGTCGCTCACGGCCCCGATGCGCGTCGGGTTCACGGGATCGGAGATGTCGAGCAGGAAGCCGTAGCCCCCGCACGCGCCGCCCGCCAGGCCAATCGCCGGGTAGACCGTGATGTCATGGCACTGCGTCGGCCCGGGACGCGGGCCGTCGGGGCGCCGCCCGAACCGCTGCGCGATCATCTCGGGGAGGGCTGCACGGAGCGCGGCGCTATCGGCAGCCGTCGGTGCGCCGGTGTCGCCGCGCGCGCCGACGATGCTGTCGAGCATGGGCGCGACGAACCGGTCGCGCAGCACGATCGGCTGGCCCCTGATCTCGACCACGAACGCACCCCGGGCCCGCGCCCGCTCGATCGCGGCGAGGTCTTCCGGCGCGAGGCCGTGCGTAGCCGGGGCCACGAGGTCGCCGAAGATCCGCGGTGAGCTCACGATCGCCGCCTGCTCCGGGTGGGCGAGCGGTACCCTGATCACCTCGATCCGGAAGAGGGCGGAGTTCGGGTCCTCGTCCAACGGGCCGCCCGAGCAGCCGGGGAGCTCCTCCGCGGGCCGCACGGGCGCCGACCCGGAGACGTAGATGTACACGTTCTCCGCGTCGTTCGGGTCCTCCAGCACCGTGTGCGTGTGGGACCCGCGACAGGTCTGCACGTTGCCGATGTACTGCGGGTCCCGAATGTCGCTGATGTCGAAGATCCGGATCCCGCGCAGGCGGTGAGGACTCACCGTTTCCTCGACGCCCTCGGTGCCGCAGTCGAGCCGGCCGCCCAACCCCTCGCCCGAGACAAAGAGCAGGTTCCGATAGACCGAGACGTCGCTCTGCGACGCCGGGCAGACGTGCCCCACCGCGAGCGACGGCAGGCTGGGATTCGAGATGTCCCAGACCTGAAGCCCGTTGTAATTGCCCTGAATGGCGTAGTGGCCGGTGAAAGCGAGGTCCGAGTTGGTGACGCCGACGAACGCTTCCGGCGGCGGCGTGCTCGACAACACACGCAGGTTCCACACCGCCTCTTCGGCGTCAAACAGCCCCGGCCGAAGCCCGATGCGGGGGTCGGGGCTCGGCGCAGACGCCATGTTCCGGTCCGATGTCGGAGCGGGCGTCGCCGATGTGGAGCTGTAGGACGAGCAGCCGGACAGGCCGAGCAGTCCCGCGGCGAGTGGCAGCAGCCAAATACGGCTGGCCGCCGCGCGCGCGGTTGGGGAGAACGGGGCGTTGGTCATGAAGCATCCCTCTTGAATTGGTAACTTCGGGTAATGGCGATGAGATGGTCCGATCGCAAATCGCAAATCGTCAATCGTCAATCGCCGGGGTCCGCGTCTGTCATCTCCTCGAGCATCAGCTCCATGCGGGCAATTTCGGTGATCTGGTCCACGTGGATGTCGGAGGCGAGCTTGAACACGAGATCGCCCTGCGCGGCGCCGTCGGTGCCGAACAGGCCCTGCACCATGGTAACGGCCCCGCGGTGGTGTTGGATCATAAGGGTAAGGAACACCCGGTCGAACTCCGAGGCTCTTGCCTCGTCCAGCTCGCGCAGCTGGTCTGACGTCAGCATCCCCGGCATGTGCATGACGTAGGCCGGGCCCCGCACAAGCCTCATGGTGGCTCTGTTGATGTCCACCTCGGGTACCGGCTGCCCGCGATCGCGGAGCCACTGCTGCATCGTGGCGATCTCATCCCTCTGGGCGTTGATGATGCGGGCGGTCAGGATCCGCACTGAGAAGCCCGCTCCGTGGGTGGGAGCGAGCCCCGCCATCACGAGCGCCTGCGCGTGGTGGCCGATCATGCCGGTCATGAAGCGGACGTCGGCCTCGGTGAAGCGCATGCGGGCGCTGTCCACTCGGGCGCGGTAGATCGCCTCGAGCTCGGCCGTCGATGCCCCAACCGGCTCGGGGGTGGGGGTGTTCTGCACTCGTTGGGGGGGACCGGCAGCGCCGCTGCAGCCCGCGATCGCGAGGGCGATGGCGGCGAGTAGGGCGCCGACGATGGGGCAGGTACGGGAGATTCTTTTATCGTGTGGCGTCACTCGAACATCCCCTGGTGTCGGGCAGGTGAAGCTTCACGTACAAGATACTCAGTTGGCTACCCGCCAATCGCGGCCATGGTCCGGAGTTCGGGAATTCCCGCACTCTTCACGCGAGACCGACCGCGCGGAGTAGCCCGTTAGGCGAGGAGCCCCATTCGCGACCAACCCTCCCCGCTCCCCCAACCCCGGGGTCCCCGCGGCTGGGCATGCGTGCGGCGACCCTACCGCATGCGTCTCAGTTCCGCCTCCGACGCAATGAACCCGAACGCCGGCCACCCCCCGGATTGCACCGAGCGCTCGAACCACTCCCGGGCGCGTACCGAGTCACCGCGCAGCAGATACCAGTTCCCCACCCCGTAACTCAGGGTCGCCACCGCAATGGCGCCAGTGTCGGCAGCCGTCAGGACCTGGGCAGGACCGATCGACCCCTGATAGAGTTTGATCCGCTGGGCATACGCATTCTCCGCCGTCACCGAACCTGCATGTCGCGCGAGCACCGCCGCGGCGTCGGGCACGCGACCCGCGCGCGAGAGTGACATCCACAGCCAGTCCACGCACCCCGCGAACTCCCCGGACTCGGGCGCGAGCGGCAGCGCGCGCGTGAACGCGGCGACCGCCCCCGTGAAGTCCGCGGTCACGTACCGCACGATCCCCAGGTGATAGAGGCAGCCGTAGCACAGCGAATCGAGCTCCAACCCATGCTCCAGATCCGCGCGGGCGCGGGCGAGTTCGCGCACCGACAGGTAGCGGTGCCCGCGCCAGCGATAGAACACCGCGTAGTCGGGAGCGATGGCAATGCCGCCGGTAAAGGTGGCGATCGCCTCCCGGTATTGTCGCACCCCCGACTGCGCGAGTCCGAGCGCAACGATGAGATCCACGTTCGTCGGGTCGGCCGCGAGTGCCGCTTCCGCCCGAGCCACCGCGCCCGTATCGGCGTACGCCAGGTAGGCAACGCCGGCGGGTGAACGGTATTCGACGGACTGTCCGAGCGCCGGTGCGACGCACACCGGCACGAATGTCATGAGGACCGTCAGCCATCGCAGGCGCATTGCCATCCGCTCCGATTGGGGACCGTAATGTGCCACCAGCATCCAACGAGGGGAATAGCCAGGAGGGCGGGAGGGCGGCAAGGCGGACAGTCGGGTCGGGGGGGTAGACGCGTAGACGCACCGAAAAGACGCCGAGACGCACAGACGCATAGTGGTGGGGAGTGGGCAGTCGGCAGTACGCGATCCAGTGCCGCTGAATCCACCTCCCCACTGCCACCTACGAACCACTGCGCGTCTCGGCGTCTGGGCGTCTTTTCGACCCACTGTCCCCTGCCTCCGATTCCTCGAAGCGCAAATGCGCCTCCCTCCGCGATCAAACGGTACCGGCGATCGAGGCGCCGTGCGCTATCGTCGGTCCGCGGCACAGAGGGACGTGCGTGGACCGCGTCGTGGTGAGCCGGTGGCCGTCAACTGTATTGGGGTGCCGGCGTGGCGGACCATGAGCCGCGAGTGAAACGAGCGGCGTTGGCTCGTCTGGTTGCGAGCGGGAGTCCAGGCGGCGGATCCCGCCGCCCAGGATGAGCAGCGAGCGACCGCGGCGGAACTGGTAGACGCCGAAACCTGACACGTTTCTGGACCTCGGCCCGTGTGAGTTGATCTTCGCGGCGGCGGCGGCCGACGCTCGATCCGCTTGCGTGCGCTGCGCGTCGAATCTCACCGTCGGCACCCACCGCACTACCGTGGGAGCGCGTAGAAATGATATTGCGCCAACGAGTACCACCCCCTACTCTTAGCTGCGTGTCAGGTTTCCGCGTGGCCAGTTCTGCTACGTCATGCAAGCCGGGTCTTCGGACCTGGCTTCGTGTTTTCTACCAGATGATATGGGTTGCCACCGAAGCCCGTACAATCATCCGCTCTCCACGACAGTAGAGGGGGCAGGGGGTGGGGTGGTACAGTGGAGAGGGGGCCAGAGAGTGTGGTGACCCAAGCGGGGAGAGGGTGACCATCGTCACTGTTACCGCGTCTAGAGATTCTGTGGCAACGTCAACGTCCCCTGCCACACGGGAACGATCCGCTCATAACTGATCAAGTCGATGATCAACGTGGTCGGATTCGTGAACTGCAGCACCGCCCGCTCGACACCATACGCCTCCGGCAGAACGAACACGTAACGCGCCGTTGTGCCCTGTCGGCCGCCCAGAAGAGCGCCGTACCTCGCTCGCTTGACTCCTCCTGTTGTGAGGATCGCCGGCCGCCACGCGGGGTCGTAGTCCGTCGAGGTATGCCGCGCCGCGTAACAGAACCGGTCCAGCGTGTACAAGCCGGTGTTGGTCCGTAGGGCGCGCAGATCCAGGTTGCCGAGGACGACGTGATGCAGCTCGAGCTGGTTGCCGGGCGTTGGGTCGCGCGCGAGCACGATCTCGTAGAGTCCCACATCCGTTCGATGCAGGCTCCACTTCTTGAGGTCCCGCAACTGCGTGTAATGGCTGAGCTCGGTGGGCTGCGGGATCATGTACACGCCGTTGGGCCAGAACGAGGGCACCATGAACCCCGGCGTGTTGGCCTGCACCGCCGCGTACGTCGTGGGTGGCACGAGGAATTGCCTCGGGTTGGCCTGCGTGGCATCCGGGCGCATGACGAGGTGCCGAACGTGCGGCTTCTCGAAGTACTCACTGTTCGCCGGCCGCAGCCGCTGATAGTCGATGTTCCCCTGGCTGACGTTGATGTCCTGGTTATTGACCGGCGTCGCAGTGACCGTGCGATACCGATCCATGTCCAGCGTGACGTCCGCCCGCGCATGCTCGGCGGCGTAGTACACGTCCTTGAACGTGGGGGAGTTGTTCGGAAACGCGAGCCGGGAGTCCACCTGCGGGACACCAGCCGGCGGATCGAACCCCTGCCGTGACTCCGCACCGGCCTGCGCCCTACAGAGAGCAAAGTACTGTTCCTGCGGCAGGGTGATCGAGGCATGATAGCCGACATCATTCGTATCCGTGATCTTCACCTCGAAACCCCAGCTCGTGGTGCAGTTGTTCACGATCTCGATCTTCTTGCACCAGGCGTCGCCGGTGATGCTCAATTGACCCTGCACCTGGCCCCCCTCCTTGAGCACCACACTCCAGCGCGCCAGCTCCATCTGGCAAATCTCCAGTCGCGCCTGCGGATCGTTGATGTTCTCCCACGTGCTGTTGGCCGCCGGTCTCTTGCTGGATTCCGGGACGAGCTGCCGCCAGCTCATGTTGCGAATCCTGATCGCATCGGCGGCCTGGGACGCTGCGACCTTGTAGATGTCGATGTCGAGCAATAACTGCCCCGCGTCCACGATACGCATAGCGAAGAAGTCCAGTTTCGTCCGCGCTGCCTGCTGCTGGGGCATGAGCCCAGCTGTGTCCTTGTAGGTGAGTCGCTGGCCGCCGTAGACCCAGTCGATCGCCTGCTGAAAGTCGGTCGCGCTGTCCTGAAGCCCGAAGTAGCGCCGCACTTTTGGCCACTCGAAGTTGGGCTGGTCCTGCGGCTGAAACAGGAAGCCGTGCATGTAGACGAAGTTGGTCTGGGCGCTGGTCGCTGACGCCCCTGCGGGTGTGTTGACCTTCACGGTAACGGTTGTCGGCTGCGACACCGCCGGAACCGGAACGACGAGCGTGGTATCGTTCACCACGGTGAGGTTGCTGCGCGGCACGGACTGGGTGCCAATATCCACGCTCGTGACGTCGGCGAGGCCTTGTCCCTCGATCTTGATGGAAATGCCGCCCGTCACCGGACCACCCACGGGGGAGATCGCCGACACGCTCGGCGTAGCCGGCTGTGCCACCGCCTGTTTGGTCAGTGCGTATGACCCGAGGTCGGTCAGCGAGTCCGCGTTTCCCCAGCTTCCGGTGATCGTGGTTCCACTCGTTTGGGTCCATCGTCCCTTGCCACGTCGTATTCCTTCGCGCCACGTGTAGTCAATTTGCGACGCGGAGATGGGCATCACGATATCACCCGTGAGGCTCTCGGCGTGTGTTGCGCTGAACCGATACCGCATGTGGATCCGGGTCCCGGCCCCGTCGAGCAGGATTTCGGCCTCAATCTGGTACGTCTGGTTGTTGCGATCTGTATACGTCCCCGTCCAGCGCCCGGCGATGATGTCGATGATGTCGGCCACCGTGCTTTCCTCCCTTCCGCGCGGCTTGCTTTCAACCTAACTTACACGCCGTAGGATGCCAGGGAAGCCGCGACGTCGCCATGCAGTCGCGGCCTCACGTCCACAACGGGGTTCGTCATGACCATGCTGCCCGACCAGCTGTTCGAGCCTCGAGAGGAATCGGTCATCGAGCACGATGGATCCGACTACTTGCCCATGGCGCCCGGGTACATGTTCGGGTGGCCAGAGGCAGCACGACGCGCCGGGCACTGGCCGGACTACGGAGATCCCTTCGATCAACCACCCACGGACCCACAAGGATGGATTCCCCCCGACGAGCGCATCCCGCCAGACTGTCTGCCGGGAGGTGAGATCCCCGTCAACGCGGTGGTGAAGGTCAAAAACTACTGCCGGTGTACGTACATCAAGCCGGAAGAGGAACCGGAACCGTTCGAAGTGGATGACGCCGGCTGCATGTACTTCGTGCTGACGGAAAGCTGTTGCCCCACCATAGAGCTCTGGTACACGTGCCATTTCCGGGAGTATCTGGCCGGGTTCTACCAGGACTACGGATGCATGGACAACGAGAAGATCATCAAGCTCTGTCCCGATCCGGTCACCGGGAGTTTCACGGCACTGGACGGCACCTTCATCGGGACCACGGAAGACATCGGGTACGAGCAGGATTTTCGCCGGAACTCAGCGCAGAACGGCTTACGGCCGCCTCAGCCACCGCCGAGAGTACGACCGGACACGGGCCCGAACGCGCCAGTCCCGCCGCCGATCGGTCCGCCCCCAATGCCACCGGGCGGCGGCCCGTTGGTGTGGATGCCTCCAGAGACCCTTGGCCTGATCGCGCAGCAAGCGCATAGCACTCCCGGCCCGAGCGGCGTTCAGGTGCACACGCAGCAGGTGTACAAGTTCGAGCCGCCTGCCGTGGTGAAGAACTGTGTCATCACGGTGAAGTACCGACTCAAGGAGAGAGTGAGACACTACACCGTCCCCGGCGGCAAGCCGATCGACAAATGGCAGTGGCGGAACCTCCCGGCCCCC
>JADFNB010000023.1 GCA_022563595.1 Gemmatimonadota bacterium
CCCGCATCCCGCCCCGCGGCGTTTCTCGTCGTCGCAATAGCGCTGCTATTACTCCTCCTCGTGCCTTGCGGGATCGGGCGCAGTGACGCCCTCGGTAGCTACCATACTTCGGCGACACCACACTAGAAGCGGGAAGCGTGGCCGAGTCACCCGCTTCCCGCTTCCCGCCGTTCGCTGCTCGTCAGGTCATCGCGTCGCGTCCGCCACGTCCTCTTTCGCCCGCCGTACCATCTCCCGCACGTCCGCCAGCAGGGCTTGCGCATCGAAGACGATCCCGTCCTTGATGGTGAACTGCACACCACCACGCCGGACAAGTTGGCCGTTCTCGTAGGCCTCGACACCCGTTCCATAGAGCACCTTGAGGTTGTGAAGCGGGTTGCCGTCCACCACGATCAGGTCCGCCTCGAATCCCGGACGGATCACACCGGTCTGCTCGAGCCCCAGGGCCCGGGCGCCGTTCGAGGTGGCGTGCTGAATGACCTCCAGCGGGTGGAATCCAGCTTCCTGGTGCAGCTCCATCTCGCGGATCGTCCCGAATCCGTACAGATGGTAGATGAAGCCGGCATCGGAGCCGACCGTGACATTGCCGCCTCGGTTGGCAAACTCCCGCACCCAGTGCATCCAGATACGGTAGCTGTTGCGCCACATGATCTCGTCGGCGGTCGTCCAGTCGAAATGATAGGAGCCGTGGCGTCGCGGGTCAGGCTCGAAGAACGCGAGCACGTTCGGCATGGCGTATTCCTCGAACCACGGCAGGTTGCGCGCGCGTGTGAGATCCCGATTCGCCTCGTACACGGCGAACGTCGGGTCCCAGGTGACCCCACGCGCGACCATCGAATCGATCACCGCCGACAGACGGTCCGGGTCGGCCTGGCGCCAGAGGTCGGCGGCCCAGCGGAAGCGGTCCAGCTCGTTGTCGTAGCTGTAGAAATCGGGGAAATCCTGCACGCCGCTCGGGATGGCGGCGTCTGGAATGCCGTACCAATGCTCGATCGTCCGCACGCCCAGGCGTGTGACGTCGAGCGCGTCGTATTCCTGGATCTTCATGTCGGTTGCGATCGGTAGACCCTGCCGGCGCGCTTCGTCGGCGAGCGCGTCCCATACGTCCGGCCGGTTCTGGAAGACCTTGAGACCCTGCGCTCCCCGGCGCACGAGGTCCCGCACCCGTTCCCGAATCTCTTCCGGCGTGTCGGCGAACACGGTGGCATACGGAATGATCGTGGGGGCGGTGATCTCGTTCCTGAGCGAGAGACGGGCGTGATGCACCATCGTGTCGATGCCGGCTCCCGATCCCGGGTCACGAATGGTCGTGATGCCGTGTCCCAACCAGAGCTTGTACACGTAGTCCCTCGGCAACGCTTCGCCGTTGATGCGGAACATCGTGTGGCCGTGCAGGTCGATGATGCCCGGCATCACGGTCATGCCGCTGGCGTCGATGACGCGATCGGCCTCGAACGTCCGGTCAGACCGGTGGCGCCGGATGCTGGCGATCCGCGAGCCCTCGATGACGATATCGAACGGACCCCGCATGGGGTTTCCGGTCCCGTCGATGACGTTTGCGTTCCGAATGACAAGCCGGTCGTAGCGAACCCCCGACGAGGGCGGCATCTGGGCCGCGGCCGGCACGGCAAGCACGACGGCGAGTGCGAAGGGAATCGGGTGGCGCATGGTATCCTCGGGTTCGGGATGCCGTCAAAGATGCCCTGAGTCGACCGTTTGTTCCACCCGAGGCAATCGCCGCAGACTCCGCGTTGAGAGATCTTTACGCACGCACTGGGTATTATGAAACATGCGCCGCGCATCGCTCACCGTCCTCCTTGCCATGTTCTCGTCCTCGGGCGCCATGGCTCAGGGAACGGTGCCGGAGGCGGGCGTGGCATGGTTCCCAAACACACCGCGACAGGGCGCGTTCGCATACGTTGTCGTGCAACCGTCCGATCCTGCCGTGCACGAGGTGCGGGGCGCGGTCGACCGGGTGCCGCTCTACTTCGAGCGAATCGGCGATCGGTTCGTGGCGTTGGGGGCGGTGCAGATGGCGGCGCCCGACTCGGTGCCGATCGTGCTCTGGCTCGAGTATCCGGATGGCCGGGTCGGGACACAGCGGTCGTATCTCCCGGTCGTGGCCGCCCACTTCGCGACGGAGCAGCTGAGCGTAGCCTCGCGGTTCTCCACCGAACCCGATTCGGCCCTCCGGGTGCGGATCCGTGAGGAAAACCGGCTGGCGCGGGAGGTGGGGCTAAAGGCGCAGGAGACACCGCCTCTGTGGCGTCGCCCGTTCATCGCCCCGCGGGACAGCAGGATCACCAGTCCATACGGCATCGGACGTCTCTTCAACGGCGAACTCCGCAGTCGGCACTGGGGGACCGACTTCGACGGCGAGATGGGTGACCCGGTCCGCGCGGCGAACCGCGGGGTGATCGAGCTTGTCGGCGATTTCTACTACGGGGGACGTGTAGTCTACCTCAACCACGGCGGCGGACTCGTCACGGCTTACCTGCACCTCAGTGAGACGTTGGTGCAGCAGGGTGATACCGTCGCTCGAGGCCAGCTCATTGGCCGCGTCGGCCAGTCGGGGCGAGTCACCGGCCCGCACTTGCACTGGTTCACTCGCCTCGGCCGGGCGACCCTCGACGGTGCTTCCCTCCTCTCACTGCCGCGACTCCGCGAGGAGACGTACATCAGATCGAGGTGAGCCACCCGCATCGCTTGCTCCCCCTCGCCCTGCCTGAGTATCATCCCCATCGTCCAGCCTCCAGCCAATACCAACGGAGCTGCAATGCGGCGCGTTGTTACTCTCTACCGTTCATCGGTGGGCAAGAAGGTCATCATGGCCGTTACCGGGGTTGTCTGGGTCGGCTTTGTAGTGGCCCACATGGTCGGCAACCTCAAGGCGTTCCAGGGTGCGGAGAAGATCGACCACTACGGCGAGTTCCTGCGGGAGATGGGCGCGCCGGTGTTCGGCCATGGGCAACTGCTCTGGGTTCTGCGGATCGGGTTGCTCGTGACGATCGTTGTGCACGTCTTGGCGGCGACGCAACTCACCCTCATGTCGTGGCGCGCCCGGCCGGTGAGTTACAAGGTGGCGCCACACATGGAGCTGAGCTACGCCTCCCGCACGATGCGGTGGGGCGGCGTGATCATCGGGCTCTTCGTGATCTATCACCTGATGCACTTCACGGTGGGGAACGTGCACCCCGATTTCGAACCCGGGGGCGTGCACCATAATCTCGTGGTCGGTTTTCGGTCCTGGCCTGTCGCGCTGGTGTATATAGTCGCGATGGGCGCTCTAGCGGTTCATCTGTATCACGGTGTGTGGAGCATGTTCCAGACCCTGGGAATCAATCACCCGAAGTACAATCGGTACCGACGCCCGCTCGCGGCCGTGCTCGCGGCCGCGGTGTTCGTCGGTTTCGTCTCTGTACCGATCGGCGTGCTGGCCGGCGCCATTCAGTAGCCTACCGGAGCGACCCCCGTCATGGAACTGCGTGCAAGAATCCCCGCCGGACCGATCCAGCAGAAGTGGGATACGCACCGCTTTGAAATGAAGCTGGTGAGTCCCGCCAACAAGCGGAAATACGACATCATCGTGGTCGGCAGTGGGCTGGCAGGCGCATCGGCGTCGGCGACGTTGGGCGAACTCGGCTACAACGTCACGTGTTTCTGTTTTCAGGACAGCCCGAGGCGGGCGCACAGCATTGCCGCGCAGGGCGGGATCAACGCCGCCAAGAACTACCAGAACGACGGCGACAGCGTCTATCGATTGTTCTACGACACGGTAAAGGGTGGCGACTTCCGCTCCCGTGAAGCGAACGTGTACCGCCTCGCGGAGATCAGCACGGCCATCATAGACCAGTGCGTCGCTCAGGGCGTACCGTTCGCGCGGGAGTACGGCGGCCAGCTCGCCAATCGATCATTCGGCGGAGCGCAGGTCTCCCGCACCTTTTACGCGCGCGGGCAGACCGGACAGCAGCTTCTCCTGGGCGCGTATCAGGCGCTGGCCCGTGAGGTCGCCGAGGGCACGGTGAAGATGTACCCGTGGACCGAGTTGCTCGACATCGTCGTCGTCGACGGTCGGGCCCGCGGCATCGTCGTGCGTGACCTTGTTTCAGGAAAGATCAGCTCACACGCCGCGCACGCCGTGGTGCTCGCGACGGGCGGATACGCCAACGTGTTCTTCCTGTCGACCAACGCCAAGGGATGCAACGTGACGGCGACGTGGCGTGCGTACAAGCGAGGCGCGGCGTTCGCCAACCCCTGTTTCACCCAAATCCATCCGACGTGTATCCCACAGGCCGGCGGTTACCAGTCGAAGCTGACATTGATGAGCGAGTCGCTGCGGAACGACGGCCGCATTTGGGTGCCGGAGAAGCCGGGCGACAATCGGCCCGCAGCCCAGATCCCCGAGAGCGAACGGGACTACTACCTCGAGCGTATCTATCCGAGCTTCGGGAACCTCACGCCGCGCGACGTGGCCTCGCGGCGCGCCAGGGAGATGGTCGATTCTGGGCGCGGCATCGGACAGGAGCGCAACGGCGTCTATCTCGATTTCCGGGATGCCATCCAACGGCTGGGCAGGGAAGCGGTCGCCGAGCGCTACGGAAACCTGTTCGACATGTACCGGCAGATCACGGGGGAGAACCCCTACGTGGTGCCGATGCGCATCTACCCTGCGCCGCACTACACCATGGGAGGGCTGTGGGTCGATTACAACCTGATGAGCACCGTCCCGGGGCTCCACGTGATCGGTGAGGCGAATTTCTCGGATCACGGTGCCAATCGTCTGGGGGCGAGCGCGCTGATGCAGGGTCTCGCCGACGGCTACTTCATCCTGCCGTATACCATCGGCGATTATCTGGCGCAGGCGAAGTTCGATCCCGTCGACGAATCGCACGCTGCGTTCAGGGAGGTCGAGCTACAGGTGGAGGCGCTGACCAAGCGCCTGCTGGACGTCAACGGTTCGTCCTCGGTCGACACATTCCACCGCGAGCTGGGCCGCGTGATGTGGGATCGGTGCGGGATGTCGCGCAACGAATCCGGTTTGAAGGAAGCGCTCGCCAAGATCCCGGAGATTCGAGAACGGTTCTGGCGAGACGTCCGCGTCACCGGCACCGGTGAATCGCTCAACCAAGAACTCGAGAGGGCCGGCCGAGTGGCGGATTTTCTGGAGTTCGCCGAACTCATTTGTGTGGATGCGCTGGACCGGAACGAATCGTGCGGCGGCCATTTCCGTGAGGAACATCAAACCGACGACGGCGAGGCGAAGCGCGACGACGACCGGTTCGCGCACGTTTCGGTGTGGGAGTACACGGGTCGCGGCAACGCGCCGGCGCTGCATAAGGAACCCCTGGAGTTCGAGTACGTGCAACTCGCCCAGCGGAGTTACAAGTAATGAGAATCGCGCTTCACGTCTGGCGTCAGGTGAACGCCGGCGCTCGCGGCGGCTTCGAGCGGTACGACGTGCCGGGCATAACCGAGCACATGTCTTTCCTCGAGATGCTCGACGTGGTCAACGAGAGACTCGTCGAGCAGGGCAAAGAGCCGATCGCCTTCGAGCACGACTGCAGGGAAGGTATCTGCGGTTCGTGCGGAATGGTGATCAACGGCGAGCCGCACGGCCCGGTTCGGCGCGTGACGGCCTGCCAGCTCCACATGCGCAGCTTTGCCGATGGTGACGAGATCTGGCTGGAGCCCTGGCGTGCCCGGGCGTTCCCGGTCCTCAAGGATCTGGTGGTCGACCGGAGCGCCTTGGACAGGATCATCCAGGCCGGCGGCTATATCTCGGTGCGAGCCGGCAGTGCTCCGGACGCCAACGCGATTCTGATACCCAAACGGAACGCCGACATGGCGTTCGACGCGGCCACGTGCATCGGATGTGGCGCGTGTGTCGCCGCGTGCCCAAACGGCTCGGCGATGCTGTTCAGCGCCGCAAAGATCGCGCACCTGGCCGCCATCCCGCAGGGCGAGCCGGAACGGTTTCGGCGGGCGTATCAGATGGTGGCTCAGATGGATGCGGAGGGATTCGGGAGCTGTACCAACCACGGGGCGTGTGAGGTGGCATGCCCCAAAGAGATCAGTATCGACTTCATCGCTACGCTGAACCGGGACCTCGTCCGCGCCGAGCTGGGCTGGGGCGCGGAACGCTAGCGCGCGGCGACCCGCTCCGCTGCTGGCTTGGCTGGACGGTCGTCCGGAATGGGCCTGAGGCCGCCGAACTTGCGCTCGCGCCGCCGGAACGCGGCCACGGCCTCCGCGAGATCACGCCTGCGGAAGTCCGGCCACAGCACGTCCGTGAACCAGAGTTCCGCATACGCCGTTTCCCACAGCAGGAAATCCGACAGTCGCTGTTCGCCCGCCGTGCGGATGAGCAGATCTACCGGCGGTACCCCGCCGGTCAGGACCCCGTTCAGCTTCGCCGCCGTGATGTCCTCGGGCGAGATCCGTCCGCGATCTACCTCGACCGCCAGGAGCCGGGCGGCGTCGGCGATCGCCCACTGTGCCGAGTAATCGATCGCGAGACGCAGATGCAGGCGTGACAGGCTGGCGGTTGCGTCCTCGAGAAGCGTGAGCTGTTCGCGTGCGGACTTGGGGATGCGGTCGCGCCGGCCGATCGCCGTTACGCGAACACCGCTCTCGACCAGCTCCGCCTGTTCGCGCCCGCAGTATTCCCGCAGGAGCCAGAAGAGCCGGCCCACCTCCGCCGCGGGTCGTTTCCAGTTGTCGGATGAGAACGCATAGAGCGTCAGGGTAGTGATGTCCAGCTCGGGGCTCCCGCGTACGGCATCACGCACGCTCTCCACCCCGCTGAAATGGCCACGCCAGCGCGGTTGCCCGTGCAACCGGGCCCAGCGCCCGTTCCCATCCATGATGATTCCGACGTGCAGGCCGCTCATGATCGCTCGAGAGCCTCCCGCGCCGCGCTCAGGATAGATTCCATCTGGTGCAAATAGCTCTCCAAGGCTTTGCGTCCCTTCGCGGTGAGGCGGTATTCGGTCTTGGGTTTCCGGTCCTCGAATCCCTTCGTGACCTTGATGTACCCGACGTCCTCGAGCTTGCGCGCATGCACGCTCAGGTTGCCATCAGTGGTGCCGAGGATTTCCTTCAGGTCGCCGAACGACAAGGCGTCGTTTGCCGCGAGCGCCGACACGATACCGAGCCGCATGCGCTCGTGGATGAGCCGATCGAGATCGTCCGCGACCGCATTACCCGCCATATCGTCTGATGACCACAATGCCGAACACGATGTGCACCGCGCCAAACCCGGCCGCCATGAGCGGCGCACCCCACACGGGCCGGAGCAGCGCCGCAGCGCCGAAGGCGAGGAGCAACAGTCCCATGCCGCGGATGGCCCGGACGGACAGCGTACCGCCAGCCGTGACGCCCGCGCCGTAGAGTGCGAGCCAGGTGCCGGGAAGGAGCGCCGCCTGGTCCGCCGACGCCAACGCGTGTGTCATCACCGCCCCGGCTACGAGCATCGGTGCCATCACCCAGGCGAGCTTCCGCAACGACCCCGACCACAACGGCACCTCCATGCGCCGCGCCTTCGCCGCGTTGCTGAACCCGGCGACCGTGATGGCCAGTATGGCGGTGGGGATCCACACCCACAGGCTGGCGGGCTCGCCGAGCTGTGACGCGATGCCCGAGGCAACTAGTCCCAATACGCCGACAGCCGCCATCCCCCATCCGGAGACAGCCGTGAAAGTCGATGCCGACTCCATGGTCTGACGGATGTAGGCCAGCGTTTCCTTAGCGTGGTCGCGTTCTTCCTGGGTGGGTATGGTCACGGGGTTCCCTCGTGTTGCACTTTGCATCATAAAGTAGATGATCAGACGGTGGGTGTGCAAGGGGGAAAGGCGGTCATCCGCGCCGCCTGCGTCGTAATTCCCGCTCCCGCAGCTCGCGGCGGAGCACCTTCAGCACGGAACTCTTCGGGAGTTCATCGATGAACTCGACCTCACGCGGGACCTTGTATGGTGCCAGGTTCTCGCGGCAGTGGTCCGTGATCTCGCGAGCCGTGCTCGTGACCCCCTCGCGCAACACTACGAAGGACTTGACCGTCTCGCCCCGTTTGTCATCCGGCACGCCGATCGTGGCGGCTTCCAGGACGGCCGGATGTGCAATGAGGATACGATCGATCTCGTCCGGGTATACGTTGAACCCGCTGCACAGGATCATGTCTTTCTTGCGGCCCTCGATGAAGCAGAACCCGTCCCGATCGATCCGTGCCAGGTCGCCCGTGTAGAGCCAGCCGTCACGCACCATCTCGGTGGTCGCGTCTGGGCGGCCCCAGTATGCGCGCATGACCTGCGGACCCCGGACGGCCAGCTCGCCCACTTCGTTCGGCGCCAGCTCCCGCGTCTCGTCGTCGATGTCGACGATCTTGGCGTCGGTGCCGGGGAGCGGAATGCCGATGCTACCGACCTTGCGGATCCCGACCAGCGGGTTTGAGTGGGTGACGGGCGACGTCTCGGTCAGGCCGAATCCTTCCGAGATCTTGCTTCCGGTCATCCGCTCGAATGTCTCCAGCACATCGACCGGCAGGGGCGCTGACCCGGAGATGCACGCCTTGATGCTCGAGAGATCTCTCCTCTCGATCCCGCGGAAGTGATTGATGGCGTTGAAGTGATTGGGGACGGCCGGGAACAGGGTGACGCGGTGCTTGGTGATGCTGCGCACGATCGCCTTGATGTCGCGTGGATTGGGGATCATCACCTGGACGGCGCCGAGGGCGATGCTTTCGTTCATCACCACCGTCAGACCGAATGAGTGGAACAGCGGGAGGGCGCAGAGGATCACCTCTCGACCCGGTTCCGCCTGCCGCAGCCATGCGCTGAGCTGCTGGACGTTGGCGGCGAGATTGCCGTGGGTGAGAGCGGCGCCCTTCGAGATCCCGGTCGTCCCACCGGTATAGAGCAGCGTGCAGACGTCATCGACATCGATCTCCGCCAGCGACCCGCCGGGGGAGGTCTCCCGGACAATTCGGGCGTAGAGATGCGTGTCGGCCGTCGGCTCGACCGATGCAATCAGCGGCGGCTTCTCGCGCCGGAGCTTGAGGCGAGCCAGCAGGTCGAGCGGGAATCGCAGATAGTCGGGGATCGAGGCGATGATGTACTGGCGGACCGGCAGCCTGTCACGGACCTGGCGGATCTTCTGGTCGTAGATGAAGTCCATGACGATCGCGACGTCGCATCCCGCGTCGTTCCACTGATGTTCGATCTCGCGAGGCGTGTACATCGGATTGGTGGGTACGGCCACGGCGCCCAGGAGCAGCGTCGCGTAGTAGCCGACGACGAACTGCGGCACGTTCGGCAGGTGGATCGCGACCCGCGTACCGCGCGCTACTCCGAGCGCCTCGAGAGCGTGTGCCAGCCGCCGGACCTGGTCGTCCAGCTCGCGGTACAGGAGCCTGCGGTTGAGGAAGATGATCGCTGGCCGGTCGCCGTACTCTCTCACCGATCGCGTGAAGAAATCGACCAGCGTGGTTTCTCCGAACGTCAGTGTGGTCGGCACACCCGGGTCGTAGTGGCGGTGCCAGGTCCGATTGGGCACAGGTGCGTTGCTCTCGCGGGTCATCGCTACAAACTGCGTGCTGCGGGCGCCGCTCGCCAGGCCGTCGCCGGCCACTTGTGCGAACGCCCTCGCGCCACCAACATGCTGTCCATCCTCTTGCATTGGAGTCTTCGTGCTCAAGCGAGTGGCCATCGTAGCGACCCTCGTCCTGTCGCCCCTCAGCGCCCGGGCGCAGGAGATCTCGCCCACCGAGCAACGCATCGTGGACTACGTGGATGCGCATGCGGACGAAGCAATCGCCTTGCTCGCGCGGGTCGTGAACATCAACAGCGGGACGATGAACTTCGCGGGCGTACGCGAGGTCGGCGACGTCTTCCGTGCCGAGTTGGATGCGCTAGGCTTTGCAACGCGGTGGATCCCGATGGACGAGGTGCAGCGTGCCGGTCATCTGTTCGCCGAGATGGAGGGCAGGGGGCCGCGGGTGTTGTTGATCGGACACCTCGATACGGTCTTCGAGAGCGACAGTCCATTCCAGCGCTGGAAACTGCTGGACGAGAACACGGCCAGAGGACCCGGCACCGAAGACATGAAGGGCGGGAACGTGGTGATTCTGCTCGCGCTTCAGGCGCTCGACGCGGCCGGCCTGCTGGATGACATGAACATCGTCGTCGCGTTCACCGGAGACGAAGAGGACACTTCCGACCCGCTGACCGTCGACAGGGGGGATCTCATCGACGCCGGGCGCAGGAGCGACTATGCTCTCGGGTTCGAGGGAGGTGTCGGGGGGAGCGGAACGGCGACCGTGGCGCGACGCGGGTTCACCGATTGGACGGTACGGACTCACGGCACGCGTGCCCACTCGTCGCAGATCTTCCGGGACGATCTCGGGAGCGGCGCCATCTACGAGATCGCGCGCATCCTCAATGACTTTCGCGAGGAGCTGGGCGGCGAACAGTATCTGACGTTCAACCCCGGCGTGGTGCTCGGCGGCACCAGCGTAGACCTGGATACGATGCAGAGTCGGGGCACCGCGTTCGGGAAGACCAACGTCATCGCCGAGAGCGCTGTGGTGATGGGAGACCTGCGCACCATCTCGTTGGATCAGCGGGAACGAGCCAAAGAGCGCATGCGCGCCATTGTAGACCGGCACCTCCCGCACACGATGGCTGCGATCACGTTTCGCGACTCGTATCCGCCGATGGCGCCGACCGACGCCAACTATGCCCTGCTGCTACGGCTCGATGAGGTGAGCCGCGACCTCGGGTTCGGGCCGGTTGAGGCCGTGGATCCCGGACGCCGCGGTGCGGCGGATGTCTCGTTCGTCGCCGACGTGGTCGGCGCCGCGCTCGATGGACTCGGCGTCGTCGGGAGCGGCGGCCATACCGTGAACGAGACGGTCGAGCTGGAGACGATCCCGCTGATGGCGAAACGGGCGGCGGTGTTGCTGTACCGGCTGAGTCGGGGGGAAGCTCGGAGCTAGTACTCCTCCGTCCCGATCCCGACCCTGCGCAGCATGGCCTCCATACCCTGCGCAGCATGCCCTCCATCAAGCACCAGCGCGTGAAGCCGGACTGCAACAGGTTCGGCACGACGAACGCCGTGAAGCGGTAACAGAGCGGATTTACCAGATACCTGAGCAGCAGTGAACCGCTCCAGCCTCTACATATCACAACTCCGAATGCAACTCAGGATGTGCGGCACCTTGGGCTCCGTGATCCGATAGTAGACATGCACACCGTCGCGCCGTGCCGCGACGATCTGTCCCCCGCGCATCTTCGCCAGGTGCTGCGACACGATGGCCTGGGACAGGTCGAGCGCGTCTTGAATCTCCGACACGGTCGCCTCACCCTGTTCCAGGACCTCCACGATCTTCAACCGCTCCGGATGGCCCAACATCTTGATGATGTCGGCCGCGCGGTTCAGGATCTCGGGGTCCACCGAACGGACTAGCAGTGTTCGCAACATGGTGATAGTGTATAGCTATATAGCTATTATGTCAACAAGGTCGCATGGGACCGGCCGACTGGCCGTCATCCTGAGCGAAGAGCTCGCTGCGGCGAACGTCCATGGGATGGGAACGTGAGGGACCGGCATTCCGACAGTTGCTTACTTCAACGATTAGCCGTTCGGCGGCCGTAGCGCCGGAAGCAGCCTGCTAGACGTCCAGGTTCCGCACGTACCTCGCGTTCTTCTCGATGAAGAGCCGGCGGGGTTCGACCTGGTCGCCCATCAACATCTCGAACAGCTCGGCGGCACGTACCGCATCTTCCATCTCGACCTTGAGGATAGTGCGTGCCGCCGGGTCCATCGTGGTCTTCCAGAGCTGGTCGGGGTTCATCTCACCCAGACCCTTGTAGCGCTGGATAGTTACGGCCTTTCCGGCGCCGTTGGACAGCCGCTTGATGTATTTGTCCCGCTCGGACTCGTCGAAGACGTAGTACTCCTCTTTTCCCTTGGCCACACGATAGAGTGGCGGCTGGGCGATGTAGACATAGCCCTCCTCGACGAGCGGCCGCATCTGGTTGTAGAAAAACGTGAGGAGCAGCGTGCGGATGTGCGCCCCGTCGACGTCCGCGTCGGTCATGATGATGATCTTGTGGTAGCGTGCCTCATCCAACTTGAACTCGTCTTCGCCGACCCCGGTACCGATTGCCGTAATGATGGCGCGGATCTCCTCGTTCGAGAGGATTTTGTCTATCCTGGCCTTCTGGACGTTCAGGATCTTGCCCTTGAGCGGCAGGATCGCCTGGAACGACCGGTCGCGTCCCTGCTTGGCGGACCCGCCGGCGCTGTCGCCCTCCACCAGGTACAGCTCGCACATCGACGGATCGGTGAGCGAACAATCGGCGAGCTTGCCGGGAAGGATGCTGCTCTCTAGCGCGCTCTTCTTCCGCACCAACTCCCGGGCTTTCCGGGCTGCGTCGCGGGCCCGCGCGGCGCTGAGCGCCTTCTCGATCACCGTACGGGCAACGCTGGGCGTCTCCATGAGGAAGTTGAAGAGCCGCTCGTACACCACCGTCTTGACGATGCCCTCGACTTCCGAGTTGCCGAGCTTGGTCTTGGTCTGGCCCTCGAACTGCGGTTCCTTCACCTTCACGTGAATGACCGCGGTGAGACCCTCACGCACGTCGTCACCCGAGAGGGTGAAGTCCACCTTCTTGAGGAGCCCCTTGTTCTTGGCGACCTCGTTGATTACGCGCGTGAGCGCCGCCTTGAACCCTGTGAGGTGGGTCCCGCCAGCGTGGGTGTTGATGTTGTTGACGAACGAGAAGATGTTCTCGGCGTAGCCGGCATCGTATTGCAGTGCAACGTCGATCTCTACCTCGTCTTTGTTCGTGGCGAACGCGACCGGCTTGGGATGGAGCGGCTTGCGGCTCCCGCGCAGATGCTCCACGAACTCTTTGAGACCGTGCCTGAAAAGGAAGACCTCTTCCTTCGGTTCATCACCCCGTTCGTCACGGATCGAAAGGGTCACGCCGCTGTTCAGGAATGCCAGTTCCCTGAGACGGCTCGCGATCGTGTCGTAATCGAACCGGGTCTCGACGAAGATCTCGGTGTCGGGCTTGAAATACACCTTGGTGCCGGTCCGCTTGGCATCACCGATCCTCTTCAGCCGCTCGGTCGTGATGCCGCGCTCGAACGCCATGTGGTGGACGGAGCCGTCGCGGGCTACCCAGACGTCGAGCCGCTCGGAGAGCGCGTTCACCACCGACACGCCGACCCCGTGCAGCCCGCCGGAGACCTTGTAGGTGCTCTTGTCGAACTTTCCGCCGGCGTGGAGCATGGTCATCGCCACCTCGACACCGGGGATCTTCTCTGTCTTGTGAATATCGACCGGGATACCGCGACCGTTGTCCGATACGGTGACCGAGTCGTCCTCGTGGATCGTGACCCCGATCTTGTCGCAGAACCCGGCCAACGCCTCGTCGATGGAGTTGTCGACGACCTCATAGACGAGGTGGTGCAGGCCACGTGCTGCGGTGGACCCGATATACATCCCGGGACGCAGGCGGACGGCCTCCAAGCCCTTCAAGACCTGAATCGCGTCGGAACTGTAGCGTGTGTCTTTCTTTGCTGCGGTCATGGTTCCTCTATACGGTTTCCAGGAGCCTCGTTCCCTTCGTGACGTGCGTTGCTACGCGACACTCCACATGATCCTGCGAATCTTTTTCTCCCGCTGGCCGAGCTGCTTGAGAATCTGGGGCGACATCAACTGCAACTCCTGCATCCACGCCGCCGACCTCACTCGGACGAAGAGAATACCGTCTTTGCTCACCCCCTGGGGCTCGGTGACGCGGGCGATCTGCGGCCCGACGATAGTCGGCCAATCGTCGACCGCACTCGCCCGATCGAGCGCCGTCTTGAGGCCCTTGCGCTGGAGGTATGTTCTCAGCGCCTCGTTGAGCCCGGTGGCGTCTTTACTGCGCAATCGAGCCTCCGCTGATCTGCCAGCGCGGCCGGTCGAAGAGTGCTGCCGGCACCTCGACATCGCGCGGTGCGGTGATGATCGACTGTCCTGGCAGCAGCTCCCCGATCAGCGCGAGCAATCGTTCCTGGCGGCCGGAGTCGAGTTCGGCGAACACGTCATCGAACAGCGCAACCGGCGCGGTCCCGGTGGCGCCACGCAGCGATTCCGCCTCCAGCAGTCGTAACGCGATGGCGGCCGTGCGCTGCTGGCCCGCCGATCCGTAGTGTCGCATGTCCCGCCCACCGAGAGTCAGCTTCAGGTCGTCTCGGTGCGGGCCGACGGTTGTCATCCCACGCCGCAGGTCGCGTTCACGGGCCACCGCCAGGCTCGCCTCGAGGTCATCGCGCGCGGCGTCATGCCCGCCGTGCGGCTGATATGCCATGGCCGGTGTCATCCGTTCCCCAAGCTCAGTGCACAGCTGGGCATATCGTTCGGCCTGCTCTTCCACCCACAGGCGCCGCCGTTCGCCGATGACCCGGGCGGCAGTGGCGAACGGTATGTCGAACGCCCAGGCCGCCTGGGCCTGGCCCCGCCGGAGCGCGGCGTTGCGCTGTCTGAGCGCGGCCCGCATTGCCGTCAACGCGCGCAGATACGCCGGCTCGCTCAGGGACAACAGGACGTCCAGATACCGCCGCCGCCGCGCCGGCCCCGCAGCGACGATATCGCGGTCGGCCGGCGAGAGTACCACGGCCACGATGCGTCCCACCGCCTGCCCCAGCTGCTTCACCTCCCGACCCGCGACGGTCACTTTCTTGCGCCTGCGGTGCGCGTCGAATCCCGCCGTGACCCGATCGTTCGACTCGCCAGCGAGGAAGAACCCGGCCTCGTCGAACCGCACCAACTCCCGGTCCTTCGCTCCACGAAACGACCTGAAGAGCACCAGGTAGTAGATCGCTTCGAGCAGGTTCGTCTTGCCCTGCCCGTTCTCGCCGATGATCACCACTCCACGCGACGGAAGCTCGAGATCCAGTGCGGCGAGATTGCGAAAGTTGCGTACGGTGAGCCGACTCAGTTCCACGCGGCGCCGGTGTCTGGCGTAAGAAGGGCCACGATACGTCTCCTGACGTGCCGTGGCCGCGCCGCGAATGACCCGTTCGCCATTCTGAAAGATACCCCGTTAGCGGAAGTGGGTCAACGGGTTACGGTCCGGCCGGCGGGCGTTCGATTACCGTTACCGTAGCCTCGGTTGTGGTCGCTTGGCCGGTCAGATCCGTAGCCCGGGCGACGATCGTCAGCAACTGACCCGGAACCAGGCCCGTGGGGATCGGCCAGCTCAGCACGGCGATCACCTCCACGTCGTCCCCGGTATCGATATCCTGCGCCGGGCCCAAGGTGTCATCTCCGGTGAAGCTCACGATCAGAGTCTTCAACCCGTTGGGATCCGTCGCCACGATGAGGATCGGCAGTGTGTCCGGACTGAACACCGTGCTGCCCTGCCGGACCTCAATGCTCACCGAGGGAGGCCCGGGCCGCAGCCGATCCGGCGAACAGGTCACGACCGCCCCCGCCAGAACGGCCGCCGCGAAGATCCGTCCCTTGCTCAAGGCCACGCTCCTTCGAGTGCGAGTAGCCGCCGCTTCAGCGCCAGCCCGCCGCCATATCCGCCCAGCTTCCCTCCCGCCGCCACCACGCGGTGGCATGGTATGACGATCGGGATGGGGTTCTTGTGGTTGGCCATACCGATGGCCCGCGCCGCGCGCGGCCGTCCAAGCGACCGCGCGATTTCACCGTAGGTCCGGGTCGCACCGTAGGGGATCCGCTCCAGTTCGTCCCAGACGGCGCGCTCGAATGCCGTGCCCGAGGGCTTCCGCGCAAACGAGAACTCCCGTCGGTCGCCGCGCAGATACTCGAGCAACTCCCGCTCGATGCGACGCTCGAACGCACCCTCCGCCGCTCGCTTCGCTCGGCCGTTCAGGTGAATCGCGCTCACTGCCTCGCCGTCGGTCTCGATGGCTAGACGGACCGCGCCGGAGATGACACTGAACGGTGTCGGCCGGTGGCTCACGTGCCGGTGAACTCCGCTTCTCTCCTCTCCAGGAGCGCTGCCATCCCTTCCCGCATGTCGGTTCGCTTCGAGAAGCTGACCCGCGTCGAGCGACAGCTCGAGTGCCCGGCCTTGTCCGACGAGGCGCGGCAGGCGCTGCGTGCCGCCGCAGCCCGGGGGCCGTCGCTCACGGCGAAGAGTAGATGTTCGTATGACATATATGAAAGATAGCAGAAGGCACCGGGTTGCCCAATCAACGAAGCGTGCGTGATCGGGGTTCGGGCGGGCGGTGCCGGTGATCCGATAGCGGCGCGCCGGATTGAGTGGTAGAGTGAGCGAATGAACCGCATCTGCGTCTTCTGCGGCTCGAGTCCCGGCGCGCGCACCGACTACGCGAGCGCGGCACGCCGGCTGGGTCGTGTGCTGGCGGCACAGCGTCTGGGTCTCGTGTACGGCGGGTCGAACGTGGGTCTCATGGCCGAGCTAGCGAACGCCGTCTTGGCTGCGGGGGGTGAGGTGATCGGTGTGATTCCCCGCTCGCTGGTCGAGCGCGAGGTGGCCCATACGGGTGTTACCGAGCTTCGCGTGGTGGACACTATGCACGAGCGCAAAGCCATGATGACCGAGCTGGCCGACGGGTTCATCGCTCTCCCCGGCGGGCTGGGCACCCTGGACGAACTGTTCGAGGTCCTCACGTGGGCCCAACTCGGGTTGCACGCGAAACCTTGCGGGCTTCTCAACGTCGCCGGCTACTTCGATGAGCTGGCGGCCTTTCTCGATCACGCGCTGCGGGAGCGCTTCATCCGGCGCGCGCACCGCGATCTCCTGCTCGTTGGAGCGACGCCCGAGGAGCTGCTGGGGCGGCTGCGCACCTACCAGCCGGCCCCCGAGCCGAAGTGGCTCGACAGCGGCGCATCGTAGGGTTTCTTTGCGGCGACTGGCCTTTGCCGGTCAAGTGGTGTATATAACTGCGACGTCCGAAAACGACGTCGCTCTCCCTGGTGTATTCTAGGGACATCGGCAGTTCACCCGCTATGTGTCCCACTCGTGGCGTCCACGCACGGGGCAGTTATCGCCCGTTCGTCGCGCCCAGCCAGGAACGCGGACAACGGACCCGGGTACACTGCGTGAGTACAGGGTGATCGTGTGCTCGTCGGGTCCCCCAATCGAGAGCAACCCTGAAATCAGCGTTTGACCCCAGACAACCTGCAGGACGCGTGACAGATCAAGAACTGCTCGGCGTGCTTGAGCTTACCGGCCGAGGTGCAGGATTCATCCGCCGCCGCCGGTCGAACTACATGCCTTCCAAGCGTGACGTCCACGTCGGTCAGAAGCTCATTCAGCGCTACGACCTCCGGACGGGTGACGAGATCGCAGGCGAAGTCGGGAGCCCTCCGGGCCGCGGCAAGAGTCCCACGGTACGCAGCATCACGTCCGTCAACGCGCGCCCGCCCGAAGAGTGTAGCGGTCGCCCGGATTTCACGAAGCTTGGTGCCACCCATCCCAAAGAGCAGCTCGTGCTCGACTGTGGTCTGGTGCGCAACGGCCAGCCCGACCCTACCAATCGAATCATCGACCTGCTATGCCCGCTCGGTAAGGGGCAGCGTGCCATGATCGTCGCCCCGGCGAAGGCCGGAAAGACGATGGTGCTCCAGGCTATCGCCGAAGGGATCGTGAAGAACTATCCTGACGCGACTCTGTATATCCTGCTCGTCGACGAGCGGCCGGAGGAAGTCACCGAGATGGAACTGTGCGGGTTTGGCGAGGTCGTGGCATCGAGTTTCGACTATCCCGCCGAGCGGCACATCACCGTCGCGGCACTCACGATCGCCCGCGCCCGCCGTCGGGTCGAGATGGGCCAGGACGTGGTGATAATCCTCGATTCCATAACCCGGCTCGCCCGCGCCCACAATACGGCGGAGCGGGGGACCGGCCGCACGTTGACGGGGGGCCTGGACGCCTCGTCGATGAAGGAACCGAAACGGTTCCTGGGCTCGGCGCGCAACATCGACCCGGCGAAGGGCGGTGGCTCACTCACGATCATCGCGACCGCGCTCATCGACACGGGCTCGAAGATGGATACCGTGATCTTCGAGGAGTTCAAGGGTACGGGCAACAGCGAACTGCTACTGAGTCGTGAGCTGGCGGACCGGCGCATCTTCCCGGCCATCGACCTGAACGCCAGCTCGACCCGTCGTGAAGAGCTGCTTCTCTCCCCTGAACTGCTCGAGTTGTCGCACGCGTTGCGGAACCGGCTGGCCCACCAGTCACCCGTCGATGCGATGAACGATCTCATCTTGTTGATGCGGCGTTCCGATAGCAATGAGGAGCTGACCAAACAGGGCATTGTATGACCTAGGGCCGGCCGCGCCGGTCGTTAGTCCGGTTCGAGCCGTGCACGGGAACCACGGCCCGCGGGCGTGCTGGTCCCCGTGTGGGCTGCATTCGGAGGCATGTGACGATGCAAGCGATCTGGAAGGGAGCCACGCTGGCAGAGAGCGACCACACGGTCGTCATCGAAGGGAATCACTACTTTCCGCCGGACTCCGTGAAGCGTGAGTACTTCGAGGCCAGCGACCATCAGACGCGGTGCCCGTGGAAAGGGTTGGCGAGCTACTACACCGTCACGGTGGACGGCGAGCGCAACGAGGCGGCGGCGTGGTACTACCCTGAACCATCGGAAGCCGCAGAGCGCATCAAGGATCACGTCGCCTTCTGGAAAGGCGTGGAAGTGGTAGCCTGAGCGCGCGTACCTACTCTCCGTCGTGTCCGCTGCCTGAATCATGAAACCACACGGCGTGCTCGAGACTTGTGTCTACGCCACGGACCTCCAAGCCGCCGAGCGCTTCTACTCCGAAGTACTCTGCCTCGAAGTACTAGCACGCGAGCCCGGACGGCACGTCTTCTTCCGTTGCGGTCACGGTGTCTTCCTCGTGTTCAACCCCGACCATACGGAGAGCACCGACGGTGATGTGGCGGCGCACGGCGCGCGCGGTGCAGTCCACGTGGCGTTTGCCGTATCCGAGACGGAGCTTCCCGGTTGGCGCGAACAGCTTGCGACGCACGCCGTCGCCATCGAGATGGAGGTCGCCTGGCCGCGGGGCGGACACTCGATCTATTTTCGCGATCCCGCCGCAAACTGTATCGAGCTGGCGACGCCGCGGCTCTGGGGACTAGCGGAAGAGAGCGCTAGATTCTGACCCCATGCCTACCGTGCTGGCACTCGATCAGGGTACGACCGGTTCCACTGCCATTCTGTTCGGCGACGACGGGACGATCATCGGGAGGGCGTACCGCGAATTCGCCCAGCATTTTCCGGAACCGGGTTGGGTCGAGCACGATCCGCTAGAGATCTGGGAAACCACGCTGGTCGCCGCGCGCGAGGCGCTTCACGGGGAGATCCCGACGGCGATCGGCATCACCAATCAGCGCGAGACGGTCGTCGTATGGGATCGTGCCACGGGCACACCGCTGTATCGCGCACTGGTGTGGCAGGACCGGCGTACGGCGAAGCGCTGCCGCGCGCTGCGCGACGAGCTGGGCGAGGCATATGTGGCAGACCGGACCGGACTGGTGTGGGATCCATACTTTTCGGCCAGCAAGATCGAGTGGTTGCTGAGCCACGTGCCGGGCCTGCGCGAGCGGGCGGCACGAGGTGATGCCGTCTTCGGGACCATCGATGTGTGGCTCATACACCGGCTGACGGGCGGGCGCGCGTTCGTCACCGACCACACCAACGCGTCTCGCACCCTGCTGTACAATATCCACGAACACGGCTGGGACGCCGAACTGCTGGCCTTGTTCGGCGTGCCGCGCGCGAGCCTCCCGGAGGTCAGGGGCTCCAGCGAGGTCGTGGGATATACCACGCGCGAACTCCTCGGCGCCGAGATCCCGGTGGCGGGTATCGCCGGGGACCAGCAGGCGGCCCTGTTCGGTCAAGGGTGCTACCGGCCCGGCCAGGCCAAGAACACCTATGGCACGGGTGCGTTCTTCCTCATGGTCGTGGGCGATGAACACACCTTGCAGACGGGGACGGGCGTGCTGGCGACGGTGGCCTGCGACGCGACCGGTGGACCGACCATCGCCCTGGAGGGATCGATCTTCATCGCGGGCGCGGCCATCCAGTGGTTGCGTGACGGCCTCGGTGTCGTGACCCGCGCTTCCGAGACCGAACAACTCGCAAAGTCCGTTGAGGATACCGGCGGCGTGTACTTCGTGCCGGCGCTCGTCGGGCTGGGCGCGCCACACTGGGAACCGGAGGCCCGCGGCACGATCGTGGGTCTCACACGTGGAACGACTAGAGCGCACCTCGCCCGGGCCGCGCTGGAGGCGATGGCGTACGGTACGAAGGACGTGGCCGACGCGATGAGCACCGCATCGGGCGTAACGCTCTCGGGTCTCAAGGTCGATGGCGGTGCCGCCGCCAACGACTGGCTCATGGAGTTCCAGGCCGCGGCCCTGGGCGTACCGGTGTACCGGCCCGACGTAGTGGAAATCACCGCCTTCGGCGCGGCTGGTCTGGCGGGGCTGGCGACCGGTGTCTGGGCCGACGCCGCCGGTTTCTGCGCCACCCGAACGTATGAAGAGTTCTCTCCTGGCGACGCCCGGCCCGAGGCCTATGCAGGCTGGCGCCGAGCGGTCGACACGGCCCTCTACTGGGCGCGGCAGTGAGTAGCTGCCACCACGCTAGGCCCCGTTCGTCTCCCCCCGCCCAGGGCAGCGAACCGCGAGTGCGGATGTGGAAGAGGGGAAGGGCGAAAAGAGGGCGCCACACATGCATGCGAATGTGCTCCGAGTAGGGTCTTTGGCCGTCCTTCTAGCGGGCTGTCGTCCTGGTCCCCCGCCGGAAGGTGTCGACACCGGGCGATTCGAGGAGCCGGCGATCGAGTGGGCTCCGGAGACGTACGTTGCGTATCGCGCGAGCGATCCGCCGCGCATAGACGGACGTCTCGACGACCTGGCCTGGGAAACGGCGGACTGGACGGCCGACTTCGTCGACATCAGGGGTGTGGCCAATCCCGAACCGCGGCTCAGAACGCGGGCCAAGATGACCTGGGACGACGAATTCTTCTACGTGGCGGCCGAGCTGGAGGAACCGGATCTCTGGGCCACGCTCACTGAACGCGACGCGGTGATCTACCGGGACAACGACTTCGAGATGTTCATCGATCCGGACGGTGACACGCACGAGTACTATGAGCTGGAGATCAATGCCCTCGGCACGGTGTGGGACCTCTTTCTCGTGAAGCCGTACCGGGATGGCGGGCCGGCGCTCCACGGATGGGACATTCGTGGTCTCCAAACCGCCGTGCACCTCAGCGGAACCCTGAATCGTCCCGGAGATCGCGACGATGGCTGGAGTATAGAGATCGCGCTCCCATGGACCGCCCTGCGGGAAGCCGCCCACAAGGATGCCCCGCCACACCTGGACGATCAGTGGCGGGTGAACTTCTCGCGTGTGCAGTGGCGCCTCGACGTGAGGCGCGGACGCTACGCGAAGCGGACCGATGGCGAAGGCGAGCCACTGTCGGAGGACAACTGGGTCTGGTCCCCACAGGGATTGGTCAACATGCACTATCCGGAGATGTGGGGCATCGTCCAATTCGCCGGAGAACGGCGACTGCGCGACGAGCGGATCGAGCCCGACTCGCAAGCCCGGGCGCGGTGGATTCTGCGGCAGGTCTACTATAGGGAAAAAGCGTTCCACGCTCGTCACGGCCGTTATAGCGACGATCCGACGGAGCTGGGACTGACGGCCGACCGGCTCGCCGGAATCCCCTGGCCGCTGCGCATCACCGCCACGCCCCGCTGGTTCGAAGCCCTGTTCATCAGGCTCGGCGACACCCTTACGATCTCGGCGGACGGCCGGTTGCGGTGAACCTGGCCCCGGCCGACTGGGCAATCGTCCTCGTCGTCCTGGGGATCATGGTGTCCGGTGTGCTGTTTCCGGAGAAACGCGGCGGGCGCTACCTACGGCTGGACCGGCCGAACCGGTTGCGGCTCGCTGGAGGGGCGACATCGGGTGACACGATCCGGCTCTCTACGTCCGACGATCTCGTCTCGTGGGAAGCGGCAGGGCCGGTCATGCGGGGCCGTCCGTACTACTGGGATGAACGCATCGGCTCGGGCCCGCCGCCGGTGAAGACCAGACAGGGCTGGCTGCACGTGTACCACGGTGTCGCCACACACTTCGCCTCCAGCAACATCTATCAGGCGGGCGCAGTCCTGCTGGATCTCGCGGACCCGACGAAGGTGCTGGCGCGCTCCCGTAACAACATCCTCGAGCCGCGCGAGCCGTACGAGCAGATTGGCCAGGTCCCCAACGTGGTGTTCCCGACCGGCCTGATCGTCGACTGGTGCGATGCCGAGGGTTTCGCCGAGCCGGGGAGCGACGTCAAGCTGTACTACGGCGCCGCCGACACAGTCGTGGCGTTGGCCACGCGTACGGTCGGCGCGCTCCTAGCGGCGTGCGACGACTGATGACAGGCCACCGCGACGCTCCCAGGATCGCGTTCGTCGTATCACACACGCACTGGGATCGGGAGTGGTATCGGACCAGTCACCAGTTCCGCGTGAAGCTGGTGGACGTGGTACGGGAGGTGCTCGACGCGCTCGAACTGGACGGGGCGTTCAACCACTTCCTGTTGGACGGCCAGGTGGTGCTGCTCCAGGACTACCTTGCGTTCTGCCCCGACGACGCAGGTCGGATTCGCTCCCTGGTCGAGCGCGGCAAGCTGGCCGTGGGCCCGTGGTATGTTCTCCCAGACGAGTTCTTGGTGAGCGCCGAGGCGCACGTGCGCAATCTGCTGGTCGGCCGGAGCGTCGCGGCGCTTTTCGGCCCGGTCCAGCGGGTCGGATACATGCCGGATTCGTTCGGGCACATAGCCCAGATGCCGCAGATCCTGCGTGGTGCGGGGCTGGACGCCTTCGTCTACTCGCGTGGTGACGACGATACGATCGACGAGTTGGGAGCGGAGTACCGGTGGGTGGCACCCGACGGGAGCGAAGTCCTCGCCATTCATCAGGTGGGCGGCTACTGTCGCGGCGCGGCGCTGGGCTACGAAGAAAGCTGGGAAGCGCACACGCAACGCGAGCCGAACATCGCCCTGGCGGTAGACCAGGTCCGGGAGTTGTTCGCGGAGGTGGCAGGGCGCTCCAACGGCGATATCGTGCTGGTCAGCAACGGATGTGATCATCTCGCGCCACAAGCGCGTCTGGGAGCGATCCTCGAGGCGCTGCGCCGCGCGTTCCCCGAGACCAGCATCCGACATGCCAGTCTCGCGGCGTATGTGGAGGAGGTGCGCGCCTCGGGCATCGCCGAAAAGACCCGTACCGGCGAGCTACTGGGGTCGCGACACCAGTTCATCCTCTCCGGCGTGTGGTCGACGCGGATGTACCTCAAGCAGCAGAACGACGCCGCCCAAGCCGCCCTGTCCAGCTACCTGGAACCCGTCTCGGCGTACGTGCACTTCATGCACGGGCAACGCTATCCCGACGGCGCCATAGACTACGCCTGGCAGTTACTCCTTCGGAGTCACCCTCACGATTCGATTTGTGGGTGCAGCGTCGACGAGGTGCACCGGGAGATGGAATCGCGCCTCGCCGGCGTGATCCAGACGACGGAAGAGCTGTTGAGTGGGCAGTTGGTTGGGCTGGTGCCGACCTTTGCCCGGCGGGCTGCGGACGACGCGGAGACGGTGCTCTGCGTGATGAATCCCCTCGCAGTCGAGCGGCGCGAGGTGATCAACCGGCTCGTGGTATTGCAGCCCCCGGGGATCGATCCCCAACGGCTCGAGTTGATCGATGAAGCGGGGGACGCCGTCCCATGTATGGTAGTCGGGAGCGAGCAGGTCGAGCGGTTCTGGGGAGTCGACTACCGCACCACTCTCTACGGCGAGCGCCAGGAAACATTGTTCGAGCAGTACCGGAAAACGTTCGGTCCGCGAATCCTGCGCGACTCGGCTGAGCCCGGGACCAGTGATCAGTTCGTCACGATCCAGTTTCAGGCGGAGCTTCCCGCCCTGGGCCACGCTGTGTATCGGCTGCGCGAACGCGACGAGCCCACGGACCTGCCACGGTCTGCCTCGCTCGTGTCAGCCGACGATTCGCTCGAGAACGAACTGGTCCGGATCACGCTCCATCCCGACGGCACCTTCGATCTCGTGGACAAGGCGACCGGCGCGACCTATAGCGGATTGAATCGGCTCACGGATACCGAGGATGTCGGTGACGAATACGACTACTCTGCGGCAGCCGTGTCTGCTACGGTGACGGCGGATGGAGTCGAAGGGGATGTCCGAATAGTCGGCGACACCGGTCTCCGTGCCGCCATCGAGGCCGAATTCGCGCTCGAACTGCCGGCGGAAATCGCGCCAGATCGCAAGGAAAGATCGCGCCGGAGTGTCACCTGTCGGGTGTGTGTGCGACTGGAGATCACCCGTGACAGCCCGTTGGTGGACGTGGAGGTCGTGTTCGAGAATGGTGCGAAGGACCATCGCCTGCGCGCTGAGTTCCCGACCGCAATACGCACGGCGGAGATCATCTCGGATGGACACTTCCTGCTGAATCACCGCCCTGTCGAGTTCGTGGAGCGAGAAGACTGGCTACAGCCACCGTCCTACACGTATCCCCAGCAGGATTTCAGCCTAGTGCAGGACGGCCGTTACGGGCTGGCGATACTCAACCGCGGACTGCCCGAGGTGGCGCCGCTCACGACCTCGACGGAGGGCGTGGGAATGGCGCTCACGCTCCTACGCGCGGTCGGCTGGCTCTCACGCGACGACTTCCCCACGAGGAGACAGCAGAACGCCGGTCCCATGCTTTCCACTCCCGACGCGCAGTGCCCGGGCGAGCAGCGGTTCCATTATGCCGTCGTCCCGTTCGCGGGCGACTGCGTGACCTCGGACATCAAGGGCGTCAGTGACCGGTGGCGAACGCCGCCGCTCTGTGTGCAGGGTGTGCAGGACCGGCATGTTGCGGGTGGACGCGGGCTGGTACGGCACGCTGGATCGGGCGCGTACATCACCGCCGTCAAGCAACACCAGATCCGTGATACGCTCGTGATCCGGCTCTACAATCTCACCGGCGAGCCGGTCGACGAGCGCGTGGAATTCGGCAGGGATGTGGACCGGGTTTGGCGGACGAACCTGCTCGAGGATCGCGAAGCGGAGCTACAGGCGGGCGAAGCGTCGGTGATCGTACCGCTTCGCCCGCATGAGATCGTGACTATCGAGGTGCAGTTCGCCGGCTAGCGCCATGTCCCGATGGGAGAATCCGCCTCACTGCGCTCCGCATCCTCCTCGAAGAAGAACCTCTCGGCGAAGGCGGGCTCGAGATCGTCCAGCCAAGTAGCCTCCGGATCGAAGCGCGCGAAGAAGGGGCGTCGGATCCATTGTGGCTTCCGCGCCTGGATCATGTCTAGCACGAACACCCGCTCGTCGGCAATCTCTGCCACGCCGAGGACGCGCACCTTCCCCGGAAACGCCGACATCGACGGGCCGCGCACGGTTCGGGCGAGACCGGAGACCCGGCGATACGCCGCTCGGAAGATCTCGTGCGCGCGCGCCAAGGGTACTGCGAAGTAGCGGTTCGGTCCGGTGTCGCGCTCGACGAACATGTAGTAGGGAATCATCCCGAGGCTCACTCCCGTGCGCCACAGATCCGCCCAAGCGTCGGGGCGGTCGTTGACCCGGCGGATGAGCGGCGCCTGGATCCGGATCTCGGCACCCGTGTCACGGACCCGCCGGACGGCTTCGCGCGTGATGGCGGGTTCGAGTTCCACCGGGTGGCTGAAATGCGCCATGAAGGCGAGCTGCCGCCCGGCCCGTACGACATCCTCGAACAGCCGCAGTACCTCATCCGCGTCCGGATCTGACACGAACCGCTGCGGCCAGTAGCTGAGCGACTTGGTCCCTATCCGGATGTTGCGCACGTGCGCGAGGTCGTCGGTCAAGAGTGGCTCTATGTATTGTCGCAGCAGCCGGGTCTTCATGATCATCGGGTCGCCGCCCGTGATCAGCACGTCGCTGACCTCGGGATGCGCCTTGAGATAGGCCGCCAGGTCATCGGCCTCACGCGCCTCGAACTTCATGCCAGGGAGATTGACGAACTGCGCCCACCGGAAGCAGTAGGTGCAGTACGCGTGACAGGTCTGCCCGCCACCCGGGAAGAACAGCACCGTCTCGCGATATTTGTGTTGCAGGCCCGGCAGCGGCCGCCCACCGAGACGTGGGATGTTGTGGGTCAGCTGACCGGCGGGGTGGGGGTTGAGCCGTAGCCGGATCGCATTGGCGGCATCCCCGATCAGATGGCTCGCCGCTTCGCGCCGCAAGAGGCAGCGTATGTGCTCGTAGTCCTCCTGGTCCAGCATCCCGCGCTGTGGGAAGGTGAGCTGGAAAATGGGATCGTCCGGCACGCGATCCCAGTCTATCAACTCGCTCACGATATGCTCGTTGACCCGGAAGGGCAGCACCTGCGAGACCACCTGGACGGCCTCGCGGAGTTCCGGGTCGAGCCGTTCTCAGACCTGTGTCCGGGTGATGGTCGAGGCGGTGAGTGCGCGATACCTGGGGACCGCGGTGACGGATCGAGTCATCCACACTCCTCTCGAATCTGGAAACCGGCCAGGCTTGCTGCGGGCGACCGGGACGCCAAGGAGGCCGGCTGGAGGGCTCTACCTGCGGCCTCGTTCTCCAGTTGGAAACCTACGGCGGGAACCAGCCCGCCGCGAGCCCGGGATTCCGAGACCGCGGTTAAGCTGTTGTGATAAATAAACTTGCAGCGTTGCTCCGGAGCCGTTTCCCGCGCTTCTCCGGTGGTGCCTGTTCCCACGCGTCAGCGCCAGGCGATGGACGCCCGCCGCTCCCGATAGGTGCAACCGGCGGGCCCAGTTAGATTTCTCTCGTGTCGTTCGTTCTGACATGTCCGGAATTCTCACAGATAACCAGCGCCAGCTCCTGACGATCATGACCCTCCCGAACGCCTGCTCAAGGGGCCCCTCCGACGAGAATAGCACATGACGGAACCCAGCGGATCGATCGACTTCAAGGGCTTCGCGGCCGGGCTCGCCGCCTCGGCCGCGGCGACACTGCGCCACGTGGAAGGGCTGCTCGGTGCCGGTGGCGACGACGGGGCCACCGGCGATGACCATGAGGATTCCGCCTCACCCCCCGAGCAGCGGGACGAACAGGTCCGTCTCGGGCTGTCCCAGGCGCGTCAACTCATCGACACGATGGTCATGCTCGAGCAAAAGACGCAAGGGAACCTGACCCCGGACGAGCAACAGTTGCTGCGGGCGCTGCTCACGGAACTCAGGATCTCCTACGTCCGCGTGGCCGACGGGGCCAAGCAGGCCGGGCCGAAGCCGACGTCGTGATTGCTACGGACTGATGCGCTACGGGCCGGCGAGCCTAACGATCGTCACGGGTAGCATTCCGTAGGGTACTGGGGGGCAAAGCGAACCGTCTCAGCAGCTCCGCAGCCCGCGCCAGGACTCGCCGATCGCGGCTGGGAAGTCTGGCTACCTCGGCGGTCAACGCCGCCACCCGCCGCCGCCGCCCCATCTCGAGCACTCGGCGGCCCTTCCGGGTTGCGGTGACCCGCCGCACCCGCTCGTCGTTCGGGTCGCTGATCCGCTTCACCAGCCCTTCCCGCTCCAACTCCTTGACCATCCGCGAAATGGTGGGCGGGCGGACCTGCTCTGCCGCGGCCAGCTCGGTCATGGTGATGGGACCGGCGTAGACGACGACCGATAGGGCCGACAGCCGTGGGGCGCTGAGCCCGGCCACGGTGTCCTCGGCGCGCAAGCGGCGCAACAGATGGATAGCGGCGGCGTGCAGGCGGTCAGCGATCTCGCCGGCGTTCGGCGTCGGAGATGCTTGACGGCGTTGCGTGTCCATAGTATGATTTTATTAGCTAAACTAAATATTGGCAGCCGGCACTCTCTCGTCAAGTGCGGCCCCGCGGTCAGGGGGAGGAGAAACAATGGGCACGCGGACAGCGGACTTTGGGCTCCGGCGCATCGGCCAGATCGCCGTGAACGTGCAGGACCTCCAGCGGGCGACGGCGTTCTACCGTGACGTGCTCGGCATACGCCTCCTCTTCGAGGTGCCCGGCATGGCCTTCTTCGACTGTGGCGAGGTGCGGCTGATGCTCGGCAAGGCCGAACAGCCCGAACTCGATCATCGCGCCTCTATCATCTATTACAGAGTCGACGACATCGCTGCCGCGTACCGGAGGCTAGTGGAGCGCGGCGTAGAGTTCATGCACGAGCCGCGGATGGTGCACAAGACCGACGAGTCGGAGCTGTGGATGGCCTTCCTGCGGGATTCCGAGGAGAACGTCCTCGCGCTCATGAGCGAGGTGCCGGTGGTGTGAGCGGCTCCGAGATCGCGTTCCCGCACGAGCTGATCGATCTGCTGCGCGCGGCATGCCGCGTGACGGTGCTGACCGGAGCCGGTATCTCTGCCGAGAGCGGCATCCCGACCTTCAGGGACGCGATGACAGGGCTCTGGGCGCGGTTCCGTCCCGAGGACCTCGCCACGCCACAGGCGTTCGAGCGGGACCCGCGTCTGGTGTGGGAGTGGTATTCGTGGCGGCGAGGCCTCGTTGGCAAGGCCAAACCGAATGCGGCTCACCTGGCCGTGGCACGTCTGGAGTGCCTGGTCAGAGAGGTGGTGGTCGTGACCCAGAACGTCGACGGGTTGCACCACCGGGCCGGTAGCTCCCGGGTCATCGAGCTGCACGGGAACATCATGCGGTCGCGCTGCTCGCGTGAGGGCACGGTGGCGGCGACGTGGGAGAAGCCGGAGGAGGGACCGCCACAATGCGAACGGTGCGGCGCGTACCTGCGCCCCGATGTGGTCTGGTTCGGCGAGCCGTTGCCCCAAGCGGCACTCCAGGAGGCCTACGACACCCTGAGCGCCTCTGATCTGGTGCTCTCGGTGGGGACGTCCAACGTGGTGGAGCCCGCAGCCTCGATGCCGTGGGCGGCGGCGGCGGCCGGCGTCCCCGTGGCCGTGGTCAACCTGACGATGAGCGGTCAGCGGGCGGGCCCGGGGATCTTCCATCTCGAAGGACGGGCCGGAGCCGTGCTCCCGGGGCTCCTCGCGGCCGCCTGGCCAGAGGCCGCACCCTGAACCCCGTACCGGGACTCAGTTTCGGGCCTGGTCTGAACACCAGCACCCGTTCTGTCCGGTGTAGGTCCGGACCACTAGCCTAGAGCCGAGCAGCCTAAAAGATCGTTAACGTCGTGTTAATGGAGGTGGGCGGGTCCTCGTCGTACCTTTATCCAGAGGCCGGCGCCGTGACGAACTTTTCCGGCCTGAGCGAGTAGCCTATATTATAGATTCTCCAGCGGAGCGGCTCTGAGGCGTCATGCGTGCACCTACTAAAGTTCTGATCGCCGGCATCCTAGTGCTCGGCACGGTCGGCTATCTCATGGCGACCGGTATCAAGGAAACGGGCGTCTATTTCGTGACACCGTCCGAACTGGCCGCTAAGGTCAGCGCAGATCCTTCGTTCCACGATGTCGGCGTGAAGATGGGGGCGCGGGTGGTGAACGGGAGCATCGAGCGGAACGTCGCGACCCAGACTATCACCTTTCAGGTGACCGACGGCGAGCAGACGTATCCGGTGGTATACCGCGGGCTGGCGCCCGACACCTTCACCGACGACGTAGAGGTGGTAGTCGAGGGCCGACTCCAGCCGGACGGGACGTTCCGGGCGACGACGCTGCTCGCCAAGTGCGGCTCCCGCTACGAGGCGGTACCGGGAGCCTGATCACATGACCATCCTTGGACAGCTCGCCCTCTGGCTGGCTCTCCTCCTCGGGGCGTGGGGCACCGTCGTAGGTATCCTCGGTGGGCGACGGGGAGATCCGGCGCTGATCGCGAGCGCCAGGCGTACGACCTATGTCCTGGCCGGTGTCATCTCCGTCGCCGCCATCTCCCTCGTCACCGCATTGCTGAAGAGCGACTTCAACGTCGCTTACGTCGCTAGCTACACCAGCAGGAACCTGCCGATCGCCTACAAGCTCTCCGCGTTCTATGGCGGGCAGGCTGGTAGCCTCCTGTTCTGGGCCCTTGTGCTGAGCCTCTTCGCCGCCGCCGCACAGTGGCTGACTCCGCGCCGCTATTCGTACCTGATGCCCTATGTGGCTGCGGTCACCTCCTTCGTCATCCTGTTCTTCGTGATGGTGACCGTCTTCGCGGCGAATCCGTTCGAACGCCTGCCGTTCACACCCGTCGACGGGCGCGGTCTCAACCCGCAGTTGCAGAACCCCGGGATGGTCATACACCCGCCCATGCTGTACCTGGGTTACATCTCGATCACCATCCCGTTCGCGTTCGCCGTCGCCGCGCTCCTCTCGAAGCGCCTCGACATGGGGTGGCTGCACGCCATCCGCAAGTGGACATTGATCTCTTGGCTGTTCCTCTCGGTCGGCATCACTCTCGGGATGTGGTGGGCCTATGTCGAGCTGGGGTGGGGCGGGTACTGGGCATGGGATCCGGTCGAGAACGCGAGCTTCCTGCCCTGGCTCACGATGACGGCGTTTCTCCACTCCGTGATGATTCAGGAGAAGCGCGGGATGCTGAAGCGCTGGAACATGACGCTGATCTCCCTGAGCTTCTTGCTCTCGATCTTCGGCACCTTCATCACGCGCAGCGGGGTCATCTCCAGCGTCCACTCCTTCACCCAGTCGAGCGTCGGGTACTTCTTCTTGGCTTTCTTGGGACTCAGCATCGTGGGCGTCGTAGTCCTGATCTGGACGCGTGCCTCACTGCTCAAGACCGAGGCGCACCTGGACAGCGCGCTTTCGCGGGAAGCGAGCTTCTTCTTCAATAACCTGCTGTTGGTCGGAATGGCGTTTTCGGTGCTCTGGGGAACGCTCTTCCCGATCATCTCTGAGGTGGTCCGCGGAACGCAGGTGACCGTCGGCCCGCCGTTCTTCAATCAGGTGAACATACCGATCGGATTGGGATTGCTCGCCCTGACCGGGATCGGGCCGCTCATCGCGTGGCGCCGGGCGAGTCCGCGGAACCTGCGACGCCAGTTTGCCGCCCCGCTGGTGTTGGCGGCCTTGGTAGCCCTCGCCCTGATCGCCCTCGGCCTTCGCGACTTCTACGCCGGCATGGCGTTCACGATCGGAGCGTTCGTCGTAGGAGCGATCGTGCAGGAGTTCATCCGCGGGACGGGCGCGCGCCATCGGCTGCATGGCGAGAACCCGGCGCTGGCGTTCGTACGGCTGGTGGGACGGAACCGCCGCCGGTATGGCGGTTACATCGTTCACATCGGTATCGTGATCTATTTCGTGGCGTTCGCGGGCCAGGCGTTCAAGACGGAGATCGAGGCTTCTCTCAAGCCGGGCGAGTCGGTGGATCTGCGCTCGCCGTACGGTCATACCTATACGTTCACGCATCTGGGAGTCTCGCAGTACGAGGCCCTGAACCGGTTTGTGTCCGCCGCGTCGCTGGAGATCACGCGCGACGGGAAACCGTTCGGGCGCCCCCTCACCAGTGAGAAGCGCCAGCACGTCGATTCCTTTGGTAGGCCCACCTTCGAGCCGTCGACCGAAGCGGCCATCCGCTACACCCTGCGGGAGGACATCTACGTCGTGTACGCCGGCTCGGTGGAGGGTACCGAGGAAGCGGTCTACCGAATCACGATCAATCCGCTGGTGACCTGGGTGTGGATCGGCTGCATGGTGCTCGTCTTTGGCGGGGCCGTCACGCTGTGGCCGGGTGGCACCGTGGGCGCCCGTGGGTTGCGCCGGCCGACCGAAAGTGGATACCAGGCGCGGCTCCCGGCGGAGATGCCAATCGAGCGGGAAGGAGCGGAGGTACTCTCGTGAGTTCCGCCGCGGTGATGGACCGGCGGGCGCTACTGCGGGGCGGGATGGCAGCGATAGTGCCCGTGTTGGCGCAGCGGCCCACCCAAGATACCGGCTCGGCCGCGCCGCTTAGACAGCCCGAACTCGCAGGTCGTCCGCGGGATCGTATAACCGACTACGAGAACGATCCGTTCATCATCGGGGTGGAGAGACGGCTGCGGTGCACATGCGGATGTAACCTGGACGTGCATACGTGTCGCACCACCGATTTCACCTGCACGTATGCCCCTCAGCTCCACCGGGAAGTCGTTGCGCTCGTAGAGCAGAACAAGAGCGCGGAAGAGATACTCGCCGCGTTCGTGGCCGAATACGGCGAGACCATTCTCATGGCGCCACCCAAAGAAGGGTTCAACTGGGCGGCTTACCTCCTTCCCGGCATCGTCATCGGAATCGTCGGATCGGTCATCGCCTGGGTCCTGATCCGCCGGAGCCGTATGGCCGCGCCCGCGCCGGCGGCCTCCAACAAAGAATCGCCCGGCGCGTTGTCATTCACGGAGCTGTCCGAGGACGACGCCACGCGGCTCCAGGCGGAACTCCAGCGCTTGGAGCAGTGACATGCTCGAGCTTCTAGCCGGCGCAGCGGTGGCCGTCGTCGCGCTCGCCATCATACTCGAACCGCTCGTGCGGGGTATCCGGCGCGGGCCGCCGGTGACCCCTGCCGACTTCGCCGAGGATGCGTTCACGCCGCTCGAGGAATCCGAGTCCCCCAAGATCCAGGCGTTGCTCGCCCTGAAAGAGATCGAGTTCGATCGCGCGACCGGAAAACTGTCCGACGAGGACTACGCCCAATTGAAGGCCAGTTACGCGCAACAGGCTCTCGCGGCGATCGAGGTGGAAGAGCGAGAGGCCGACGACGCAGCGGAAGCCGAGGATGCCGCGGAGGCGCTCGTCCGTCAAGCCCGCGCTCAGGTGCGTACGTGTCCGGAGTGCGGCCCCCGGCCCGAGTCCGAGGCCTCCTTCTGCTCGAATTGTGGCCGCGCATTGGTGTGACCTGCATTACGTGACGCGCGTCACACCGTTAACGTCACCAACCTCATCGCGTCTCCCCCTTCGAAGTGGCACCATACAACCGGTAACTTCGAACGGGAGCACAACGATGAAACGCTACCTTGCGGCGCTTGCGGCCGCGTCGGTTCTCGGGTTGGGAGCATGCAGCGATACGCTGGGTCCCGGTAACGCATCCGACCAGGACCGCGCCGAGCTTCTTGCCATCCTGGACGAGTCGGGATGGTTCACCGATGAGTTTGGCGACGACGGTGCGGTCGTCGACTTCAGTTTCGGATCTGGATTCGACTTCGGCTTCGGCGCGTTGCTCGCCGAGGCCCAGGACGAGGTTCCGCTCGTGCGCCTCTGGGGACGACGGCATGGGCGGCCGGTGGCCCGGGAGCGGACCGTCACCGTCGAGGGAGACGCGGCGCAAGTGACGTGGATCGTGACGTTCGAGGGCGAGTTCGTGCTCGATCGGACCGACGACGGTCAGATCAACCCTACGAGCAAACCGTTGGCTCATCAGGCAGTTCAGCACGCGGTGTTCACCCGCCGGGCCGAGCTCGATGACCAGGGCCGTCGGTGGCAGCTGGTCGGGGTCAGCCCTCGTGAGTGGCGCATGACCGATCCGGACGAACGTACGATCACGCTGACGCGCGTCGAGATCAGCATCAATGGCGGCGAGCGCCGGATCGTCATCGAAGATCCGGCTGCCCTGCTCGATATCGACGGTCGCCTCCCGCGCCTCGAGGTCGGTGACGAGGTCCGGGTGGCGGCGCGCGTCGCGAACGACTCGGACCTCGGGAACACGCCTCCGGAGTTCGTCTTCCTGCACCTGTTCCACGCCAACCCGAGCAGGCGCGCCTGGATTCGCGTGCGAATGTTCCGCAACGATGCCGGTGAGTACGCGCGGAAATGGACGGTGCGGCACCCGGGGCGTGGGCGGATCGTCGTTGACGCTATCGACTCGCAGGCGTTCAACACCGACAATGATGACGACTACCGGGCCCACCTGATCGGGATCCCGTACCGGGTCGGTTCCGACTCCGACTCCGACGGCGGCGGCGAGTAGCCGTCAGACGCGGCAGCAGCGGGTCGCGTAGGGAATGAGCGCGGTCGATCGTGGCCGCGCTCTTCTGCGTCAGAACTCGAATGCCTCCATCCGCCGCAATCCAACCCACAGGGGGATCGCCGTGGCGAGCGCGCAGATCAACAACACCAATGCGAACGCACCGATCATTACGGCGTTGATTTCCACGGGCTGGCCGCTGAATGTGGCCTGAAGGTATCCGTAGACCGGAATCGCCTCGATCACGATCACCAGTGCCAGCAACGCGATGGTCGTCATCATGAACACGAGGCCGCCGAAGGAAGTCGGGATCTGCGCGGCGTTCTCCGTCTCGAACTGCGGGTAGAGGGCGCCGAACCCCAGGGCCATCGCCCCGATTGCGAGCGTGAGCACGATGATGGTGCCGACGCTCACCACCATCATGAACATGGTCGTCTTGAGCAATACGTTCGTGAGAACGGTGATGAGCAACGCGAGGATCAGCAGTGGGATCGTGCCCATCCAGTATTTTGCCCACATCAGGGCCCGCAGGTCGAGGGGGCTGGACCGGAGCAGCCACATCTGGCGTCCCTCGAGAGAGATCGCCGGAAAGATGAATCGCGCCGCGATCGAGGCGAGCACGAATCCGGCCAGTCCCAGGTTGAGGAACGATATCAGTGTCACGAAGAAAAACGGCACGCGCTCGCCGGAGAACAGGGGGAGTGCCTTGATATTGAACAGATAGATCACCACCAACACGGCGAGCAGAATGAGCTGGCTCCACTGCGTCGTGTCACGAAAGAAGAGCTTGATGTCCTTGATGATTAACTCGCGCTTGGTGACCGAAAGCAAACGAGCCACCGGCGTGAGCAATACGCGCCAGATCCAGCCGCGGACGAAGCGGTCCGCCCCCTCCTGAGCCTTCGTGAACCCGGCGGGGTATAGCCGGTAGTGCAGTGCGGCACCCAGGACGAGGAACGCGGCGCAGGTGGTCCAGAGCATTATCAAGCTCAACCCGTCGAACGGGCCCACCAGGTAACCCATGATACCATTCGTCGCCCACTCGCTCGGCAGGAGCGGTGAGGTGGGCGTGCGGAGCACCGTGATGAAATCGAGCAGGTTGCGGAACCCTTCGGGCCGCGCGAGCTGCTCGGGGCGAATGATGCGGAACAGCAGGACGAGGATGCCGGCGGCCGCGATCGTGATGACCGAGAGAAGGTCGCGGGTGCGTCGGGCGGGAAATACGTTGACCAGGATCAAGGTGATCGCGCTGCCGATCGTAGCCGGGATGATCAACGTCGGGGCGAGGACGACGATCGCATACGGCGCGAACAGCCAACCCCCGTCGTAGATCACGCCGTACGCCGTCAGAATCGGCACGGCCATGAGCGCGACCATCCAGGAACTATGAAGCATGGTCTCGCCGAGTTTGGCGAGGTAGATGTGCAGCCAGTCGACCGGCGACGACACCAGGAGATCGAGGTCTTTGGCCAGGAAGTAGGACGACAGCGCCGTGATGATGTTCGACAGCAGGAGAATCGCGAGGAACGACAACATGGTGAGCCCCAGCAACTTGCCGGCCAGGAGCGGTCCAATCTCTTCGACCCCGCGGAAATAACTCAGCACACGATATAGGACCCCGAACACGGCGAGCCAGAACGCGAGGCCCACGAACCCGAGGACGAGCATCTTTCCCCGCCCGCCACGCGCGCGTTCCTGCCGGACCCGAGCGAGCATGGTCAGCCATTTCGGGCGCATGACGTTGGCGAGCGTACTCATCAGTTCTCCAAGATGGCCGCCAGCTCCCGCTCGGTGCTCCCACCGGTGAGCTTGAGGAAGAGTTCCTCCAAGGATGCGTTCCCGGATTTCGTCTGCTGGCGCAGCTCGCGCATCGTACCGTGCGCCACGATCTTGCCTGCCTGGATGATCGCGATACCGTCGCACATCGCTTCCGCGACCTCGAGCGTGTGGGTGCTCATGAGCACAGTACCGCCGCGGTCGACGAAGTGCCGGAAGATACTCTTGAGCAGCCGGGTGCCCCTGGGGTCGAGCCCAACCATAGGCTCGTCGACGACGATGAGTTCCGGCCGGTGCACGAGCGCGCTCGAGATGATCAGCTTTTGGCGCATGCCGTGACTGTACGCCTCGATCAGCTTGTCTTTCCAGACGGTCAGCTCGAACAGATCCAGCAACTCGTCGATACGCTTTTCGACTGCGGTGCCGTCTTGCCCGTAGAGGCCGGCGACGAAACGCAGGAACTCGCTGCCCGTCAGCTTCTCGTACATGAATGGGCGGTCGGGAATGAACCCGAGACGGTGCTTGGCCGCCATCGGTCGCTCGATCAGGTCGTCACCACCGAGCCAGATACGGCCGGCCGTGGGGCGCAGTATTCCGGCAATCATTCTGAGCGTAGTCGTCTTCCCGGCGCCGTTCGGGCCGAGAAATCCGAATACCTTGCCTCGTGGAACGTGCAGTTCGATGTCGTCCACCGCAGTGAACCCGCCGAACCGCTTCGTCAGGTGTTCCAGCCGTATCATCTCAATCCTCGGTCTCCAATACGTCTATTGTGAGACGCCCGACCAGCCTGATCAGTTCCATCTGGCTGGCCAACCCGCCGATGGTGAAGCGCAGATGTGTTGCGTCGGCGGGGAACTGCCCGAAGGTTGGATCCACCGGTACCCAGCCGTCGAGGTAGACCTCCGGCCATGCGTGGTAGTAGAAACGCCCGTCCAGGTACACCAGTCCGGCGGCCGTGCGCGCCGGGAGCCCCACCGCTCGGGCCAGGGCCACGAACAGCACGGTGTGCTCGTTGCAATCGCCGCGCCGGGTCTCGAACACCGCTACGGCGCTTGGCACGCTGACGCTCACCTGTTTATCGAGGTTCTGGTAAACCCAGTCCAGCAGGCGGCGGGCGGCCCGCTCCGGCCGCCGCTCCCGCCCCACGATCTGTCGTGCCTGAGCGCGGATTCGCAGATCGGTGCTCTGAATCAATGGCTCGGAGCTGAGGGATTCCGGGAACCGGCCCGCACGCGCCGGCACACGGTACTGGGCTACCAGGTCGTCCCCTGCCGGGCGCCGTACGGTGAGCGTGTCGGCGGAGAGCCGTTGGTGCGCGCCATCGAGATCGAGCCCTGAGAGTTCCACGCCACCGAGGCGAACGCGCAGCACGTCCAGCCGAGAGCGATCGAGCGTCACGTCCGAGGCGATCGCGGTTTGCCGGATGACGTCACCCGACGGCGCGGTCCGTCCGGGTGCGGAGGCGTTCGCCGATTCCACATCGCGACGGAAGTTCTCGTAGGCGATCTCGAACGCGGACCGCTGCATCACGAAGCCAGCCGCAGAGGTGGCACGCACCACCTGGCCGAGATCGTCAATCCAGGTATGGAACGGCACTGCCGCGCCCTCCTGTCGGATCTGCCACGCCTGCACGGTGTCCCAGGCGACCGGGACGAAGCGCGCCGTCGCGGAGTCGAGAACGGCGCTGTCCGCCACGACGAAAGTCGACTCGGCCGCGATCGTCAGCGTGACGTCACGCTCCTGCATGAGCACCGGATCGAAGATGGCCAGCCGATAGGAGCGGCCGACCTCTAGTTCGCCACTGAAGGCGAGGTTCAGCGGCATCAGCGTCGCCAACACAATGGGATGCTCGAGCCGAACGGTGAGAGTCTGCAGGTCGCCATCGGTGTCGAGCTCGACGGTCAGTGCGGTATCCCCCAGCACGCGGCCCGACGCCGAGAAGCGCGAGCCGTCACTTCGGAGCCACGCCGTGAAGGACCGCAGGTGAAGCGAGCGGCTCAACACCGCTTCCGTGCGCACGCTGGTTCGATGGATCTCACCGAGCACCGGTAACTCCAGCACCATGAGATCCGTCACACGCAGGGTGTCGGCCAGGGTGTCTATCGTGCTGGACGCATACCCGATCTGTTCGTCACCGAGCGAAACGGCGAAGTACTTGGCACCGGGAGGGAGACTGAACGCGGCGTCGGCGAGCGGATTGGTATCGGGATGCCAGTAATGGCGGCGGAGGAGCCCGGCCACCGTTACCAGCCATATGATCAGGATCGTCGCCGCGACGGCGCGTCGGTTCACCGGGACATGCGCCCCACGTAGGATTCGAACACTTGTTTGTCCTCCTCCGTCTCGACCACTAGCGTTACCTGTGTGGGGAAACGCGCCTGCCCGAGGGTCTCATCCAGAACCGCCATCATCACGGCCGCGGCGTCTTCGATGCTCAGATTCCCTGCGCCAGTTCCCAGCGGGGGGATGACCAAGTGTGCCAGCTGCCAGTCGGTGGCCCGCTGGATCGCGCTGGTGAGCGCCCGGCGCACGGTCGCCGTCGAGACCGGCTCGCCGGGACTACTAATGATAACATGGATCACGAATTCAGAAGGTAGGTCACCAGCGCCGGTCACTACCGCCGAGCCGGGTGCGAGTTCGTGCTGTACGTTGAGTTGCTTCCAGAACGGTTCGCCACCCACCTGCTCGAGACGGCGGAGGGCGGGTGTGGTCGGCTCGAGAGATGCGGTGGCGGGGCGAACGATCGCATCCGCAGCCACGAACGCGACGTCGTCCACCACTACACGGATCACGTGCCGGCCAACTCGCGGGATTGGCGGTACATGTGTGCGGCTTCGTCCGGCCGGTTCAGTCGGTCGAAGACGATGCCCAGACCGCGCAGCGCTCGCGGATCACTGGGCTGCAACTCCGTCGAGCGCTGGTATGCCTGGAGCGCGCCGTCGAGGTCGTCGTCCTGATTCAACGCCTCGCCCAAGGCGCAGTACGCGGTCGCGCAGCTCGAATCGAGTTCGATCGCACGCCGCAGATGCGGTATCGCATCGCGCCAGAGCCCCTTGCGGGCGATCACGACACCCATGTGCAGGTGCGCTTCGACATTGGTCGGGTTTGCCTGTAGGACGCGGATCAGGTCGGATTCCGCATCGCGAAACCGCCCGAGCGCTACCAGTACACGGCTCCGCGCGATCAGCGTAGCCGCGTGCTCCGGCGTGTCCTCCAAACAGGTGCAGAGTTCCTCCAACGCGGCGTGATGGCGGCCCCTGCTCTCGAGTAGCTCGGCCAGTCGGTAGCGCGCGTCGAGGGCATCAGGGTGTGCCTCGAGCAGTTCGCAGTACATCCCTATCGCCCGGTTCAGGTTACCGTGACCTGCGGCGTCGTCGGCCGCCTTCATGATCCGTTCGGTGCTCAGCCGATCGTGAACGGGCGCCTGCCTGGCCGAATCGTCCACCAACTCGACCCCGAGCGAGCGCTGGACCTCGCCGGGCGCAGGCTCGGCCGGACTGTTCGCGGCCTGCTCGTAGGCGGCGCGCGCATAAACCTCGGCGCGGTGGCGGCGGCGGCGGTTTCGCCGTAATCGGCTCATGTGGGATCCTCTTGTGAACGAGTTTCAACGGTGAGCCACTCGAGATACTGTGGCAGTCCGGCCACCACCGGAAGGGCCAGAAGCTCGGGGAGGTCATATGGGTGGTGCTCACTGACCGCCTGCTGGAGATCGTTCCACCGGTCGCGCTGTGTCTTCAGCAGCACCAGCGCCTCGGCCTCTTCTTGCACGCGGTTCTTCCACCGGTAAAGGGAAGTCACGTCTTCGATCACCGTGCCGCATGCCACGATCCGGGCCTCCACCAGGCGGCGCACGAACGACCGTGCCTCGTCCGGATTTGCCAGCGTCGTCAGTACCACGATGGAGCCATTGTCATCGTGCTTGGGCATGGCGTCGACTCGGAAATATAGGTGACGGGGGAGGCCAAACTACCGCTTCCCCGACAACCTGGCAAGGTGGCGGCGCGCGCGCGCCCGTTGACCGCCATGGCCGCGCGCCGCTAGGTTCACCGGTCATGCCGGAAGAGCAGTTGATCGTCCGCGGCGCGCGCGTGCACAATCTTCAAAACATCACCGTCGCTATTCCGCGCAACGCCCTCACCGTCATCACCGGCCTGTCCGGGTCCGGCAAGTCGTCCCTCGCGTTCGACACCATTTATGCGGAAGGGCAGCGGCGCTACGTCGAATCCCTCTCGGCGTACGCCCGCCAGTTTCTCGGGCTCATGGAGAAGCCCGACGTCGACGCCATTGAAGGGCTCTCGCCCGCCATCTCCATCGAGCAGAAGACGACCGGGCACAATCCCCGCTCCACGGTGGGCACCGTCACCGAGATCTACGACTACCTGCGTCTGCTCTGGGCGCGTGTCGGGGTTCCGCACTGTCCCAACGACGGATCTGCGATCAGGCGCCAGAGCGCCACCCAGATCATCGACAGCATCCTCGGATGGCCTGAGGGGACGAAGATCGAGTTGATCGCGCCGCTCGTCCGAGGCCGGAAGGGCGAGTTCAGGGATCTCTTCGAGGGAGCGCGCCGACGGGGATTCGTACGTGTTCGCGTGGATGGGGACCTGTACGATCTGGCAGAGGCACCAAAGCTCAACCGTCGCGTCAACCACGACATCGGGCTCGTGGTGGATCGGCTGGTCGTGCGGGCGGCAGATCGGGGTCGGTTGCATGACTCCGTGGAGACGGCGCTGCGTGCGGCGGACGGGTTGGTCGAGGTGCTGCAGGCGGGGAAGTCGGTCATCTTCTCCGAACATTTTGCTTGCCCTGCGTGCGGATACTCGCTTGCCGAGCTGGAGCCGCGCCAGTTCTCGTTCAATTCACCATTCGGCGCGTGCGGTGCGTGCGGCGGACTTGGCACACGGTGCGAGGTGAGCCCGGCCCTCGTGCTCGGCGACCCGCGGATTTCGATCCTCGAGGGCGTGGTCCTCCCTTGGGGCGAGCCCACCGGCTACGTGCGGAAGACGGTGCTCCCGACCCTGGCGGCCACTTTCGACTTCGATCCGGCTGCGCCCTGGGGCAGGCTGCCCAAACGGGTCCGGGCCATCCTCCTCGAGGGCTGTGACACGAAGATCAAGTTCTCGTACGGCGGCAAACGCTCCAAATCGGCCTACGAGACGACTTGGGAGGGTATCGTTCGCAACGTCGAGCGGCGCTACAACGAGACCAGTTCCGACGCGGTCCGCACTCAGCTCGAGGCGTACATGACCCAGATCCCGTGCGTGACCTGCGGCGGGCGTCGGCTCAAGGCCGAGAGTCTCAGCGTCCTCGTCGACGGCCGCAGTATCGGCGAGGTGGTCGATCTGGCCGTGGGCGAGGCGCTGGAGTTCTTCGATGGCCTGCCGGTCGGCGCGGAGGGTGGTATCGATGCGCAGATCGCCGGACCGATCCTACGGGAGGTAACCGATCGGCTCCGATTCCTCCGTGATGTCGGCCTCGACTACCTGACCCTCGGACGCGCGGCGGCGTCACTGTCTGGCGGCGAAGCACAGCGGATCAGGCTCGCGACCCAGATAGGCAGCCGCCTCGTCGGTGTACTCTATATCCTCGATGAACCCTCGATCGGGCTCCATCCGAGGGATACCGGCCGTCTGCTGGATACGCTTCGGGGACTTCGCGACCTGGGGAACACGGTCCTCGTCGTCGAACACGACGATGATACCATCCGCGCGGCGGATTACGTGATCGATCTTGGGCCTCGCGCGGGCCGGTTCGGTGGTGAGGTCGTGGCCGCGGGAACCTTTGATGAGGTGATCCGGCATCCCACATCGCTCACGGCTCGGTACCTGCGCGGGGACCTCCGCATCCCGGTTCCGTCCGCCCGACGGCCCGTGGATCCGCAGCGTGCCCTGCGCGTCATCGGCGCCCGGCAGCACAACCTGCGGAACCTCACCGTCTGTTTCCCGCTGGGTACGTTCATCGCGGTGACGGGAGTCTCGGGCTCCGGCAAGTCGACGCTCGTGACCGACATCCTCTACCACGGTCTGGCGCGGCACTTCTATCGGGCGAAGACTCTGCCGGGTGAGCACGACCGCATCGAGGGGCTCGACGAGATCGACAAGGTGCTCGCGATCGACCAAAGCCCCATCGGCCGTACCCCACGCTCCAATCCGGCGACGTACACCGGGCTGTTCACTCCGATCCGGGATCTCTTCGCCCAGCTCGCCGAGTCCAAGATCAGGGGGTACGCTCCCGGCCGGTTCTCGTTCAATGTGAAGGGCGGCCGCTGCGAGGCGTGTCACGGAGACGGCTTGGTGAAGATCGAGATGCACTTCCTCCCGGACGTATACGTCCCGTGTGAGGTATGCAAAGGGCGGCGCTACAACCGGGAAACCCTGGACGTGCGCTACAAGGGCCGATCGATCGCGGATGTGCTCGACATGACGGTCGCCGACGCGCTGGAGTTCTTCGAGAGCCAGCCGCGTCTCCGCAGCCGCCTAGAGGTGCTGAACGACGTAGGCATGGGATACATCCATCTGGGCCAGAGCGCTACCACCCTCTCGGGCGGTGAAGCCCAGCGCGTCAAGCTCGCGACCGAGCTGTCCAAGCGAGACACGGGGCGCACACTCTACATCCTCGACGAGCCGACTACCGGTCTCCATTTCGAGGACGTGCGGCTGCTGCTCGCCGTGCTGCATCGGCTGGTGGATCGTGGCAACACCGTAGTCGTGATCGAGCACAATCTCCAGATCGTGAAGACCGCGGACTGGGTCGTCGATCTCGGTCCCGAGGGTGGCTCGGCGGGCGGGCGTGTCGTCGCGGAAGGGACACCCGAGCAAATCGCCGCAGCGGACGTAGGGCATACGGGCAGGTTTCTGACTCGGCTCCTATCTGACTTGGCTCCTAGGGGATTAGCCGGTCGGTCTTTACAATCCACTCCGGATTGACACTTTTTGAAACGTCACCCGTAGGACCTATCGGTACTGAAGCGGGCTGGGGACGACGTGGGCGGGCCGATGCGGGGGGGTGCCGGTCCGGCGCGGACGTGGCGGGACTCCGGAAGCGCGTTGATTGCACCCGCGGGCGCTCGCGGATCGCATAGCCGGCCGCTCCGCCGCCGCCACCGACGAGCGGCCGAACGAGCAGGTGATCGCCGAGGTAGATGAGCTACGCCAGCGCGTGGCCGAGCTGGAAGAACGGCAGGACTTCACGGAACGGGTGCTCGCGCGGCAGCGGGAACAGTCACAGCTGGATTCAGGGGTGTAACGATGGATCCTGGCGCGTTCGTGATGCTCATCCCACTGGCCGGGTTGGCCACCGGGGTGGTGTTCATGGTTGGCATTTACAAGCTGGCAAGCCGATGGATGGATCGGAAACGTCTCCCCGAGGGCGATCTGGCCGACGAGGTCGATCGCCTGCGCGGTGAGGTGGATGCCCTGCGAGACGTCGCCCTGCGGGTCGACGAGCTGGAGGAGCGGCTCGACTTCGCCGAGCGCCTGCTGGCGCAACGGCAGCCGGACCGATTGCGGTCGGAGAGCTGAAGCATGCCGTCGTGGATCTGGATACAGAACGTCGTCTTTCCGCTGATAGGGATGGGCATGGGCACGTTCGCCATGTACGCCATCTACCGAACGGTGAACCGCCACCTCGACCGCCGGCACGACCTGCGTATGGCGGAGGGCGGGGCGGGACCAGTGGCCGATGAGGTAGAGCGGCTCCACCAGCGCATGGAGGTGATCGAGGACCAGGTCTCCCGCGTCGCCGAGCTGGAGGAGCGGCTCGAGTTCGCAGAGCGTCTGCTGGCCCAGCAGAGCGACCGGCACGTCCTGCGAGGCGACAACTAGATGGAGGCGATTTGGGCAGGGGATCGTGCGCCGTTGTCTGCGCAGCGTGAGGGACCGGCGGCGCTCGAGGGGGGCGAGTAGACCTATGGAAGGCGTACTTTTTATCGTGATCATCTTCGGCGGCATGACGATGTTCCTGTTGTCCATCTCACCGATCGGCCGGGCCATCGCCTCCCGCATTCAAGGGAACGCTGGTGACCGGCTCACGGATGAGACCGTAGAGCGGATCGAGGCGACGCAGCAGGCGTTGCTGGACGAGATGGAAGGGTTCCGGCATGAGATGGTCGAGATGCAGGAGCGCCTCGATTTTGCCGAGCGGCTGCTGGCACGGCACCAGCAGGAGCTGCCGCCACCGGTGACGGACCAGTCGTGACACGCCGTGAGGTGGTGGCGGAAACGTCTGCGAAGGTTGATCTTGGTTGGAGAGAAGGACGTCGCTGAATGGGGTTTTTCTTTTCGTTCACGTTGTTCCTCGCAGTGTACTGGTTCTTCCGGTCACCGATCCCGGCGGCGATTGCCGGCTCGATACGGCGGGACGGGGCGGTGGCTGCCGATACCAACATGAGCAACGCGATCGGACTGTTGGGCGACGAAGTGCGCGGGCTCCGAGAAGATGTCACGGAACTCGCCGAGCGGATCGACGTCAGCGAGCGGGTGCGCCGACCTGCGACAACGAATTGCCCTGCCCGGCCCCTCGGTGCGGGAGTGGGGAATGCGCGGGGGGATATGATCGGGTTCTTCACAGCGAGCGGCGTGCTATCTCCGGGTTCGGCGCCGCGGCGGGAGGCGTAACGGTACCATGGGCATCTTTCAGCGCTTCGCGATGGTCATCAAGGCCAACATCAACGCCCTGATCGGGCGGGCCGAGGACCCCAAGAAGGTGCTCGAGCAATCCCTCGTGGAGATGCGCGAGCAGCTCACCAAGACGAAGCAGGATGTGGCTTCGGCCATCGCCGATGAGAAGAAGCTAAAGGCACAGGTAGAGCGCGAGAAGAAGCAGGCGGACGACTGGGAACGCCGCGCTATGCTCGCCGTGCAGGAGGGGCGAGACGATCTGGCGAAGCAGGCGCTGATGCGCCATTCGGAGCATCTGCAAAACGCACACCAGCTCCAAGAGACGTGGGTGCGCCACAAGGCGGACACGGACAGCCTCAAGAGTTCGCTCCGGCAGATGAACGACCGGATCGAGGACATGAAGCGTAAGAAGAACGTGCTCATCGCCCGGCAGAAACGGGCCGAGGCACAGGGGCGGATTCAGGCCACGCTCTCGAGTATGGGTGACAAGAGTGCGATGGAGACGTTCCAACGGATGGAGGAGAAGATCGACGACATGGAGCGCCAGGCATCGGCGGCGGCGGAGCTGGCCGGTGAGCTGACGGGTGACAGCCTCCAGGAGGAGTTCCAGGCGCTCGAGTATCACGGGTCGGCCGACCAGCAGCTCATCGAGCTGAAACAGAAGATGGGGGTGCTCCAGGCCGGTGACAGTGCAACACCGCAGCAGCTCACGTCCGGGGGGGCACCCGGTGAGGAGGCCCAAGACGCCGAGCTGGTCGATGGGGACGAGAAACCTCAGGGTGGCTGAGGCAGCAGGGCACTGCGAGCGGCCGGTGGCCGGCGGGTGACCGCCGGCCGTTTTTTTGTGCCCGGTGAGCGGAAACGATGGTGAACGGCGGGGGTGGTACCGGTACCGTTGCGCCATGTCGGGATTCAAGGCCGAGATGGTTCTGGCCTGCTATCTGGTCGTTCGTCATCGCGCCCCGCAGATCGCGGCAGCGGTGGCGCTCTCCATTGGGTTCCTGATAGCCGTCGCCAGGCCGGCGGGCGGGGCAACGGCGTGCCGGTTGCTGCTCCTGGCGGTCGGCGTGCTCGGTGCGGTCGCCGCCTCACGGCCGCTTGCCGGGGGCGCCGCGCTCGCCACTGCGCGCCGGGCAGTCACGGCCCCTTGGATAGTGGTGGCCGGGAGATTTGCGGGCGTGTCGCTCCTGATGGCCTGCGTGGCGGTTGTCGTCGCCGCTGGGGTCATGCTTCAGGCCGGCGCGGCGGCCGGCATGCGCGCCCTGGTGGCCGGGATGCACTTCGGCTTGGCCACCGTGGCAATCGGCCTCGGACTGGCACCCAGGACCGGGGCATCGGTTGCCGCGGCTCTTGGCGTAGCGGTCGCATGCTCGGCGCTCGCCACGGGCACACCGTTCCACGTGACCGGAGGCGGGCCTATAGGGACCGCATCGCTGGCCGTGTGGCATGTGCTGCCCCTGCCGTGGCGGGGCGCCGCCTGGTTCGACGCGGGCGGGGTCGGCCATCTGGGGGTGCTCATCGCTTGGGTGGTGGGTGGCCTGTGGCTCGCCGCCGCCGCCGTGCGCGCGCGCGCGCGCTCCTCATGAGCGATCTGTCGTGCCGCGACGTACGGTCGGTCCTCGGCAGGGGGCGGGGGCGGCACCGGCGGGTCGCGCTGAACGGGCTGAGCTTCACGGTGGAGTCCGGCGAGGTCGTCGGCATCGTGGGTATGGCGGGCTCCGGCAAGACCACACTGCTGCGGATTCTGGGGGGAGACTGCCTACCGTCCCAGGGGATCGTGACGCTGGACGGCATTCCGCTGGTCCTGGCCGCCACGCGACGCCAAATCGGATACGTGCCCGATCCCCCTCTCGTGCCGCCTGAGCTCCGGGGCATCGAGTGGCTCGCATATCTCGCCGCCCATCATGAGCCGCGTCCTGGGGAGCGGTCGCGATTGGTCAGCGGGGTCGTCGAGCTGAGCGGGTTGGGGGCCGCCGCAGCGAGGCGGGCCGCCGGGTACGACCGCGGCGAGATGCTGCGCCTCGCCATCGCGGGAGCCGCGCTCACCGGTCGCCGGCTCGTGGTCCTCGACGAAACCCTGACGGGGTGCGATCCGGTGCTGGGACACGACCTGCGGCGTGTCGCGAGATCGCTTGCCGAGCGTGGCCGCATCGTGGTGATCGCATCCCGCGACGTCGGCGCACTGGAGCGCGTGGCGACGCGGGCGATTGTGCTCTCCCGTGGTCGCGTAGTGGCGGATGTGAGCATGGCGACGCTGGTGCAAGAACGCGTCGCCGAGCTTGCGCTCAACGGCGGGGGCCTGTCGGCGATCGGCGATCTACTGCTCTGCTTCCGCGGTGCCGTCCGGACAGGTGAGGGCCTCGCGGTGCCGCTTGTCCGCGGACGGACCCTCGAGTCCGTCCTGAGCGCGTGCCGTGTCCGCCGGGTGGCGGTGAGCGGATCACGCGTCCGTTTCCCTACCAACTGAGATACCCGGCCAAGCTGTTGTAACGTATGGATATAGCTTTGACACCGTTTCGACGTGAGATCCCCACTATGGGACAGACTGTGGGACTGACCCAAGGCCGGGCGTCCAGACCCCCGTGCGAGCAGGCTAATTAAGCTAGCAAAGCTAGCAAAGGTCCTACTCATGGCCTAGGCGACCCCTCGGAGGATATGGGCCAGGGTGCGCGCGTTCTCACCGTGGTCCTTCTGCGTCGCATACCGCCTGGTCATGCCGCTGGTGGCGTGGCGCATGAAGCTCTGTACCCGTGCCTCGGACTGGCCGGCGTCGGTCAGCCACTGTGCGGTGCAATGCCGTAGATCATGGAGGCGGAGCGTCGGATCGGCCCCTGCAGCCCTTAGAGCCCGCTTCCAGTGTAGCCATAGCCCCCTGTACCGTACCGAGGGCGGTACCGCGGCGGTGATCCACTCCCACAACTCGGGGTCCACCCTCAGCGTCGTCGCGGCGTCCGCCGTTTTGGTTCCGGGGACCGACACGGACTTGGTGATGGGGTGGAGGTGTTCGGGCCGGAGCCGCAGATATTCCCCGGTCCTCAGCCCGAGGGCCACGATGCAGACATAGGCAGCCCGGACGTGCTCGGGCACATGCTTCACGATCTCAAAGAAGGTCTCCGGATCGAGGTCCGGCACCCGCTCCCGCTCCGCCTTCTTCGGGAACGCCTGACGGAAGGCGCGGGCTATTTCGTGATACTGATCATCGAGCGTATCGCTGAGGAGCTTCGACAGCGCTCGCCCCAGGTGGTTCCAGTCCGTCCCGGATCCTGGCCACGCCATCGACTCCCACTTCACGGCCGGCAGGTCCGCCAGCGTCAGCTCCCCAATCTCGGCGTGCAGCCGCAACAGCTTGTCCAGGCTCACGCGATAGCGCACCTGCGTCGGGCCAGGGTGACGCCCAGGCGGGAGCCAGGCATCCACCGCATCCCGCAATTGCAGATCTTCGGGGCGCGCCTCTACTTCCTCCTCCTCGAGTAGACTGGCCAGGAAGGCACCTACGGCATCTTCTCCCCCCTCGTGCCATGCGCCATAGACGACGTTCACGCTCAGCGTCCGCGATTGGATCGCCCGTAGCACGTCGAGCCGCCCGCGATCAACCAGCAACCCTACCATGTCGTTCCTGCGCCGGAATCCTTCCCGTGTTTTGGCGCCGCTCGCCACGGCGAGCCGCCCGAGGCCGGGGATGATCCGGTCAACACGATACGTACCGCCAGCCGACACCTTATGCATCCTGTCCCCCTGTTCTGAGCGCGCCCATTATGTACGGTATTTCTCGACCCACGCCCGCACGTCCGCCTCATACCACAGGACCGGCGCCTGCTTGGTGTCGCCGAACTTGACCCGGTGGGGCACATTCCGCCGCACCCAAGAGGTCGACACGCCGCCGCCGAACAGTTCGGCCGCTACCTTCTCCGCGGTGAGTAGGCGACCTCCAGGCGGTCGAAGCGGGAGCGTCGTCACGATGCCGTCCATACCTCGCGCGGGGCGCCTCCGGTCTGTTCCTTCCGCACCTGGAGCTGGCACATCTGTACGCCACGGGCACGCAGCTGCGCTATCTGATCCGCCGACCGATGGTTGCCGAAGAGCGCGAACACCTCACGCCGTGATAATCCTTCCGACGAGGCCTTGCAGGCGGCGACGACGCGCTCTAGGTCAGGATCGCCGCTTGCATGACGGAACAGGTACCGCACGCTGTCGGCGGAATACTGCACCAACGCGGCTGCGGCGTCTAGGTGTTCGGTAAGGATGACCGTTTTAGTATCGAGCAAGGCGTAGATGGCCGCCACCCGACGCACCAGTGCTGCGTTCCGGGCGTTCAGCTCGCCTACGAGCCCCGGCGTCTCGACATTGAGGAATCGATAGAGATCGCCCCACGCATGGACCGTCAACTCGGACAGTGTGATTTCTCCGGCGCCTTCCGCCGCCTCGACGGCCGCATACAA
>JADFNB010000100.1 GCA_022563595.1 Gemmatimonadota bacterium
TGCGGTGGGGAACAGGAGAGGAGCGGGGTCTCGAGACCACCGCTCCTCCCCGAGGTCAGTTATTCACCTCGCAGCGCCTGCATGGGATCGACGTTGCTCGCCCGGCGAGCCGGCACGTAGCTGGCGGCAAACGCCACCGCGCCGACAATGAAGGCCACTGCAACCAACGTGGGTAGATGGACGGTCCCCACCCCAAAGAGCAGGCTGGACAGGGCTCGGGTGAGCCACAGCGAGGCACCGAGTCCGATGGCGACCCCGGCAGCGGCGAGCACGAGGCCCTGCCCCACCACGTGTCGCAACACGTCACCCGCCGTGGCGCCCAGTGAGATGCGCACGCCGATTTCATGGGTTCGTTGGTTGACGCCGTACGACATCACGCCATAGATCCCCACCGCCGCCAGCACCATCGCCACGCCCGCAAAGAGTCCCAACAACAACATGTTGAACCGCGGTTGGGCGACGAATCCCGAGAACTGCTGCTGCAGGGTAGCGACGCCGAACACCGGGAGGTCGGGGTCGATGGCCAGCACCTGCTGCTGCACCAAGGGCGCGATGTCGAGGGGCTCGCCGGCGGTGCGGACCAACACGCTGAACGCTCCGAAGGGTATCTGTTCCATGGGAGCGTACCACCCCTGCCTGGTTGCCTGAGCGGGTCCCCGAAACTTCACGTCGGCCACGACGCCCACAATCTCCCGGGACTGGCCCCAGAATGACAACCGTTGCCCAACAGGATCCTCCTCGGGGAAATGTCGCCGGGCAAACATCTCGTTGATGATCACCACGGGCGGCCCGCCGGCGCGGTCGCCTTCGTCGAAGTCCCGGCCTCGGACGACCTGGATCCCCACCGTACGGAAGTAGTCCCGTCCCACCGGATTGATGCGAGCCTCTTCCTGTTCTCCCGGCGGGACGGGGGGCCGGCCATCGATGGTGAACCGGCTCGTCCATCCCGGATTGGCGGGATGGTGCACCGCGAGGGCGACGGATTCCACGTTGGGCAACCCTCCCACCCGTTCCACCAGCTCGCGTTGGAAGGCAAGCACCTGAGCGTTGTCCGTGCTCCCGAACGTCTGGGGATACCTCGATGCTGGCAGCTGGACGTTGGCCACCAGGACGTTGCCGGCGGCAAACCCCGGGTCAACGGCCTGCAAGCGCCAAAAACTCTGGATGAGGAGACCCGCCCCCGTCACCAGCACCGCCGCCAGGGCCACCTCGGTGATGACGAGGAATTGGCGCACTCCCTTCCCCCCGCGCTGCGCCGGCATCCGCCCCCCCTCTTTGAGGTTGGACTGGAGATCGGCTCCGGCCGCCTGCAACGCCGGCAGAATGCCGAACAGGACACCGGTTCCCAGCGACGCCAGCATGGCAAACAGCAAGACCCGGCCGTCTATGCCCACGTTGGCAAGGCGAGGCAACGCGGCCGGCCCCAGGGCCACCAACACCCGCACGCCGCCGAACGCCACCAGGAGTCCCGCGGCCCCACCCAACAGGGACAGAACCAGACTCTCGGTCAGGAACTGCCGGATCAATCGATCACGCCCAGCCCCCAGCGCGCCCCGAATGGCCACCTCGCGCTGCCTCACGGTGGACCGGGCGAAGAGGAGGCTCGCCACGTTCACGCACGCGATGAGCAAGACGAGCGCCACGGACCCCAGCAGCAGCAAGAGCGCCGGGCGCACAGCACCTACCGTCGCGTCCAACATACCCTGCACCCACATGCCGCGGCCCAGGTTGTCGTCGGCGTACTCCTCTTCGAGATCGGCGGCGATGGCTGTCACGTTGGCGTTCGCGCGCTCCAGCGTGACACCGTCGGCGAGCTGAGCGACCACGCGAAAATTGTGATTCCCGCGGGGCCGCGAAGTGGGCCCCATCTGCACCGGCGTCCAAACCTGGGTGCCGACCGTCGGATACGCGAAGCCGGGCGGCATCACACCGATGACCTCGTAGGGGTTTCCCTCGATAACCACGCGCCGGCCGATGATCGTCTCATCCGATCCGAATCGGCTGGCCCAAAGCTCATGGCTCAACACCACCACGGGCTCGCCGCCCGGTCGATCGTCCTCCGCATCATAGACACGGCCGAGCATCGGCGGCACGCCGAGGATGCGGAACAGGGAATGCGTCGTTCGCGCGGCACGGATCACCTGAGGCTCGGCGTCAGCACCGGTGAGGGTGGCGCCCATGAACTCCCACGCCGCGAGCTCCTCGAACACCACATTCCGTTCGAGCACGTCGAAATAGTCGGGACCAGAGAACCACTCCAACTCGGTGCCACGCAGCCGGTCGTTTTGCCAGACCATGACCAAGTGGTCCGACCCAGCGTAGGGCAGCGGCCGCAGCAGCACCCCGTCCACGACGCTGAAGATGGCCGTGTTGGCGCCGATTCCGAGGCCCAACGTCAGGATCACCGTCGCGGCGAACCCGGGATTCTTGAGAATGGTCCGCACGGCGTACCGCAGGTCCTGTCCGAATTGTGCCATGATGCCGTCCCCTTGGCGCTCCGCGTCGACCATCATCACTGCTCGACACTC
>JADFNB010000024.1 GCA_022563595.1 Gemmatimonadota bacterium
CGGGTCGCGGCGGCTATCACGTTGAGGGCGCTGGAAAACACTAGACGCCGGTGAAAAGGCAGCGCTATGCCGGGTTGGAGAAGCGGTGATTATCGCTTCTTCGTAGGCGGCAGAAAGTAGCGGAGCGCCTTCCCATAGAGCGCGGCATGCTGCTGGAGTTCAATAGGATCGATCCGCCTCTCTCCAAGTTCGACTTTGGAAACCCAGGCCGGCGATTGAAGCCGTAGAGCAGCCACTTCCGACGGCTCAAAGTATACTTCGCCCGCCCCGTCAAGCGCGCTGCCTTGACGGTCCCCGTCCCGCCGGGCCATGGTTGGGGCAGAGGCCTTCCGATCTCCTGGAGGTGGGACCGCCATGCCCAGCGCCCCTCGCACCGTGCTGCTGGCTGTGTCACTCGCAGCCGCACCCGCCGCTCGACTAGCCGCCCAATGCCCGGACGGCACGCCGCCCCCGTGTGAGGTCCGTGCACAGCAGGTCATCGCCCGTGCCGCTCCGCCTTCGGAAGCGGAACGTGGACGGAGCTTTCTCGTGCTGCCCTTCCGCAACATTACCCGAGCAGAGGACCACAATTGGCTGATCGAGGGCTCGCCGAGGCTGCTGGCCGATGTCCTGGGCCAATGGCAGGAGATCTCTGTCGTGTCGGACGGCCGGATGTACCCCGCGCTCCGGCGCCACGGGCTGACGCCGGGGGAGGTCATGGATGAGGACCTGGTGCGTCGGGTGGCGGAGGAGACGGGCGGCTGGACGGTGATCGAGGGCGATGTGCTGGCAACAGGGAACCGGATTCGGGTGACGGCCCGGGCCTATGACGTTGTGACCAACCGGGTCTTGGTGCGGGCGCGTGACGAAGTCGATGCGGACGAGGATGTTCGGCTGCTGTACGAGCGGCTCGCCGGCCAGCTGCTCAGAACCGCGGGGCTCGAGGCTTCAACACTCGACCTGCCAGGGGTGACGACTCAGTCGCTGGACGCGTACAAGGCGTACGTGCGAGGTCTTACCCACCTCAATCGTGGCGAGCACTTGAGCGCCCAGAATGAGTTCCAGCAGGCGGTGACCCTCGACAGCACGTTCGCCCAGGCGTATGCGAAGCTGGCAGAAGCATCGATGACCAGCTTCGAAGCGTTCCTCAATCCGGCGAGCCCGGTCTATCGCTATGCCGAGCGCGCGGCAGCGCTTTCGGATCGGCTTCCTCCGCGTGATCGAGAGTTCATCCAAGCGGCGAATGCGCTGCTTCACGGACAGATTGCGACGGCACGCGACGCCTTGGAGCAGCTCATTGCCGCGGACTCCAATGACATTGAGGCGCTGGCAGCCCTCGCAGGGATCGAGTCTCTGCTGGATCCCATCATCATCACGGTCGATGGCGTCGAGCGGCCGCGTCGATCGTTCAACGAAGCGGCGCGACTCGCCAAGCGCGTCCTGAGCCTGAACCCCACCCTGCACGGCAACTACGCCCTGCTGGTGTACACGTACGCGCTCGCGGCTGGGTATCTGAATGGACAGCTCCCGGTATTCCGGCGTGAGGCGCCGTCCCTCCCGGCGCTCTTCATGCAAGGACCGGATGCGTTTTTCGTTCTCCTCCTCACTGACTCGCTCGAGCAGTTTCCCATCGACTCGGTCGCGGGGATGACCAGAGACTCAGTCGACGCCGCGCGGGAGCGCGCGCGCGCCGTTGCGCTGCAGTGGGTGGGCAGGTGGGTCGCAGCTGCACCCACCGAGGCACTGGCGCATTTCATGGCGTCCGTCGTGTACGATCTGGACGGTCAGCTGGATGCCGCGCTGGCTGAACTGCACAAGGCCGACTCGCTCGGCCTCGAGTTCGAGCTGGTCGGCAACGTGCCCGGCCAGCGGATGGTCCTGCTTAGCAAACAGCGGCGCTTCGCGGAAGCGCGGGCCATCGCCGATTCACTGCTCGGTGATGGATCGTTCAATCTGAGCCTCTTCGCCTCGCCGTACGTCGGATGGGGGTTTCACTTGTACCTCTTGACCGGAGCAGCGGATCGTGCCGACGCGATCGTGGCCCGGCTCCAGACGATCCTCGGTATGGTGGGCTTGCCCCCGGACGAAGCCGCTGCGACAGCAGTATGCCTCGTGGTGTGTCCGCCGACCAGGCCGGCAGTCTTCGCCAACATTCCGGACACGCTCCGGCTCGAAGCACTGGATAGCCTGTTTGCGCAGCTCGAGGACGTTCCTGAGGATGGCCCCATCGCAAACAACCTGTTCCGACTCGTCGGCGAGGCCTTCAGTCCGGCGTCGTCGGCATTCCGGTCGCGGCTCGCGGCCAGCGCGCGTCAGGCAGCCTCAAGGCTGACGGAGAGCGGGCGGACCGACTTCGCGGTCGCACTTGCGAGCGCCGCGGTGAACCTGGATACCACCCAGGCTGGTTATCTCGCTGTTCTCGAAACGCTTACAGGAATCTTGGAAGCAGATCCCGACAATCTCGGCGCCCACTACCAGATCGGGAAGATCGGCGCGCTCGCGGGACGACACCTCGAGGTCGCGGAGGCGGCGCTCAAGAGATATTTGGAGCAAGAAGCACCCGCAGGCGCACCGTCCCACGCCGCCGCCTATTGGCGCCTCGGCATGATCTACGAGCATCAGGGGAAGACGGTCGATGCGCGAGCAGCGTACGAGGCGGCGCTGCGGCTCGCTCCTGAGTTTGAGGCGGCGAAGACGGCGTTAGAGAAGCTCGGCAAGCCGTAGAGGTCGACGCTCTCATCTCACCGGCGATTCTCGGCTCTCGGCAACGACACCACGCACCGAAAGCCCATCGCCGCAATGTCCCGCCGATTCCCGGTTGTAGTTCAGACGTACATCGCGTGGATTTCAGACGAGCAGCGGCGCGAGCTTCGAGCAGCGTGCCGCGCTTCGAGGACTATTGGATGTGGGTACACCGAACGGGAATGGCGAGCCGGAGCGACGAGAGCGCCGCACCCGTTGTGCTTCATTCGGTTCTGTGTGGTCCTGAGCGGCGAAGTGCAGCTCCCGAGGAGGGACTTGACCATGAGCCGGCGCGCCGCGCCGGCGTTGACCGAGGCGGTCCTAGGGGTAACGGCGAGCCTGCGGCTCGCCGGAAAGCTCCCGAGGAGGGACTCGAACCCCCGACCCGGCGGTTAACAGCCGCCTGCTCTACCAACTGAGCTACTCGGGAATGCGCGCGTTGCGGCGCAGTATGCGAGTGTAATCACAGTGGAGCCCAGATTCAAGCGGATGATGGGCCCCGCCGGTGGTCACGTCGTATTGATGAAGATCGCGACGGAGAGAAGTATTTGGACGATCCCGACTAAGATCAAGATGTCCTCGCGAGTGAACCACATGCGCGGCACCACGATCTCGTCACCCGAGCGGACGCCAACACGTCGTGTCGTGCAGGTCGCCTCGCAAGGTCAACGGGTCACCGCCTCGCCCGCCGGCGCGGCGACGTTCACCCGGAGGGCGTGTCCGGTGTGGGTCGCCGTCCGGGCGACCTCGTCCGGGGTTCCCGTCGCCACCACGCGGCCACCTCCTGCCCCTCCTTCCGGTCCCATGTCGACAACCCAATCGGCGTGCCTGATGACGTCCAGATGATGCTCGATGACCACCACCGTGTGCCCCGCGTCTACGAGGCGGTCGAGCACCTTGAGCAGGACGCGAATGTCCTCCAGGTGGAGGCCGGTCGTAGGCTCGTCGAGGATGTAGAGCCGCCGGCCGGTCCGCCGGCCGGCTCCGATGAGTTGGCGCGCGATCTTGAGCCGTTGGGCCTCCCCGCCGGATAGCGTGGTCGCCGGCTGGCCCAGGCGGAGATAACCCAACCCCACCTGTTGCAGCTGCCACAGGGCCTTGCCAAGACGCGCCTGATGCCGGAACCGGCTCATCGCCTGTTCCACGGTGAGCTGTAACACATCGGCGATCGAGAGGCCACTGATCCGGACTTCCAGCACCTCCGGCTCGAATCGCGTTGTGAGACAGCTCTCACAGGGAACGAACACGTCCGCGAGGAAGACCATCTCCACCTGGTTGTAGCCGGACCCCTCACACGCCCGGCAGCGGCCGCCGTGCACCGCGTTGAAGCTGAATGTTCCTGGTGTGTAGCCGCGGGCCTGCGCGAGGGGCTGCTCTGCGAAGAGGGCGCGGATCTCGTCGAACGCGCGCACGTAGGTGATCGGATTCGAGCGCGGCGTGCGTCCTATGGGTGATTGATCGATGAGAACGACGTCGTCGAGCGACTCCCAGCCGGCGATGCGTCGCACGCGTCCGACTTCCTCGCCGAGATGCTCTTTGGCGCCGTGGGTTCCCTTGAGTCGGTGGGCCAACTGTCGGTACAGGACGTCGTGGACGAGTGTCGATTTTCCCGAACCCGAGACGCCGGTCACCACCGTGAGGACCCCGAGGGGGATGGCGGCGTCGATGTCGCTGAGGTTGTGCAGGGTCGCCCCTTCTACGGTGAGCCAGGCGGGACCGGCGCGCCGTCGTGTGGCCGGCGCCGGTATCGAGCGCGCGCCGCTCAGGTAGTCGCCGGTGAGGGTACCCGCCGCCGCCGCCCCCGATACCGGCCCACTGTAGACCAGCTCCCCGCCGCGCTCGCCGCCCCCCGGGCCCAACTCGACCATGTGGTCCGCCGCTTGGATGGCGGAGAGGTCATGTTCGACGACGACCACGGTGTTGCCGGCCGTGCGGAGCTTCCGGAGCAGATCCAGGAGGCGGCCCACGTCGCGGGCGTGCAGGCCTATGGAGGGCTCGTCCAGCACGTACAGTGTCTCGACGAGGCTGGAGCCGAGTGCGTTGGCGAGGGCGATCCGCTGCGCCTCGCCTCCGGAGAGCGTGCGGGTCAGACGGTCGAGGCTGAGGTAGCCCAGCCCGACGTCGCGCAGGAAGGTGATTCGAGAATCGATCTCGCGCAGGATCGTCGCGGCCACATCCCGCTCGAACCGGTTCAATGTGAGGCCGTCGAGCCACGCCGCCATCTCGTCCGCGGTGTACCCGCCGACCTCGCCGATTCCGCGACCGTCGAGCAGCACCGCCAACGCCTCCGGCCGCAGGCGTGCGCCGTCGCATGCCGGGCAGCGGAGCGCCTTCTGATACTGGCGCAGGAAGATGCGGATGTACTGCTTGTAGCGCTTGCGCTCGAGACGCCGCAGGAAGGGGATTATTCCCTGGAATCGACCCGCCTTCCCGTGCAGGAGCAGGCGGCGGTCGGCAGCCTTGAGCCGGCGCCACGGCCGGTCCGTGGGGATATCGCGTTCCCGCGCGGTCTCGCGCAGGAGGCGTCGCCGGCTGGTGTAGCGTGGTTTGGTCCACGGATCGAGCGCGCCTTGCTCGAGCGTGCGGTCGGAGTCCGGGATGATCAGGGACTCGTCATACTCGAGGACAGCGCCGAACCCGTTGCATCCGGGGCAGGCGCCCGCCGGGTTGTTGAACGAGAACAGCGCCGGCGAGAGCCGCGGGGCGGACGTACCGCAGCCGACGCAACGGGGATGTTCCGAGAAGATCAGCTCGGAATCGTCCGTCCGGACGGTGGCGAGGCCCTCGCCCTCGGCGAAAGCGAGTGCGATAGCGTCGGCGATACGCCCGCGCACTCGCGACCCGACTCGAATCCGATCGACGACGACGAGCACGTCTTCACGGTCGAGCCGCACACCGCGGTGCAACTCGTCGAGCCTGTAGACCTGTCCAGCGTTCCCTCTTTTGGTTTTCCCGTCCAGCATCAGGCGCATGAACCCCATCGCCTGGAGATTCTCCAGAATCAGCTCGTGCGTCGTGTGAGCCGATTGGGGAAGCGGAAAGAGCACCAGGATCCTGTCTTCCGGCACGGCCTCCAGAACCTTGGCGGCGGCGGTGCTGGGCGAATCGACCGTTACCGGCTCGCCGCACTTGTGGCAGTGCGGCCGACCGGCCCGAGCCCAGAGCAGCCGGAGGTAGTCATAGATCTCCGTTGCAGTCCCGACGGTCGACCGGCTCGACGTAGTGGGGTTCTTCTGCTGGATCGCGACCGCGGGTGAGATGCCGTCCAAGCGGTCAACCGCCGGTTTGGGCATGCGATCGAGGAACTGTTTGGCGTAGGTCGAGAGCGATTCGATGTAACGCCGCTGTCCCTCGGCGTAGAGGGTATCGAACGCGAGCGAGCTCTTGCCGGACCCCGACGGGCCGGTGACGACGGTCAAGGCCCGTCGCGGAATCTCGACGGTTATCCCTTTGAGGTTATGCTGGTTGGCGCGCTCGACGACGATCGACCCGACCATGCCGAGAAGCATAGCCGGGTCGCAGGGGCGGCTACAACAGGAGGCGGGTCACGCCCAGGGCGTGGTTACTTCTCCAGCCTGTAGCGCTCCAGGTATTGCAGGTCGAACTCGTCCGTGAACACGAGGTAGACCGCCCCCGCCCCCGCCCCCGCCCCCGCCTCCGCCCCCTCTCGGCCGAAGCCGACGAGCTGCCGGCCGGCCGGCAGCGTGACCCGAGCCTGGAGCACACCGTTCGCGTCGAAGAGGTCATAGTTCCTGGCGCTGTTGGCCGGCCCGTATCGCTCCACCCAGAGGTTGCCGTCGAGATCCACGCGCGGGCTGGTGGGATTGAAGGCCGGTTTGGTGTCGGGCCAGTCGTACCCGTCGAGCTCCGATCCTCTTCCCAGGCCGCTGCCGCCACGGCGGAATGACGTCTGGCGCACCCCGTTTGTTATCGAGATACCCATGGCGATACCGTTGTTCTGGCGGGCCACCCATTCCCGCTTTTCCGCCCGCCGGATCGGCACGGGCCGGAACGGCACCTGCGGCCCTTTCACGACCCGCCCGTCGGGGTGGATCCATTCGACGTAATAGCCGTTCGACCGGACAACGGCGACCCGTCCGTCCGGGGCCACGGCCCACCCGTCGCGTGGTGAGTAGGGCACCGCGGAGATTCTCACGCTCTGGTTGCCGCCCCCGCCCGACGTGCTGCGCTTCAACTGCTGTAGCTTCACGGTCGCGACCGTGTCGAACGTTCCGGTCGAGCGATCCATCCGCATCACGACGCCAGAATCGGGCAGCGCCGCCCCGGGCCCGAACCCCGGCGGCTGGAAATAGATGCGGCCGCGGCCGTCGACGTCCTGCGGCATGACAATCATCATGCCTCCCAATCCCGGACCGCTCGGCTCGCCCTGTGCGATCGGCATGGTCGGCCCGAAGCTGCCGTCGGGTCCCAGGACGGTGAGCCGCGCGTTGCCGAGATCCACCAGCAGCGTCGAATCTCCGGGGAACGGGTAGACGGCGTCGGGTTGCCGGTACTCCGCGGGTCCTTGGCCGACGCGGCCGATCGTGTCCGCGGTTCCGGCGGCCAGATCGGCCAGCACGAGCGCTTGGCCGAGCGGGTCGGCTATCAGTACGCGGCCGTCGGGCATTTCGCGGATCCGGAGAACGAGGCCGAAGGCCTGCTCGAGGACCGCGTCCGGCTGTGTGAGCCGGTATTGGGGCACCTGAGCGTCGAGCCGGGCTGCGCTCGCTGGCGTGAAGGTCAGTGCGAGGAGGGCGAAGGTCTGTGTCCTGAGTTTCATTGACGCGTGTTCCCGGTTGAAGGTCGTGTGCCACTGATCGTGGGCCCGGTCCGAAGCGGCCGCATCCACCCGGCAAAGATGCACCAGCGGGAGAGCTGGTCGCGGCCGCTCAGGTCCGATTCTGTTGACGGATCCTCGTGCCGCGCCCTACGTTGGTGTCCCCATGACGATAGAGCACCAGGCGCCACGGCTGCTCCGCCGCGGCCTCGAGATATTCGCGGCGATCTCGGTCGCCGGCTTCCTCGGGCTCCTGCTCTACGGGAACAACCTCGAGCGTTTTCTGGCGGCGATGTTGTCATTGCGCGTTCGCTGGCTCCTGGTCGGGGTCGGCCTTGCCTCGCTCGACTGGTTTGGCGGCGGCCTGCGGCTCTACATCCTGTGCCGACACGTCTATCCGGCACAATCCCTAAAGGGGGCCATCCTCGCGGGTGGGCTCAACACATGGGCCAGCTATCTCACGCCATCCCAGACCGGCGGTGGACCGATGATGGTCTACACGCTCAACCGTTACGGTACGCCGCTGCCCCGGGCGGTGGTGGCGGGTCTCATGAGCTTCGTGGCGACGGTGATATTCTTCGCAGTTGCCGGCCCGGTAGCGATCTTCTTCGGCGCGGGCCGATCGCTCGAGCGTCATAGCGTCATCAGCGGCGCGATCGATCTGTACGACTTGTTTCAGTTGAGTCTCGGCGGGTTCGTCGGAATCGGTCTCTTCATAATCCTAATGATGAGCTTCCCCGGTATTGCCCGGGCATTGGCGCGATCGACCAAGGCGGCGCTGGAGCGGCGCCACAGGACGAGATGGGCGGAGAGAGTCTCCCGTGTGGAGGCAGGCATCGACCAGGCGCACGACGCGATCGTGGCGTTCGCAAGCCCCAGAGGCTGGGCGGCGATGGGCGCCGCGGTGCTGCTGTCGGCGGCGGCACACGCGAACAAGCTGCTCGCGGGGTACGTCGTGCTCCAGGCGCTGGGCATCGAGGCGCCGTTCCTAGAGGTCCTGATGCTCCAGACGCTGATTGCCTTTCTGCTCTATTTTGCTCCGACGCCCGGAGGCGCGGGACTCGCCGAAATCGTGTCTGCGGCGGTAATGTCGATCTACGTGCCGCGCGAGCTGACGCCGTCGTATATCCTTCTATGGCGGATCGTCGTTTCATATCTGACCGTGGGCTTCGGGTCCACGGTGTTTTGGTACTGGCTCAAGGGTGCGGAAGGTCGCCATGCCAGTGCGGAATCTGATTGAGCAGCTTGGTTGCACCGTCCTAAGGCGAACACTAGTTTTCGATACTGGGGTAGTTTAACGAGGATTCGACACCCATGGCGTTCTTGGAAATCGCTGGACAACGTCATCCGGTTCCGCCGGGCGAAGCCGTCATCGGAAGTGATCCTTCCGCGGCGGTGACACTGGAGGGAGCCGGTGTGGCGCCGTGCCATGCGTTGCTACAAACCGGCGCGGACGGCCAGGTTGTCGTTCGGCGTTTCGATGAGAATGTCGAGGTCTTGATCAACGGGGTGCGGCTCGGACCGCAACCCACACCGTTGCTTCACGGGGACAAGATCGAGATTGCGGGTCACGAGCTGCTGTTCGTCGACGAGCGGCGCAGCGGGAGAACTGAGTACGTGCAGGCGGTGAATCCCGCATTGTTCGCGGCAGCCGCAAGGAAACCCGGTGCTCCGCGGGCGCCGACGGTGGCCAGCGGCGGCCGGTTGGTGAGCCTCACCGACGGCCGGGAGTACACGATCATCGGAGCGTCACTGGTGATCGGGCGCGATGCCGGGTGTGACGTGGTGGTGATCAGCAAAGCGGTCTCCAGGCGGCACTCGGAGATCATGGTAACACCCCAAGGCTATCTGCTGGTGGACAGCAGCATCAACGGGACGTTCGTGAACGGCCAAAAGATAAAGCGGCAGCAGCTACTTGCCCGCGCCGACGTCATCCGCGTGGGGGACAACGAGTTCCGGTTCTACGCGGACCTGGCCAAGCAGCCGGAGCCGCCAGCTCCGGCGCCGGGTGCGGCGAGTCGTCTGGCGGATACGCTGATGGGGGTGCCCGGCGCGCGGCGGCCGAGTGTGCCGCCAGCGGAACCTCGGACGGGTGAGGGAGCTGCAGCGGTAGCGCCCACTCCGCCGGTACCGCCATCGCCTACGGCGGCACCTCCAGCGCCATCGGTGGCACCGCCGCTACCCACCCCCGCCCCGCCGGCGCCGCCGCCATCTGCGGCACCGCCGCTACCCACCTCCGCCCCGCCGCCATCTGCGGCACCGCCGCTACCCACCTCCGCCCCGCCGCCATCGGTGGCACCTCCGCCCCCGCCCCCGCCCCCACCCCCCCCACCTGTCGCGGCACCGCCGGCGCCCGCAGTGCCACCGCCGGCCGCGAAGCCTGCGGCGGGTCCGTTGGCATTCCTCGTGGTCCGCAGTGGGCGGTTGAAGGGACATCGCCTGCCGATTCGCGTGCCGGTCGTAAACGTGGGGCGGGCCGACTACAATGACCTGGTGCTGCCCGACGACAGCGTGTCCACGGTGCACGCCAAGTTCCAGCGGCGCGAAGGGATTTGGATCGTAGTCGATTTGGACTCTACCAACGGAACCTACGTCGACGGCGAACGGGTGGCCGGTGAAGTGCCGCTCGCGCCGGGCGCACTCGTGCGCTTCGGGGAGGTCCGTTCCTTCTTCGAGCCGGCCGACCAGGACGAGCCGACGAAGGGCGGATCCACGAAGCTGATCTCCGCCATTAGGCTTCCGCCGGAACAGTAGTCTTGGCCCCGTCCGTCAGGTTCACCTGCGCCGGTCGTACCGATGTCGGCATTGTCCGGTCGGGGAACGAAGACAACTACCTGTTGCTCCCGGACCGGGCAGTGTTCATAGTGGCCGATGGAATGGGTGGACACGCCGCTGGTGAGGTGGCTAGTGAGATGGCGGTGCGAATCATCGCCCAGGAGTTGGGTGACGTCCGCGGTAGCGCGGAAGAGGCGGCCGCCGACCGCATGCGCCAGGCAATCCGCCAGGCGAATGCCACCATCTTCGAACGCACGCTGACCGAACACGACAAGCGCGGGATGGGAACGACGGCGACCGCGATGGTCCTGAACGGCCGGCGGTATCTGATCGGACAGGTGGGGGACAGCCGTGCATATCTCTTGCGGGATGCGGAACTCATCCAGCTCACGAAAGACCACTCGTACGTGCAGGAACAGGTGGACGCGGGTTATCTCTCACCTGAAGAGGCGCGAACGCATCCATATAGCAACGTGATCACTCGCTGCGTTGGCGCCAACAACGAGGTCGCGCCCGACACCTACGTGGGGGTGGTGCGCGAAGGTGATCTCTTCCTTCTCGCCTCCGACGGTCTCACCGGTATGGTCGATGACCCGGAACTCCACGAGATTCTGCTCGCGCACAACGAGCCGCAGGCGCTGGTTGACGCGCTGGTGGTCGAGGCCAACAACCGTGGCGGGCTGGACAACATCACGGTCATCGCGATTCACGTGGAACACGTGGAATTCACGCGCAACGATCGACCGACCGTCCCGACAGCCGAAGGGTGAGTTCGGGTCCGAACGTGACGGCGGTTGGGGAAGTCGCCGCGCGCTACCTGGGTGCGATTCTCTACGCGATCGAAGTGTGTGCGGTATCAATGGACGGTGCCGGGCGGGGCGATGACGCGAGGTACTACCGCGCGATAGCGTCTGAGCTGGCCGACGCCGGCGGCAAGGAACCGGGTGAGCCGGTCTCGAATCCTGGAGAGCGCTGACTGCTCTCGCCCCACTCTATCGTTTCAGCAGAGCCTTCTCTTGCTCCAACCCGTTCCGCATCTCCTCACCCGAAGATTCCGCCAGCGCGCGGAGCCCTTCTCGGTCGAGGGCAACCGCAGTCGCAGCGTAGACACGGAACCGTCGTGCGGCGGTATGTAGCTCTTCGGCGACGCCCTCGATCCCGAGGCGCACCGGCGCGACCGTTCCGGCACGCGTGAGAATAGGAATCCCGCCCGCGAGCATTTCAGGCTTCGCGGGGAAGTCGAGCAGCAGATCGCCCGGAGCGACACCGGCCTCGGCTGCCAGGCGGTCCTCGACGCGGGCTAGGAGATCGGGGTCTTCGGCAATCCATGCCCCGGCGCCCGGCGCGAGTTCACCGGCCGAAAGATCGAGAATGCGCTTGTAGAGCCGGCGGCGGCGGAGGCGCCCGGCTATGGGTGCGTCGTGGAGCGCGCGCAGCGCCTCCATGAGCGCTTCGTCGGTGCTCTGGGCTATCCAGTCGGGTTGGATCTGCCCGCGGGCGATCGCGCTGCGTACCACCCGCTTGAACATGACGGTGGCGCTACGCACGGCGTGGTGCCAGTACACGTTGCGGTACATCTCGTACTTGGCGAACAGGAGTGACTCGAGCGCGCTCACGCCCTTCTCGTGCAGGCCCACCGTCTTGCGGCCGTCCCACATGACGATCGTCAGCGAATGAAGTAGCCGGTCCACGTCGACCGTGCCGTAGGGAACCCCGCACATGTGGGCGTCCCGCGTCAGATACTCGATCTTGTCCAGATCGAGCGCCCCCGAGATCAATCCCTGAAGGGGTGTCTCGCTCTGCCCGACGATGAGGTTCGCGAGCCGGTCACCTGCGTTTGCAATCCCGGTACGCGCGAGTGCGCCTGTCAGCTCAGGATGGGTGAAGTGCCCGTGCGCCAGGTCCTCGTGGGAAGGGAGGCCCGCTTCTTCCAGGGCGTGGGAGAACGGATAGTGGCCGATATCGTGAAGCAGCGCCGCCAGCCGAATCAGCGTGATCTCGTCGGCGGGGACGTTAGCCAGGTGACCCCGCTCCTCGAGCAGGAGCAGGGCGCGCCGCGCCAGATGATAGGTGCCGAGCGCGTGCTCGAAGCGCGTGTGGGTAGCGCCGGGATACACCAGGAACGCGTGCCCGAGTTGCCGGATGTAGCGCAGGCGCTGGAACGGTTCCGTGTCCAGGACCGCCAGCGCCTGCTCGTCGATGCCTATGTTATTCCAGAGAGGGTCGCGAACGACCTCGAATCCGCCCGCTACCACCATGCGTGCTCACACTCGGGGTCCGGCATCGCGGACCGCTTGCTCCACCTGATCGGCGAATACCGCAAACTTCTCGCGGAACATCTCCGCCATGTGTCGTGCCTGGGCGTCGTAGCGCGCGGGATCCTGCCAGGTGCTGCGCGGGTCGAGCACATCGGAAGGGACACCCGGTAAGGATGTCGGCACCCGCAGACCGAACACCGGATCTTCGCGCGTCGGCACATCCTCCAGCGTCCCGTCGAGCGCCGCGCGAACCATGGCACGCGTGTAGCCCAGCGGCATCCGCTTCCCTTCGCCGTATGGGCCGGCGGTCCACCCGGTATTCAGGAGCCAGCACTTGACGCGGTGCTGGCTGATCCGCTCGCCCAGCATCTTGGCGTAGACGCCCGGGTGCAGCGGCAGGAACGGCGCTCCGAAACAGGCGCTGAACGTCGCCTGCGGCTCGGTCACGCCGCGCTCCGTTCCAGCCACCTTGGCGGTGTAGCCGGCGAGAAAATGGTACATGGTCTGGTCGGCCGTGAGGTGCGCTATCGGCGGGAGCACCCCGAAGGCGTCGGCGGTGAGGAAGACGATGTTGCTAGGATGGCCCGAACGGCCACCCGGGACGTGGTTTGGGATGGCGAAGATGGGGTACGAGGCGCGCGTGTTCTCGGTAATCTCATCGCTGTTCAGGTCCACCTCTCGTGTCCGGTCGTCGAGCACCACGTTCTCGAGCACGGTCCCGAACATGCGGGTCGTGGCGTAGATCTCCGGCTCGCCGTCGGGCGAGAGGCGTATGACCTTGGCATAGCAGCCGCCTTCAAAGTTGAACACGCCCGTATCGCTCCAGCCGTGCTCGTCATCGCCAATCAGGGCGCGCGTTGGGTCGGCGGATAGTGTCGTCTTGCCGGTACCCGACAGCCCAAAGAACAGTGCGACGTCACTCTCGTCCTCGCCTACATTGGCCGAGCAATGCATCGAGAGGATGCCCTGCTTGGGGTAGATGTAGTTCAGGAGGGTGAAAATGGACTTCTTCATTTCACCGGCGTAACGGGTGCCCGCGATGAGGATGGTTCGTTCGGCGAAATTCACCACGATCGCTGTTCCGCTGTTCGTGCCGTGTCGCGCGGGATCGGCGGTCATCTCGGGGGCGTGCAACACCGTGAACCCCGGGGTGAAGTCGTCTAGCTCCTCGGGGTTCGGCCTGATGAACATGTTGTAAACGAACAGTGCGTGCCAGGCGTTCTCGGTCACGAAACGGACCGAAATACGTAGCGTGCGCTCGGCGCCGGCAAAAACGTCGCGCACGAAGATCTCTCGACCGGCGAGGTGCCGCAGGATATCTTCGCGCAGCGCGGCGTAGTGATCCGGTGTCATCGCTTGGTTGGTCTTTCCCCACCAGATGTCGGCCTCAGACGTGGGCTCCCGAACCACGAACTTGTCTTTCGGGGAGCGTCCCGTGTGGGGTGTAGTGATTGCGGCGAACGGTCCTCCTGCCGCGAGTTGGCCTTCACCACGCCGGATCGCGGACTCGTAGAGGGCCGCGGGACCCAAGTTCCAGTTGACGGTCTCGCGGGGTTTGAGGTCGGGAGCGATCAGTGTGGCATTGGTCGTCATAGCGGAGCTGTACGCTCGGGTTCTGGGAATCCGAGACGGCACGCCGCCGTGTCCGTCCCGATCTCGTCACGCGTCCGGCACCTCAATTCTAACACATTGCCTCTGGGTCTGACGAGCCGCTAGGAGGCGGGCGTCGCCGCGGCGTTGGCGCGCAGATTAGCGTTGTCAAGCCGTGACGGCCGCGCTTCGCGGCGGTGATGGCACCGGTGACGACGGTTAGTGTGGTGTCGCCGAAATAGTGCTGCTATTCGGACGCCCCCGCATCCCGCCCCGCGGCGTTTCTCGTCGTCGCAATAGCGCTGCTATTACTCCTCCTCGTGCCTTGCGGGATCGGGCGCAGTGACGCCCTCGATAGCTACCATACTTCGGCGACACCACACTAGCGGCCGTCGGGCAGCCGTACGGTGGGGCGGGTGTGATAGAGAGTGAGGAACGTGGCTCGATCCCGCAACGATGTCGACGCCACCATGGGGCGCGCGAACATTATGTCGGAGGGATCGTCGGAATTCAGAAAGAGACCGAGCGTATGACCGAACTCGTGGGCTATCGCTGTGGGAAAACAGCGGTCGAGTTCGTTTGGCCCGGACCCAGCTCGCGGAATGATGGTGATCCGGAACGGAAGCGCAATTGTCGTGTCCCGCGTAACTTCGATTGGGGTGCTGCCCCGACAGTCGAGCGGGGTGACGCCGCTGCTGGACTGGATCACGAGCTCGGGCTCGCCCAACAGCACGATCAGGTCGGCGACCTGCGAGTCGGAGACCAGCACGGCACTGAACTCGCCGTAGATGCTCGCGTCCGTCCACAGGCGGATGGCGCGCGCCGTGTGAAGGGGGAAATCCTGTCGTGGCTCTGCCCATACGCGAACGGGAAGGCTGTGGCGTGGCCAGCTGAAAATGAGCTCGAGGTCACCGGCGGCAGAGGAGCACAGCCCGTCGATCGAGCAGTCGATACTGAACTGATAGGGCGCCGGGCGCTCCGGGGGAACGATGTCCCCACACCCGACAACCGACAGAAGCGCCAGCAACGCCACCAGCTGACGGGTCATTGCAGGCGCTCCGCGGGCTCGATGGTCGGGCGCGTGTGGTACAGCATCTCCACGGTCACCCGGTCGCCCGACGACGGTTCGGCAACCCGCGGCAACGCGTTCATGAGATCGGCTGGGTTGGGGCTGTGCCCCAACAGGCCCAAGGTGTGACCGATCTCGTGCGCCGTGACCCGGAACACGCAGTTGGCGATGTCGGCGTCTCCAAATAGGGGATTCCAGTTAATGGCGACGCGGAGCGGTCCCGTGAATCGGTTTGCTGGCGTGATGTCGGGAAACGACGTGACGCCCGAGCACGCGTCCAGCGGCGGATCGTTGGTCAAAGGCACGTCCGGCGGCTCGCCACCGTTCACCATCACGAGCACATCGGCACGCGCCGAGTCAGTAACCAGTGTCCCAGCGAACTCGCCGTACAAGAACTGGGATTCCCACAGACGCAGCCCCTCCTGCACGTAGCCCACGACCGGGCCGCTTCCGGCTGCCAGCCAATAGCGGATGGGCAGGTCAACAGGACGCCACCGGAACACCCGGCCCGTGTTCTGGAGATCGAAGGGGTAGGCGGGGCCCCGCTCGGGTGCCGACGCGGTCTCGCACCCGGCGGCGAGGGCGGCGATCGCCAGGATCGCTCCGGCGTTAACGCGACACACCGACCGTTCTCCGAACGGTGACCCTGACGGCGAACCGGTGCACGGTGGTCTCGCCCTTGAATCCTACGGTACGGAGGGCAACCGTCGAGAAACGGTGCACGTCATACGCCACGCCCAATGCCGCTTCAAACCGACCACCCACTGACCGCACGGCGGAGAAGCCGACCCCGAACATCGGCTCTATCGGCGTCTCGTTCCGGAACAGGGTGTTCGCGCGGCGATCGGGGTCGTAGATGACCGCGCCCGCGCTGAATTCCACCGAGGCCCAGGCGGCGAAGCCGTGCCGTAGCGTTATCGCCGGGTGCCAGATAGTGAGCGTGGTGAACTCGATGTCGTCGACACTCGGCCGGCGCAGGAGATCGCTGCGTGAGACCTCGAACGAGACGCCGACGCCGTAGCGCGGATCGATCTGTGTTTCGATGGCCACACCGAGGAAAACCGCGGGGTTGAGCCGAACCGAGAACGGCGTGACGATGGAGTCACGGACCAGGTTCGTCGTAACCACGATTCCGGTTCTGAGACTAATCCGGACCTGGGCGGCAGCCGGGGCAGCGCAGGAGGCGAGGGCGGCCGCGAGCAAGAAGAGACCCGCCCGCCGTGACGGCGCACGGGTGGCAGCGGAAATGTGTCCGGCCGGGAGCATGGCAAAGTATAGCACGTCGGGCGCGCGCAAGTTCCTCACACCCTTGCCGGGGGCCGGGAGCGGGCGTAGGCACGGAGCCGGCGCAGCATGCGCCGGTCGGTTCGGACCGGGTCGTCGCCCTTCGGCGTCTCGATGATCTTGATCACGTGCCGGAACCGTCGGTCGCGCATGATGCGCCGGAACGGTGCGGGGCCAAGGGTGCCCTCGCCGATCAGCTCGTGGCGGTCCCGGCGTGAGCCGAACGGCGTCTTCGAGTCGTTGAGGTGGAGGCAGTGAAGGTGCGCGAGCCCTATGACGGCGTCCCATTCACTCCAGACATCGTGCCACGCGTTGGCGAGGTCGTACCCGGCTGCGAAGAGGTGGCACGTGTCGGCGCAAAATCCGATCCGGGCCCGGAGTCCCGGCGGGACGAGTTCACGCAGCTCGGCCAGTTCCTCCAGCGTGGCGCCGAGCGCGGTGCCGGCACCCGCGGTCGTCTCGATGAGTATTCTGGGTCCCGGTGCGGCGTCGAGGGCCTCCGCGTAGGCAGCGGCGTTCCGCTGCAGCCCTCGTCGGCGCTCGCGCATGAAATTGCCCGGATGCGTCACCACGAACGCGACACCCAGCACGCGGCACCGGTCCAGCTCGGCCCGGAAACTCGCTAGCGACCGGGCCCACAGGCGGCGGTCGGGCGATGCGAGATTGATCAGATAGGAGTCGTGCGAGACGACGGCACGCACCCGCGCCCGGGCGAGTTCCTCACCGAAGGACGTGATACGGCTGTCGGTGAGCACGGGCTCACGCCATTGGTTCGGGGTCTTGGTGAAGACCTGGATCGCGGACGCGCCGATCTGGCGTCCCCGCGCGGGTGCCCGCTCGATGCCACCAGCCGTCGACACGTGCGCGCCCAACAGGTCGTCATGGATCACCAGGCCTCTGGGAAGGCGTGTGGGGAGACGAGAGGTACGAACCGGCATGGGCTGAGGTGGCGCTCGCGCAGTCGCTTGTCGGTACGCTCGATGAGCATGAGGTGCTGCAGGTCGCGGTGGCCGAGCGGGATAACGAGGCGTCCGTGTGGGGCGAGCTGGTCGACCAGCGGTGCCGGGGGCTTTGGGGCTGCCGCGGCCACAACAATGGCGTCGTACGGCGCGGCGTCGGGGTGGCCGGCGGCGCCGTCGCCGACCACGATCGTCACGTTATCGATCCCGAGTCTGTCCAGGCGGCCGCGGGCCTGCTGCGCAAGCGCCGCGTGACGCTCCAGCGACCAGACGTGATGACCCAGATGGGCAAGGATCGCGGTGTGATAGCCGCTGCCCGTCCCGACCTCGAGCACGCGGCTGCGGCGCCGGATCCGGGCCGCTTCGGTCATCAGCGCGACGATGTAGGGTTGGGAGATAGTTTGCCCGCACCCTATGCACAGCGGCCCGTCTGCGTAGGCATCGTTCGTGTGCCGGGGGTCGACGAAGGTCTCGCGAGGTATCCTGGCCATTGCTGCCAGCACCCTCCTGTCGGCGATCCCGCGCGATGCCAGTTGGGTACGAACCATGTGCCGCCGGGCACGGGCGGTACGTGCATGAGCTAGGAGTCCCGCTTCATCCTCCCGCGTCGGAAGACGGGGCAGTCATGACTCGAAGATAAAACGATGACCTGCCGCGCCCTACCCCTAAGGGGGGCGGCACTGCCTTCGGAGTAACCTCGGTGTTCGTCCTTCCGCGCATCCGGTCGCGGTACCATTGTATGTGGTGTGACGGGTCCTTCAGCGGAGTTTCTGGCGCTTCAAGGCGCCGTGGCCGGCCGTTTCTCGCTCGAACGGGAAATCGGTCGCGGCGGCATGGGGATCGTGTTCCTCGCGCGTGACGTCGCGCTCGATCGACCGGTCGCCGTCAAGCTCCTCCCATCGCACTTCGCGCGCGACGCGGCGATGCGGGAACGGTTCCTGCGCGAGGCGCGCACGGCCGCCCAATTCTCCCACCCGAACATAGTTCCTATTCACCTGGTCGAAGAGCATGGCGATCTCGTGTTCTTCGTCATGGCGTTTGTCGACGGGGAGACGTTGGGGCAGCGCGTGAGACGCGCGGGCCCGCTCACGCCGTCGGTCGCGAACCGGATAATGCGGGAAGTCGCGTGGGCGCTCGGGTACGCGCACCAACGCGGCGTCGTCCATCGCGATGTCAAGCCGGACAACATCCTGTTGGAGCGGGGATCCGGCAGGGCACTGGTCACCGACTTCGGGATCGCCCGCCTGGCCGAGGCGGGGACGATGACGCAACCGGGAGAGCTGATCGGCACGGTTCACTACATGAGTCCCGAGCAGGCGATGGGTGAGCCGGTGGATGGGCGCAGTGATCTCTACTCGCTGGGCGTCACGGCGTTCTTCGCGCTCACGGGGAAGCTCCCGTTCGACGCACCGAATGTGCCGGCGGTTCTTCACAAGCTGGTGAACCTGCCGGCGCCGCGGGTTGCGCTGCAGGGCCTGCCCATGCCGGCAAAGCTCGCCGAAGCGGTGGATCGCTGCCTCAATAAGGATCCGGCTCGCCGGTTCGAGTCAGGCGAGGCGCTTGCCGAGGCGTTGGCTGACGCCGGCCAGACGGTGCGAGATGTTCCCCCGCAAGTGCGTAGTCTGCTCCGCCAGGTGCGAAACGGCGGCGTGGTCCTCGCCGGGGTCTCCGCCACGTTTTGGCTGGTGCTTGTGTTGGCGAAGGAGTTGGTCGCTGGGATCCGGGCGTTCCTGGAAGCTATCGGGGTTGAGACTGCCGTGGTGTTGATCGGGGCGATCGGTGTCTTTGTTCTGCTGTTTCCAGTCCGCCTTTTCCAGACCACGCGCCGCGTGCTCAAGGATGGGATGACCCACGCCGATGTGTGGAACGCTCTGGTCGCAGAGGGCAAGGCACTCAAGGAGGAGCACGCGTTGCTGGGCCTGAGTGCTCGGAGGAAAAGGGCCATGGAAAATCGGGAGCGGTGGATCGGGCACTGGGTGGTGCTCTCGGGTGTTGGGGCGAGCTTCATCGCTGTGGGTGTCATTGCCGGTACCGGGGGCGGGGTGTTAGTCATCAGTGCGTTGCTGCTGCTGTCTGGCTTGGTCTTGGGAGGGGCTGGTCCGACGGTCGACAGAGCATCGCCTCTCCGCGCGCTCGATCTCGCCGAACGGCTGATGACGGGCCGGTTCGGGCGCCTGCTGTTTCGCCTCGCCGGCATCGGATTGCGGCAGCCGGAGCGCGCGGCGCCCGCTGTAGGCGAGAGAACCGAGGTCGTGCTCGCCTTGGCGGCTGACGGTCTGTTCGACGACCTGCCCAGCGATGTTCGCAGGCGCTTCCCGCAGGTACCCGAGGCGATCGGGCGGCTCGAAGCCCAGGCCGCGAGGCTGCGCGCCCGCGAAGTAGGCCTCAGCGATGCGCTTGCGAAGGTCGATATAGCCGCCGGTGGGACCCAGGTGGCGAGCCGTCGCTCAGCGGCCGAGGACATGGAGGTGGCGCGTAGGGCGGCGCGCGAGCGACTAGCCACGGTCGTGGCCGCGCTCGAGAGTATTCGGCTCGATCTCCTGCGTCTGCACGCCGGCGTAGGGTCGCCGGATGACCTGACCGCTGACCTCGAGCGCGCGCGCGAGATCGGCAGTACGGTAGACCGGGAACTCGACGCGCAACGCGACGTGGAGCGCCTGCTCTCGCGAACCCCGTCGTGACGTTGGTTGTCTCGACGGCCCAAGTTGGGGTGGACGGGCCCGCCTCCCGGTAGCGGTTACTACTCGTTCCGTCGTTTCAACCAGTTCAGCGGATCGAGCGGGAGCGTGTGACCACCGCCCTGGTGCTCACGGATCTGGAACTCGAAGTGAGGGCCTTCGTCGCTGGCTCGTCCACCCGACTCGCCGATCGTGTCTCCGGTGGCGACGAACTGGTTGTCTCGCACGCCGATACGGGAGAGATAGAGATAGAGCGTGTAGTAGCCGCCACCGTGATCGAGCATGATGCTGGGTCCGTACGTGCCATACGGTCCTGCAAAGAAGACCTGCCCGTCTGCGACTGCCCGCACCGGAGTTCCCACTGCTGCCCGGATGCCGATTCCGTTGTAGCGGATGACCGTGTTGTCTGGGCCGGTGGCGCGGCCGTATCGGTAGATGATCGGACCGTCGACGGGCCACGGCAGGCTGCGTATGTCGGCCGGCGTGATGCTTCCGGTGGGTGCCAGGCGTCCGGCGGCGATGTCCTCGCGCCGCCGCCGCTCGAGATTACCGATCAGGCCGGCAAGCTGCCCCTCGGCGGTTTCCAGGGTCGTGATGCGCTCGGAGGCGCGGGCCGCCGTGCTGCGAGTCCGCCTCAGGTTTCGTTGTCGCTGTTGTTCGAGCCGCTGGTAACGTGTCAGCTCGCGCCCGCGCTCATCACGGTTACTCTTGAGTTCCAGCCGGACGGTTGCCAGCACGCGCCGCTCCCGCGCGATGCGGTCCCGCAGGTTCTCGACCTCGACCTCGAGTGCTTGATCCTGCTGTGAGACGAGAAACAGGTACTTGGATCGGCTGAGCAGATCGGCGAAGCTCTCGGCCGCGAGCAGGACCTGAAACCCCCACAGGGGGCCGCGCTTGTAGATCTCCACCACGCGGCGCTGGCGGACGGCCCGTTTCTCGGCGAGCGCGTCTCGGGTGAGGAGCAGGTCGAGTGTGATCGTGTCCAGTTGCGCGGTGAGGTCGGCCATCTGCCGGTCCAGCTCGTTGACGATTCGGCTGGTGGCGCTCTTTTGCCGCTCGATGTTGCTCAGCTCGCTCGCGATGTTGCGGATCCTGCCTCGTAGGCGGGTGAGCTGATCCTCCAACCTGTCGCGCTCGCCGCGGATCGAGTCGAGCCGTGCCTGATTCTCGCGGATCTGCCGGTTGATGTCTCCCTGTGCGGCGATTGGCCGGGGCAGGATGAGAATTATGAGACCGACCGCCAGCGTGAGAGTACGTCGCATCACACTTTGCGAAGATGCCGCATGACGCTGACGGCGCTGGCCACGAAGCCGAGCGCTAGGCCGACGAGCACGATGGTTGCGGCTTGGATGGGCGTGAAGAACTCGGCGCGAAACAGCCGCGTCACGGCCCCGAACGCGCCATAACAGAGCGCGACCGCCGCGATCCCACCCAGTGCGCCCTTGATGCCGCCTTCCAGGAGGAACGGGCGGCGGATGAATTGGTCGGTTGCGCCGACCAGCCGCATGATGGCGATCTCGCGGCTTCGTTGCAGGACGGTCATGCGGATGGTCGTGCCGATGATGATGATCGAGGCGGCCGCGAACGCCGCGCCGATCAAGAGACTCACCGCGCCGGCTATGTCGCGCAGCCGGTCGAGTCGCTCGATCCATTCCCGGCCGAAGCGGACGTCTTCGGCGAAGCGGAATCCCTCGAGTCGCGCGGCCACCCGTGTCACGTGCTCGGTATCGCGAAAGCCGGGCCGCAGACGAACCTCGAGCGAGGCTGGAAGCGGGTTGGTCTCCAGGTCCTCGAAGATGCCGCGGAACTCGGCGAGTTCGCGCCGCGCGCGCTCGAGCGCCTGTTCCTCGGTCACATACGTGACCGACGCCACCTCGGGGAAACTCTCGATGTCACCCATCGCCACCGTGACGATCTCGATCGGCGTACCGCGTCGGAGGTACAGGGCGATCTCCACCCGCTCCTCGACCCGCGTCAACTCGCGCCTCACGTTCAAGGCGACGAGCGTGACCAGGCTCACCACGAAGAGCGCGAACGCGATCGTCGTTATCGACAGGATCGAAAGTACTGGCGCGCGCCGGAAGGACAGCAGGGCCTCGCGTACGACGAGATTCATGGGAGTGCTCCCGCCTGCGGCTCGTCGACCGCGGAATCGTAGACCAGCGCCCCGTCCTGCAGCTCGATCGAGCGATATGGAAGATGTCGTACTATTTCCAGGTCGTGCGTGGCCATCACGACCGCTGTGCCGTTGGCGTTGATGTCGCGAAGCAGCTGGACGACGCCGCGTGTCGCCCGCTCATCCAGATTGCCGGTCGGTTCGTCGGCCAGCAACACGAACGGATCGTTCACCAAGGCACGTGCTATCGCCACCCGTTGCTGTTCACCGCCGGAGAGTTCGCCCGGGAAGGAACGCGCTTTGCCCGCCAGGCCGACCTGTGTCAGCACGCGGGTCACCTTGGGGTCTATGATGGCGCGGCGGGCGCCGGTCACCTCGAGCGCGAACGCCACGTTTTCCTCCGCGGTCCGGTCCTCGAGCAGCCGGAAATTCTGGAAGACGATGCCCAAGCGCCGGCGCAGTTTCGGTATCTCACGTCGGCTCAGCTTCGCCGTGCGGAAGCCGGAGATGCGCACCTCTCCCTCCGTCGGCAGCTCCTCGGCGTAGATCAACCGGAGGGCCGTCGATTTGCCCGCGCCCGAGTGTCCCGTGAGAAAAGCGAACTCGCCCTTCCCGACGTGGAATGAGACATCGCGCAGCGCGAGTACGCCTTTGGGATAAGCTTTGGATACCTTGTGGAACTTGATCACGTCGTGCCGCGCAGCGCGCGTTCGAAGTCTGCGGTGATGTCCTCGACGTCTTCGATCCCGAGGCTCACGCGCACGAACCCGTCGGGAATCCCTTGGGCCTGGCGTTGCTCCGGGGTGAGCGAGGCATGGGATGTAAGGCGCGGCTCCGAGACCAGCGTCTCGACGCCGCCGAGGCTCGGGGCATGCTGCGCGATGCGCAGCCGGCGCAGCATCCGCTCGGCGGCCTGGGCGCCGCCCGCTAGCTGTATGCCGACCATTCCCCCGAAGCCGTCCAGGGTTGCGGCGGCCACCGTGTGATCCGGGTGCGCGGTGAGGCCGGGGTAGTGTACGGTTGTGATGCTTGGATGTCCTTCCGCCCACTTTGCGAACTGCATGCCGTTGGTGTTGTGACGCTGCATGCGCACCGCCAGGGTCTTCATCCCGCGATCGATCAGCCAGGCCGCGTGGGGGTCGAGTGCCGGTCCCCAAACCTGCAGCAGCTGTCGTATCTCCTCGATCACCGACTCGGTGCCGGCGACTGCGCCCCCTATGATGTCTGAATGTCCGTTCAGGTACTTGGTGGCGCTATGGATCACGACGTCCGCGCCGTGCTCGAGTGGCCGGTAGTTGATGGGCGATGCAAACGTCGAGTCGACCACCAAGGCGATCCCACGGTCGTGACACAACCGCGCCAGCGGCTCGAGGTCGAGCACGCGCATCAACGGATTCGTAGGGGTCTCGACGAACACCGCCCTGGTGGTCTTCCGCAGCCGTTTCTTCCAATCGCGCCGCCGGTCCGGATTCACGTAGGTCACGTCGATACCGAACCGCCCGAACTCGCGGTCGAACAGCTGGCGGGTGCCGCCGTAGATCCACTGGCTCGACACCAGGTGATCGCCGGGGTTGAGCAGGGCGAGGTGCGCCAGTGCGGTTGCCCCCATCCCGCTCGCCAGAAAGATCGCCGCCTCGGCGCCCTCCAGGGCGCTCAGGCGGCGCGCCAGTTCGACTTGGTTGGGGTTGTTCCCGTAGCGGGTATACAGTACCTCGCCTGCGGAACCGATGGGGTTGATGAACGTGCTGCTTTGGAAGATTGGGAACGCGACCGGATCGCGGTTTCGCCTGGGCCGTGGCGGCCCGTGGATGGCTCGGGTCGACAAGCCGGCCTCGCGGCGGCTCATGCGCACCGTATGGGCTCGTAGCCCCCGTCACCCTCCAGCACCAGTCGCCGCTCGCATAGCTCCTCGAGCGCCCGGCACGCGGTGTCGTAAGGGACGGCGAGGCACTCGGCCACTTCCCGCGGCGCCGCCTTCCCGGCATTGGCGACCACGCCGAACGCCTGCCGTGCCGGCTCGGTAAGTGTGCCGAGCGGCCAGGGCGTACCCGAACGGTCTTCGGCGACGACGGCCAGTTGGTGCCGCTCGAGGACCGGTTGGATCGCATCGCGATGCCCCTCGTCCAGGCCTACGAGCAGAAAATAACGGGCGTGGCCGTGTTGCAGGAGCAGTTTGCCCACTATCTCGTCGGCGCACGAGATGTCGAGGCAGCGGACGGTACTGAAGTCGATCACCGCGACCTCCCCGTCGAACTCCTCGAGCATCTTCTCGATCCCGCCGCGGACGGCCTGACCCGTCCGCCGGGTCACGAGATCGCCATAGACGCCTGAGACGGTGCGGCGCAACACGTCTTTCAGATCAATCAAGTGCATTGGCAGGTCTATTCGGCTCGCGCCGGCACGATCATGAGAATTTGCGTTCCCGGGAACGAGGGTAGCTGGTCGGCCAACGGAACGTCATCGTCCCAGGGCGGAACCATGGTCATTCGCGCGGTTCCGGTGCGAACCGAGAGTTTACCCGACCATCGGTCGAGATACCGCCGGATGCCCGCCAGCCCCTGTCCGCGGCCGGCATCACGGAACCTGCTCGCCCCATTGATGAGGGCGGCCTCGAGCGCAGCGGCATCACTCCAGCGGTCGCCAAACCGTTTCGCCTGGGTAGCCTCCAACGAGCGGCGGAATCCAATGCCCGCGTCGGCAACGGCTATGACCACGACGCGGCGCCCGAGCCGCTTGCGCCACGTGTAGGTCTGCACCGCCACCCAGCCACCGGTGCCGGCGTGCTCTACAATATTCTGACACGCCTCCGAAAGCGCCATAGCGAATCCCATCGTGGCCTGCGGCTCGAGCCCCAGCTTGCCGGTCAGGATGGCGGCGGCGCGTTCCTGGATGTGGTTCACGACGTCGTGTACGTCGTCGGCTTCCCTCACGGGCGTCACTTCGAGCAGCACGTCCGATTCGCCGCGCGGCGCCACTCGCGGCGCATGGCCATGGATCTCGAAGAACGCTTCCGCACGCTCGACGAACCCTGTCCGGGCCCAGTAGTGCACCACGTCTCTGTCGCGCGGGAGCGTGAGCAGCGGGCGCTCGAGGCCCTGCTCCTGGACGGCTTGACCGGCGCTGAGCAGTCCGACGAGGCCGTAGGGCGAGGCCCACTGGGCTGCATGAGCGTCGAACAGCAGGCGCTGCTCGCCTGCCAGGGTGAAGTCCTTGGCGAACAGATCGAACGAGCGGTCGTCGAAATGCGTGGGGACTGCGACTACTCGTGTCATCGCGGAGCGATCTCGCCGCGCAGGTAGTAGTGCAAGTTGGTGGCTCCGCGGTGCTGTAGGTTTCGCACGGCCATCCCGTTCGCTTCGCGCAGCGCCTCCTCGATGCCGGTTCCCTGTGCGAGCTGTGCCACCAGCGTCGCGCCGAAGACGTCGCCGCATCCGGTGGTGTCGCCCTCGTCGAACAGCTCGGGCGCCGGGATGCGTGCGGTCTCGATAGGCCCCTCGTGTGGCGCCTCGGGGTAATGTGCGAAGGAGAACGGCCGCGCGGTAAAATATACCGCTCCCGCCTCCCCGAGCGTAACGACCAGGAGCCGCACGCCGGCGGCCAAGGCGGTCGCCGCCACCTCCATCGGATCGCCACCGATCAGCGCCAGTTCTTCCTGGTTCAGCTGGACGATATCGAAGCAGCCGAACCAGTTCGAGGGTTCGCTGAGCCGCTGTGGGAAGCGGCGGCCGGCGGGATTCATGCCGAGCAGCAGGGAATGGAGGTCCGCGTAAATCGGGCCGGCGAACTCCTGCCGCAGCCGTCGAGCCGTCGCGATGTCAAGCTCGAAGCCCGAGATGAAGTTGAGGTATATGGCGTCGAGGTCCTGGACCAAAGTCGCAAGCTCGTCCCAGCGCCACGGCGGCACACCGCCGGCGAGTTGCTCGGTGCGGCGTTGTAGTGACTCGTAGCGCAGCGTTACGCGGTTGTTGGGTTCGGGTACCTCGAGGAACCGTGCAGCCGCCGAACGGTGTGTGAGTGCATGCAGGAACATGTTGGCACGGGGTGCCATGTCGCGACCGACCTTGATGAGCGGCACCATCTCCCAGTCGGGCGGGAGAGCGACCTCGAGCGCGGCGAGTGCGTACGCGATCCCGCCCCACTCCTCGGCGGCCGAAGCTCGAGGATCCCGTCCGTAGATGGTGTCCCACACCATTGTCCCGATCACGCCCATGCGTTTCACACCGCACCCCACTTCTGCTGCTTGAAGCTCGCCACCGCGCCATACACGCCGGCCGTACCGGGCAGTGCGCCGGGCACGATGCGGCACGCGTCGACCGCCGGTCGGAACGCGCGGCGCTTCACCTCGGCCCTGAGCGGCGCGAATAGACGATCGCCGGCCAGCGTGACCCCGCCGGCCACAACCACGATCTCCGGGTTGAGGATGTTGACGAGTGTGGCGATGCCCACACCCAGGACCCGCGCGGTGTCGCGCACCACGTCGAGGGCCAGTTCATCCCCGTCGCGCGCCGCCTCGTAGACCACCTGAGCGGTGATCCTATCGAGGTCCCCGCCGACGTAGTCCGGCAGCTTGGTCACCGCCCCGGCGAGCAGCTCCTCCACCGCCCGTGCCGCGATGTTCGGGCCCGAAGCGTAGGCCTCCAGACAGCCGTAGTTCCCACACTTGCACAGGCGTCCCGTCATGTCGATCGTCATGTGGCCGATCTCGCCGGCCACGTCGGACGCTCCGTGGAGGATCTTGCCGTCGAGGACCACCCCGCCGCCGATGCCCGTTCCCACCGTCAGTCCGACAACGTGCTGCGCTCCCTGTGCTGCGCCGCGCCACCACTCGCCGAGGGTCGCGCAGTTGGCGTCGTTTTCTAGGGTGGCTGCCAGGCCCGTGGCATCGGCTATCCGGTCGCGCAGCGGCATGTTGCGCCACCCGAGGTTGGGGGTCATTACCACGATGCCCGTCTGCGTGTTGAGTGGGCCAGGCGAGCCGATCCCTACGCCCGCCAGGTTGAGATCGTCCGTGCCCAATTCGCGCTTGGTAGCCGTCAAGGACTTACCGATCAACTCGACGATACGACCGACGACGGCGTCGGGTCCTTCGGCTACGGGCGTGGGCTGAAGTTGGTGACCGTACACGGCGCTCCCGTCCTCTGGCAGCGTGCCGACGACGATGTTCGTGCCCCCCAGATCGACACCTACGATCAGGCGCATACCGCCTCCCTGCGGGCCAGCGCGCGCTGTACCGCCGCATACACGGTCGCTACATCCAGGTCGCGCAGGCAGCGGTGGTGGCGCAGCGGACAGCGGGGCCCGCCGTGCGTCGAGCAGGGACGGCAGGACAACTCGGCGACCCCGAGTACCTCGTCGTGTTCGCCCCGCGGCCCGAACCCGCTCTCCGGTACGGTCGGACCGAACAACGCGACGACGGGTGTGCCGACCGCCTGCGCGATGTGGAGCGGAGCGGAGTCGTTGGTGACGGCGACGCGCGCCAGCGCGACAACCGCGGCGGACGTCCGGACGGGAAGGCCGGTGAGATCGATGCAGCGGCGGACAGACGGACGCTCGGACGGTACCGCGTCTCCCCATCCCTCGGCCGGCCCGCCCACGAGCACCACGGGACAATGCACAGCCAAGCGCCCGGCCAGCTCCCGATAGTACGGCCACCGCTTGGTCGCCCGGGCGGAGCCGGTGGCCAAGACGACAAAAGGCTCGGCGATGCCTGCGGAGTCGAGTGCCGCTCCAGCGGCATCCCGGTCGGCGTTGTTGAGCGTCAGCTCCAGCTCCGAGGAGATCCCGCCTTCCACCAGCGCGAGCAGTCGGCCGGCCTCGTGGGCGCCCGAGGGGCCGATCCGTTTCGTATACAGCCGGCGGCCCGCGGCGTGCGCGAAGCCGACACGCTCCGGAATGCCCGCGAGTAGTGCCAGGAGTGCGCTTCTCAGCGATCCCTGGGGCAGGTAGGCCGTCCCGTAGGAGCATCGGCGCAGGGCCGCCGCCGTGCGTAACAGCCCCCTGATCCCGCGATCGCGGCCGTGCTTGTCGAAGACGTGGACGCGGTGCACGGCCGGGTGTGTCTCGAGCAGCGGGGCGGCGGCGGGTGTCGTCACGACATCGACCCGGGCGTGCCGGTCACCCGCCGCCCGCAGGAGAGGTGTCGTGAGCACCGCGTCCCCGAGCCAGGCGGTCTGGATGACGACAGCGCGGCTCACTCGACCTGGAGCACCGCGAGGAAGGCTTCCTGCGGAATCTCGACCGAACCCACCAGCTTCATCCGTTTCTTCCCCTCCTTCTGCTTCTCGAGCAACTTGCGCTTGCGGGTGATGTCTCCGCCATAGCACTTGGCGGTCACCTGCTTGCGCAGTGCCTTGACGGTCTGCCGGGCGATGACCTTGGTCCCGATGGACGCTTGGATCACCACCTCGAACATCTGCCGCGGGATGAGCTCCTTCAACTTCTCGGCGATCTTCCGGCCCCACTGGTACGCCTTGTCGCGGTGGATGATGACGCTGAACGCGTCCACCGGGTCGCCGTTGATCAACATGTCGAGCTTCACCAGGTTGCCGGCGCGGTACTCGCCCAGCTCGTAGTCCATCGCCGCATACCCGCGGGTGATCGTCTTCAGCCGGTCGAAGAAATCGAGGATGATCTCCGCGAGCGGGAACGACCACTCGAACTGTACGCGCGCGGTGTCGAGATAGTGCATGCCGAGATACTCGCCCCGCCGTTCCTGACCCAGTTTCATGATCGCGCCGATGTAGTCGGCCGGGGCGGTGATCCGCACCCTGACGTACGGCTCCTCGATCCGGTCCACCTCGGAGCCGTGCGGCATCTTGGTCGGATTCTCGATCACCTCCATCGCGCCGTCAGTCTTGTGAACGTGGTACTCCACGTTGGGCACCGTGCTGATGAGGTGGAGATCGAACTCGCGCTCGAGACGCTCGCGCACTATGTCCATGTGAAGCAGGCCGAGGAATCCGCAGCGGAAGCCGAAGCCGAGGGCCACGGACGACTCCGGCTGGTAATGCAGCGATCCGTCGTTCAGCTTGAGCTTGGCGAGGGCGTCGCGCAGCTCCTCGTACTGATTGGAGTCCGTGGGGTAGAGGCCGGCGAAGACCATCGGTTTGATGTCGTGGTAACCCGGTAGGACGTCGGCCCTGCGATCGGCGTCGAGGATCGTATCCCCCGCGCGGGTCTCGTCGACGCCGCGAACGTTGGCCACCACGTAGCCGACCTCGCCTGCGACCAGTGTACCGGCCGGGTGCCGGCCGAGCTGCAGGTAACCGACCTCCGCCACCTCGTACGTGTCTTCGGGATGGGAGCCGAACGTGATGTTCAGCCCCTTGCGTACCGTGCCGTCGATGACGCGGATGCTCGGGATCGCGCCGCGGTAGCGGTCGTAATACGAATCGAAGATGAGGGCACGGAGCGGCGCGTCGGGGTCTCCGGGCGGCGCTGGAACTCGACGTACGATCTCCTCGAGCAACCGCTCGACCCCGGTCCCCTCTTTGGCCGACACGTGGATGATCTCTTCCGGGGCCATGTGGATGAGATCGTGCAACTCCTGCGCGCGCCGCTCGGGTTCGGCGGCCGGAAGATCGATCTTGTTGAGGACCGGGACGATTTCGAGGTCTGCGTCGAGCGCGAGAAACAGGTTGCTCACGGTCTGCGCCTGCACGCCCTGGCTCGCATCCACCACGAGAATCGCGCCCTCGCAGGCCGCCAGCGACCGGGATACCTCGTACGTGAAGTCTACGTGTCCCGGGGTGTCGATCAGGTTCAGCTCGTACTCGTTGCCGTCTGGCGCCCGGTACGTCATGCGCACGGCGTTGAGCTTTATCGTGATGCCCCGCTCGCGCTCCAGGTCCATGGTGTCGAGGACCTGTTCGCGCATCTGCCGTTGCTGTAGGGTGCCCGTCAGCTCGAGCAAACGGTCGGCCAGCGTCGATTTGCCGTGATCGATGTGTGCTATGATGCAGAAGTTGCGGATCCGGGACTGGCGCATGGTGGGAGGAATATAACGGGCTTGGCTGTTGGTTCCCGGGGTGGACAGGTGGTAAAGATGGAAGGATGGAAAGGTGGACGGATGGACAGAGGTACCACCCTTCCATCTTTCCACCTTCCCATCCTGTCCCAGTCTATTGTAACCCCCTGAGGATCATCAACATCCAGCCTACCGCCCCTCTTCCACGATCTGCCGATAGCTCTCGGGATTCCACTTCGGCCGCTCGGCGGCGTTCGCGATCTCGAGGCCGAGATAGAACACCAGCTTCACGATGCGCGACGCCTTCTCCTCGTCGATCAGCTCGACATGATCGGTCGGCCGGTGGTACTGGGGATGTGTGCCATTGAAAAAGAATAGAACCGGCACGCCGCGGCGGGCGAAGTTGTAGTGGTCGGATCGGAAGTAGAACCGCTCGTTGGGCCAGATGTCGTCGATCGCCGTCATGTTCAGTTCCGGATGGGCCGCGTTCACCCGGCTCAGCGTGGCACCCAGGTCCGAATGCTCCTTGCCGATCACCACAACCGTGTCGGTCCAGTTCCGCCCGATCATGTCGGCGTTCACGTTCGCCACCATTTGATCTACCGGTACCGGTGGATGGGTGGCGAAGTAGTCGCTGCCCCAGAGACCGCGTTCCTCACCGCTCACCGTGAGGAAGATGATCGAGCGCCTGGGCCGGGTGTTTAGCAGCGTGAACGCGCGTGCGAGTTGCACTATCCCCACGGTACCGGATGCGTCGTCGTCGGCGCCGTTGCAGATCGTATCCGCACCGGCTGCCTGGCAGCGACCATTGCTGGAGGTGCCCACGTGATCCATGTGGGCGCTGAAGACGACGTACTCGTTCTTGAGCTGCGGATCGCCGCCCTCCAGGATACCGACCGTGTTCGGGGCCGAGAGCCCCTCGCTCTCTAACGGCCGGAGCGTGATCGTAATGGGGATGTCGAGCACCTGTGCCGCACCGGGTGATGTCGCGCGCGCGGCCGCGAGATCGAATCCGTGACGCGCGAGCGCATCGGAGACGGTGGCATCGCGGACGATAAGAATGGCTCGCCCGGCCCGGCCGGATGGTTCGGGACGAGCGATCGTGGCGCGTGTGGTGCGTCGCTCATAGCGCGCCCAAACGGAGTCGGCCACATCAGCGATCCCGATCACGGCCGCAGCGTTCTGCCGGAACGCTCCAAACAAGAGGCGTCGCCCCGCGCTCGTGATCCGTCCGTCGCCGTCGGTGGGAGTGACCACAAACACGACCGCCTGCTCGAGATCCTCACGGCGGAGTTCGTCCTGTCCCGACACTACGACGACGCGGTCGCTCTCCAGCTCCAGCTCGGTCGGCCCGAACAGCTTCACGACATCCTGGCCGGCCCGCCACATCGTACCGCCGTCCAGTGAGATGCCGGACTGCGCGACGTCGAGGCGCAGTTCGCGCAGCGGATAGCGCTGGATGAAGCTCTCGCCGTCGCCGCCGGGCGCGAGACCGAAGCGCTCGAACTCGCGCGCTACCCACGCCGCGGTTAGATCCAGTCCCCGGCTGGGGGTGTCCCGACCGGCCATGGAATCGTGAGCGATGATGCCGAGCCGCCGGATGTAATCGGCTGGCGTGATCGAGCCGGCGGCGTTCGCCACACCACCGTCTTGGGTGAGCAGGGATGCTGGCGAGATGACGCTAGCGGCCACGAGCAGGATGGCGATGCGCATGGACGACGGCTCCTGGGGGTGGTTGAACCGGGGAAAGATACTCCGCGTACCCGGCTGACATGAGCCGGCGTGAGTATCAACCCCGTTCGCGGCGCTACGTTCCCTCAGTTGCGACGTCGCCGTGGCTCGGGCCGTCTGGGAACTTTGCGTTTGGGGGTGTTGCGTTGCGGTTCCGCCCGGCGTGGCTCATTGCGGCGGGGCCCGGTACGCCGCGGCTCCGCCTGTCGAGTGGGTGGCCGCTGCGGCTCGGCTCGGCGCTCCGGTTGCCACCTCGTCTTGGCGGCGCCGTTGGTCTGGCGCCGCCGCATACGGTTCGGGTCGCGCCGTTCGAGCTGTGGGGCCAGGGCTCGAAGGTGTGTGCGCCGGTCTGTCGGCCGCGGAAGCACACGCCGTCCGCCTGCCCGATCCGCGGGACGCGACGCGTCGTGCGTGACCGGCGTGGGGAGTCGCTCCCCGCCGCCCAGAACCAGGCGGGTGGCACCCGGCTCGATACGCCGGCGACCTTCCTCGTCAACTGGGCGCTCGCGCACCGTTACCACGTAGTCACGCCCTGGAGTACGATCCTTGAACACGTACCGTGGCTGAATCGTCCGTGAAGCCGGGCGGCGATAGACGACGCTGGTCCCGGCGTATGCCCGGGCCGGGTAATAGTACGGATCGTCGTAGATCACGATCCGGAACCGGAAGCAGGACTGCCCATACGGATCCCAGTACGGCCACGCCGCGTACGTGTGGCAGTCGTAGCAGAGGAACCGCGGGTACTCGTAGCGACGCTCGACGTAATACGGGAGCACGTCATACGAGTAGGCCACATAGTTGGGTGGTACGATCGCGTCGATAATGTCACCGAGCGCCACATAGGGATCGCCCACAACGCGCCCGTCCTCGGCGATGGAGCGGTAGTCCCAGTGGTCCGCGCGTGTGTATCGCGAGTAGCGGAACGGATCGGCGCTCACGATGGCGAACACGTACCCCTGCCCGGGGTAATCATCCACCCGAAACGAGTACCCGCCGTGCCGTGATTCGAGCTCGTAGTGGACACCACCCCGCGCGTAGTTGTCGTCCCACGGGTCCAACGGGAACAGCATGCGCACGCGACCGTCGGTGTCCACACGGATTACGGTCACGTACGCGTCGATGTCCGTTTCGAAGTAGACTCGCACCCGATCGCCCCGGCCAAAGACATCGTCTTTATTCGTCCAGAGCTGGATGTACGGTGCCGGGTTGGCGTCGCGCCCCAGCAACCGATGGGGCATATCGGCGGCCGTTCCCGAGATAGAGAAAGCAGCGAGCAGCAGGGTCGTGATCATATAGTGTCTCCGCGCCGTTACCGCGTCATGAACAGCGCTCGAGACCTCTCGAAGCATGGGGCGTGCCACGGCGATGGTCATACTAACCTCTTGTGTGACAACCAGTTAAATTTTTCCCTTCGCGAAGGTATAGATGGTGTCATGTCCTGAATTAGGGACGCTCTTGAGAGCGGTGATAAAGTGGAGCGCCTAGATCTGCTCGATCCGTACGATGTGGCGGAACTGGGCGGCATCGAACTCACGACCGAAGGCGTGGTCGAGGGATTCCTGGCGGGGATGCATCGATCCCCGTTCAAAGGGTTCTCGGTCGAATTCGCGGAGCATCGTCCCTACCAGCCGGGTGACGAGCTGCGCTACGTGGATTGGCGTGTGCTGGCTCGCTCGGATCGTCTCACCGTCAAGCAATACGAAGCGGAGACCAACCTGCGCTCGATGATCGTGTTGGACATCAGCCGGTCGATGAACTGGGCGGGGACCGAGCGACGATTGACCAAGATGGCGTATGGCCAGCGTCTCGCGGCGGCGGTGGCGCTCGTTCTTCTGCGCCAACGCGACGCGATAGGTCTGATCGCCTTCGACGACGCAGTGCGATCGGTGGTACCGGCCCGGGCGCGAGTGCAGCAACGGTGGGCGCTGCTGTCGGCCCTCACCAACCTTGTTCCTGGTGGGGGGACGGCCGCGGAGCCGGCGTTGCGCCGGGTCACCGACCTGCTGCACCGGCGGGGGCTGGTGATCTTCGTGTCGGATCTGCTGCTCGATCGGGATCTGGTGCTGTTGGCGCTCCAGTATCTGCGCCACCGGGGCCATCAGGTGATGGTCTTCCATCTCATGGATCCGGCGGAACAAGACCTGGAAGGGCCGCCCGAGGCACGGTTTGAGGATCCGGAGACCGGGACCGGGGTTGTCGTGCGGCCGCGCGAGTTCCGTGCGGCGTACGCCGAGACGGTGCGGCGCGTGATTGACGACTGGCGGGCCGCGTGCCGGCGCCAGGGTATGGCGTATTTCCATGTCACGACGGACACGCCGTTCGGCCAGGTGCTGCGGCGCGCCACCGCAAGACGCTCGCGTTTGGGCTGACATGGGGTTCCTCCAGCCCTTGGCGCTCCTGGGACTCGCCGCGGCGGCCATACCAGCGTTGCTGCACCTGCTGCAGCGGCGGGTGCCGCCGACCGTCACCTTCCCCGCCGTGCGCTATCTGTCGGAAACCGAGCGACGGCACAGCCGGCGGCTCAAGCTGCGCAATTTACTCCTGCTGCTGCTGCGAACGGCGCTCATTGCGTTGATCGTGCTGGCCGCGGCCCGGCCCGTAGCGCGCCTCCCCGTGGGCGGCACGCACGGCCCGTCCGCGTTGGCGCTCGTCGTGGACAACTCGCTCTCGTCCGGTGCAGTCGTCGTCGGCCGCCGGGTCGTAGACATCTTGGCCAGCCAGGCACGGAACGCGGTGCGGCGCCTCACCTCGTCCGACCGGCTCTGGCTGGTGTTGGCTGACGGGATCCCACGCCAACGGTCGCGGGCGCAGGCGCTGTTGATCCTCGATAGCCTCGATCCCGAGCCCGTGAGGTTGGATATCGGGCGGGCAGTGCGCAGCGTGGCTCGGGTGGTGGCGGACGATCCGCTACCGGGAGAGGTGCTCGTGGTGAGTGACCTGCAACGTACTGCGCTCTCGCCGGGGGACGCCCCCGCGGCGCTGACGTTGCTGATCGAGCCGTCTCTGCCTCCCCGGAACCGCGGCGTGGATTCCGTGCGGCTGACCCCCGCCGTCTGGTCGCCCGGAGGCACGGCGGTCGTGAGCGTGGGCGGTTCGGGTCGTACTGCCGGTGAGGTACGGCTCGAGATCGGCGGCCGCGTGGTGGCACGCGATCTCGCGCGACCAGGTGAGCGGTTGGCGCTCGGCGTCGAGCAGCTCCCGGCAGGATGGCACGTAGCGCGCGTCCAGGTCGGTCCTGACGAGCTGCGCGCCGACGATACGTGGCACCTGGCGTTGCGCAGCGCGCCAGCCGTCCAGGCCGTCGCCGATCCTTCGGTCGGGTCATTCCTACTCGAAGCGCTGGACGTGCTCCAGTCCGCGGGTCGTGTGGCGCGCGGCGGTGACGTGACCCTGGCGGCACACCTCGGTCCGGGACGCACCATCCTCGTTCCACCGGCCGAAGGGGCACTGGTAGGCGGGATCAATCGGGCGCTCGCGGCCCGAGGGGTGTCGTTACGGTTTGGTGAGGAGGTGCGGGGCGAGTGGCGGGTGGAGAGCGAGTTGCTGGAGGTCGGCGATGCCCGGGTCTACCGCCGCTACCGGTTGCGCGGCGACGGAGCCGTGATCGCCAGCACTGGCGGGGAGCCGTGGATAGTGCGCGAAGGAGAGGTCGTCATCGTAGGGAGCCGGCTGGAGGAGTCGTGGACCTCCCTGCCGGTTAGCGCCGGCTTCCTGCCGTTCCTCGACGGGATCATCAACCGGTCGATCGGCTCAGGAGCGTTGCGGGTAGGTGCGACACCGAGCGCGACCGTCACGCTGCCGCCGGGCGCCGTGTGGCTGCTCACGCCGGCGGGTCGTATGCCGGTCCCGGGTGATCGCCGGATCCGGGCGCCCGCCGTGCCCGGGGTGTACTTCATGGTCGGGGCGGGCGGCGATACGGTGGGTGCCCTCGAGGTGAATCACGATCCGGCGGAGTCGCTCCTCGCGCCCGCCTCGCGCGAGGCTCTGGAGGCCACGTTCGGACCGGATGTCACGTTGCTGAGCGAAGAGGCGCTACAGCGAGAGCTGTTTCGTGCCGCCAGGCGTGCGGACCTGTCGGCGTTCCTGCTGGCACTAGCCGTCGTGCTCGCGCTGGTCGAGTTGGCCGTGGCGACCCTCGGCGGTCGGGTCCGCGAGGACGGCTGAGTGCTGCCCAATCTCATAGCGGCGTTCCGTCGGCTGCCCCCGTACCGCGCGCTCCAGCGCACGCTTCCCCTCCAGGGACAAGAACGCAATCTGACCGGCTTGCCCGGATCGAGCGCGGCCGTCCTGGTCGCGGCGCTGGCGCGTGACGCCCCGCAACGCGTGTTCCTGGTCGTTACCGATACGCCGGCCGAGGCGGAGCGATGGGAGGCGGACCTCACGGTTCTTTTGGGTGACGCGGCGCGCCTCTATCCGCAGCGCGAGGCGTTCGGTGTGGAGGAGCCGCACTACGAGATCGCGGGCGAGCGCGTCGAGACCCTCGACGCACTGCTCCGGGGGGCCGCGCGAGTCGTCGTTACGACGTTCAAGGCCACCGCCGAGCGGACCCGGATGCCGCACGCGCTCGCTCGGAAACGCCTGGAGATCTCGACCGGTGTGGTGGAGCGACCCGCGACGGTCATCGAGCGGCTCGAGACGATGGGGTACGAACGCGTCGCCAGCGTTACCGATGTGGCGCAGTTCGCCGTGCGGGGCGGCATCCTGGACTCCTACGGCTTCGGAATGGCGGCGCCGGTACGCATCGAGTGGTGCGGTGACGAGGTGATCTCCATCCGATCGTTCGACCTCGATACCCAGCGGTCGCTGGAGGAGATCGGGCGGGTGACGGCATTGCCCTTGGAAGGACTGGGGGCGGACGAGGCGGGGGAAGACGAGGAGACGATTACCGGGTCGTTGCTCGAGGTGCTCCCCGCCGACACGCTCGCCGTGGCCGATCACGGTATCGATCCGGGTGACATCGCCCGTATCTGGAGCGACGCCGCTCATCACGTGGAGGTGGCGCAGAAACGGGGTGAGGATGTACCGGGCCGGGAAGCGGTGTTGCTCGATCCCGCCGAGTGGCAACCCTTCTGGGAGCGGCTGGCGCGCCTGCGCCTGCGCGACGGGCCCGAAGTGCACGACTTCGAGCTGTTTCCTCCGGAGCCTGTCGAGCGCGACATGCGGCGCCTGCATCGGCTGGTGCGGCGGGGGCCGACGCTGATCCTGTGCGATAACGCAGGGCAACTCGAACGTCTGGAGGAGTTGCTGTCGAGCGGTGAGCCTCCGGGCGAGCGGCTGCCCGACTCGGTGACGCTCGCCCTAGGCGCACTCCAGGGCGGTTTCGTCCTGCCTAGGCTCACGGTGCTCACCGACCACGAGATCTTCAGGCGCGCCCGGCGAATTCGCAGGCCGCGGCGGTTCCGGCAGCCGACCGGGACATCGGCCGCCCCGCTCACTCCGGGCGACTACGTGGTGCATCTCGAACACGGTATCGGGATCTATCGCGGCGTGCAGCGGATCAGTGTCGGCGAGGGAACGGTGCTCGAGGTCGCGGTCATCGAGTACGAGGGCGGCGACCGGCTGAACGTGCCGCTCTATAGGATCGACCAGATCGAACGGTACCGCACCCCGGAAGACGGCGACCGGGCTCCGCCGCGGCTCGATCGGCTCGGGGGGACACGCTGGCGCCGCCGGCGCGAGAAGACGCAGCGGGCTATCCGGAAGATGGCGGCCGAGTTGATCGAACTGTACGCCCGTCGTGCGGTGGCTCCCGGGTTCGCGTTCCCGCCTGACACCACGTGGCAGCGCGAGTTGGAGTCCTCGTTTCTCTATGAGGACACACCCGACCAACGTAAGGCGACCGAAGACGTCAAAGCCGACATGCAGCTGCCCACCCCGATGGACCGCCTCGTCATCGGGGACGTCGGCTACGGCAAGACGGAGGTCGCGGTACGCGCCGCCTTCAAGTCGGTGCAGGCCGACAAACAGGTGGCGATTCTGGTGCCGACCACGATCCTGGCCGAGCAGCACGGGCGGGTATTCGGGGAGCGGATGGCGGATTACCCGGTGAGGATCGAGGTGCTCTCACGCTTTCGGACGGCGGCCGAGCAACGCGTGGTGTTGCGGGGACTCGCCGCCGGGACCGTAGATATCGTCATAGGCACCCACCGTGTGCTGTCGCAGGACGTGCGGTTCAAGAACCTCGGATTGCTCATCGTGGATGAAGAGCATCGGTTCGGCGTCAAGCACAAGGAACGGCTCAAGGCATTGCGTCTCGAGGTCGATGTGTTGACCCTCACGGCGACCCCAATCCCGCGCACCCTGCACCTGGCGCTGGCCGGCCTGCGGAACCTCACGCTGATGGAGACGCCGCCGCTCGACCGCTCACCGGTGCTGACCTTCATCGAGCCATGGGACGACGGGCTGATCGAGGAGGTCATTGCGCGTGAAGTCGACCGTGGCGGGCAGGTCTTCTTCGTACACAATCGGGTCGAGACGATCGCGACGGTGGCGCAACGCGTGCAGGCACTCGCGCCACGTGCGCGCCTAGCGGTAGGTCACGGCCAGATGCGGGAGCGGGATCTCGACCGGGTCATGCGGCTGTTCGTGACCGGCGAGATCGACGTCCTCGTCTCGACCATGATCGTGGAGTCCGGGCTCGACGTCCCCAACGCAAACACGATGATCGTGCACGACGCGGGGCAGTTCGGCCTGGCGCAACTCTATCAGCTCCGCGGGCGGGTGGGACGCGGCCATCGGCGGGCGTACTGCTATCTGCTGGTGCCGGACAACCTGGATGCGGAAGCCGAGCAACGGCTCCGCGTACTAGAGCATCACACGGCGCTCGGGTCGGGATACCGGATCGCCTTGAGGGACCTCGAGCTGCGTGGCGCGGGTAATCTGCTGGGAGCCGAACAATCCGGGCACGCGCACGCGGTCGGCATGGACACGTATCTGCGCTGGCTCCGCGAGGCGGTGCGGGCGCTTCAGGGCAGCGACGTTGCCGCGGTCACGGTGCCGCCGGACGTCACGTTCGCGGGGGGCGCGGGGGGCGCGCATCTGCCGCACGACTATGTTCCGGACGAGGACGCGAAGCTCGAGATTTATCGGCGGCTGGCGCGAACAACGGAAGTTGGCGAGATTGCGGCCCTGCGCGACGAGCTGCGTGACCGGTTCGGGCCCCTGCCGGCCGAAGCCGAGCGCCTGCTCACCGTTGCGGAACTCCGCGCCCTCGGCGCCCTGCTGGGATTGGAGACGATCCTGGTGCGTGGCGACGAGGCGCGGCTCAGTTTTCGGGCCGGTGCCACGCCGCGACTCGCGGGCCTTACCGCCGCGCTCGAGGGCGTTCAGTTCGGGGCCGATGTTCGGCGGATAATGCCGCTCTCTCTGCGGCTCACACGGCTCGGGGGCATGGAGATAGGTCCGGGCTTGGTGCGGGCCCTCAAAGCGGCCCTTGGAATGCACAGTGACGCGGCAGCCGCACGGTCTGCGTCGTAGCTATCGAGGAGTGTACATGCGGTTGATTTCGTTCGCGGTCGCGACCGCGTTGTCGGCTGGGTGCGCCGACGCTTTCACCTCGCGGGTGGATGTGGTGGCTCGCGCGGACAACTACGAACTGGGCGTCGATCGCCTTGCGACTATTCTCGCCAGAGGTGAGGGGTTCGCGCTCAACCGCCAGGTCGTCGAGGGCGTGGCCGGTGTGTGGATCGACTACACCCTGTTCGCGCGCAGCGTAGTTTTCGGCGATTCCCTGCTGGATTCCGCGACCGTGGTGGCGGCGAAGTGGGCGGACGTGCAGCAGGAAATAGCGACGCGCTATCACGAGATGCTCGTGAGCGATCGGGTAGCACTCGACTCCGCGCAAACTGACAGTGTGTACGGGGTCGGGGAGTACCGGCTCATCAAACGCGTCCTGTTCGAGGTCGCTTTCAACGTGTCGCCTGACGTCCGTACCGCGAAGCAGGCCGTCGCGACCGACTTGTACAACCGGTTACGCCGTGACATGTCATGGGCTGAGGCGAGTCAGTGGACGGAAGAGGTGGACGTGAAACGCGAAGGCAGCATGGGCGTGATCGGTCGCGGCGAGCATGATGCCGCGCTGGAGAATGCCGCCTACGCGCTCGAGCCGGGGGAATTCTCGGATGTCGTGGCGACGGGGCGCGGGTACGAGATCCTCTACCGGCCGCCGCTGGAAGAGGTCTACGCCGAGTTCAGGGCGGGTGTGAAAGACCGGCTCGAGCAAGAGTTCGAGGCCGACTACCTGACAGCCCTGCCGGAGCGGTGGGACATCGAGGTAAAGTCGTCCGCCATTCCGGCGATCCGCGAGGTGGCCAACGATCCGGTGCGGGCTAAACGCTCGCGCACGGTTGTCGGGACGTACCGCGACGGCGGGCGGTTCCGCGTCTCCGACGTGGCCCGCTGGATGCAGGGCATGCCGATACCGATTCGCCAGCGGCTTGCGGCCGCACCCGATTCGCAGATCACGGTCATGGTTCGGACGTTGATACGCAACCAGGTACTGTTGACGGAGGCAAAGGACGCCGGAGTGGAGATCAGCGCCGCCGCGGTAGACAGTCTGCGAGACCAGCTCGCGCGCGAACTGGCCTTGCTCGGCGCGGTGATGGGCCTGCATCGTGATACGCTCGCACTGCTGGCGCGGCAGCCCGAGGCCGCACGCCAGGGCGCCGTGCAGGTGAAAGTCATCGACTATCTGCTCGCGCTGTCGCAGAACAAACGCCGCATGCAGCTCGTTCCGCCGTTCCTAGCCGATGAGTTGCGGTCCAGGTTCGAGTGGGAGCTGGTGCCGGCGGGCGTCGAGCGCGTCCTGGCCCGGGCGCGGGAGATCCGCGCGGCGATCGAGAGCACCAGACCGCCGGCACCAGCACAGCCGGTGACGCCTCCGGACAGTGGAGCGGAGAGCGATGCGTCGTAGTCCCGGCGTGGTGCTCGCGTGCGCATGTGCGCTGCTCGTGGCTGCTACCGGGACCGCGGGTGCGCAGGATGAGCGGTTCGTCGAGATCGACCGGGTTGTGGCCGTGGTGGGCACCGTCCCGATACCGCTGTCGCGGGTCAACGAAGAGTTGAACGTCGTGCTCTCCGAGATGCAGCGCCTCGGCCAGGCCGCGCCGACCGACTCGGCGGAGACAATCGAGTTGCAGCGGGAGCTGCTCGACCGGCTGATCGATGACGAGCTGTTGGTGCAACTTGCCCTGCGCGACACGCTGGTGCAGGTCACCGACGAGCAGGTCCAGGCCGCCGTAGAAACGGCCCTGCGCCAGACGCGCTCCCAGTTCAGCTCCGAGTTCGAGTATCGCCGGCAGTTGGAGCTCGCGGGGCTCGGCACGCCGGAAGAGTACCGGCGATACATGACGGAACAGACCCGCCGCCAGATGCAGAAACAGAGCCTGATCCAGAGTCTGCGTGACCGCGGTGATCTCCGGCAGGTGCCGCCGACGGAAGCAGAGATGCGGCGCTACTTCGAAGAGACGCGCGATCAGCAACCCAAGCGCACGGCGTCCGTCACGTTCCGCCAGATCATCATCCAACCCGAGGCGTCACCCGAAGCGAAGGCGGAGGCGCGTGCCAGGGCCGATTCGGTGTTGGCGGAGCTGCGCAACGGCGCCGATTTCGCCACCGCCGCGCGGCGTTTCTCCGACGACCCCGCTACACGCGAGCAGGGTGGCGAGCTGGGATGGTTCCGGCGCGGAAGCATGGTCCGGGAGTTCGAGCGAATCGCGTTCCGCCTGCGGCCGGGCCAGATCTCGAATCTGGTGAGGACCCCCTTCGGCTTCCACATCATTCAGGTACAGCGCGTCGAGCCGGCGGAGGTGCAGGCGCGGCACATCCTGTTCACGCCGGTGATCACCGAGGCAAATACCGCGGCGGCACGCGCTCTGGGTGACTCGATCGCAGCGGCCCTCAGGGCCGGCGCCTCCTGGGACTCGCTGGCCGACCTGCACCACGATCCGATCGAGCAGTCGCTGTTCGAGGACGTCGCCCTAACGGATCTGCTCCCGTCCTACGCCGGCGCCCTGGCCGACGAACAGCCGGGCGCGATTATCGGCCCGGTCCTGCTGACGGAGGCGGGCCGCGAGCGGTACGCGGTCATTCGCTTCATCGAGCGGCATGCCGAGGGCGAGTACACTTTCGAGGAGCTGCGCGACCGCATTCGGCAGAACCTAGCCGAGGGGAGTGGCGTGCGGCGGCTGGTGCGGGAACTGCGGGAGAGCACCTACCTCGATATCCGGCTGCCATAGAGAGGGACGGCAACCCCGGGCTGCGCAGTGCCTTCCGAAGCGACTTCTCCGCCAACTCAGCGACCGCGTGTCGCGATCACCCTGGGCGACCCGCGCGGTATCGGGCCGGAGATCGTGGAAGAGGTGATGGCCGATCCTCCGGCAGGGGCGGAATACGTGGTGCTTGGACCGGAGGAGATGGTGGCATCCCTGCCAGGGGAGCGGGTTCAGGTCCGCAGGGTGAAAAGTGAGAAGGTGAGCAGTGAAGGTGATGCGTTTCACCTTTCACCTTTCACCTATTCGCCTGAAGCTGCCGCTCACCAGGTCGCGGCACAGGTCGAACGGGCGGTCGATCTCGCTCTGGGCGGTGAAGTCGACGCTATCGTGACGGGTCCTGCGGAAAAGCACGCGCTGCATCTGGCGGGCTACCGCTACCCGGGTCACACCGAATGGCTGGCCGCGCTCGCCGGCGGGGTGGATGTCGCGATGATGCTCGCCGCTGGGCCGCTGCGCGTCGTGTTGGTGACGACACACATACCGCTCAAAGAGGTACCCGCCGCCCTTACGCGTGAGCGGATTCTGCGCGTGGGAGCGCTCACGCAGGACGCTCTCGTGCAGTGGTGGGGAATCGACGCTCCACGTCTGGCGGTCTGCGCCGTCAACCCGCATGCCGGCGAGCACGGGCTCTTCGGGACCGAGGACGAAGAGATCCTGGCGCCGGCCGCCGAGTCGTTGGGGGCCGCGGGGCCGCTGCCCGCCGACACGGTGTTCGTGCGCGCGTTGCGGGGCGAGTTCGACGCGGTACTCGCGCCCTATCACGACGTAGGGATGACGGCAATCAAGGTCGCGGCCTTCGGGAAAGCGGTGAACGTGACCCTCGGGCTGCCCTTCATTCGGACGGCGCCCGATCACGGAACGGCACTGGATATCGCGGGGAAGGGCGTGGCGGACGCCGGCTCGATGCGCGAGGCGGTGGCGTTGGCGGTGCGGTTGGCACAGTGGTCGGCCGCTGTCCGCCCTTTACCGCCCCGACGGAGCCCTTAGCTTTCATATCCGATGCGTATACCGGTTTCCCGCACGACGAGCGACCGCCACATGCTCGCCGGTTTCGTCCCGGCGGCCGAGTGCCGTCGCGCAACGCTCGAGTGCAATCAGTGATGCCTGAGCGCCAAGTCGCCGCCGTCGACTGCGCCCATAGGGGTCCCGGACTGACACAGCACGCCCGCGCGCTCCGGCTCGCGCTGGCGATAACCGTTGTAATCATGTTCGCCGAGGTGGCCGGCGGATGGATTGCCAACTCGCTCGCCCTGCTCGCCGACGCGGGACACATGCTGGGCGACGCCGCCTCGATTGGGCTCGCCCTGTTCGTGGCCTGGATCGCGCAGCGCCCGGTCACACCGCAGAAAACATACGGGTACCTCCGGTTAGAGATCCTGGCTGCGCTGGTGAACGGTGTCGCGCTGGTCGGTATCTCGGCGTTGATCGTGTGGCAGGCGATCGGCCGGTTGGGCCGCCCGCCCGACGTGCAGTCCGGTGTGATGCTAGGGGTCGCCGCGGTGGGGCTCGTCGCCAATCTCGCGGCCCTGCGCGTGCTGCGCGGCGGACACCGCCACTCACTCAACATGCGCGGCGCGTATCTCCACGTCATCGGTGATCTGCTCGGATCGATCGGGACATTGCTCGCCGGTCTGGTGATCGTCGTGACGGGCTGGACCCTCGCCGACCCGATCATCTCCATAGTGATCGCCCTGTTGATCCTGGTCAGCGCTTGGCGGCTCGTGACCGAGAGCGTCGACGTGCTGCTCGAAGCCACGCCGGGTAACATCTCGCTGGGAGACGTGGAGACGCGGATCGCTTCCATCCCCGGGATCTCCGACGTTCATGATCTCCACGTGTGGACCGTAACCAGCGGGATGGTGGCCATGACCGGGCACGCGGTGCTCGACGATCCCGATCGCTCGCAGTTGGTGTTGGAACTGCTTGGTGAGCGGATGGCGGAACTGGGGATCCATCACGTGACGATCCAGTTGGAGAGCGAACGGATGTGCGGGGAGCTGGTCGGGTGATACGGAATATCGCCATCATTGCGCACGTCGATCACGGTAAGACGACCTTGGTCGACCAGATGCTGCGGCAGGCGGGTGTCTTCCGGGCCAATCAGCAGGTCGAGGATCGCGTGATGGACTCGAACCCGCTCGAGCGGGAGCGGGGGATCACGATCCTCTCGAAGAACGCGGCGGTTCGGTGGAGCGACACCAAGATCAACATCGTCGACACGCCGGGGCACGCGGATTTCGGCGGCGAGGTCGAACGTATCCTGCGCATGGTCAACGGCGTACTGTTGCTGGTCGACGCGGTCGAGGGCCCAATGCCGCAGACCCGGTTCGTCACCCGGAAAGCGTTGGAGCTGGGGCTGCAACCGATCGTGGTCATCAACAAGATCGATCGGACCGACGCCCGTGCGTACGAGGTCCATGACGAGGTGCTCGATCTGTTCATCGATCTGGAGGCTACCGAAGCGCAACTCGAAGCACCGTTCCTCTACGCTTCGGCGCGGCATGGTACTGCGACGCTTTCCCTGGAAGATCCCAGCAGCAATCTCGCACCGCTGTTCGAGGCCATTCTGGAGACGGTACCGCCGCCTCCCTGCGACGCGGCCGGACCGTTCCAGCTGCTCATCTCGACGTTGGACTATTCGTCCTACGTGGGCCGGATAGCGATCGGGCGCATCGAGCGGGGAACGGTACACGTGGGCCAGCACGTGGCGCTGTTGCCGCTGGGCGACCCCGGGATCGTGGATGACGCGGGGGTGGAACGCGCGCGTGTGGTGCGGCTCTACCTGTTCGACGGGCTCCGGCGGGTCGAGGTCGAGTCGGCTACGGCCGGCGACATCGTGGCGCTGGCCGGGCTGAGTGGGATCGAGATTGGCAAGACCCTCAGCGATCCTGCGCGGCCCGAACGGCTGCGCGGCATAGCGATCGAGGAGCCGACAATCTCCGTGGATTTCTCGGTCAACACCTCGCCCTTCGCAGGCCGTGCGGGGAAGTACGTGACGTCACGGCAGGTACGGGAACGGCTCTTCAAGGAACTCGAGCGCAACGTGGCTCTGGCGGTCGAGGAGACCGACCGGCCGGACACCCTCGCGGTCTCGGGGCGAGGGGAACTGCACCTCGGCATCCTCATGGAGAACATGCGGCGGGAAGGGTATGAGTTCCAGGTCTCCCGGCCGCGCGTGATCACCAGGCAAGGAGCGGATGGTGCCAGGCTCGAGCCGTACGAGGAACTGGTCGTCGAGGTCCCCGACGACATGGTGGGTACGGTGATCGAGAAGCTCGGCCCGCGCCGCGCCGAGGTGGTCGAGCTGAAGCCAACGGGGCGGGGCAAGACCCGCTTGAGTTTCCGCATTCCCGCGAGGGGGCTGTTCGGCTACCGGTCGGACTTCTTGACGGACACGCGCGGCGAGGGAATTCTACATCATAGATTCTTGGAGTACGGGTCCTGGGCGGGGCCGCTGGCAGACCGGAAGCGCGGGGTGCTGGTCGCGGACAGGGGCGGCGAGGCAGTTGCCTACGCGATCTTCAACCTGCAACAACGGGCGACGATGTTTGTGCGTCCGGGCGACGGCGTCTACAGAGGGATGATCGTGGGCGAGAACTCGCGCGGTGGTGACATGGACGTAAACATCACCAAGGAGAAGAAGCTCACGAACATCCGCACCACCGCCACGGACGAGGCTATCCGACTGGAGCCGCCTCGGGAGATCACCCTCGAGTTGGCGTTGGAGTACATAGAGGAAGACGAGTTGATCGAAGTGACACCTGACGCGGTGCGTCTGCGGAAGCGCTCACTCGATCCGGCTGAACGGCGAAAGGCGGCCCGTGCTGCGTCACGCGCCGCGGCGGAACTCGGTTGTTAGCACGATTCGCGGGAGAGAGCATGTTGCCCTGGGACGCGGCGGTATCGGCCGGTCTCCTCGTCGCGCGACTTGAGAAAGACGACGAGTCCGATGACTTCGAGGAAGACGACGAGCTGCCCGATGAGTACGACCAGGACGAGTACGACGACGACGACGATGACGAGTTCGACGAGGACGACTTCAGGCCGCTACGGACCCACCTTGGTTTTACCTGCTGCTCCGTCTAGATTCGAGTCCGGTTGAGGGCCAGTAGCTCAGGTGGTTAGAGCGCACGCCTGATAAGCGTGAGGTCGGAGGTTCAAGTCCTCCCTGGCCCATAACGACTTAGCCCGCCTCCGGCGGGCTTTTTGGTGCCCGTCCCTACTCAAATCCATACTGACGTGGCTGGCCGTCCCTGTCCGTGGCGGGCCGTGGTTGTCCGAGCACGTCTTGCCCTACAAAGGACGTTTCAGTTATTGTCAGGGCGGCGGGGGAGAGGGCCGCTGACGCGGACCTGGGCCCTGACACCATTCCCGCAGCCCGGCGGTAGCCGGGCGGCCGACGCATCGAACGGGCGATGTGCGGAGCGGATGAGCTCACCCCGGCAGTTCGGGTTCTACGTCATGCGACGTCGGCCCCGACTGCCGGGGTTTTTTTGCTTTGACCAAGGAGGGAACGCGAAATGGATACCAAGGTGCCCCGGCTTTTGCGGGTACGTGAAGCGGCCGGGTTAACGGGGCTTCAACCATGGCGGATTTACGAGATGATCAAACGCGGCGAAGGTCCGCCTCACCTAAGGGTCAGACGAACGATCTTCATACCCGAAGATGGTCTCGTGCGGTGGATCGAGGAGCGGTCGGCAACGCACCACGGCGAGGTGTGAGGTTATGGACACTAAGAGGCGGTGCGTTGAAGAGCGTGTGCCCAACCATCTTCCGGACGCCGCAATGAGCGATACGGCGGCGTTCTCGGAAACAAAGTACTTCCGGATAGACCAGATCCGGCCCAACCCGTTTCGTGCAATCGACAGCTACCCGCTCGATGAGCGGAAGGTAGAAGCACTACGCAAATCGATCCGTGCCACCAGTTTCTGGGACAACCTGGTGGGCCGAGTCAACGAGGAGGACGGGAAGCCCGAGCTGGCGTATGGGCACCACCGGTTGGAGGCCCTGCGACAGGAACTGGGGGAGGCCTCGCGCATCCTGATTACGATCAAGGACCTGAGCGACGCTCAAATGCTCAAGATCATGCTTTGGGAGAACATGGAGCAGTGGCAAACAGATGCGCTGGGTGACCAGGCCAATATACGGGCGCTCGTGACCGCCTACGCCGATGGCGCCGTGCAACTACCGCCACCGAAACCCAAGACCCCCCGGGCCAGGCTGCGCTACGCCCCGAGTTTTCGTCAAGGCTATGTTGCTGGTCGCGACCGGCAAGATCGTCCTTATACGTCCGCTACC